>NZ_JBZUJV010000001.1:0-829226 GCF_058559815.1 Nocardioides sp. WJ219
GGCGGTCTCTAGGTCCTAACGCAACACCGGTGGTTCGAACGGTCGGCCGAGCATGTCATTGAGGGTCTCGGCTGGGGTTCGCCAGTCCAGGGTCTGGCGGGGTCTGCCGTTGAGTTGGCGGGCGACGGTGGCGAGGTGGTCGGGGTCGAACTGGCGCAGGCTGATTCCTTTGGGGAAGTACTGACGCAGCAGGCCGTTGGTGTTCTCGTTCGAGCCGCGTTGCCACGGTGAGTGGGGGTCGGCGAAGTAGACGGCCATGTCGGTGGCCAGGGTGATCTGGCGGTGCATGGCCATCTCTTTGCCGTTGTCCCAGGTCAGGGATCGCTTCAGCTCGGTGGGCAGGGTGTTGATGGTCGGCACGATCGCGTCGTAGAACGCCTGGGCGGTCCGGCGTCCGGGCAGGTGGATCAGCAGCACGTAGCGGCTGGCGCGCTCGACCAGGGTCCCGATGGCCGAGCCGTTGTCGCGACCCACGATGAGGTCGCCCTCCCAGTGGCCCGGGACGGCTCGGTCGATGGCCTCGGCGGGGCGTTGGCTGATGGGGATCGTCTCGACCAGCTTCCCGCGCCGTTCGTCGTGGCTGGACCTGGCCCGGGGCGTGCGGCGCTGGCGTTGGGTGCGCAGGTGGACGGTCAGCTCGCGTTTGAGGCCGCCGCGGGCCTGGACGAACAGCGACTGGTAGATCGTCTCGGCACAAACCCTCATCGCGGG
Source organism: Nocardioides sp. WJ219 (assembly GCF_058559815.1). Lineage (NCBI taxonomy): Bacteria > Bacillati > Actinomycetota > Actinomycetes > Propionibacteriales > Nocardioidaceae > Nocardioides > Nocardioides sp. WJ219. The sequence continues at coordinate 712 of NZ_JBZUJV010000001.1, forward strand.
GTCTTCGGGGTGGTCCATCTTGATCCTTGCCGCGACCTCTTGTGGTGACCACAACGCCTGCAGCCCGGCGATGACGTAGTCACGTAACGGCCCCGGCGTGGCTAGCTTTGAGGTCGTGCGGTGCGTGGTCGACGCCCGGGCCTCAGCCTTGCGCTGTGCCGTGGAGGGACGATAGTCCCCGCCGGCGTTGGCGTTGCGGCGCCGCTCACGCCACACCGTGGACCGGTCACAGCCCACGGCCACCGCGATCTCGGCGTCCCCGCGGCCAGCAGCCGACATCAATCCGATCGTCTCGCGCTGCTCCGCGCTCAGACGGTGATAGCGGCGCCCGGGCTGCCCGGCCCGTGAAGGTGGAGGAATCACCCCGCCACCATCAGCCAGCCACTTACGCCCAGCCCACACCGACACACCCACCTCCAACGCCGCGGCATCGGGATGAACACCCGCCCTGAGCAACCCCCAGAACGCCTCGCGGACCACGCCCCCAACAGCCACACCATGCGGCACCCTCAACACCCCCAGATCAAGGTGTTGCACTGGGACCTAGAGACCGCCGGTTTACAGCGTTTACTTTCCTGACGGACGATCGCGGGAGGCCGCATGATCGAGCGGTGGAGCGCCTACGTCGCGCGTCGCGCGGGCCGGGTGCTGGTGCTGGGGCTGCTGGTCACCGTGGGTGCCGCCGCCTACGGCCTCGGCGTCTTCGGCGCCCTGAGCCAGGGCGGGTTCGACGACCCCGGCTCCGAGGCCGCACGCGAGCTGCGCCTGGAGCGGGAGGTCTTCGGCAACCGGACCGTCGACGTGGTGGCGATCTACTCCAGCGACGAGCTGGCGGCCGACGACGGCGAGTTCCGGCAGGCCGTCGAGGACGTCGTCGACGCGCTGCCCGACGACGCGGTCGCCTCGGTGGTGCCCTACTACGCCGCCGAGCGCGCCCAGGCCGAGGGCATGGTCAGCGACGACGGGCGGTCGGCGCAGGTGCTGGTCTCCCTGGCCGGCGACAGCCAGGACGACTACCTGGAGAGCTACGACGTGGTCGCGCCGGTGCTCGAGGAGCCGGGCGCGGGGCTCGACACCGACCTCGCCGGGTCGTTCGCGGTCTACCACGACGTCAACGAGATCACCTCCGAGGACCTCGAGCGGGCCGAGCTGATCTCGATGCCCGTCGTCCTGCTCCTGGCGCTGCTCATCTTCGGCAGCCTGGTCGCGGCCTCGATGCCCGTGCTCGTCGGACTGGTGGCCATGGTCGGCGCGCTGGCGGTCGTGCGGGTGCTCACGCTGTTCACCGAGGTGTCCGTCTTCGCCGTCAACGTGGTCTCGCTGATCGGCATCGGCCTGGCCATCGACTACGCGCTGTTCGTGATCAGCCGCTTCCGCGAGGAGCTCGCGGCGCTGCCCGCCGACGACCCGGCAGCGCCCCGGGTCGCCATCCGCCGCACCATGGCGACCGCCGGGCGCACGGTGATGTTCTCCGGGCTCACGGTCGCCGCGGCGATGGCGAGCCTGCTCGTCTTCCCGCAGGCGTTCCTGCGCAGCATGGGCTACGGCGGCGTCGCCGCCGTGCTGATCGCCATGCTGGCCGCGCTCACCGTCCTGCCGGCGGCCCTGGTGCTGCTCGGCCGGCGGGTCGACGCCGGCCGGCTGCCCTGGCGGCGGGGCCGCTCGGTCGGCGTCGAGGACGCCCACGGCCGGTGGGCCGCGCTCGCCCGGGCGGTGATGCGGCGGCCGGTGCTGGTCGTGGCCGCGACGGTCGTGGTCCTGCTCGCCGTGGCCTCGCCGTTCCTGGGCGTCAAGTGGGGCTCGGTCGACCACCGCGTGCTGCCCGAGGACGCGCCCGCGCACCAGGCGGCCGACGTGCTCGTCGAGGAGTTCGGTCCCGAGACGTCGACGGCCAGCCTGCTGCTCGACGGTGCCGGGGCCGAGGAGGTCGCGGCCTACCGCAGCGCGGTCACCGACGTCGAGGGGATCACCGGCGTCGTCGAGCTGGGCCGCCAGGGCGACGTGACCCTGCTGCGGGCCAGCTGGGCGGGCAACAGCCAGACCGAGCGGTCGCAGGCGATCGTCGCCGACCTGCGCGACGTCGACCCCGGCGCTGGCGACGCCCTGGTCGGCGGGCTGAGTGCGGAGACGGTCGACCTCGTCGGCTCCGTCGGCGCCCACCTGCCGTGGATGGGCCTGATCGTCGTGGTCGTGATGCTGGTGCTGCTCTTCGTCGCCTTCGGCTCGGTCGTGCTGCCGGTCAAGGCGGTGGTGATGAACCTGTTCTCGATCACCGCGTCGTTCGGCGTGGTGACCTGGATCTTCAGCGACGGTCACCTCGCCGGGTTCCTCGGGTTCGAGTCGCAGGGGTTCCTCGACGCCACCAACCCGATCCTGATGCTGGCCATCCTGTTCGGGTTGTCCATGGACTACGAGGTGTTCCTGCTGTCACGGGTCCGGGAGCAGTGGGACCGCTCGGTCGCGGCCGGCAAGCCCGACAACGACCTCGCGGTGGCGACCGGGCTGCAGAAGACCGGCCGCATCATCACCAGTGCCGCCCTCCTGCTCGGCGTGGTGATCGGCGCCTTCGGCACCAGCGGCATCGTGTTCATGAAGATGCTCGGCATCGGGATGCTCGTCGCGCTGCTGATCGACGCCACCATCGTCCGGGCGCTCCTGGTGCCCGCCACCATGAAGCTCCTCGGCGGCTGGAACTGGTGGGCGCCCGGCCCGCTGGCCCGCTGGTGGGAGCGCCACGGCTTCCGCGAGGGCGGCGACGAGCCCACCGGCCCGGTCGTTGCCACGACCGGAGAGCCGGACACCGCCCCGGCGCCAGCCGGGGTGTGACCCGGCGGCCGGGCTCGTCCTCCCACGGGCCCGGTCGCCGTTCTTCCGGTTTCCTGGACGACGGGTCGCGCGCGCCTCCAGACTGTGCGCGTGCTCAAGCTGCAGCTGTTCTTCGGCGTGGTCGTCTTCTGCCTGTGGGTCTACTCGCTGGTCGACGTCATCTCGACGTCCGACGGCGACGTCCGCCACCTGCCGAAGCTCTGGTGGCTCGTGCTGGTGCTGCTGTTCCCGTTCGTGGGGTCCGTGGCCTGGCTGGCCGCCGGCCGCCCCAGCCGCGGCCCGCGTCGTACGTCGGCACACGAGCGGCCGGCGCCGCAGTTCCCCGAGTACGACCGGCCCGGCCGGTCCGCCGCCGTCGACCCCGAGCAGGACGAGGCCTTCCTGCGCCAGGTGCGCGAGCGGGCCGAGGAGCAGCGGCGCCGGCACGAGCAGGAGCGCCGTCGCCGGGAGGCCGAGCGCGAGGGTCCCTCCACCGAGCCGGCCTGACCGACGGGGTCACCAGCGAGCTACGGGCAGGGGTTGGCGGCGCTGGTGCCTGCCACGCCCGCGCAGGTGCGGCCCGCGCGCAGCTTCGCGCGGAAGCCGGCGAGCACCCTGGCCGAGGGGCGCTGGGCCCGGTAGCCGGGCCACAGCAGGTTCCTCTTGAACTGCGGGTCGGTGTAGAACTCCGAGCGCAGCAGCCGCCCGCGGTTGTCGTAGAACTCGATGTAGGAGCGGGTCCCCGAGCGGTACATCGCCCACGTCGGCACCCGGCCGGGTGCGTAGCCGGCCTCCTTGAACAGCACGCGGGACTTCTCGTTCTGCAGCTCGTGGTAGGTGCCCCGGCGCTCGGTCCCGTCGAGCAGCGAGCGCCCGTCGTGGACGTGCTCGGGGGTGACGTCGAGCAGGTCGTAGATGGTCGGTGCGAGGTCGATCAGCCCGACCGGGCGCTTGTCGACCTCGCCTGCGGCGAACGCCGACGGCAGCCAGGCGAGCAGGGGGACGTCCATCGACGCCTGGTAGGGGTCGCCCTTGGTCTCCCAGCCGTTCTCGCCGAGGTGGTAGCCGTTGTCGCTGGTGAAGACCACGGCCGTCTCGTCGAGGATGCCCTCGCTGCGCAGCAGGTCGAACGTCTTGCCCATCTCGTCGTCGACGTCGTACATCGAGCGGGTGCGCGCCTCGTGGAACCGCTCGAAGTAGCGGCGCGGTGCCAGCTGGTGCCGGAAGATCGGCATCTTGTCGCGCCGGTCGACCTCGGGGTTCCAGCGGAACGGCGGGACCGGGCGGTCGCGGTTGGCCGGGGTCGGCACCGGGAGGCGCAGCGCCTCGTTGGGCGCGGAGTTGTCGGTGTGCGGGGCCTTGAACGCGGCGTAGGCGTAGAACGGGCGCTCCGAACCGGCCTGCCCGCGGATGAACTCGCGCAGGAACTCCCCGGTCTGGGTGGTGGCGTGCACGCCCGGGGCCGAGACCCGCGGCTCGCCGGCCTCGTCGTCCCACAGGTCGTAGTCGTAGTACTGCGACCCCGCCCAGAAGTCGGAGCTCAGGAAGCCGCTGGAGCGCTCACCGGACTCGAAGAGCCACGGGCTGACGCCGTTGAAGAACTTGCCGGTGCCGTAGGTCTCGTAGCCGGCGTCGGTGAGGTCGTCCTGGACGGTGTCCTCGACGCGCAGCTTCGAGGCGTCGATCTGCCGCGTGACCCCGCTGTTGTGGCCCATCTGGCCGGTCTGCAGCACCGCCCGGGACGGGCAGCAGGCCGGGCTGGTCACGGTCGCGTGCTCGAAGCAGGTGCCCTGGTCGCGCAGCAGCCGGGCGGTCTTCGGGAGGTAGCGCTGGACCTGGGAGCACTTGATGTCGGAGGCGTCGTCGACGACGACCACCACCACGTTGAGGTCGACGGCGGGCAGTGGCCCCCGGGCGCTCTTCGTCGACGACTCGGGGTCGGGTCCGTCGTCGTCGGGCTGGCACGCGCCGGTCGCCAGGAGCACCACGGCGAGCACCGCAGCCATGAGCTTCGCTCGCACGCCGCGCCACATCCTGTCCGTTCTCGGGGCCGTCAGGATACGTAACGGACGTGGCGGGCACCGCATCAGCGACCCGGGTGCTCGCTCACCGGTGGCGGACGAGCGCCCCCGCGTGGGCCGGCAGGCGGGCGCTGCCGCCGGTGACCTCGACACCCGACGGCGTGGCGAAGAGCACCTCGGCGTCCCCGACGTCGACGGCGGCCTCCTGGTCGCCCAGGTTGAGCAGGACCTCGACCGCGCCGCGGCGCATCGAGAACAGGCGGGCGGCCTCGTCGACGCGGCACGAGGTGCTCGCGAAGGCCGGGTCGGTGAGCTCGGGCAGCGCGCGCCGCAGCCGCGCCAGGTCGCGGTAGACCTGCAGCAGCCGCGCGCCGCGCGGTCCCTCGGTCTCGGACCAGTCGAGCTTCGAGCGCTCGTACGTCGCGGGGTCCTGCGGGTCGGGCACCACCGACGGGTCCCACCCCATCGCGGCGAACTCCGCGATCCGGCCCTCCGCCGTGGCCCTGCCGAGCTCGGGCTCGGGGTGGGAGGTGAAGAACTGGAACGGCGTGGCCGCGCCCCACTCCTCGCCCTGGAACAGCATCGGCGTGAACGGGCCGGTGAGCGTGAGCAGCGCGGCGCAGGCCAGCTGGTCGTCGTCGAGGACCTCGGTGATCCGGTCACCGACGGCGCGGTTGCCGATCTGGTCGTGGTTCTGGCTGCAGACCACCAGCCGCCAGGTCGGCATCGTCGCGGTGTCGATCGGGACGCCGTGGTCGCGCCCCCGGAACGAGCTGAACGTGCCGTCGTGGAAGAACCCGCGCTCGGCCACCTTGGCCAGCGCGCCCAGCGGCTCGAAGTCGGCGTAGTAGCCGGCGGTCTCGCGGGTCAGCGCGACGTGGACGGCGTGGTGGTAGTCGTCGCTCCACTGCGCGTCGAGCCCGAACCCACCGGCTTCGCGGGGGGTGACCAGCCGGGGGTCGTTGAGGTCGGACTCGGCGATCAGCGTCAGCGGCCGGCCGAGGTGGGCCGAGAGCGCGGCGACCTCGATCGCCATCTCCTCCAGCAGGTGGGTCGCCGACTCGTCCTGCAGCGCGTGCACGGCGTCGAGCCGCAGCCCGTCGACGTGGTAGTCGGTGAACCACATCCGCACGTTGTCGAGGATCAGGCGCCGGACCTCGGCCGAGCCCTCGCCGTCGAGGTTGACCAGGTCGCCCCAGGTGTTGCGACCCTGCTTGAGGTAGGGCCCGAGCTCCGGCAGGTAGTTGCCCGAGGGTCCGAGGTGGTTGTGGACGACGTCCTGGATGACGCCGAGGCCGGCCGCGTGGCAGCCGTCGACGAAGCGCTGGTAGCCGGCGGGCCCGCCGTACGGCTCGTGCACGGCGGACCACAGGACGCCGTCGTAGCCCCAGTTGTGGGTGCCGTTGACGGCGTTCACCGGCATCAGCTCGACGAGGTCGACGCCGATCGAGCGCAGGTGGTCGAGCCGCTCGAGCGCCGAGTCGAAGGTCCCTTCGGGCGTGAAGGTCCCGACGTGCAGCTCGTAGATCACCGCGCCGGCCAGCTGGCGACCGCGCCAGGTGTCGTCGCTCCACGAGAAGTCCTCGGGGCGGTGGGTTCGCGAGCGCTGGTGGACGCCCGCCGGCTGGCGCCGCGACCGCGGGTCGGGTCGGGGCGCGTCCGTGTCGTCGATGAGGTAGCCGTAGTCGACGTCTCCCTTCGCCGGGTCCGGGGTGGGCTCGGACGGGGTCCACCACCCGCCGTCCGTCTGGTGCATCGCCACGGTGGCATCGCCCACCGACAACCGGAGCCGTCGCGCCCGGGGCGCCCACACGTCGAAGGGTCCACGCGTCGTCATCTCAGTCCTCCCTCACCAGGAGCGCGACGCCGGCGGCGGCGAGCACGGGCTCGACCGGGCCGTCGGTCGTCGCCCCGAAGATCGCGTCGCGCCAGGTGCCCTCGGGCAGCGCGAGGTGGGTGTCGTCCCAGCCGCCGCGCGCCTGCAGGCCGACGGGCAGCCGGGTCACCACGGTGATCGCCCCGCCGCGGTCGAAGGCGAGCACGTGGGCGGCGGCCGGACCGCTCACCGCCACCGGCGTGTACGTCGTGAACAGCTCGGGCCGGTCGCGGCGCAACCGCAGCGCCGTGGTGGTGACCTCGAGCTTGGGCCGCTCGGGGTGCGGGCGCGTTCCGGCCAGCACCGCCGCGCGCAGGTCGAAGTCGACCGGGCGCCGGTTGTCGGGGTCGACGAGCGAGTAGTCGCCCAGCTCGGTGCCCTGGTAGACGTCGGGCACCCCCGGCACGGTCAGCGCGAGCAGCTTGGCCGCCAGCGAGTTGGTCAGCCCCGGGCCCGAGACCTCGGTGAGCAGCCGCTGCACCACGGCGTGCGCCTCGGCGTCGTCGAAGGCGGCGTCGACCGCCGCGTGGACGGCCGCCTCGAAGCCGGCGTCGGGCGCCGACCAGGTGGTCTGGTCGCCGGCCTCGCGCATCGCCTTCTCGGCGTAGGCGTGCAGCCGGTCGCGCAGGGCGGGGTCGTCGCCGTCCCAGGCCCCGACGACGGCCTGCCACAGCAGCGCGGCGAACGAGGTGGACGGCACGGGTGCGAGCGCCTGCAGGCGCTCGAAGCCCTCGACCCAGACCTGCGGCACCTCCGACAGCGCGGTGATCCGGGCGCGCACGTCCTCGCTGCGCTTGGTGTCGTGGGTGGTCAGCGTGGTCATCGCGTGCGGCCACGTGGACTGTCGGTGGGCCATGGCAGCGTGGAACTCGTCGACGCCCACCGAGAAGTGGTCGGGGTCCCCGCCCACCTCGTTGAGCGAGGTGAGCCGGTTGAAGCGGTAGAACGCGCAGTCCTCCACCCCCTTGGCCATCACGGCACCGGTGGTCTGCTGGAAGCGCAGCGCGGCCGGCTCCCGGGGGTCGGCCAGCACCGGCGCGAGGGCGTCGAACGTGCTGCCCAGTCCCGGCCGGCCGAGCCGGGCGGCCGCCACGGCGTGCTCGAGGTGCTCGCGTCCCGCGGGCAGGTAGGAGCGGTAGACCGGGAAGCACGCGGCCACCTCGGCCACGGCGTCGACCAGCCGGTCGTGGCCCTCGAGGTCGCGCACGGCCTGCGGCAGCTCGCGGACGACGCGGCGCACCTCCGAGCCGAGGATCCCGTCGGCGACGGCGCGCTTGGTGTCGTGCACCATCTCGGGGTAGCCGCCGTAGGCGCCCGGCAGCGCAGGCTCGGCCGCCGGGTCGGTGAGCACCCGGTCGACGAGACCGAGGACGTCGTAGCCGGTGGTGCCGGCGGTCGCCCACGTCGTGGCGAGCTCCTCACCGGGCTCGAGGATCTTCTCGACGAGCACGTAGGCGCCGCCGGTGAGGTCGGCGAGGTCGCGCAGGTAGCCCTCGGGGTCGCGCAGCCCGTCGGGGTGGTCGACCCGCAGGCCGTCGACGAGGCCCTCGGCGAACCACCGGGCGATCTCGACGTGGGTGGCGTCGAAGACCGCCGGGTCCTCGACCCGCACCCCCGCCAGCGTGTTGATGGCGAAGAAGCGCCGCCAGTTGAGCCGGTCGTCGGCGGCGCGCCACGGCACCAGCTCGTAGCCGTCGCCGGTCGGGAAGCGGTGGTCGTGGTAGCGGACGCCGTCCTCACCGTGCACGATCGCGGACTCGTCGTCGTCACCGACCACGGGCACGAGCACGCGCCCGCCGCCGGCGTCCCAGTCGACGTCGAAGGTGTCGGCGTGCGCCGAGTCGCGGCCGTGGGCGAGCAGGTCCCACCACCAGGGGTTGGCCTCGGGGGTCGCGATGCCGACGTGGTTGGGCACGATGTCGACGAGCACGCCGAGCCCGAGGCGGCGGGCCTCGGCCGAGAAGACAGCGAGGCCCTCGGCCCCGCCGCGCGCGGGGTCGACGCGGTCGTGGCGGACGACGTCGTAGCCGTGGTCCGAGCCCGGCTCGGCCTCGAGCAGCGGCGAGAGGTAGACCCAGTCGACACCGAGGTCACGCAGGTACGGCAGGCGCCGGGCGGCCTCGTGGAGGTCGAACGACTCCCGGACCTGCAGCCGGTAGGTGTTGGTCGGGACGGGGGTCTTGCCGGATGGGGTCACGATCAGCTCACGCGGGTCTGGGCGGCGACCGAGGCCGCCACCGAGTGGTCGGGCTGGGCCTCGGGCTCACGGTGCTCGCGCAGGACCAGCACGCTGGTGCTCTCGATGGCGAACGTCGACCCCGCGGCGCAGGTCTGCGCCGCGTCGGCGTCGCCACCGGTGTTGATGATGACGTCCCAGGCGGCGGAGTACTCCTCGGGCGGGAGGGTGATCTGGGCCGGGCCGTCGGCGTTGAAGTAGAGCAGGAAGTGGTCGTCGGTGATGTCCTCGCCGCGGGCGTCGCGACCGGCGATGCCGTTGCCGTTGAGGTACATGCCGAGCGCCTGCGTGTCGCCCTCCCAGTCGCCGTCCTCCATCGGCCGGCCGTCGAGGTGCAGCCAGACGATGTCGTTGAGGCGGTCCTCCCCGGCCTCGCCGATGCGGACCGTGCGGCCGGTGAAGAACCGCTTGCGCCGGAACGTCGGGTGGTCGCGCCGCAGTCGCACGAGCGCGGCGGTGAAGTCCATCAGCGGCTGGTCGACGTCGACCCACTCCATCCAGGCGATCTCGGAGTCCTGGGCGTAGGTGTTGTTGTTGCCGTGCTGGGTGCGGCCGAGCTCGTCGCCGTGCAGGATCATCGGCACGCCCTGGCTCAGCAGCAGCGTCGCGAGCAGGTTGCGCTGGGCGCGCGAGCGCGCCGCCAGGATCTCCGGGTCGTCGGTGGGCCCCTCGGCGCCGCGGTTGTAGGACCGGTTGTGGTCCTCGCCGTCGCGGCTGTCCTCGCCGTTGGCATCGTTGTGCTTCTCGTTGTAGGACACGAGGTCGCGCATCGTGAACCCGTCGTGGGCGGTGATGAAGTTGATGCTCGCCACCGGACGCCGTCCGCTGTGCTCGTACAGGTCGGACGACCCGGCCACCCGCGAGGCGAACTCACCCAGGGCCGGCTCGCCGCGCCAGAAGTCGCGGACGACGTCGCGGTAGGCGCCGTTCCACTCCGTCCACTGCGGCGGGAAGCCGCCGACCTGGTAGCCGCCCGGGCCGATGTCCCAGGGCTCGGCGATCAGCTTGACCTGCGAGACCACCGGGTCCTGCTGCACGAGCTCGAAGAACGTCGCGAGGCGGTCGACCTCGTAGAACTCCCGCGCGAGCGTGGAGGCGAGGTCGAAGCGGAAGCCGTCGACATGCATCTCGGTGACCCAGTAGCGCAGCGAGTCCATGATCAGCTGCAGGGCGTGCGGGTGTCCGACGTTGAGCGAGTTCCCGGTGCCGGTGTAGTCCATGTAGAACTTCGCGTCGTCCTCGACCACGCGGTAGTACGCCTGGTTGTCGATGCCGCGCATGCTCAGCATCGGGCCGAGGTGGTTGCCCTCGGCGGTGTGGTTGTAGACGACGTCGAGGATGACCTCGATGCCGGCGGCGTGCATGGCCTTGACCATGGCCTTGAACTCCTGGACCTGCTGGCCGAGCTGGCCGGGGCCGTCGAGGCGGCCGTTGGCGGCGTAGTCGGCGTGCGGGGCGAAGAACCCGAGGGTGTTGTAGCCCCAGTAGTTGCGCAGCCCCTTGTCGAGCAGGGTGCTGTCCTGGACGAACTGGTGGACCGGCATCAGCTCGATGGCGGTGATGCCGAGCCGCGTCAGGTGGTCGGTGATCGCGGGGTGGGCGAGGCCGGCGTACGTGCCGCGCAGCGCCTCGGGCACCTCCGGGTGCAGCTGGGTCATCCCCTTGACGTGCGCCTCGTAGATGACCGACTCGTTGTAGGGGTAGTTGAGCCGGCGGTCGCCCTCCCAGTCGAAGAAGGGGTTGATCACCACGCCGTGGGTCATGTGCGCGGCCGAGTCGTCGTCGTTGCGCGAGTCCTCGTCACCGAAGGTGTAGCCGAACAGGCTCTGGTCCCAGTCGATGTCGCCGGCGGTGGCCTTGGCGTAGGGGTCGAGCAGCACCTTGGCGGGGTTGCAGCGCAGGCCCTGGGCGGGGTCCCACGGGCCATGCACCCGGTAGCCGTAGCGCTGCCCGGGCTGCGCCTGGGGGAGGTAGCAGTGCCAGATGTAGGCGTCGACCTCGGTCAGCTCGACGCGGGTCTCGCCGCCCTCGCCGTCGAAGAGGCACAGCTCCACCCGCTCGGCCACCTCGCTGAACAGGGCGAAGTTGGTGCCGGTGCCGTCGAAGGTCGCTCCCAGCGGGTAGGGCTGGCCCGGCCAGACGGCCGGGGAGTCGAGGGGGCTGTCGGTCACGGTCACTCCGGTGCGTCGAGGGTCGCCTGCAGGGCACGCAGGACTTGGAACGATCCAAGCACAGCCACCAATCCCTCCGGGAGCCTCCCAAGGGTGTAGCGCGTCAGGTAGAACATGACTGTGGCCGCCTCGTTCCCCGCACCCGGTCACCAGTTCGGTCGCTTCCGGGTGCTCGCCCAGCTCGGGGCCGGCGGCATGGGGGTCGTCTACGACGCGCTGGAGGTCAACCTCGACCGCCGCGTCGCGCTCAAGGTCATCTCCCCGATGTACGCCGACGACCCCGACTTCCGCTCCCGGTTCAGCAACGAGGCCCGCGCCCTCGCCGCCCTCGACTCGCCGCACGTCGTCCAGGTCTACGCCCACGGCGAGGAGGACGGCTACCTCTACATCGCCACCCAGCTCGTCCCCGACGGCGACCTCGGCCAGATGATCGCCCGCTGGGGCCCGGCCCCGCACGGCAAGGCCGCCGAGCTCATCGAGCAGGTCGCCAGCGGGCTCGCCGACGCCCACGCCGCGGGCCTGGTGCACCGCGACATCAAGCCGGCCAACGTCCTGGTGCGTCGCCGCGGCACCACCACCGTGCACGCCTACCTCGGCGACTTCGGCATCGCCCGCCGCGTCGACGCCGAGGCCACCCGCGTCGGTGCCGCGGCGATCGGCACGCCGTCGTTCATGGCGCCCGAGCTGCACGGCGGCGCCACGGCCGGCATCTCCACCGACCTCTACTCCGTGGGGTGCCTGCTCTGGGTGGCACTGACCGGCCGCCCGCCGTACGGCGGCGCCAGCGCGTTCGAGATCGTCGGCGCCCACGTCTCCCAGCCGGTGCCCCAGCTGGCCGGGTCGTCCCCGGTGGTCGACGCGCTCAACCGGGCCCTGCGGACCGCGATGGCCAAGGAGCCCGGCCACCGCTACCGCTCGGCGCTCGAGCTGCGCGACGAGCTGCGCCAGGTCGCCCTGATGACCGACGACCCGACGTGGCACCAGCTCGCCACCCCGGCCGCGCCCGGAGCGGTGCCCGCGCCCGCGCCGGCACCCACGCCGCTCGCCGCCACCGTGGCGCCGGGTCACCCGACGCCGGTCCAGCAGCACCGGCCGCCGACCCCGCCCCACGGCGCGCAGCCGGCGGGCCCGCCACCGAGGTCCCGGCGCGCCCTGTGGGCCGGCGTGGCCGCGGTGGCGGTCCTGGCCGTCGGCGGCGGCGCCGTCGCCGCGGTGGTCGCCGGCGGGGGTGACGGCGGGGGTGGCGACGACGGCGGTCCGAGCGGGCTGACGGCCGAGGAGCAGGAGTTCGTCGACTCCGACGGGCAGGAGATCGTCGACGCGGCGGAGAAGGAGATGGCCGTCCTGCAGTCGGTCCGACTGGACGGCACGGTGGTGACCGACGGTCAGGAGACCACCGCGAACATCGTGATCACCTCCCGTGGCGACTGCGACGGCGAGCTGCGCAGTGGCGACGGCAGGGCGTTGCTGCGCAAGGTCGACGGCACCGCCTACCTCAAGCCCGACGAGCAGTTCCTCGTGGCCAGCGGCCAGACCGAGGCGGCCGCGTCGGCGTTCACGGCCCTGGTCGGCGACCGGTGGATCCTCGGCAGCGAGGAGGACGCCGAGAGCTTCACCGACCTCTGCGACATCGACGAGCTGCTGGAGGGCGACGGCGGCGAGGCCGATCCCGGCTTCGAGAACAAGGGAGTGACCGAGGTCGAGGGCGAGCGTGTCGTCGAGGTCCTCGAGACCGGCGACGACGACGTCACGGCGTTCGTGGCCGTCGGCGAGCCGCACTACGTCGTCAAGCTGCAGTCCGAGGCCGACGCCGGTTCCTTCACCTTCTCCGAGTTCGACGCGGACTTCTCGGTCTCGGCGCCGCCCGACGACGAGGTCGTCGACCCGGCCGACCCGTCGTTCGGCTGACGGCGGCTGACGCACCCGTTACCGACCAGTAGGATCGCCGCATGAAGCGCGAGATCTACGACGAGGACCACGAGGCGTTCCGCTCCTCCGTCCGCGAGTTCCTGGAGCGGTCGGTCATCCCCGAGGTCGAGGAGCACGCCGCGGCCAAGGCGATCCCGCGGGGCTTCTGGCTCGAGGCCGGCAAGCAGGGCTTCCTGGGTCTGGAGATCCCCGAGGAGTACGGCGGCGCCGGGGCCGGCGACTACCGCTTCAACGCCGTGATGGCCGAGGAGCTGAGCAAGGTCAACGCCGCTCTCGGCTCGTGCTGGGGCATCCACGCCGACATCACCGCGCCGTACCTGGTCGAGCTCGGCACCGAGGAGCAGAAGCAGCGCTGGCTGCCGGGCGTCGCGTCCGGTGAGGTCCTGCTCGCGATCGGGATGACCGAGCCCTCCGGTGGCTCCGACCTGGCGGCGCTCAAGACCACCGCCGTCAAGGACGGCGACACCTGGGTCATCAACGGATCCAAGACGTTCATCACCAACGGCTACTCCGCCGACCTGACGATCACCGCGGTCCGCACCAGCCCGGAGAAGAAGGCCCGCGGCATCACGCTGTTCGCGATCCCCTCCGACGTCGAGGGCTTCAGCCGCGGCCGCAAGCTCGACAAGGTCGGCCAGGACGAGTCCGACACCGCCGAGCTGTTCTTCGAGAACGTGCGGCTCTCCGACGAGCACGTCGTCGGCGAGCTCGACGGCGGCTTCATCCACATGATGCAGAAGCTGCCTCAGGAGCGCCTCGGCTGCGCGATCTCCAACGTCGCGCACGCCCAGCAGATCCTGCACGAGACGCTGCAGTACACCAAGGACCGCCAGGCGTTCGGCTCCTCGATCGGCTCCTTCCAGCACAACAAGTTCCTGCTCGCCGAGCTGTACACGCAGATCGAGGTCACCCAGGCCTACATCGACCAGTGCGTGATCGCCCACGACAAGGCCGAGCTCACGCCGGTCGAGGCCGCCAAGGCCAAGTGGTGGAGCTCGCAGGTGCAGAACGAGGTCCTCGACCACTGCGTCCAGCTGCACGGCGGCTACGGCTTCATGAACGAGTACCGCGTCGCCCGCGCCTGGCGCGACGCCCGCGTCTCGAAGATCTGGGCCGGGTCCAACGAGATCATGAAGGAGCTCATCGGCCGCGACCTCGGTCTGTGACCCGACGCCGACCTGCGACGATCGCTGCGTGCCCGACGTCTCCCCGCTGACCCCCGACGACCTCGACTGGGTGGTCGGCCTCACCCGTGACCGCCGCGAGCGGTTGGCGTCGTACGCGCCGAGGTTCTGGCGCCCGGCGGCCGACGCCACCGCGCGGCACCGGGCGTTCCTGGCCCACCAGGTCGACGACCCGGCGACGCTGACGCTGCGCACCGACCGCGGCTACCTGGTGGCCGTCGGCGACGACGCGCGCCGGGTGGTCGACGACATGGTCGTGCCCGACGACGCGTGGTCCGACGACGGCGTGGCGCTGCTGCGCGCCGTCCTCGCCTCGACGCAGGCCGTGCGGTTCGTCGCGCCGGTGGCCGAGACCGAGCGCCGCGCCGCGGCCGAGGCGGTCGGGCTGCGCGCCGCCGAGACGTGGTGGCACCGCGACCTCCCGCTGGTGCAGGTGCGCGGCGAGTCCGACCGCGTCGAGCTCAGCACCCCCGGGGCCCGGGGGCGGCTGGTGCCCGCGCCGCCGGTCTACTCCCCGGGCGGGCCGGTGCTGCTGGTGACCGAGGTCGAGACCGGGGCCGCCCTCGCCGCGCTGGAGGAGGAGGCCGCCGAGCGCGGTGCGACGGTCTCGGTGGTCACCCAGCGGGCCGACGACCTGATGCGCGAGCTGCTGCTGGTCGAGGCCGGGCACGTGCGCACCACCGTGTTCCTCGACGGGCCCGCGGGCTGACGCCGGTGCGGATGTTCGTGGCGGTGGTGCCGCCGACCGAGGTGGCCGAGCACCTCGACGAGTTCCTCGAGCCCCGGCGCGAGCACGGCGCGTTCCGCTGGTCGGCCACCGAGCACCTGCACGTGACGCTCGCCTTCCTCGAGCAGGTGCCCGAGCGCTCGCTCGACGCGCTGGTCGACAACCTGCAGCGCGGGGCGGCGCGTCGTACGCCGTTCGAGGCGCGGGTCGCCGGCGGCGGGGCGTTCCCCGACCCCGCCCACGCCAAGGTGCTCCACGCCGGCCTCGACCTCTCCAGCGACGCGCACGCCGAGCTCGACCGGCTGGCCACCGGGGCCCGGGCCGCCGCCGGCCGGGCCGGCATCGCCGTCGACGGCACCCGCTTCCGGCCGCACGTGACGGTGGCGCGGCTCGGGCGGCCCCAGGAGGTCACCCGGTGGGTCCGGCTCCTCGACGCCTACGCCGGCCCGCCCTGGACCGTCGACCGGCTGACCCTCGTGCACTCCCACCTCGGCGAGGGACCGCGCCGGCGGCCGCGCCACGAGGTGGTCGGCGAGCTCCCGCTCGGGCGCGCATCGACGTGACGGAGGTCATGCTCGGCTAGGTTCCTCGGCGTGAGGATCGCAGTGGCACGGGAGACCCGCGACGGCGAGACGCGGGTCGCGGTGGTGCCCGAGCTGGTCGGCAAGCTGACCGCCCTCGGCTACGAGGTGCTCGTCGAGCCCGGCGCCGGACACGGTGCCCTCGCCACCGACGACGACTACGTGGCCGCCGGCGCCACGGTCGAGGCGCAGGCGCTCGAGGCGGCCGACCTCGTCGTCTCCGTCCAGCCGCTCGCACCCCACGACGTACGCCGGCTGCGGCGTGGCGCCACGACCCTGTCGTTCCTCCCGGTCGCCCAGGAGCTCGGCCTGGTCGCCGACCTGCGCGACCTCGGCATCACCAGCCTGGCGATGGAGCTGGTGCCCCGCATCTCGCGCGCCCAGTCGATGGACGCGCTCAGCTCGCAGAGCCTGGTCAGCGGCTACCGCTGCGCGGTCGTCGCCGCGGGCCTGCTGCGCCGGTTCTTCCCGCTCAACATGACCGCGGCCGGCACGGTGCAGCCGGCCGAGGTCGTCGTCCTCGGTGCCGGGGTCGCCGGGCTGCAGGCGATCGCCACGGCCAAGCGGCTCGGCGCCGTCGTCCGGGCCTACGACGTCCGCGCGGCCGCGGCCGAGGAGATCCGCTCGATGGGCGCCCGGGCGATCGAGCTCGACCTGCCCACGCTCGACGGCGCCGGCGGCTACGCGCGCGAGATGAGCGAGGAGCGGGCCGCCCTGCAGCGCGAGCTGCTGACGCCGTACGTCGCTGCCGCCGACGCGCTGATCACCACCGCCGCGGTGCCGGGCCGGCAGGCGCCGGTGCTGGTGACCCGCGAGATGGTCGAGCAGATGGGCCCCGGGTCGGTGGTGGTCGACCTCGCCGCCGACAGCGGCGGCAACGTCGAGGGCGTCGTCGCGGGCGAGGTGGTGCGCATCGGCCGGGCCCAGGTGTGGGGCGGGCGCAACGTGCCAGCCCAGATGCCCGGCCCGGCGTCGCGGCTCTACGCCCAGAACATCGTCAACATCGTGGCCCTGCTGACCCGCACCGGCGACGACGGCCCGCCGCGCCTCGACCCCGACTTCGACGACGAGATCGTGGCCGGCGCCTGCGTCACCCACGACGGTGCCGTCCGACACGTTCCGACTCGGCTCGCCCTGGAAGGACCTCCGGCATGAACAACGACGTCACCTGGCTGACCTACTTCGTGCTCAGCGTCTTCGTCGGGATCGAGGTGATCGCCAAGGTCTCCTCCACGCTGCACACGCCCCTGATGTCGGGCGCCAACGCCATCCACGGCGTGATCCTGCTGGGCGCGATCCTGGTCGCCGGCGAGGCCGACGGCGTCGCCCTGGTGGTCGCGCTGGTCGCCGTCGTGCTGGCGGCGGTCAACATGGTCGGCGGGTTCGTGGTCACCGACCGGATGCTGCAGATGTTCACCCGCAAGCCCGCCCGGGCCTCGGCGAAGCAGGCCGACCGCTGATGCCGACCTGGGCCGAGCTCGTCTTCCTGCTCTGCGCCGTCGGGTTCATCCTGGCGCTCAAGGGCCTGTCCGGACCCCGCACCGCCCGGGTCGGCAACCTCATCGGCGCCGCGGCCGCGGTGGTCGCGTGCGTGGTGCCGTTCTTCTACGCCGACCTCGACAACGTCGCCCTGATCCTGGTCGCGATCGCGGTCGGCACGGCCGTCGGTGCCGTCGGGGCGCAGCGCGTGCAGATGACGCAGATGCCGCAGCTGGTGGCGCTGTTCAACGGCGTCGGCGGCGGCGCCGCGGCCCTGGTGGCACTGCTCGAGCTCGAGCACTTCGCCGAGGCGACCACGGCCGGTGCCGACGTCGAGGCCGCCTACCTGGTCGCGACGGCGTTCACGATCCTGGTCGGGGCGGTCTCGTTCTCCGGCTCGATCGTCACCTTCGCCAAGCTGCAGGAGCTGATGACCTCCCGGCCGGTGGTCTTCCCCGGGCTGCCCCTCGCCTTCGGCGGCGGCTTCGTGGCGGCACTGGCGATGGCCGGCATCGTGGTCGCCGACCCGGTGCTCTGGGCCGGGCTGATGCTCGCCGCGCTCGGGCTCACGCTCGGCGTGCTGCTGGTCCTGCCGGTCGGCGGCGCCGACGTACCGATCGTGATCTCGCTGCTCAACGCCTTCACCGGCCTGACCGTCGCCGCGGGTGGCTACGTCCTGCAGAACACCGTGCTGCTGGTGGCCGGCACCCTCGTCGGCGCCTCCGGCACGTTCCTCACCCTGCTGATGGCCGGCGCGATGGGCCGCTCGGTGCCCAACATCCTCTTCGGCGCGCTCAAGGGCGGTTCCACCCTCGGCGCCGGCGAGGCGTCCGACCGGCCGGTGCGCAGCGCCGGTCCCGACGACGTCGCGATCCTGCTCGGCTACGCCGAGAAGGTGATCATCGTGCCCGGCTACGGCCTCGCGGTCGCCCAGGCCCAGCACACGCTGCGCGAGCTGGTCGAGGTGCTCGAGCAGCGCGGCACCGAGGTCGACTACGCGATCCACCCCGTCGCCGGCCGGATGCCCGGGCACATGAACGTCCTGCTCGCCGAGGCGCAGGTGCCCTACGAGCACCTCAAGGAGATGGACGACATCAACGGCGAGTTCCGCCAGACCGACGTGGTGCTCGTCGTCGGGGCCAACGACGTCGTCAACCCGGCCGCGCGCACGACGCCGTCCGCGCCGATCTACGGGATGCCGATCCTCGACGTCGACGAGGCGCGCCAGGTGGTCTTCCTCAAGCGGTCGATGCGGCCCGGGTTCGCCGGCATCGAGAACGAGCTGCTCTTCGACACCCGGACCACGCTGCTCTTCGGCGACGCCAAGGACACCCTCGGCAAGCTGCTCACGGCCGTCAAGGCGCTCTGAGCCGGCTTTCACCCCTCAGCACGGAACAGCGCGCCACGCCCGCCGGTTGAGATCTGCATGACCAACACACCGGACAAGATCGTCTACACCGCCCGCGCCTCCATCACCGGCGGTCGCGCCGGGCACGCGACGTCCGAGGACGGGATCCTCGACCTCGACCTGACGGCGCCGAAGGAGACCGGCGGTCCCGGCACCGGGACCAACCCCGAGCAGCTCTTCGCCGTCGGCTACGGCGCCTGCTTCCAGGGTGCGCTCGGCCTGGTCGCCAAGAAGGCCGGCGTCGACGCCTCGGGCTCCGTGGTCGACGTCGCCGTGGGCTTCGGCCCGGAGGGTGAGTCGTTCGCGATCACCGCCGACATCACCGCCACCATCCCCGGCGTCGACGACGCGCAGGCCCAGGAGCTCGTCGAGGCCGCCCACCAGGTGTGCCCGTACTCCAAGGCGACCCGCGGCAACGTGCCGGTCACCGTGACCGGCAAGGGCGCCTGAGCAGTCCCACGCAGCCCCGCTCGGCGTCAGCCGGCGACGCCGTACAGGCGGTCGCCGGCGTCGCCGAGCCCCGGCACGATGTAGCCCTTCTCGTTGAGGCGCTCGTCCATGGCGGCGGTGACCACGGTGACGGGCACGGTGAGGCCCTCGAGGCCGGCCTCGAGGTTGGCGCAGCCCTCCGGCGCGGCGAGCAGGGTGATGCAGGTGATGTCGTCGGCGCCGCGGTCGGTGAGGAACCGGATGGCCGCGGCCAGCGTGCCGCCCGTGGCGAGCATCGGGTCGAGCACGTAGCACTGGCGGCCGCTGAGGTCGTCGGGCAGGCGCTCGGCGTACGTCGACGCCGCCAGCGTCTCCTCGTTGCGGACCATCCCGAGGAAGCCGACCTCGGCCGTCGGCAGGAGCCGCATCATGCCGTCGAGCATGCCGAGCCCGGCGCGCAGGATCGGCACGACCAGGGGCTTGGGGTTGGCGAGCGCGGTGCCGGTCATCGGGGCCACCGGCGTCACCACGTCGGCCGGCTCGACCCGCACCTCGCGGGTGGCCTCGTAGGCGAGGAGCGTCACGAGCTCGTCGGCCAGCCGCCGGAACGTGGGGGAGTCGGTGCGTTCGTCGCGCAGCACGGTGAGCTTGTGGGCCACGAGCGGGTGGTCGACGACGTGGGTGCGCATGGCAGGACAGTAGTGCCCGCCCGACAAGCCACTTGACCGCGCGCGACCCACCGGGAACTCTGGAACACATGGCCGAGCTGCTCGACGACGTCGACTTCGCGCTCGCCGCCTACCGCGACGACGGGGCGGGGGGTGGGTGGGTGGTGCACGAGCTCGCCCACGACCTCGAGGCCGACGTCGACGCGCTCGCCCACGCGCTGCGCCGGTTCGCCGGCAACGGCGGCGCGCTCGCCCTCGTCGGGCTCGACGACGACTTCTTCGTGATCGTGCGGGTGGTCGCCGGCGCGCAGACCCGGGTGCTGCTCTCCGACATCAGCGCCGCCGACGAGTGGGAGCTCGCCGGGTCGGCGGTCGCCTTCCTCGGCCTGCCGTTCCCCGAGGCCGACGACGACCAGGTCCCGGCCGGCGACCTCGACCTCCTCGACGACCTCGGCCTGCCCGCCATCGAGCTGGGCGGGATGCTCGACGACACCGACCTCTACCCCGAGGAGCTGCTCTCCGACATCGCCCGCCGGGTCGGGTTCGGGCAGGTCTTCGACGACGCGCTCGGTCTCACCTCCGCGTGAGGGGGGCCTGGGAGCAGCCGATGCGGGCTGCCCTCGACGAGGCGCGCGCCGCGCTCGCGACCGGCGACGTGCCGATCGGCGCGGTCGTGCTCGACCCCGACGGCGTCGTGGTCGGCCGCGGCCGCAACGTGCGCGAGGCCGAGCACGACCCCACCGGCCACGCCGAGGTCGTCGCCCTGCGCCAGGCTGCGCGCGCCGGCGGCGGCTGGCGGCTCGAGGGGTGCACGCTGGTGGTGACGCTCGAGCCCTGCACCATGTGCGCCGGCGCCGCGGTGCTGGCGCGGGTCGAGCGCGTGGTCTTCGGTGCCCACGACGACAAGGCCGGGGCCGTCGGGTCGTTGTGGGACGTCGTCCGCGACCGCCGCCTCAACCACCGGCCCGAGGTCGTCACCGGGGTGCTGGCCCCCGAGTCGGCCCGGCTGCTCGAGGACTTCTTCCGCGCCCACCGATGACGACACCGGCCGTGCCGGGTCTGCACCCGTCATGACCGACCCGATCGACTTCGCCCCGTCCACCCGCGAGCTGGCCCGCGTGGTGCGGGGGATCCGTGCCGACCAGCTCGGCGGCCCGACGCCGTGCCTGGACTACACGGTCGCCGACCTGGTGGAGCACGTGCAGGGCTTCACGGTCGCGTTCATCCACGCCGCCACCAAGGAGCCGCTCTCCGGCGCGCAGCCGGCCGACGTCACCGCCGGTCTCGACCGGCTGGCGGCGGTCTGGGCCGAGCCGGCGGCGTACGACGGCCTGACGATGGCCGGCCCGGTGGAGCTGCCCGCCGCCGAGGCCGCACTCGTCGCCCTCGACGAGGTCGTCGTCCACGGCTGGGACCTCGCTGTCGCGACGGGCCAGCCGTACGCCGCCGACCCGGCCGCGGTCGAGGCCTGCACGTCCTTCGTCCTGGCGTTCGAGCCGCCGCCGGACGGACCCGCCGACGACGGCGGGCTGTTCGGTCCGCCGGTGCCCGTGGCGGTCGACGCCGACCCGCTGAGTCGGCTGGTCGGCCTGACCGGACGCGACCCGGCCTGGCGCCCGGGCTCCTAGAGCTCGCCGGCCTCGGACGCCTCGGCCACGCAGAACTCGTTGCCCGCGGGGTCGGTGAGCGTCACCCACCGGAAGTTGTCGTCGCCGCGCCGCTCGACCAGCCCGGCGCCTGCCTCGATGAGCCGGTCGACCTCCGCCTCGAGGTCGTCGGCCGTGAGGTCGAGGTGGAGCCGGTTCTTGCCGGGGGTGGGTGCGTCGTCGATCTGGAAGGCGAGCCGCACCGGCCCGCCCACCACCATCACGTAGCTGCCGCCGAAGGGGTCGACGACCTCGCCCCCGGTCTGGGCCGCCCACCACGTGCCGAGGGCGAGCGGATCCGTCGTGTCGCAGGTGACCATGCCGAGTGTCGATGTCATGGCGGCACGCTAGACCCGACCACCGACAACCCGATTCGGAGCGGCACCCCGCCTCCGGTAACCTCTCCCGCGGTGGCGTGTCCGAGCGGCCTAAGGAGAACGCCTCGAAAGCGTTTGTGGGTGCAAGCCCACCGAGGGTTCAAATCCCTCCGCCACCGCCAGTCACAGGCAGTCGCCCCAGGCCCGAGAGATCGGGACCTCGGGGCGACTTCCTGCTTCTCGGGTGCCGCCCGGCGCGACCGGCCCCGCGGCGTTCACCGCCGTGCGTCGGGTGCCGTCGCGTGGTGGTCGGGGCCCCGGAGGAGCACGGCGACGAGCAGCACACCCATGACGACGGCCCCGGCCCACATCGCCCGCTGCCAGCCGTCGACGAAGGAGTCCTGCGCGGCGCGGACGAGCGCGCCCGACCGGGTCCCGGCGTTGTCGGCGACGCCGATCGCGTTGGCCACCCCCTCCCGTGCCGTGCCCGCGGCGCCGGGCGGTACGCCGTCCAGCCGGGTGTCGATGGCGCTGCGGTACCCGGCGGTGAGGACCGCGCCGAGGAGGGCGACACCGAGGGCGGTGCCGAGCTCGCGGGTCACGTCGTTGAGCGCCGAGGCCACGCCCTGCCGGTCCCGTGGCAGGGCCGAGGTGATGGCCTCGGTCGACGGGGTCATCGACAGGCCCATCCCGAGGCCCATCGTGACCATGCCGGGCAGCACGGAGAGGTAGCCGCCGTCCACGGACACCAGCACCGCCATCAGGAGCAGACCGACAGTGCCGAGGAGGATCCCGAGCGACATGGTGGCGCGGGCGCCGGCTCGGGCCGCGACCCGCGGGGCGAGGCCGGCGGCGACCATCATCACCAGGGCCATCGGCATCAGCGCGACGGTGGCGCTCAGCCCGGACCAGCCGAGCACGGCCTGGAGGTAGGGAAACAGGACCACGAAGATCCCGGCCTGGACACCGAACACGACGAGCAGGGTGAGCGACCCGGTGGCGAGGCCACGCTCGCCGAACAGGCGCAGGTCGAGCAGGGGTGCCGGGACGCGCAGCTCCCACACCACGAACGCGGCCGCACCCGCCAGACCCACCGCCAGGCTCAGGAGCGTCACGGGTGCGGTCACACCTCGCTCGACGCCCTCGTGCAGGACCAGGATGAACCCCACGAGCGCCACGACCGACGTGGCGGAGCCGACCACGTCGAACCCGTGCTCGGCCACCTCCCGCGAGTTCGGCACCGCGCGCAGCGCCAGGACGACGGCGGCGACGACGAGGACGACGGGCAGCGCGAACAACCACCGCCAGCTGGCGACGTCGACGAGCAGCGCGGACAGGTACATGCCGAGGATGCCGCCTCCTCCGGCGACGGCGGTCCAGACCCCGATCGCCTTGGAGCGCTCCTCGTCGGGGAACGTCGAGGTGATCACGGCGAGGGTGACGGGCATGATCATCGCCGCGCCGACGCCCGTGACGAACCGGGCGGCGAGCATCACCTCGGTCGAGGGCGCCAGGCCCGCAACCAGGCTGGCGGCGCCGAAGACCACCAAACCGGTGACGAGCACGGGCTTGCGCCCCCACCTGTCCCCGAGGGCGCCCAACGGGAGCAGCAGCGCGGCGAGGGTGACGGTGTAGATGTTGATCATCCACAGCACCGTGCTCTGGGAGGCGTCGAACGCGAGCGCCACCTGGGGCTGGGCGACGTTGAGCCCGGAGACCGACGCGATGACGGCCATCAACGCGATGCAGACCGCGACCAGGACCGCCCGGCGCCGTCGTGGGTCGTGGATGGTCGGGTCGGTCGAGCCGGGTGTGCGGGCAGACGGGACGGTCATGGAGGTCAGGGGCGCCGGGTCGCGCGCACGACCACGTCGTACAGCTCGACCGAGCCGCCGTCCGGCTTGGTGACCGAGCGGACCCGTTCGGCGGCGGTGACGACGTCCCACCGCGTCGGGTCGACGGTGGCGGCGACGCTCGCCGCCGTCACGACGACCTCCTGCGGCGGCTGCCCGTCCTCGTCCCCGTGTCCGTGCCCATGTCCGTGTCCGTGTCCGTGTCCGACGACGAGCAGGGTCCCGCCGGGGGCGACCCACTGCGAGAGCCGCTCGTAGAACGCCAGCTGCGACGTCGCCGGGTGGGCGTAGTGGGTGGTGACGAGGGCGAACCGCGAGGCGGGCTCCCACACGCCCAGGTCCGCCTCGACGAACCGGATCCGGTCGGCGACGCCGGCCTGCGCGGCGCGCTCGGCGGCCCGTGCCAGGGCCTCGGACGAGATGTCCGCCGCCGTCACCGACCAGCCGCGCGACGCGAGCCAGATCGCCTCGGAACCCTCGCCGCAGCCGGCGTCCAGGACCGTGCCGGGCTCCAGGGTGCTCGTCTCCTCGGCGAGGTACGGGTGGGCGGGCATCGCCGCGCCGGCTCCCCGCTCGCGCGCCTGCCAGTGCGACTCCCAGTAGTCCTTGTCCATCTGCTCGGTCATGACGCCTCTCCTGTGGGTCCGCTCGACCGGGGCGGGCGGGCGGTTCCACCAGCGTGACCCGAGGTTGGCCGATACGCACGCCACGTTGCCGAACGGAAAACTGCGCGTACGGTGGTCGGCATGGACGAAGCGATGAGTCGCGCCCTCGACGCGGTCGGCCCCCGGCTCAAGAACCTGCGCGCGAGCCGCAACCTCACCCTCACCGACCTCGCGAGCGACACCGGGATCTCCGCCAGCACCCTGTCGCGGCTCGAGGCCGGGCTACGCCGGCCGACGCTCGAGCAGCTGCTCCCGCTCGCCCGGGCGTACGGCCTCACGCTCGACGACCTCGTCGACGCACCGCCCACGGGCAACCCGCGGATCAACCTCCGCCCCGTCGCCGCGGGCGACGGGTCCACCGTCATCCCGCTCACCCGACGTCCTGGGGGGATCCAGGCCTACAAGTTCGTCCTCCCGGCTGCCCGCGACGACTCCACGCCCGAGCTGCGCACCCACGAGGGCTACGACTGGGCCTACGTCCTCAACGGGACGCTCCGCCTGGTCCTCGGCGAGCACGACCTCGTCCTCGACCCCGGGGAGGTCGTCGAGTTCGACACCCGGACCCCCCACTGGTTCGGAGCCACCACCGCGGGTCCCGTGGAGTTCCTCAGCCTCATCGGCAGGCAGGGGCAACGCGCCCACGTCCGAGTCGCGCCGAGGTCGAGTTCCGGTTCCGGCTGAGCCGGGCACGACGCTGGCGTCAGCCGAGCTGCTCGAACAGCGACACGACGATCCCCTCCGGCCCGCGCACGTAGGCCATGCGCACGCTGCCCTCGTACTCGCCGATCCCGCCGACCAGCCCGTACCCGTCCGCAGCGACCGCGTCGACGGCCGCCTGCAGGTCGGCGACCTCGAAGGACACGTTGCGCGGGCCCAGCTCGTTGGCCATCGCGGCGGGCGAGCCGGGCAGGTGGTCGGGCGTGACGAAGCGCGCGAGCTCGAGCCGCGTCCCGCCGTCGGGCAGGCGCAGCATCGTGATCTCGCAGTGCGCGCCCGGGATGCCGCAGACGGTGTCGACGAACTCGCCCTGCACGGAGCCGGTGCCCTCGACCTCGAGGCCCAGCCCGACGAAGAACGCCGTCACCTCCTCCAGGTCCGCGACGGTGATGCCGATGTGGTCGAGGCGTCGTACGTGGGTCATGGGATCCATCCTCTGCTCGTGGGTGCTGTTCTGCACCTGGGACGGAGGTGGGGGCCGCTTCTCGACATGCCCAGGGACGAGTCGTCGGGCGCTTCGGGAGGCTTCTGTCGTCCGCCGTAGCCGCCCGCCCTGGCGGCCTGCCCCAGCCGTCCGTCGTACGCCGCGCGGAGTACGACGAAGTGCCTGCCGTGGCCGGACGCGTCGACCCCGCCTGCTTGACAGCGTGATCGCCATGACTTCTGAGCTCAAGGCGCCCGACCACTCCGGTGCCGATACCAGACCGACGAGATCACGGACCAGGACCGTGCTGCCGTGGCTCGTGCTGGCCGTGTGGATCGGGCTGGTGGTGGGCGGCTACTCACTCGCCGGCAAGCTCGACTCGGTGACCCGCGATGGTCAGGCCGACTACCTGCCGGCCAGCGCCCAGTCGACCAAGGTGCTCCAGGCCGAGGCCGGTCTGCCCGGCGGCGAGAACGGCTTGCTCATGGTCGTGCACGAACGACCGGGCGGCCTCCGACCGGGCGATCGGGAGGCGGTCGACCGCGGCCGGTCCGAGCTGGTGGAGCGATTCGGCAACGACGCCGACGCACTGCCCGAGATGGTCGTCTCCGACGACGGCACGGCCGTGCTGTACGCGCTTCCGCTCGACCGTGACGCGGTCGCCGAGGAGGCCGGTGCCACCGCGGATGCGCGTGCCCTCCTCGACGACCGGCCGAGCGGCCTGAACGCCTACGTCAGCGGTCCGACCGCGCTGGGGGCAGACATGGACGAGGTCTTCGATGCGGTCGACGCGACGTTGATGCTCGCCACTGCCGTGGTGGTGGCGATCCTGCTGATCCTGACCTACCGCAGTCCGCTGCTGTGGCTGGTCCCGCTCGCCGCGGTCGGGGTCGCGGCGATCACGTCGATGGGTACCGTCTACGCCCTCACCCAGGTCTTCGGCTTCACCATCACGAGCATGAGCTCAGCGCTGCTGATCGTGCTGGTCTTCGGCGCAGGCACCGACTACGCCCTGCTCCTCGTGTCCCGCTACCGCGAGGAGCTGCACCGCCACGAGCGGCCGATCGACGCGATGCTGGCGGCGCTGCGTGGGGCCGGCCCGGCCATCCTCGCCTCGGCGGCGACGGTGGTCGCCGGCCTGCTGTGCCTGTTGGCCGCGGACCTCAACAGCATCAGCAGTCTCGGCCCGGTGGGGGCGGCGGGCATCGTGGCCTCGTTGCTGGTCATGCTGACGCTCTTCCCGGCCCTGCTGGTGGTGCTCGGGCGCCGGGTCTTCTGGCCGTTCGTCCCGCGACTCGGGGGTCAGGCGCACCGACCCCGATCTGGGTGGGTTCGACTCGGCGAGCTGGTCGCGCGCCGCCGCGTCGTCAGCTGCGTGGTGCCGATGGTGGTCCTGGGCGGTCTCGCGCTGGGCACGGTGGGTGTCAGCACCTCGCTTCCGCAGCTGGACCAGTTCGCCCGTTCGACACCGGACTCGGTGGTCGGGGCGAAGCTGATCACGGAGCGCTACCCCGAGGAGAGCGGTCAGCCGCTCACCGTGATGAGTCGGCCCGACCAGGGCGACGAGGTCCTGGCCGCCGTCGAAGGGACGCCGGGGGTCGCCCGAGCCGAGATCGGCCGCGCCAGCGACGACTGGGTGGAGATCTCCGCGCTCCCGGTCGACGCTCCACAAAGTGCGGGGGAGACGGCAACGATCAAGCAGCTGCGGGAGAACCTGCGCGAGGTCGCCGGTGAGGACGCCCTGGTCGGCGGTCCGAGTGCCGAGATGCTCGACGAGGCCGAGACCAACAAGTCCGACCGCAACCTGGTGATGCCGCTGATCCTGCTGGTGGTGCTGGCCATCCTCGGACTGCTGCTGCGGGCGATCGTGGCTCCGCTGGTGCTCGTCGCCACCGTCGTGGTGTCCTACTTCGGAGCCCTCGGACTGTGCAACCTGGTGTTCGACCACGTGCTCGGGTTCTCCGGGATGGAGTCGTCGGTGCCCCTGATCGGGTTCCTCTTCCTGGTCGCGCTCGGTGTCGACTACAACATCTTCCTGATGACCCGGGTACGTGAGGAAGCCGTCCGGCACGGCACGGTCGAGGGCACCAAGCGTGGCCTGGCAGTGACAGGTGGCGTGATCACCTCGGCCGGCGTCGTGCTGGCGGCGACGTTCGCGGTGCTCGCCTCGCTGCCGCTCGTCATGCTCGTCGAGATCGGGATACTGGTCGCCGTCGGCGTGCTCATCGACACCTTGCTGGTGCGGTCCATCGTGGTTCCCGCTCTGACGATGTCGCTGGGTTCGCGGATGTGGTGGCCCAGCAAGCTCTGGCGCACGAGATAGGACCGTGTCGATGTCCCTGTGTGAACGATGATGGCGCTCCGTCCGCCAGTAGCCGACCGGCTGCTGGCGGCGGCGTCGTTCGTGCTCGGTGTCGTCGCCGCGATCACGCTCCAGGCGGTCGACCACGACGGCGAGCGAAGCGTGGATGTGTGGGCGATCGCGCTCCTGGGCGCGATGTCGGCGCCGGTGCTGGTCCGCCGGCGCTGGCCGATCGCCGTCGTGCTCGCGGTCCTCGCCGTGTCGACGCCGTACCACCTCCTCGACTATCCCCATGAGGCCACGATCCCGGCCTCACTGGTGGCGGCGTTCGCGGCGGCGCGCTACAGCGAGCCAGAGCGTCGGGCCGTCGCAGCCCTGGTGGCGGTGGGCGCGGTGACCGTGCCGGTCCTCGCCGACGAGGCGTCAGGGACACCTGGTGATGCTCTCCTCGGCGTCGGCTGGCTGCTCATGGCCTTCGTCGCCGGGCTGGCGGTCCGCTTCCATCAAGACTGGAAGGCCGCCGTCGCCGCGCGGCTCGAGCAGGAGCGTGCCGACGAGGTCGAGCGGCGGGTCGCCGAGGAGCGGGTACTGATCGCTGCCGAGCTGCACGACGTCCTGGCGCACGGCCTCGCGGTCGCGAACGTCCAGGCGTCCGTCGCTGCGCACCTGATCGACCAGCTGCCGAGACAGGGCGATGCGTCGCTGCGAGACCTGTCCAGCACGCTGCACAACCTGTCGGACACGAGCCGGGCCACGCTGCACGAGCTGCGTGCCGTCCTCGACGTGCTGCACGGTGGCGAGGGCGAGCCCACCGAGCCGGCGCCCCACCTCGGCGAGCTGCAAGGTCTGGTGGAGGCGGCCGAGGCAGCCGATGTCCGGGTCGACGTCGAGGCCGAGGGGCTGCCGGACGAGCTGCCGTCGACGGTGTCCGTCGTGGCCTACCGGATCATCCAGGAGTCGCTCACCAATGTCGTTCGGCACTCGACGGCCACGCACGCGACGGTCCGACTCGACCAGGACGGCCACCGGCTGCGGATCGAAGTCGTCGATCGCGGGCCCGCGCGACCGGCCTCGATGGTGACATCGGCCGGCTTCGGGATCGTCGGAATGACGGGCCGGGCGCGGGCCGTCGGCGGAGAGCTGTCCGCCGGGCCCGGGGAGTCCGGAGGATTCGAGGTTCGGGCCAGCCTGCCGCTGCCGGAGTTCTGGCGGGTGCCGTCGTGATCCGGGTCCTGCTCGCAGACGACCAGGCTCTGGTGCGCGGCGCGTTCGCGCTGCTGGTCAGCTCGGCTGACGACATGGAGGTCGTCGGGGAGGCCGGCACCGGCGACGAGGCGGTGACGCTGACCCGGGACCTGCGCCCCGACGTCGTCTTGATGGACATCAGGATGCCGAGCACCGACGGCATCGAGGCGACCCAGCAGATCGTCGCTGCCGATGGGCCGAGCGGTAGCAAGGTGCTGATCCTGACCACGTTCGAGACAGACGCCAACGTGATGCGCGGCCTTCGCGCGGGGGCGTGCGGGTTCCTGCCCAAGGACACCCGTCCGGACGCGCTGCTGGACGCCATCCGCACCGTCGCGGCGGGGGAGGCGCTGCTGTCGCCCGGCGCGACCAGGGCGGTCATCACGCGTGCCCTGAGTCGTCCGGACGCGCCTGCGCCTGAGCGGCTGGCCAGCCTGACGCCGCGTGAGCGCGAGGTGCTTCGGCTGGTTGCCGCGGGCCGAAGCAACCAGGAGATCGCGGACGACCTGGTCCTCAGCCCGCTGACGGCCAAGACTCACGTGGGCCGCATCCTCGCGAAGATGGGCGCTCGCGACCGGGTCCACCTCGTGATCGCCGCGTACGAAGCCGGGCTCCCCTAGGCCCGGCGTCAGGCGGTGAGGGTCCAGACGCCGGGTCTGGTCTGGGCGTACCGGGGTTCCGGGCCGGTGGCGCGCTCGAGGCGTAGGTGTGGCCGGCGGGTGTGGTGATCTCGGCGGTGTGGCGGGGCCCGGGGCGGGGTCGGGCCTGCCAGCCGTGGGCCTGCTTGGCGTGGTTGTGGGCCTGGCACAGTCCTTGACCGTTGGTGGCGGTGGTGGGGCCACCCGCAGCGGCGTCGTGGGCGTGGTCGGTGTGTCGGATGGGGGCGTCGCACCAGGGGGCGCGGCAGGTGCGGTCCCGCAGGCGGAGGAAGCGCCTGAGGCCGTCGGGAAAGGTGCGGGCGACGGAGTCCATGGCGACCAGGGCGCCGGTGGCGGGTGTGGCGTAGAGGCGGCGTAGCCACGGAGCCTGGGCTGCGAGCTCGCGGGCGAGGTCGGCGGGGATCGGGCCGTAGCCGTCGACGTGGGCAGCCTCGTCGCTCTGGCCGGTGAGCACCGTGTCGGGCACGACGACGTCGACCGTGACGCTGATGCCGGGCCCAGCGCTGTCGGGCTCGACCGGGTCGGACTGTCCGGTGACGCGGGCGACCAGGAAGTCGGCCATGAGCTGGCCCCGGGTGCGTCCGTCGCCGGCGGCGATCGCGGACTCGGCGGCGGCCCTGAGGGCGGCGTAGACGCCGACGCCGTCCTTGACCGGCAGCAGGGCCGAGAGGTGGGTCATCACGTCAGGTGCAGGGCGGACGGACACGCCGCGGTCGGCCTCGGCCTGGGCGCGGCGGTCGACGAACGCGTCCGGGTCGAGCCGGTAGGCGAGCTTCTTGGCCTCGGCGACGATCTCCCCGTCGCCCATCGCCTCCACGCCCGCGGGATCACCTGCCAGGACGAGGTCGACGACGGCACGGTGCTCACGGGAGAGGCACGCGGTCTCGCGGACCAGCAGCGTGGCGCGCCACTCGGTGATGCGGCCGGAGCGGAACGCCGCCATGGTGTGGGGCATCTCCTCGCGCAGGATCGTGGCGAGGCCGAGGTGCTGCTGGCCGAGGTGGACCGACTCGCGGCGGGCCAGGGCGACCTGCGCCGCGACCCCGCGGCCTCGGCGCGCGGCCGGGACGCCGCGACCCGCGTCGGCGGCGCGGGTCGAGGTGTCGAGGTCGGCGGCGACGCAGGCCTGGGTGGCGGCTGCGGCGTTCTTCAGGTCTTCGAGGGCGCGGATCAGGTCGACGCGGGCGGTGTCGTCGAGATCGAGGGACGCCGTGGCGAGGCGCTGGGTCAGCGTCCTCGCGGCATCCACCTCGGTCTCGATCATGTGTTCGATTGTAGAGACGTCCACCGACAGTCCGGGTCGGGTCGGCATTCGCCTTCACCACGGCCGACCTCGACGTCGCACCCGCGGGACGAGCGCTACGACCAGGAGGGCAGGCCGCAGCGGTACTAGTTCCGCCGTTTCCGGGTGCTGCGGCCGATCCGCTGCCTACGCTGCGCTCAGCGCGGGACACGGGTCACGTCGCACCTAGCTCGGGGGAGACCTGTCATGCCCGCTCTGCACCGTCGACGTGGTCTGGCCGTGGCCGCGACCACCCTCGCCCTCGTCATGCCGGCCGCCGCGACGACGTTCGTCGCGTCGCCGGCCCGCTCGGCCGACCCGGTCGAGGACTGCGTCCAGGCGTTCCCGGTCGACGAGCTCGCCACGGGCGACGACGTCACCGGGATGAGCGTCACCCGCGGCACCACGCCCACCGGGTTCACCGGCGAGGTGCTGGGCGTCATCGAGGACGGCATCTCCCTCGACGTCGACATGATCATGGTCGAGCTCCAGATGCCGGAGTTCGCCCGCACCGGCGGCATCTGGCAGGGCATGTCGGGCTCGCCGGTGTACGCCGCCGACGGCCGCCTCATCGGCGCCGTCGCCTACGGCCTGAGCTACGGGCCGTCCCCGATCGCGGGCGTGACGCCGTACGCCGAGATGGACAACTACCTCGCCGGCGCGGACGAGGCGCCGGTCGAGCGCACCGTCCCGCTGGCGCCGACAGACGCCCGCACCGTCGCGGCCCGGGCCGGGATCAGCACGGCGGACGCCGCGCGCGGGTTCCGCGAGCTCCCGATGCCGATGGGCATCAGCGGGATCACGCCGCGCCGGCTCGGGGACCTGCAGTCGAAGAAGTCGCGGTACGCCGAGAAGGGCAGCTACGTCCTCGGTCGTGCAGGCGCCGCCGACGCCGGCGCGGAGACCATGGTCGCGGGCGGCAACATGGCCGCCTCGCTGTCCTCCGGCGACATCACGATGGCCGGGGTCGGCACCGTCACCTCGGTGTGCGACGGCCGGGTCGTCGGCTTCGGCCACCCCCTCTCGCTGCTCGGCTCGACCACCCTCGGCCTGCACCCCGCCGAGGCCGTCTACGTCCAGCCCGACTCGCTGTCGTCGCCCTTCAAGGTCGCCAACATCGCCCCCGCGGTCGGCTCGGTGACCGAGGACCGGCTCGCCGGCATCACCGGCGCCTTCGGTGCCGTGCCGGAGTCGCTGGAGGTCACCTCCGAGGTCACCTACGGCGACCGCACCCGCGAGGGCAGCACGCGCGTGTTCGTGCCGGCCGCGGCCGCCGAGGTCACCTTCTACCAGCTGATCGCCAACCAGGACCGCGTCGTCGACGGCCCCTCGACCGGCACCGAGGTGCTGACCTGGAAGATCGCCGGCACCGACCGCGGCAAGCCGTTCCGGCTCACCTACACCGACCGCTTCACCGGCAGCTACCTCTCCGAGGAGCCGGCCTACGGCGTCGCCGGGCTCGTGGACCACCTCGGGTCCCTCGAGGGAGTCACCCTCGCCTCGGTGACCGCGACGGCCGACGTGACCGACGACCTGCGGCGCAGCACGATCGTGGGGGTCGAGCAGCTCCGGCGCGGGGCCTGGGTCCGGGTCACCCGGAAGGCTCCCGCCCAGGCCCGCGCCGGGTCGACGGTGCGCCTGCGCGTCGTGCTCGGCGGCACCGCGGGCAAGAAGCTCGTCACGCTCGCGCCGTTCACCTTGCGCAAGCGCGCCAAGGGCCGGCTCTTCCTCGCCGCCAGCGGCGGCGACAACTACTGGTCCGAGTTCAGCGACGAGTCGGAGGGCCCCGACGGCTCGGGCGGCTCGGGCGGCGGGGTGCGCGGCGTGCGCAGCGCGCTGGCCAAGCAGCTGCGCCACGACCAGGTGCGGGTCCAGGTCGGCACCCCGAACCGGGTCGAGGAGGACTACCCCGACGTGGAGGTCGAGTTCCGGGGCCCGCGCCGCCCGTACTCGTTCGTGCAGACCGTGACGTCGGCGCCGCAGGCCCACGTCGTGGGTGGCGGCAAGACGTTCACGCTCGTCGTCCGCTGACCTGCCCGGGCCGGCCGTCGCCGGCCTGCCTGCGCTGGTAGTGCCGGCGCGCCTTCATCCGGTTGCCGCACACGGCCATCGAGCACCACTGGGCCCGGTTGCCGTTGCTGCGGTCGAGGAGGAACCGCTGGCACTCCGGGTTGCCGCACGCCCGCAGCCGGCCGGGCATCTCCTCGGCGACGTGGGCCCAGGCGAGGACCACGCGTGCGGCGAGCTCGTCGTCGGCCCGCAGCCGCCAGGTCAGCCGGCCCGAGTCGAGGGACGGCACGAGCGCGGCGTCGGCGAGGAACGGTGCGAGCGCGGCGGCGTCGTCGTCGCCGCGGACGACGGCCTGCAGCGCGCCGCGGACGCGTCGTGCCTCGGCGGCGGTGCCCGTCGCGCCGTGCTCGCGCAGCCAGGCCCCCGCGGCGCCGTCGTCAGCCAGCGCGTCGTGCACCGTGCCCGCGTCGACGGGGGCGCTGTTGAGGAGCGCGAGCAGCAGGTCCTCGTCGTCGGGCTGGGGGGTCATGGACCCATCCTAACCCCTTGAGTCGTGGTTCAGCGGTTAGGTGTGGCATCGTGGTGCCTAACCACACCACGCCCCCTCGAGGAGTTAGACATGCCGATCCACCACCGCTACCGCGTCGTCGACGGGCACCGCCTCTACTACCGGGAGGCCGGCGACCCCGACTCGCCGACCCTCGTCCTCCTGCACGGCTACCCGACGAGCTCGTTCATGTTCCGCAACCTGATCCCGCTGCTCGCCGACGACTTCCACCTGGTCGCGCCCGACTTCCTCGGCTTCGGGTTCTCCGACGCTCCTGGTGTCGACGAGGTCGACTACGGCTTCGACCTGCTGGCCGACCTCACGGAGTCGCTGCTGGCCGACATCGGCGTCGACCGCTACGCCGTCTACGTGCAGGACTACGGCGCCCCCGTCGGCTGGCGCCTGGCCCTGCGCCGTCCCGAGGCGATCACCGCGATCGTCACCCAGAACGGCAACGCCTACGACGCCGGCTTCGTCGAGGACTTCTGGGCGCCGGTGCTGGCCTACCAGGACGTGCAGGACGCCGTCACCGAGGCGGCCATGCGGACGGCGCTCGACGTCGAGGCCATCCGCTGGCAGTACCTGCACGGCGTGGACGACCCGACCGTGGTCGACCCGGAGACCTGGGTGCACGACCACGCCCTCGTCTCGCGCCCCGGCAACGACCTCGTCCAGCTCGCCCTGTTCCGCGACTACGCCAGCAACGTGGCGATGTACCCCCGGGTCCACCAGTACTTCCGCGACAGCCAGGTGCCCCTCCTGGCTGTCTGGGGCGAGAACGACGAGATCTTCGGCCCCGACGGGGCCCGGGCTTTTGCCGCCGACCTCCCGGACGCCCGGATCGACCTGCTGCCCGGCGGGCACTTCCTCCTCGAGAGCGCCGTCGACGACGTCGCGGACCGCATCCGCACGTTCCTCGCCGAGCGCGTCGGGCGCGGACCGCGCGGCTGAGGACCGCGGTGCGTCCCCCACGGGCGACGGGCCGGCCGACCCCCCATGGACCGGCCGACCCGTCGGATCGTGGGTAGCTCGCCAGGCACCCGAGATGACCGTTCAACGAGGCCGGCTCCGCGAGGTCACGTCGGTATGACGCACGACACGGCGCCGTCCCCGGCGGTCCGGACGCCCCGCCGGCAGCCTGCGAGGATGCCGAGGTGTCCTCGACCTGGTTCGCCTCGCCCGCCGACGCCTCGACGCGCCTCCACGACGCCGGTTACCTCGCCGACCCGGCGACCGCCACGACGTCCTACCTCGCCGGCGCGCTCGAGAAGCCGCTCCTGGTCGAGGGGCCCGCGGGCGTCGGCAAGACCGAGCTGGCCAAGGCCGTGGCCCGGGCGACGGGCGCCGAGCTGGTGCGGCTGCAGTGCTACGAGGGCCTCG
This sequence comes from Nocardioides sp. WJ219, assembly GCF_058559815.1. NCBI lineage: Bacteria > Bacillati > Actinomycetota > Actinomycetes > Propionibacteriales > Nocardioidaceae > Nocardioides > Nocardioides sp. WJ219. The sequence continues at coordinate 35,273 of NZ_JBZUJV010000001.1, forward strand.
ACGAGGCGCGGGCGCTGTACGAGTGGAACTACAAGAAGCAGCTGCTGCGCATCCAGGCCTCGGAGGGCCGGGAGTGGGACCAGACCCACGACGACATCTTCACCGAGGAGTTCCTGCTCACCCGCCCCCTGCTGACCGCGATCCGCCGCGAGGAGCCGACGGTGCTGCTCATCGACGAGGTCGACAAGACCGACATCGAGGTGGAGGGGCTGCTGCTGGAGGTGCTGTCGGACTTCCAGGTGACGATCCCCGAGCTCGGCACCATCAGCTCGACCCGGCGCCCGTACGTCGTGCTCACCAGCAACGCGAGCCGCGAGCTGTCGGAGGCCGTCAAGCGCCGCTGCCTCTACCTCCACCTCGGCTACCCCGACGCCGAGCGCGAGCGCGAGATCGTCGCCTCGCAGGTGCCCGGCCTCGACGACCGGGTCACCGCCCAGCTGGTGGCGACGATCGCCAGGCTGCGCGAGCTGGAGCTGAAGAAGGCACCCTCGATCGCCGAGTCGGTCGACTGGGCGCGCACCCTGGTGGCCCTCGAGATCGGCGACCTCGACGACGAGGCGATCTCGGCCACCCTCGGCGTCATCCTCAAGCACCGCTCCGACCACGACCGCGCGGTCAAGGAGCTCAAGCTGGACCGACGATGAGCCGGTCGGGCCTGGTCGACCGCCACATCGCCTTCCTCGAGGCGCTGCGCGGTGCCGGCCTGCCCGTCTCGCTGGCCGAGGACCTCGACGCCGTCGCCGCGCTCACCGCGCTCGACTGGACCGACCGCACCCAGGTCCGCGACGGGTACGCCGCCACGCTCGTCAAGCGGCAGGCCCAGCGCCCGACGTTCGAGGCGTTGTTCGACCTCTACTTCCCGCGCCTGGTCGGCGGGGGCGTGGCGGCGCTGGCCGATGAGACCGACGAGACCGACGCCGCCGACCCGTCGCCGGTCCGGGACAACGCCGCTGCGCTCCAGGACTTCCGCGAGCGGCTCGCCGAGGCGCTCGAGGCCGGCGACGAGCGGCTGCTCCAGCAGCTCGCGGCCGAGATGGTCGGCCGGTTCGGCGCGATGCCCGGCCGCGGTCCCGGCCTGTCGTCGTGGTCGGCGTACACGGCACTGCAGCGGGTGGCGCCGACCGAGCTCGTCGACCGCATCGTCTCGGCCCTGCTGGGATCCGGGCTCACCGAGGAGGAGGCCGAGCGCGGTGCCGGGCGCCGCATCGGCGCGTTCACCGGGCAGGTCGAGGCCGATGCCCGACGCAGGATCGCGGAGGAGAAGGGCGCCGAGCACGTCGCCAACGTCGCGCTGCGCCCGAGCATCGACCGGCTCGACTTCACCGCCGCCCGCCGAGCCGACCTGGAGGAGATGCGGCGCGAGATCTACCCGCTCGCCCGCCGGCTCGCGACCAGGCTGGCCAAGGAGCACCACGCGCGACGGCGCGGTCCGCTCGACTTCCGGCGCACCGTCCGCGCCTCGATGTCGACCGGCGGGGTGCCGCTGACCACCCACCACCGACCGAAGCGGCCCCACCGCACCGAGCTCGTCGTGCTCTGCGACGTCAGCGGGTCGGTCGCCAGCTTCGCGCAGTTCACGCTGTTGCTGGTCTTCGCCCTGCGCGACCAGTTCCAGAAGGTGCGGGCCTTCACGTTCGTCGACCACGTCCACGAGGTCACCCACCACTTCACGCCCGGCGCCGACGTCGTCGACGTGATGGCCGACCTGGCCGCCTCCACCGCCCACGCGGCGCTCTGGGGTCGCACCAACTACGGCCGGGCACTGACGAAGTTCGTCGAGGCGCACCCCGACGCCGTCGGCCCCAGGACGTCGCTGCTGGTGCTCGGCGACGCCCGGTCCAACTACAGCGACCTGCACGAGCAGGTGCTCCGCGACCTCGCCGGCACCGCCCGGCACGCCTGGTGGCTCAACCCCGAGCACCGCCGCCACTGGGGGACCGGTGACTCCGCCGCGGCGACGTACGGCGACATCGTGCCGATGGTCGAGTGCCGCAACCTCACCCAGCTCGCGGAGTTCGTGCACGACCTCGCGCGCTAGCCGGCCCCGCCGGGCACAGCGTGAGCAGTGCTCTCAGCAGCGGTCGGACTCCTGTGCGCAGTAGTCGCGCAGCTCCTGCTTGAACGACAGGAACTCGTCGTAGTCGTCGGTGAAGCGCGTCTCGCCCGTGCCCAGGTCGACGGTGACGTAGAAGAACCAGTCGCCCCGGGCGGGGCGGAGGGCGGCCTCGATGGCCTCGGTGCCCGGTGCCTCGATCGGCCCCGGGGGCAGGCCCCGGTGGGCGTAGGTGTTGTACGGCGAGTCGACCTCGAGGTCGTCGAGGGTGGGGACCGCCACCAACGAGCGGTCCAGGGCGTAGTTGACCGTCGCGTCGACCTGCAGGTAGCCGGCACTCGGGTTGGGCTCGACCTCGAGCCGGTTGTAGATGACGCGGGCGATCTTGGGCATGTCGTCGCCACGTCCCTCGGCCTGCACCAGGCTCGCCACCGTCATCAGCTCGGCGGGTGTGTAGCCGAGCCGGCGAGCGGCGACGTCGAGGTCGAGCGCGTCGGCGGCCTGCCGCCAGCGGTCCACCATCGCGGTGAGCATCTCCCGCGCGGTCGTGCCCGGCGGGAAGTCGTACGTCGCGGGGAACAGGTAGCCCTCGGCGTCGCCGTTCGCCTGGTCGGGCAGGCCGATCGCCCCGGGACGCCGCAGCGCCTGGCGGAACGCGGCGGGCGCGACCCCGGTGGCCGCGGCCAGGACCCCGACGATCTCGACGACCCGCAGGCCCTCGGGAACGGTGACCCTGCTGATCACGGCACCGGCCGGGTCGAGGAGCACCTCCAGGGCGTCCGCGGCGCGCATCCGCTCCGACAGCTCGTAGGTGCCGACCTGGATGCGCCGCGACCGCGGGTCGCTGCGAGCCGCCTCGACGAACGCCCCTGCCGAGGCGACGACGCCCTGCTCCTCGAGGTGCCGGCCGATCACCGCGGCGCTGTCGCCGGCCTGCACCTCGAAGACGACCGAGCCGCTGCCGGGACCCGGGTAGTCCTCGTCGTCCCCACCGACCATGCCGTCGAGACGGTCCTGGACGTACTCCACCACCGACCGGCGGTCGCCGACGCCCTCGAGCACGACGTACCAGCCGAGCAGCGCCACGACGGTCACCGCCAGGAGCGTCTTGAGGTGGTTGCGCGCCTCGCGCCGCCTCGGACGGGGGCCGGGCTCGTGCCCGCTCACGTGTCGTCACGAGGTGGGGTCGCCGGGAGCCGCACCGTGACGCACAGCCCCCCGCCCGGGCGCGGCGCGAGGTGGAGGTCGCCGTCGTGCGCCCGGGTGATGCTGCCGGCGATCGCCAGGCCGAGGCCGGCGCCGACGTGGTCGGCGTGCACGCGCTCGGTGCCGCGCCGGAACGGCTCGACGAGGGTGGCGACCAGCTCCTGCGAGAGCTCCTCGCCCGTGTTCTCGACGCTGAGCCGGGCACCGCCCGGGTAGGTCCCCGTCGTCACCCACACGCCGCCCGACCCGCCGCGGTTGTGGACGATCGCGTTGTGCACGAGGTTGGTGACCAGCTGCAGCAGCAGGGCCGGCGAGCCGATCGTCGACGACGCCTCGTCGTCGAGGTGGAGGGCGACCCCCCGCTTCTCGGCGAGCGGGAGGAGGGACTCCGCCGCCTCCTCCGTCACCAGGGACAGGTCGACCTGCTGCCGGTGGAACGACCGGGCCTCGGCGCGGCTGAGCAGGAGCAGGGCCTCGGTCAGCTCGATGGCGCGGGTGTTGACGGCCGACAACCGGTCGAGGACCTCGCCCATGTCGTTGGTGGGGTCCTTGCGGGCGACCTCGAGGAGCGTCTGCATCACGGCCAGGGGGGTGCGCAGCTCGTGGGAGGCGTTGGCGGCGAACCGCTGCTGCTCGCCCACGTGGGCCTCGAGCCGGCCGAGCATGCTGTCAAAGGTGTCGGCCAGCTCGCGGAACTCGTCGGTGCGCCCGGCCAGGGCGATGCGGTGCGAGAGCGAGCCGCTGGTCGCCATCCGTGCGGCGTCGGCGATCCGGTCGAGCGGCGCGAGCATCCGGCCGGCCAGGAGCCAGCCGCCCACGAGACCGATCAGCAGCACGAGGACCAGGACCGCTGCCGCCCTCGGGGCGAACACCTCGACGAGGTTGGACCGGATGGGGAAGACCTTCAGGACGTCACGGTCCGTGGCGTCCCTGAGGAAGGCGCGGTCGGGCACGTAGCGCAGGAGGAAGACCCAGACGGCGGCGAGCAGCAGGGTGCTGGCGACCACCAGGAAGCCCGCGTAGCTGAGCGTGAGCCGGAGGCGGGCGCTCATCCCGCGTGCTCTATCCACGGGCTCCTCCCGGGTGGCCGACGACGGCGCCGGTGTCGATCCGGTACCCGACGCCGGCGGTCGTGGCGATGATCTGCGGCTCGCCGAGACGCTTGCGCAGTGCGGAGACGGTGATCCGCACCGCGTTGGTGAAGGGATCGGCGTTCTCGTCCCACGCGCGCTCCAGCAGCTCCTCCGCGCTGACGACCCCGCCCTCGGCCGCGACGAGGACCTCGAGCACGGCGAACTGCTTGCGGGTCAGTGCCACGTAGCGGTCGTCGCGGTAGACCTCCCGGCGGAACGGGTCGAGCCGCAGGCCCGCGATCTCCCGCACGGGTGGCCGGTTGTGCGCGCGCCGGCGGTCGAGCGCCCGGAGCCGGAGCACCAGCTCGCGGAGCTCGAAGGGCTTGGTGAGGTAGTCGTCGACGCCCAGCCCGAACCCCGAGGCCTTGTCGTCGAGCCGGTCGGCGGCGGTGAGCATCAGGATCGGCATGCCGGACCCGGAGGCGACGATCCTGGTGACGATCTCGTCGCCCGAGGGACCCGGGATGTCGCGGTCCAGGACGGCGATGTCATAGGTGTGGACGCCCAGCAGCTCCAGGGCGGTGTCGCCGTCGCCGGCGATGTCGGCCGCGATCGCCTCGAGGCGCAGCCCGTCGCGGACGGCCTCGGCCAGGAAGGGCTCGTCCTCCACGATCAGCACCCGCATGGGACCAATGTAGGGAGACGCCACCTATCGCCGGCGTATCCAAAACCGCATACCCGCTGGCAACACCGACCTGTCTTGGCTGGGCGCATGACCCGAAGCGCACCGGCCAGAGCACCGTCCCGCACCCGAGGAGCCCGACCGTCCGTCCCGGCCGGGACGACGCACCGGCTCGCGATCTACGGGTGCGACCCGGACGAGGCCGACCTGTTCCGCCGCGTGGCGCCCGCCCACGGCGTGCTGCCGGTCCTCAGCGAGGCGCCGCTCTCCGAGAGCAACGTCGGCCTCGCCGTGGGCAGCCGGTGCATCAGCATCGGACACAAGACCCGCGTCACCAACGCCACGCTCGCCGCGCTCCGCCAGGCCGGCGTCGAGTACGTCTCGACCCGCAGCATCGGCTACAACCACGTCGACCTCGACCACGCCCGCAGCCTCGGCCTCACCGTGGGCAACGTCGAGTACTCCCCCGACAGCGTCGCCGACTTCACGCTGATGCTGATCCTGATGGCGGTGCGGAACATGAAGTCCGTCGTCCTCCGGTCCGAGGTCCACGACTACCGGCTCCACGAGTCGCGCGGTCGGGAGCTGCGCGACCTGGTCGTCGGCGTGGTCGGGACCGGTCGGATCGGGAGTGCCGTGATCGACCGGCTGCGGGGCTTCGGAGGTCGCGTGGTCGCCTTCGACACGGTGCCCGGGACGGCCGCCGAGCACGTGTCGCTGGAGGAGCTGCTGCGCGTCAGCGACGTCGTCACGCTGCACACGCCGCTGGACGGGGGGACCCACCACCTCCTCGACCGTCGTCGCATCGCCCGGATGAAGCCCGGCGCGTACGTCGTCAACACCGGACGCGGCGGACTCGTCGACACCGACGCCCTCTGCGCCGCGCTACGGCGGGGGGCGATCGGCGGCGCGGCGCTCGACGTCGTCGAGGGCGAGGAGGGCGTCTTCTACGCCGACCACCGCGCCACGCCGCCGCGGGACGGACCGCTGCTCGAGCTGCAGCGCCTCCCGCACGCGCTGCTCACGCCGCACACCGCGTTCTACACCGATCACGCCCTGCGTGACTCGGTCGAGAGATCCATCGTCAACTGCATGCGGTTCGAGAGCGAGACACGAGATGAGTGAGATGAGCAGGTTGAAGGTCGGCGTCGTGTTCGGCGGCTGCTCCGAGGAGCACCCGGTCTCGGTGAAGTCCGCGCGGGAGGTCGCCGCGCACCTGGACGCCACCAGGTACGAGGTGTTCTGGATCGGCATCACCAAGGCCGGCGAGTGGCGCCTCTGCGGCGGGCCGGCTGCGGACTGGGAGTCCGCGCCCGGTCGTCCGGTGGTGCTGTCGCCCGACCGGAGCACCCACGGCCTCGTCGTCCTGCACCCGGACCGCCACGAGGTCGTCCACCTCGACGTGGTGATCCCCGTCCTGCACGGGAGGTTCGGCGAGGACGGCGCGGTCCAGGGCCTCCTGGAGCTGTCCGGCATCCCCTACGTGGGGTGCGACGTCCAGAGCTCGGCGCTCTGCATGGACAAGTCGCTGGCCTACGTCGTCGCGGCGAGCGCCGGCATCGCCACCCCGCGCTGCACGACGGTCCCGCCGGACGGCGTCGTCGACCCGGGCTCGCTGACCTACCCCGTGTTCGTCAAGCCCGCACGGTCGGGCTCGTCCTTCGGCGTGAGCAAGGTGTCGCGGCCCGAGGACCTGGCAGACGCCGTCGCGCTCGCGCGGCAGTTCGACGCCAAGGTGCTCGTCGAGGGCGCCGTGGCCGGCCGCGAGGTGGGGTGCGCGGTCCTGGGCGAGCGCTTCGGCCTGGTGACGGGCGAGGTGGACCGGATCGCGCTCTCCCACGGGTTCTTCCGGATCCACCAGGAGGACGCGCCGGAGACCGGTTCGGAGAACTCCACCGCCATCGTCCCGGCCGACATCCCCGCCGAGACCCGCGCGGTCGTCCAGGACACCGCGAAGCGGATCTACCGGGCGCTGGGCTGCACCGGCCTGGCGCGCGTGGACATGTTCCTCACCGACGACGGGACGGTGGTGCTCAACGAGGTCAACACCATGCCCGGGCTGACGTCGTACAGCCGCTACCCGCGGATGATGGCGGCCGCCGGCGTCCCGCTCGGCGAGCTCCTCGACCGGCTGGTGTCGCTGACGATCGCGGGCAAGCACCGATGAACGCCGACTTCGTCTTCGTCGACGACCACGTGCCCGGCATCCGGTGGGACGGCAAGTACGCCACCTGGGACAACTTCACCGGCAAGCCGGTCGACGGCTACCACGCCAACCGCATCGTCGGCACCATGGCGCTGTGCCGGGCCCTGGAGCGGGCCCGGCGGGCGGCGGAGTCCCAGTCCCTCGGGCTGCTCGTCTGGGACGGCTACCGGCCGCAGCGCGCGGTGGACTGCTTCGTCCGCTGGTCGCGACAACCGGAGGACGGTCGCACCAAGACCCGCCACTACCCGAACCTCGACCGGCCCGAGATGTTCGCGCGCGGCTACGTGGCCGAGAAGTCGGGCCACACCCGCGGGAGCACCGTCGACCTGACGCTCTACCGCCTCGACTCCGCCGAGCTGGTCGACATGGGCGGCGACCACGACCTGATGGACCCGCTCTCGCACCACGGGGCCGGCGGGGTCCCGGCCGAGGCGGCGCGCAACCGGGCGCTCCTCCGCTCCCTCATGGAGGACGCCGGGTTCAGCGCCTACGAGCGCGAGTGGTGGCACTACACGCTCTGCGACGAGCCGTACCCGGACACCTACTTCGACTTCCCGGTGGTCTGACGGGCGGGACGGTCAGTCCGGGCCCGCGAGGTAGCCGAGCCCGACCAGCCGGTCGATCTCACGCCGCAGCGCCGGGTGGGAGGCCGAGTCGGCGGCCCGGCCGCCCTCGACGTAGCCCTCGCGGCCGCCGTCGTAGACGACCGTGACCCGGTTGTCGGTGCCGCCGGAGCCGATCAGCGAACCCAGGAGGGCGATGGGGTCGGACCGGTCCTCGAGCGAGAGCACGCGGGTCGGCGCCGGGATGCGGGGCACGTGCGCCGACGGCGCACCGGCCGTGACGACCTGGTCGACGACGAAGCGGGGGGAGCCCTCGTGGGCGGCGACCTCGGCGGCGGCGACACCGCCCTGGGCCGCGCCCACCAGGAGCACCCGGGCCCCCTCGTCGCCGGCGACGGCCTGCTCGATGGTGCGCACGACATGCTCGGCGTACGTCGACTGGTCACCGCCGACCAGGCGCAGCCGGCGGCCGTGACCGTTGGCGCCGGGCCCCGGGAGGTAGGCGACGTAGCGGCTGTCGGCCACCCGTCGTACGGAGACGCTCGCGGTCGTCCGCGACAGGGTGGTGAGCAGGTCGGTCAGGTTGCGCGGCGCCGCGTCGGCGGCGAGCGGGTCGGGCGCGCTGGGCACGGGGGCCTCGTCGACGAGCCCGCCGGCGACGTCGCGCAGCGCGGCGTCGAACCCGTCGCTGAACGGCGCCACCCCGATCGCCCGGAGCCCGCCCTGGCCGGCCAGGCGGCCCTGGTCGCCCGAGAGCACCCCGGCGGTGAGCAGGGACCGCATCCGCAGCCCGTCGAGCAGCCCGCCGCCACCGCTGGTGACGTGCTCCATCAGCTCGGGGTTGGACCCGGCGAGCTCGTCGAGGTAGGCCGCGACGCTGTCACGGTCGAGGGCGTCGGTCTCGATCAGCCCGGCCGAGACGATCGCGCCGCCGAGCGCCACCTCGGGCGCGAGGTAGCCGATCGCGCGGCCGGCGATCGAGCCGAGCGTCTTGTACGCCGCCGCCTGCAGCTCGTCGATCCAGCGGTAGGTGAGCACGGTGGCGCGCAGCACCAGTGCGTCGGCGTCGAGCTCGATCGAGCGGGTGAGCAGGCCGTGCTTGCCGGTGGTGGCCGCGCGGACGTCGTCCTCGGCCTCGGCGTAGGTGGCCGGCGAGAGCGGCTGGGACTCGGTGAACGCGGGGTCGGCGACCACGTCGGCGCCGAGGCCGGCCCGTCGGCGCATCTCCTCGCCCGAGTCGTCGAAGAGCGCCGCGAGCCGCATCATCCGGTCGTACTTGTCGGCGAGGTCGGCCGCCTCCGCCTCGGTGGCCGGCGTACGACGCTCCTCGGCGGCGGCCGCGGCGACCACCGACTCCTGGTCGGGTCGGGTCACGACGACACCTCCGCGAGCACCGGCGCCAGGTCGGCGGGGAGGTCGCCGGGCTCGACGGTCCGCAGCTCGACCCGCGCCGCCCCGCGCTCGTGGTGGGGCCGCATCGCCCGCCACCCGTCGGCCACCAGCACCCACGACCGCACCCCGACCACGGTGGCCGGGGCTCGCGAGACGTCGGCCACCAGCACGCGCAGCCGCCCCTGCGCCTCGGCGCTGATCGCCTGCAGCAGCCCGGGGATCTCGGCGGCGAAGACCGGACGTCCGTCGCCGTCGAGCACGGAGCCGGCGTGCTGCGCGGCGAGCGCGGCCAGCAGGTCGGTGCGGCCGCCGGTCTCGACGGCGGCGTCGGCGAGCTCGTAGGGCAGGTCGACGAGGGCCGGCACCCGGGACTCGCGGAGCGTGAGGTCCTCGGGCAGCACGCCGACGCGGGCGAGCTCGGCCGGCCACGCCGACGTCGGGAACCACGACAGCTCGAAGACGATGCCGTCGCTGGTGGCCAGGGTGGCCACCGCGTCGCCGTCGGCCCGGTGCCAGGCCTTGACCCGGACGCCGTCGACCGCGACGTCGATCTCCACGGCGTACGACGGCGTCGCGAGCAGACCCACGGCGCCGGCCAGGCCGTCGTCGAGGGTCCCGTCGACGAGCAGGCCCCGGCGGGTCAGGGCGGTGACCGGGTCGTGGAGGGAGGCCAGCGCGGCGAGGTAGGCCTGGTCCTCGGTGGTGCCGCGGCTCGCTCCGAGCCGGCTCTCGAGCGCCGACGACCCGCCCGGCGCGGTGACGTCGAACGGCAGGGGGGCGCCGCCGGCGCGCTCGGCGACGAGCGTGAGCTCGGGAAGGGTGAGCGCCACCCGGCGGGGGAGTGCGTCGAGCAGCGAGGTCGGCGGGGGAGTCGGCGTGCTCAGGTCGATGGTGGTCACGGTGCCCTCCTCGTCGTGGTCACGTCAGCCCGGGCAGCTCGACGCGGAGCCAGTCACGGTGGCCGGTGGGCGGGGGCTCGAAGGCACCCAGCACGACGTCGTCGGGGTCGGGCTCGATCATCGCAGCGCCCGGGTCGGCCGACCGGGCCGCCTCGTTGCGGCGCTCGGCGTCGGCCGTGCGGGTGCGGGCCTCGGCGACGAGGTCGGCGGCGCGCCGCTCGACGTCGGCGATCTGCTCCTGCAGGTGCTCGACCTCCTGCAGGTGCCGGTCGAGCGAGTCGGCTGCCGTCTCGTGCTGGGCCGCGGCGCGGCGCAGGTGCATGGCGCGCTCGGTGACCCGGACCCGCATCGAGTCGGCCGCGCGACCGCTCCACCCGATGGCCTCGGTCTGCGCGACCAGCCGGTCGGCGAGGCTGCGGACGTCGACGGCCTGCTCGCGCAGCTCGTCGACGCGGCGCCGCAGCACGTCGGGCTCGCCGTACATGTGAAGTCCTCCCGGAATCGGTCCGATCCAGGTGTGGCCTTCCCACTTGTGCAGACGCGAAACCCCGCAGCGGGCAAGATGGGTCCGTCACGAAGGAGTGTGGACATGGGGTTCGTACGTCGTCTCGTCACGCTGGGCCTGTCCGGCGTCCTGGTCGCGGGCGCCGGCCTGCTGAGCGCACCGGCCGCGCAGGCCGAGGATCCCGGTGCCCCGCCGGTGCGCCGGGTCGTCCTCGTCGGCGACAACTGGGAGGGCACGGCGACGCTGCTCGACCCCCGCACCTTCCGCCGGCTCGGGTCGATCGACGTGGTCCCCGACTACGAGCAGCGGATGCGGGAGATCGCCACCAACCCCTACCGGCTGGCCTACTTCCTGGCGATCCGCGCGCTGATCGGCGAGGGCAACGACCAGTTCGTCGACGACATGTACTCGTCCAACGACGGCAAGCTGGTCGTCATCTCGCGGCCGTCGTTCGCCGACGTCGTCGCGATCAGCCTGCGCACCGAGAAGATCGTGTGGCGCTTCCCGGTCGCCGGCGTCCGCTCCGACCACATGGCCGTCTCGCCCGACGGGCGCCGGGTCGTCGTCAGCGCCTCGACCGGCAACGTCGTCCACGTGCTGCGGATCAGGGACGGCAAGCAGGTGGGCCGCTTCGCCTCGGGCGGCTCGCCGCACGAGAGCACCTTCATCGACGGCGGCAAGCGCATCCTGCACGCCAGTATCGGCACGGTCTACAGCCCGCTCGACGAGCCCGGCATCCCCGACCCGCTCGAGGGCGATCGCGTGCTGCAGGTCGTCAACGCCAAGACGTTCGAGGTGGAGCGGCGCTACGACCTGCGCAAGGCACTCGACGCGCGCGGGATGGACGACGTCAGCATCTCGGTGCGGCCGATGACGATCTCGCCCGGCGAGGAGAAGTTCTACCTGCAGCTGTCGTTCTTCCACGGGTTCGTCGAGCTCGACCGGCGGACGGGCCGGATCACCCGCGTGAAGCGGCTGCCCAACCTGGTCCCGCGCACGCCCCGTCCGCTCTACCTGCTCGACTCCGCCCACCACGGGATCGCGATGAACCCGAAGGGCACCCGGATCTGCGTCGCCGGCACCATGAGCGACTACGCCACCATGGTCGTGCCGGGTCGCCGGTGGGGGCACACCCGGCTCCTCAAGGGCGGGCTCAAGCCCTACTGGGTCACCCCGAGCTGGGACGGCCGGTACTGCTACGTCTCGTGGAGCGGCTCCGACACCGTCTCGCGGATCTCCTACAAGACCGCCCGGATCGTCTCGACGACCCGCGTCGGCGACCACCCGCAGCGGGTGCGCAACGGGTTCGTGCAGCGCTCCTACCTGCGCGGCATCGGCTTCGCCGACTCCTCCGCGCCCCGTCGTACGACGGACCCGACGGCGTGGGAGCGCCCCTGACGCTGGTCGACCAGCGCTACGGCCTCAGCACCGGGGTGAGCCGCTCGAGCGCCTCCTCGATGACGGCGCCGGGGCCGGCGAAGGAGAAGCGCACGAACCGGCCGCCGTCGACGGTGTCGAAGTCGACGCCGGTGGCCAGGGCGACGCCGGTGCGGGCCAGCACCTCGTGGGCGAAGCCCATCGAGTCGGTGGTCAGGTGGCCGACGTCGGCGTAGGCGTAGAACGCGCCGTCGGCGGGCGCGAGGCCGGTCACGCCGAGGCGGGCCAGGCCGTCGAGCAGCAGCCGCCGGTTGCCGGCGTAGCGGCGGACGTGGCCGTCGAGCTCGGCGTAGGCGTCGTCGCTGAACGCCGCCAGGCAGGCGCGCTGGGCGAGCACCGGCGGGCAGATCGTGAAGTTGCCGGCGAGGACGTCGACCGCGCGGCGCAGCCGCTCGGGCACCAGCATCCAGCCGATCCGCCAGCCGGTCATCGAGAAGTACTTGGAGAACGAGCAGAACACGACGGCCTCGCGGCTGGTCTCCCAGGCGCTGCGCGCCAGGCGCGGCTCGGCGTACTCGATGCCGTGGTAGATCTCGTCGCTGATCAGCTGGACGCCGGCGTCGTCGCAGTGGCGGGCCAGCGCGGCCAGCTCGCTCGGCAGCAGCATGGTGCCGGTCGGGTTGGCGGGGCTGGCCAGCACGAGCCCCCGCAGGTCGGGGATCGCCGCGACCTGGTCGACGGTCGGCTGGAAGCGGGTCTCGGGGCCGGTCGGGATCTCGACGACCTCGCAGCCGAGCGCCGCGAGCACGTTGCGGTAGCACGGGTAGCCGGGGCGCGCGATCGCCACCCGGTCGCCGACCTCGAACGCCGCCAGGAACGCCAGCAGGAACCCGCCGCTGCTGCCGGTGGTCACCACCACCTCGTCGGGGTCGACCTCGACGCCGTGGGCGCGGCGGTGGTGCCCGGCGATCGCCTCGCGGAGCTCGCGGATGCCGGTGGCCGGCGTGTAGCCGAGCGGGTCGCCGCTCTGCAGCAGCCGGACCGCCTCGTCGTTGACGGCCCTCGGCGCGCCCGTGCTCGGCTGCCCGGCCAGCAGGTCGAGCAGGTCGTCGTGCGTGCGCCGGCGCTCGGCGCCCGCCGCCAGCAGGTCCATCACGTGGAACGGCGGCACGTTGGCGCGCTGGGCGGCCTGGAGGCGGTTCACCCAGGCGAGGTTAGTCACCGGCCGTGGTCTCGAGACGGTTGCTAGCGCAACCTCCTCGACCAGCGGTGGTCGAGGAGGCGGTCAGGCCGGTCTGCGCGCGGCCGCGGCCTTCCCGGCCCGCCGGCCGAAGAACGACCCCTCGCCCAGCTGGGTGCCCGAGCAGTAGCCCTTGCCGTCCTGGGCGAGGTTGGAGGCGCAGGCGCCGGCGGCGTACAGGCCGGGGACGGTGGAGCCGTCGGGGCGCTGCACCGCGCCGTCGACGCTGACCCGCAGGCCGCCGAGGGTGAAGCCGGCGTAGATCGCGGTGCCGAGGGTGAGGTCGAAGACCGCCCACGGCCCGGTGGCCTGGGGCGCCAGCCACTCCGGGCCCTTGTGGAAGTCGACGTCGTCGCCGGCGGCGGCGAGCTCGTTGTAGCGCTCGAGCGACTTCTGCACCGATCCCGCCGGCAGGTCGAGCGCGGTCTCGAGCTCCTCGATCGTCTCGTAGCCGTCGATCAGCGGCACCAGCGGGAACTTCGGGTACTCCACGTGCTCGCTGTCGACCACCAGGTAGGCCGCGTGGTCCGGCTGCTCCATCACGTGCTGGGAGGTGCGTGAGTGGTAGCCGTCCTCGTTGCAGAACCGCTCGCCCCGCTTGTTGACCAGGAACCCGAACATCAGCGTGGACGGCGGGTAGAACGGCGCGGTGATGAAGGGCTCGTCCATGTGCTTGAGCTCGGCGCCGACGGAGGCACCGAGGCGGATGCCGAGGCCGTCGTCGTACGTCGAGCCGAGGGTGAAGGGCTTCTCGGCCAGGGCCGGGGTGTGCTCGGCGACCATGTCGGGGTTCATCACGAACCCGCCGGCGGCGATCACCACGGCGGGGGCGAGGACGAAGCCGGTCTCGTCGAAGGAGCGCCACGCCAGCCCGGTCACCTCGCCGGCGTCGGAGACGACGAGGTTGGTCGCGCCGGTCTCGTAGCGGACCTCGACGCCGGCCTCGACGATCCGGTCGCGCAGCAGGTCCATCACCATCCTGGTGCCCTCGGTGTCGCCCGGCACCGGCACCTTGTGGCCGCGCGGCGCGGGCGTGGCCAGCTCCTTGAACGGCCACACCTTCTCGTTGCCGGTGAACATCAGCCCCTCGGTGCCGGGCTGGATGACCGCCTTCTCGGGGTAGTAGGACCGCTCGAACTCGAAGCCGAGCGACTCCAGCCAGTCGAAGTGCTCGACCGAGTCCTCGCAGTAGGCCCGGATCTTGTCGTGCTCGGGCTCCTTGGCGGCCGCGACGAGGTAGTCGTACATCGCCTCGACGGAGTCGTCGTGCCCGGTCGCCCGCTGCACCGCGGTGCCGGCACCGAGGTAGAAGTGGCCGCCCGACATCGACGAGGTGCCGCCGTGCACGGCCGCGCGCTCGAGGAGCAGCACCCGCGCGCCGGCCCGGGCCGCCTCGAGCGCGGCGCAGCCGCCGGCGATCCCGAACCCGACGACGACCACGTCATACGACGGCGCGTCGGCCGGGACCGAGGTGGCCGGGACGGTCTCGGGGATGACGGTGCCGGTGCTCACGCGGCAAATCTAGAACATGTTCCAGTTCTTGGCGACCGGCGGGGCGTGCCGGGGATGTCCTAGGTTCGGGCGGTGCACTACACCGACTACGACACCCGGGTCGCGGCGTACGCCGTGCTCCTCGACGACCGCGACCGGATCCTGCTCACCTGGTACAACGGCGAGGGCCACGCGACACCCGCGTGGAGCCTGCCCGGGGGCGGCGTCGACTACGGCGAGACCGTGGTCGAGGGGCTCGTGCGGGAGGTCCGCGAGGAGGCCGGGTACGACGTGCAGGTGGGGGCGCCCCTGCTCGTCGACACCTTCCACGGGGCGGCGTCGCGGGTCAGCGGCCGCCCGTTCCGCGCCGTCCGGATCCTCTTCGACGCCACGGTCGTGGGCGGCGAGCTCGGCACCACCGAGGTCGGCGGCTCCACCGACTTCGCGCAGTGGGTGCCACTGGCCGAGGTGGCCGACCAGCCGAGCCGCTCCGCGGTGGTCGACCTGGCGCTCGCGGCCGTGCGCGAGCGGCAGGGCCTGCCGTCCCCGTCCGGTCCCTCGAGCACCTAGAGCTCGTCGAGCACCGTCCCCATCTGCACCGCGGCGTCGTCGGCGATCCGGTTGAGGGCCCGCGTGAACAGCGGGGTGGCCACGACGGCCGGGCCGCGCAACCGGTAGTCGACCGTGTAGCGCACCCGGACCTCGTCGCCGAGCGGCTGCAGGTCGATGGTGTCGACGAACTGCACGCGGCCGGCGTCGCCGCGCAGCTGCAGCCGGTGCGGCGGGGTGTGCTCGACCACGGTGTAGGTGATCGGCACCTCCCGACCGCGGACGCTCGAGACGTTCTTGTAGACCGTGCCGACGCCGCCGTCGCCCTCGACGCGGCGGGTCCGCTGGGTCGGCGGGTCCCACTGCTCGGTGGTCGTGAAGTCGGACAGGAAGCTCCACACGAACTCCAGCGGGCGGGACGTGTAGATGCTGCGTACGAGCTGAGGCATGCCGCCCGGTACCCCGGGACCCCCGACCCGTCCGGGTGATACGCACGGGGCGGGCCGGCGGACGCCGGCCGGTAGACTCAGATCCCGCCACCCCGACACCCCCGAGGTGACATGAGCTTCGACGTCCACCAGCTCGACACGTTCGTGCTGGTGGGCTCCGCGGTCACCCTCGCGGCCATCCTCGCGGTGCGGCTCTCCAGCCGTGCGGGCCTGCCGAGCCTGCTGATCTACCTGCTGATGGGCGTCGTCCTCGGCGAGGCCGGCCTGGGCATCCAGTTCGAGAACGCCGAGGTGGCCCACGCGCTCGGCTTCGGGGCGCTCGCGATCATCCTGGCCGAGGGCGGACTGACGACCAGCTGGCGCGAGGCGAGACCGTCGTTCCGGCTGGGCCTGTCGCTGGCGACCCTCGGGGTGGCCGTCTCGGTCGCCATCGTGGCGGTCGGCGCGCACTACCTCCTCGGGCTGCCGTGGGAGCTGGCGGTGCTGCTCGGCGCCGTCTGCTCGCCCACCGACGCCGCGGCCGTGTTCTCGGTGCTCCGCGTCGTCCCCCTCCCGCAGCGGCTGGTGGGCTCGCTGGAGGCCGAGTCGGGGCTCAACGACGCCCCGACCGTCGTGCTGGTGACCCTGATCTCGACCGGCGCGGTCGCCGAGCACGGGGTGCTCGGGATGAGCGGCATCATCGTCCTCGAGCTGGCGCTCGGGGTGGCGATGGGGCTCGGCGTCGGGTTCGGCGGGGCCTGGATGATGCGGCGGGTCGCGCTGCCGTCGTCGGGCCTCTACCCGCTGGCCGTCATCTGCCTGGCCTTCCTGGCCTACGGCGCCTCGGTCTACCTGCACGGCAGCGGGTTCGCAGCGGTGTACGTCGCCGCGCTGGTGCTGGGCAACTCCGACCTGCCCCACCGCGGCACCACCCGCTCGTTCGCCGAGGGCATCGCGTGGCTGGCGCAGATCGGGCTGTTCGTGATGCTCGGGCTGCTGCTCTCGCCGGGACGGATCAGCCTCGGGACGGTCGGCACCGCCGTGGCCGCCGGGCTACTGCTCACCCTCGTCGCGCGACCGGTGTCGGTGGCGGTGAGCAGCGTCGTCAGACCGATGCCGTGGCGCGAGCTGTCGTTCCTGTCGTGGGCCGGCCTGCGCGGTGCCGTCCCGATCGTGCTCACCACGATCCCCCTCAGCGAGGGGGTCGACGACGCCGAGCGACTCTTCGACATCGTCTTCGTGATGGTCATCGTCTACACCGTGATCACCGCTCCGTTGCTGCCGCTGGTCGCCCGGCTGCTGCGGGTGACGCGCCGCTCCGAGCCCCGCGACCTCGACCTCGAGGCGGCGCCGCTCGACCGGGTGCAGGCCGACCTCCTGCAGATCACGATCAGTCCCGTCTCGCGCCTGCACGGCGTCGAGGTGGGCGAGCTGCGGCTCCCCCAGGGCGCGTCGGTGTCGCTGGTGATCCGCGACGGCGAGACGCTGGTGCCCGAACGCCGTACGGTGCTGCGCCACGGCGACGACCTGCTCGTCGTCACCCCGCGCCGGATGCGCGAGCGCACCGAGGAGCGACTGCGCCAGGTCAGCGCGAGGGGCCGGCTGGCCCAGTGGCTGACCGACTGAGCCGCGGGACGCTCAGCTGAGCGCCGGGGGACCGCAGACGGTGGCGTCGTCGGTGACCTTGAGCTGCGCGCGGCCGGCACGCACGCCGGGGAACTCGTCGCCGACGACGACCGTGATGCCCGCGAAGCCGGCCTCGGAACTGACCACCTCGACCTGGCCGCCGAGGTAGGTGCGCAGGAGGCGTACGGCGGGCGACCGCCCGCCGGCCACCCGGATCTGGGCCGTCGTCACCTTCTCGTCGCGCTGGTTGGCCACCTCGCCCGGGTCGAAGCCCCGGTCGACGAGGGCGTCGCGGGTCTTGCGGGCCTGCCCGTTGGTCCCGCCGGCGTTGACCACGCTGACGGTCACGCCCCCGGGCCGGAGGATGTCGCCCTGGGTCACCGCGCTCTCGACGCAGATCGGGGGGTCGGCACGCTCCGGGAACGGCTCGGTGACCGAGGCCAGGCCGCGCGCGACGGCGAAGCCGAGCAGGAGCACCAGGACGACGAGCGTCGCCGCGGTGCGCACGTGGCCGAGCGAGCGAGTGGTCACCGTGCCACCTCCGGGTCGAGGCGGTGGACCCGCGCGTGCAGCACGTTGCGCTGGTGCAGGGCGGCGCGGAGCGCGCGGTGCAGGCCGTCCTCGAGGTAGAGCTCGCCGCGCCAGACGACGACGTGCGCGAAGAGGTCACCGTAGAAGGTGGAGTCCTCGTCGAGCAGGGCCGCGAGCTGCAGGGTGTCCTTGGTCGTGACCAGCTCGTCGAGACGCACCTGCCGCGGGGGCACGGAGGCCCAGGCGGCGGAGCTGAGTCCGTGGGGAGGGTAGGGACGCCCCTCACCGACGCGCTTGAAGATCACGTCGGGAGTGTAAACGCGCGCCCGCGGCCCACCCCTATCCTCCTGAGCATGACCGGCACCCCCGACGCGGCAGCGCCCACCGAGCAGAGCCCCCTGGAGGCGGCCGTCGCGGCGGGCTACGCCTTCGCCGGCCCGGCGCTCGAGCTCGGCAGCCTGATGCTCGACGCCGAGACGCTCAGCCCGGTGCCGGTGCGTATCCCGCTGGCGATGCTCAACCGGCACGGCCTGGTCGCCGGCGCCACCGGGACCGGCAAGACCAAGACGCTGCAGCTGCTCGCCGAGCAGCTGAGCACGGCCGGCGTCCCCGTCTTCGCCGCCGACATCAAGGGCGACCTGTCCGGTCTCGCGACGCCCGGCGAGGGCGGCGAGAAGGTCGCGGCACGAGCCGCCTCGGTCGGGCAGACGTGGACGGCGACCGGGTTCCCCGTCGAGTACTACGCCCTGGGCGGCGAGGGTGCGGGCGTGCCGCTGCGGGTGACGATGTCGGCGTTCGGTCCCGTCCTGCTGAGCAAGGTCCTCGGGCTCAACGAGACCCAGGAGTCGAGCCTCGGCCTGGTGTTCCACTACGCCGACGGGGCCGGCCTGCCGCTGCTCGACCTCGCCGACCTGCGGGCGGTCGTCACCCACCTCACCAGTGACGAGGGCAAGCCCGAGCTCAAGGCGCTCGGGGGCCTGTCCTCGGCCACCGCCGGCGTCATCCTGCGCGAGCTGATCGGACTGGCCGACCAGGGCGCCGACGCGTTCTTCGGCGAGCCGGAGTTCGAGTCGGCCGACCTGCTGCGGACGACCGACGACGGGCGGGGGGTGATCTCGCTGGTCGAGCTGCCGAACCTGCAGGACCGGCCGGCGATCTTCTCGACGTTCCTGATGTGGCTGCTGGCCGACCTGTTCCACGACCTGCCCGAGGTCGGCGACGTCGACAAGCCCAGGCTGGTCTTCTTCTTCGACGAGGCGCACCTGCTGTTCGACGACGCCTCCGAGGCGTTCCTCGACCAGATCGCCCAGACGGTGCGGTTGATCCGGTCCAAGGGGGTCGGGGTGTTCTTCGTGACCCAGCGCCCCACCGACGTGCCCGACGAGGTGCTCGCCCAGCTCGGCTCGCGCGTCCAGCACCAGCTGCGTGCCCACACCCCCAACGACGCCAAGGCGTTGCGGGCGACCGTCGACACCTACCCGAGTGGCGGCTACGACGACCTCGGCGCGGTGCTCACGTCGCTCGGCATCGGCGAGGCGGTGGTCACGGTGATGGACGAGCGCGGCGCCCCCACGCCGGTGGCGTGGACTCGGCTGCGTGCCCCCGAGTCGCTGATGGGTCCCAGCGACCCGGCCGCGGTCGCCGCCACCGTGGCGGCCAGCCCGCGGCAGGCGACGTACGGCCAGGCGGTCGACCGCGACAGCGCCCGCGAGCGGCTCGCCGCCCGGCTCGAGGCCGGCGCGGCCAAGGCGGCCGACGAGGCGGCCGACGAGGCGGCCGAGAAGAAGGTGCCGGCGCCGAGGAGGCCCAGGGCCAAGGCGAAGCCGGCGCCGCGGGAGGACCCCGGCATGGTGCACGACATCGTGACGTCGACGGCCTTCAAGGACGTGATGCGCACCGCCGCCCGCGAGATCGTGCGCGGGATGTTCAAGACCGGGCGGCGGTAGCCCCTCGGGTCACGCCGTCCAGCGCACGCTCTCGTCGACGAAGTCGGCCAGGGGGTGGACGCCGCGGAGGTCGGTGCGCTCGTCCATGAGCTTGACGACGCTCTGGGAGTGGCGGGTCTTCAGGGCAGCACGGGCGGCGCGACGCTGATCGAGCGTCTGGGCCTCCTGCATCTCTTTCTCGGTCATGGGGAGAGCCTCCGGCAGCAACTCTTCCGGGAGGTTGACCCCGGGTTACATCCGCGTCTCACCCTGGGGTGATCCCGCTTACATTGCTCCGGTGACCTCCCTCGACGACCTCATCGCGACCCACGACATCAGCCAGCTGAAGTACCGCTACCTGCGTTCCCTCGACACCAAGGACTGGACGTCGTTCGCCGACTGCTTCGTGCCGGAGGCCACCGGTGACTACAACGGCCTGGCCTTCGCCGACCGGGCCGCGCTGGTCGACTACATGCGCCAGAACCTCGGCGAGGGGATGCTGACCCTGCACCAGGTGCACCACCCCGAGATCACCGTCGACGGCGACACCGCCGTCGGGCGCTGGTACCTCCAGGACCGCGTCGTCGTGGAGGCCTTCAGGTTCATGCTCGAGGGGGCGTCGTTCTACGAGGACCGCTACGTCCGTACGCCGCAGGGCTGGCGGGTCAGCCACACCGGCTACCGGCGCACCCACGAGCTCCACCACCACCTCGACGACCTGCCGCACCTCAAGGTCACCGGTCCCGGCGAGCACCTGCACTGAGCCACCGCCGGCGGCTCGTCACCTACAGCCTCGGTTCGGTCCAGGCCGTCTGCACGACCTCGACGCCGCGCTCGCGGGTGACCAGCCGGCCGCGGCCGGGCGGGAGCGGGGTGGGGCGCAGGCTGCCGACCAGCGGACCCTCGTCGGGTGAGCCCGACAGCAGCAGCTGCGGCATCGCGAGGTCGCGGACCGCCTGCAGGACCGGCTCGTAGAGCGCTCGGGACGCACCGCCGGAGCGGCGGGCCACCACGAGGTGCAGGCCGACGTCGCGGGCCTGCGGGAGCAGCGGCGCCAGGAGCGCGACGGGCGACGTCTGCTGGGTGGCGACGAGGTCGTAGTCGTCGACGACCACGAACACCTCGGCGCCGGTCCACCACGAGCGGTTGCGCAGCTGCTCGGGGGTGACGTCGGGTCCGGGGATGCGGCTCTCGAGGTAGGCGGCGAGCTCCTTGAGGGCCGGCTGCGCCTGGGCCGCGGAGGTCAGGTAGTTGAGCAGGTAGTCCTCGGGCACCTCGCCGAGCAGCGAGCGGCGGTAGTCGACGACGACGAGCTGTGCCTCCTGCGGCGTCCGGGTGCGCACCACCTCGCGGCAGTGCGCGCGCAGGAAGGCGCTCTTGCCCGAACCCCCGTCGCCGAGGAGCAGCAGGTGCGGCTCGGTGTCGGGGTCGGTCCCCACCGGTGCCAGCTCCCGCTCGTCGATGCCGAGGTAGAGCCGGCCCGGCCGGCCGGCGCCGCCGACCAGCTCGAGGACCCGGTCGAGCCCGACCCGCTCGGGCAGCAGCCGCACCTTGGGCCCGGCCGGCCCGGTCCACGCGGCCCGCGACCGGGCGACCAGGTCGTCGACGCCGTCGCTGAGCGTGGCGGCCGACGCGACGCCGTCGACTCGGGGCAGGGCGGCCAGGAAGTGCAGCCCGCCCGGCACCAGGCCGCGCCCCGGGCGCCCGCTCGGCACCAGCGCGGCCTGCTTGCGGTCGATCTCGGAGTCGACGGGGTCGCCGAGCCGCAGCTCGAGACGGGTGCCGAAGACGTCGCGCACCGCTGCGCGGAAGTCGTTCCACCGGGACGCGCCGGCCAGCAGGTGCAGGCCGAACGTCAGGCCCCGCGAGACCAGCACCTGCAGGGCGAGCTCGAGGTCGTCGAAGTCGGAGCGCAGCGTGCTCCAGCCGTCGACGACGAGGAACACGTCGCCGTAGCCGTCGTCGGCGCGCCCCTCGGCCCGCCGGGCGCGGTAGGTCTCGATCGAGTCGATGCCCTGGGCCCGGAAGTAGGCCTCGCGCCGGTCGACGACGCCCTGCACCTCGGCGACCACGCGGCGTACGACGTCGGGCTCGCCGCGGGTGGCGACCCCGGCGACGTGCGGCAGGGAGGTCAGCGGTGCGAACGTGCCGCCGCCGAAGTCGAGCACGAAGAACTGGCTCTCGAGCGGCGTCGTGGTCAGCGACAGGCTCGCCACCAGCGAGCGCAGCAGCGTGCTCTTGCCGCTGCGGGGGCCGCCGACGACCGCGACGTGGCCGGCGGACCCGCCGAGGTCGAGGGTGAGGGTCTCGCGGCGCTGCTCGCGCGGGCGGTCGACGGTGCCGAGCGGGACGACGAGCCCGCCGAGCGCCCGCCACCGCCGCGAGACGAGGCCGAGGGTGGGGTCAGGGGCGAGGTCGCCCAGCAGCCGGTCGAGCGGGTCGGGGTCGGCGAGCGGCGGCAGCCAGACGCGGTGCGCCGGCGTCCCCAGCCCCCGCATCCGGCCCACCGCCAGGTCGAGCAGCGACTCCTGTGCTCCGGAGGGCGCCGGCGTGGCCGGCTCGGGTCCGAGCGCCGGCTCGGAGTCGAGCGTGAGCACCTCGGAGATCGTGAACGGCAGGATGCCGCGCACGTGCCCGCCCTCGTCGCGGCGGACGACGGCCCGCGCGGTCGTCGGCGGGCCGGAGACGTAGGCCGCCTTGAACCGGGTCAGGGTGGTGGGGTCGGGCTTGAGGTAGCCGAGCCCGGGCACGGCGGGCAGCTCGTAGGCGTCGGGGACGCCGAGCACCGCCCGTGACTCCTGGGCGCTGAAGGTGCGCAGCCCGACCCGGTAGGACAGGTGGGACTCCAGGCCGCGCAGCCGTCCCTCGTCGAGCCGCTGCGAGGCCAGGAGCAGGTGCAGCCCGAGCGAGCGGCCGAGCCGGCCGATGGCGACGAACAGGTCGAGCAGCTCGGGCTTGGCCGCCAGCATCTCGGAGAACTCGTCGACGACGATGAACAGCGACGGCAGGGGCGCCAGGTCCTCGCCGGCGGCGCGCGCCCGTTCGTAGTCGCGGACCGAGGCGACGTTGCCGGACGCCCGGAGCAGCTCCTGGCGCCGGACCATCTCGCCCGACAGGGCGTCCTGCATCCGGTCGACCAGGGTCAGGTCGTCGGCGAGGTTGGTGATCACCGCCGAGACGTGCGGCATCGGCGCCATCCCGGCGAACGTCGCGCCGCCCTTGAAGTCGACGAGCACCATGGTGAGCTGGTCGGGCGGGTGGGTCATCGCCAGCCCCAGGACCAGCGTGCGCAGCAGCTCGGACTTGCCGGAGCCGGTCGCGCCGATCACCAGCCCGTGCGGCCCCATGCCCTGCTGGGCCGACTCCTTGAGGTCGAGGTGCACCGGGACGCCGTGCTCGCCGACCCCGATCGGCACCCGCAGCCGGTCGCGGGCCGGCCGGGTCCGCCACGCCGCCTGCTGGTCGAGGGTGTGCGCGTCGCCGAGCCCGAGCAGGTCGAGGGGGTCGACGGCCCCCGCCAGGTCGCCGGGGGTCGCGGCGTCCCCGGCGCCGGCGACCGCGACGTCGAGGAGCGGGGTGAGGCGGCGGGCGAACGCCTCGGCGGTCGCCAGGTCGCACTGGTCGGCACGGCCGGCGGACGGCGTCTCGTGCCGGCGCAGCGCCTCGGCCGCGACCCGGCCGTCGGCGTCGCGCTCGCCGGTCAGCCGCAGGTGCAGCCGGTCGGCGTCGACCGGGTCGGTCCACCGACCCGGCAGGTCGAGGACCGTCACGCCGTGCAGCCCGTCGGGCGGGACGACGTGGTTGCCCGGGGGCAGGTCGGCACCGTCGGTCACCAGCAGCACGTGCGGGGACGCCGGCCGCTCGTCGGCGCCGAAGCGCGGGCGGTCGCCGAGCCCGGGCGGCAGCAGCGCGGCGAGGTCGGCCAGCGAGGTGCTCACCATGCGCATCGGGCCGACCGCGTCGGTCTGCTCGCGGCTCGAGGCGTGCGGGAGCCACTTCACCCAGTCCCAGTGGGCCAGGTGCTCCTCGGCGGCGAGCACCGCGACGACCAGGTGGTCGGGGGAGTGGAAGGCGGTCGCCGAGCAGACGATCGCCCGGGCCAGGGCCCGGGCGTGCTCGGCCTCGCCGCTGAGCTCGACGCGGTCGAAGGCGCGCAGGTCGAACGCCGCGGGGAGGTCGGGCTGCACGCGGTGCACCGCCAGCAGGCGGTGCAGGGCCGACTCGGCGGCCGGGTCGGCGTCGTCGGCAGGGGTGCCGTCGGGGGGCACCAGGTCGAGCGCGAGCGGCTGGTCGCTGGTGCCCCAGCGCACCTGCAGCCACCGGGGGTCACCCGCGCCGCGCTCCCAGACCCGGGTGCGTTCCTCGGCCAGCGCCGGCAGCGCCGCCGGCTCGGGGTGCTGCCAGGTCAGGGCGCGGCGCTGCTGGGTCGCGGCGTCGCGGGCCAGGGTGCGCACGCCTGCGAGGTAGCGCAGGTAGGCCGTGCGCGAGCCGCCCACCTGCTGGCTGCGCTGCTTGCGCTGCCGGTCGACCTGCAGCACCAGGAAGCCGAGGGTCGCGAGCAGGAACATCCCGGCCGCAAGCAGGCTGCGGGTGCCGATCGAGCTGTCGGTGCCCGCGCCGCGGGAGATGGTCGCCACCAGCACGATCGAGCCGACGCTGCCGAGCATCGGGATCGCCGTCAGCGCCACCCCGGCGGCACCCTCGCTCGGGCGCAGCGGCGGCGGCGGCTTGAGCACCACCTGGCCGCTCGGCACCTCGGGCCGCTCGACGCGCCGACCCCGCAGCGTGGGCTGCGCCTGGGTGGTCATCGGGCCCCCGTCGCGTCGTGGTCGCGGTCCGAGACGCCGCGGTCTGGGCGATGATAGAGCGCCGGCGGACGACGTGCCGGGACCTGCGGACGCCCGGCGCCCGCCGACTACCCTGCTGCCCACGGGGCCGGCCGCCCGGCCCTCCGTCTCGACGTCCGGGAGGTCCGGTGAGCCGCACGGCGCGCGCCGGTGACGCCCTCTCGGTCAGCGTCCACGGCCCCGCGGGCGTGCTCGACCTCCGCGTCCCGGCCGCCGCGTCGGGCGCCGACGTCGCCCGCGAGTACGCCCGTCAGGCCGCGCTCGGCGAGGTGCCCGCGCTGTGCACCCCGGGCGGGCAGCCGCTGCCCGACGACGTCACGCTCGCCGCGGCCGGCGTCGTCACGGGCACCGTCCTGGTGGCCACGGCTCCCGGCACCCTTCCGGCCCCTTCCGGCCCGCCGCCCCCCGCGCTCGGCAGCACCCGCGCACGAGGCCGCCTCGTGCCCGGCGCGCTGTCGGGCCTGTGGTGCGCCGTCGCGCTGGCGGCCGCGGTGCTGGCGGGGTGGGCCGCCACCGGCCTGCCCGACGGCTCCGACCTGCGTCCCGTGGTGGTGGTGCTGCTGCTGGCCGGTGCGGCGGTCGGGGTCGTGCCGCTGGGCCCGCTCGCGGGCCAGCGCGTGCTGGTCGCGCCGGCGTACGCCGGGGCCGCGGCGTGGGCGATCGCCTGGGAGCCCGGGCGGCTCCCGCTCGTGGTCGGCGTCGGCTGCCTGGCCGCGGCCGCCACCGCGGCCGTGGCCTGGCCGGCCGTCCGAGCCCGCGACCGGGGGAGCCGCGACGTGCTGCGCGTCTGGGTGATCGGCGGTGCCGCGGTGGCCGCGACGGTCCTCGCGGGCACGCTCGCCGACGTCGCCGACCGGGTGGTGTGGGCGGTGCTGCTGGCGGCCGCCATGCTCGCCGCTCGCGTCGTGCCCCAGCTGGCCGTCGACGCCCCCGACGACGAGCTGCTCGACCTCGACCGGCTCGCGGCCACCGCGTGGACCGCCCACGCGACCCCTGCCGCGCCGGGCCGCCGGGCCGTCGCGCCACGGGGCGTCGCCGAGGTCGCCGAACGGGCGGGCCGCACGGTCGTGGCCGCGTGCGCCGGCGTCCTCGCCGTCACGGCGTTCGCCGCCGCCGCGCTGCTGCGGGAGGACGGGCTGTGGATCGACGACCTCGGCGCCCGGCTCGAGGTCGGGCTCGTCGGCGCCGCGCTGCTGCTGGCGGCCCGCAGCCACCGGCACGCGGCCGCCCGGGCCCTGCTGCGGGTCGCCGGGCTCGCCTGCGGGCTGGCGCTGCTGGCCGTCGTCCTCGGGTCCGGCGTCGGCGACCGGTCCGACCTCCTCGCCTACGCCGCGATCGGTGCCGGGGTGCTGCTGGTGCCGGTCGGCGTCGCCGTCGGACGCGGCCTCCGCTCGGCGTGGTGGTCGCGGGCGGCCGACGTCGCCGAGACCCTGTGCGGCGTCCTGGCGCTCGGGTCGGTGGTCGTCGCGGCCGGTCTCGTCCACGCCCTGTGGACGACGACGAGCTGACGTTTGCCGCCGTCGGCCGCCCGGGTACCCGGCTCGGCAGCCCGTCCACCGGGGGCGGGTCGACAAAGGACGAAGAGAGATGACGACATGCACCAGTACGGACAGGGTGACGGCACCCTCAGCCGGGCCGCAGGCCTGGTCACCGACGCCCGCGCGGAGCTGCACGGGATCAGCGCCCGGATGACCGACCAGGTCGCGGGCCTGCGCGGGGCGTGGGGCGGGCAGGGCGCCGCGGCGTTCTTCGTCCTGCACCGGACCTGGACGGAGAAGCAGGCGGTCATCGTCGACGCCCTCGATGACCTCGCCCGGTCGCTGGGCGCGACCGAGCGGACCAACGTGACCACCGACGACGAGCAGGGCGCCGGCTTCGGTCGCCTCGCGGGTCGTCTCGGCTGAGGGGCGGGGGTCCGATGAGCCTCGACGGCATCCGCGTCGACCACGTCGCGCTCGACCGCGCCTCCGCCGACCTGCAGGTCACGGTCCGGCAGATCGGCGAGCGGCTCCAGCGCCTGGAGACCGACCTCGGCCCGCTGCGCAGCGACTGGTCCGGCCGCGCCCAGCAGTCCTACGCCGTCGCCCAGGCGCGCTGGGACCGGGCGGTCGAGCAGCTGAAGGACCTGCTCACCGAGACCCACGTCGCGGTGCGGCAGTCCAACCTGGCCTACCAGGACGCCGACCGGCGCGGAGCGGCCCAGTTCGGGTGACGGCCGGGCGGGCCGGGACCCGCCCGGTCCCGGCCCCTCCGGCCCCTGGGGCGCCCGACCCGCGATGATGGTCCGCGACGTACGCGAGCACGGACGGGAGCGACGATGAGCCAGGCGCCGGTCGGCACCTCCGGGCTGGTGCGTGTCACCGTCGCCTCCGGCACCCGCCGCGTCGACCTGGTCCTGCCGGGCGCCGTCCCGGTCGCCGAGCTGGTGCCCGAGCTGGCGCGCAGCGTCGGCCTGCTCGACCCCGCCACCGTCCACGGGGGCTACCGCCTGGTGACCTCGCAGGGACGACGGCTCACTGCCGACGCCGGGCTCGTCGTGCAGGGCGTCGAGGACGGGTCGTTGATCACCGTGGCGGCCCGCGTCGACGACCCCGTCCCACCCGTGTACGACGACGTGGTCGAGGCCATGGCCGACGTGGTCGAGCGCGAGCTAGTGCCGTGGACGCCCGCGTCGGGCCGTCGTACGGCGCTCGCGGCGGCGACGCTGCTCCTCGCCCTCGGCGCGGTGGCCCTGCTCGACCAGTCCACGAGCGTCGCGGCGGTGGTGGCGGCCGCGGTCTCGGCCGCGCTCGTCGTGGGCGCCGTGGTGCTCTCGCGGGTCCAGCGCGAGCCGGAGGCCGCCGTCACCGTCGCCTGGATCGGCGCGGGCTACGCCGCCACCGCCGGCCTGGTCGTCGCCGACACCGAGACCCTCCTGGGCCACCGGCTGGCCGTCGCCGGCAGCGCGCTGGCCGCGGCCGGGGTGGTGTGCGTGGTCGGGCTCGGGGCCGGACGGACGCTGCTGCTCCCGGCCGTCGTCGCCGGCGCGGTCCTCGCCGCCTGCGGGCTCGTGGTCGAGAGCAGCGGAGCGGAACCCGAGGTGCTGATCACCTGCGTGACCACGTTCGTGGTCCTCGTCGGCAGCGTCTTCCCCTGGCTGGCCCTGGGGGTGGCCGGCACCCGGGTCGACCAGGTCGACCCGTCCCCCGACGCGGCAGGGCCGGCCGGGTCGGCGGGGTCGGCCGCGCCGACCCGCGTCGACGCCGCCCGGGTGGCGGCCGACGCCCGCGTGGCCCACGAGATCCTGGTCGCGATCTCGACCACGGTCGGGCTCCTCCTCGTCGTCACCGCTCCGCTCGCCGTCGACCTCGGCCTGGCCGGCACGCTGCTCGCCGTCGTCGCCTGCCTGGTGGTGATGCTCCGCACCCGGCAGTACCGCACCGGCGCCGAGGTCCTGGTGGGGCTCGGCTCGGGGATCGCCGGCCTGGTGGCCGTCGTGGTCGCGCTGCTCGTGCGCCAGCCTGACTGGCAGCCCACGGTCGCCGTCGTCCTGGCCGCCACCGGCGCCGGGTTGCTCGCGCTCACCCTGGTCCCGTCCGCGCCCTCGGTGCGCCGCGGCCGGTTCGGCGACGTCCTCGAGACCGTCGCGCTGGTGGCCCTCGTCCCGCTGCTCGTCCTGGCCACCGGCCTGGTCGACGTGCTGCCCACCTGAGTCGCCGTGGCCACCAAGAAGGACCTGGTCGAGGCGCACGCGTTCAACCGCCGGCGCCTGGTGACGGCGTTCGTCTCCGGCGCGCCCGGCGGGCGCGAGGTCGAGCCGGCCCGACCCGGGCGCACGATCGTGGCCGGCCTGGCGCTCGCCGTGCTCCTCGTGGCGGGCGCCGCCGTGGTCGGCGTCGTGCGGTCGCCGTCCACGGTGGACTGGACGGAGGAGGGCCTGGTCACCGAGCGCGAGACCGGCGCCGACTTCCTGGTGCTGCGCACCGCGGCCACCGACGACGACGAGGACGACACCGAGGTGCGGCGCCTGGCCAACCTCACCTCGGCGATGCTGCTCCTCGGCGCTGACACCTCGCCCACCGAGGTCGCCCGCGACGAGCTCGACGACCGGCCGCGCGGTGCGGCGATCGGCATCCTGGGCGCGCCGGCCACACCGCCACGCGCCTCGGACCTGGTCGCCACGGGCTGGTCGGCCTGCACCGGCGCCACCGCCACCGGGGGCCCGAGCGGGGTGCGGGTCCGCGTCGCCGACCGCCCCGACGTCACCCCGGACCCCAGCGCGGCGTTCCTGGTCCGCACCGTCTCGGGCGACCTCCACCTCGTCGCCCACGCCGGGTCCGCGGGACGGGACGACGAGCGCGCCCACGCCTACCCCGTCCCCGACGGCGGCCGCACCGACCCGGTCCTCGACGCCGTCGCCGGCACCGACCAGGACCTCGCCGTGACCGTCCCCGACTCCTGGGTCACGCTCCTGCCCGACGGCGGGGCGCTGGAGCGCGCGCGGTTCGGCATCGACGACGCCGCGCTCGACGACGCGTGGTCGCTGCGCGCCGGGCTCGACGACGCCGCCGGGCGCGAGGCGGCCGAGGTCGGCGACCTGCTCGAGGTCGACGGCCGCTCCTACCTGCTCACCACCACCGGACCCCGGGCCCTCACCGCGTTCGCCGCCGCCCTCTACGAGCAGCTGTCGTTCCCCCGCGGCGACCCGCTGGTGACCTACGCCGCGGCGCGGCTGCCCGAGGGCGACGTCATGACCGACCCGCTGCCCGGCACCTCCTGGCCCGACGCCGTCGTCGAGACCGCCCCGCCGGCCGCGCAGCCGTGCGCCGTCCTCGACACCGACGGCGGGCGGCCCGGCGTCCTGCTCGCGACGACCGACGACGACACCGACGCCTCGGCTGCCGGCGTGCCCGCCGAGGAGGTCGACGTCTCGGTGGAGCCGGGGCGGGGCGCGCTCGTGCGGGCGGGCGGGTGGTCGGCCGACGACGCGGGCGACCCGGTGCTCGTCGACGACCAGGGCTACGCCTACCCCGTCGGCACCGGTCCCGAGGCCGGAAACCTGGGTTATGCCGGCGTCGACGACGTGGTCGTCCCCGAGCCCTGGGTCGACCTGCTCCGACCGGGTCCCGCGCTGACCGTCGAGGCGGCCCGGTGCCCGCCGTCCCCGGAGGACGAGCCGGCCTGCTCGTGACGCCGGGTCAGCCCGGGTCAGCCCGGGTCAGCCCGGGTCGAGGCCGCGGAGCAGGCGCAGGTGCAGCTCACGCGTCTGGACCGAGGGGTCGGCCCCGAGCTCCTCGGCGAGGCGGGCGCGGTAGCCCTCGAAGACGTGGAGGGCGGCGGCGACCTCGCCCAGCCCCGCGTGGGCGCCCATCAGGGTGCGGTGGGCCTGCTCCGACGACGGCGCCCACTCGATGGCGGCGCGACCGAGGTCGCGGGCCTCGCGGAAGCGTTCGACGTGGAGGGCGCAGGTGGCGGTCTCGGTGAGGACCTCGCCGTGGGTCTGGCGCAGCGACTCGCGCTCGGCCTCGCACCAGGCGCTGTCGTCGTCGTGGGCGTGGAAGTCGCCGCGGTAGAGCCCCGCGGCGGCCCGCCCCGCCTCGAGCACGTCGTCGCAGCGGTCCTCGCGGGCGGCGAGGTGGACCAGCAGCGCGAGCCGGCGGTACTCGACGACGTCGACCCAGACCCCGGTCAGCACCAGCGAGTCCAGCTGGCGGGCGACGGTGTCGGCGCCGAGGTTGCGGCGTACCTCGCTGACGGCGGTCCGGAGGCTGGCCGCGGCGCGCTGGGGGGCGGCGGTGGGCCACAGCGCGGCCGCCACCGAGGCCGCCCGCACGGGCAGCCCGCTGTCGAGGGCGAGCAGCCGGAGCAGGTCGAGGCTCTTGCCGCTGCGCCAGGCGGTGAGCGGGACCGGGCCGGTGTCGCCGCGCTCGATGGTCAGGGTGCCGAGCAGCCGCAGCGTGACGGCCCGGCCGTCGCTCTCCTGCTCCTCCGACATGCGATCCCCCCGCCACGACGTCTGGTGGCCCGCCGCCCTCCCCGACAGCGGTCGTCATGCTAGGGCACGGGCGACCCGGCTGCGGTGGCCGAGGGTCCCCGGCCCGCGCACCACGAGCGAGCCCGCCGACGCCCGCCCGATCGCTCGAGCGGTGCGCCGACGGGCGCCCATCGGACCGGGGGGTGTGGCCCGACGAGAGCAACGCTCGTCCCTCCGGAAGGGTGAGGCATCCCCAAAGTGAGTGACCTTGGGGCTCGGGGCGGTCCGGGCCCCCCGGTGCGCCCCAGAATGGACCGGACGAAGGGAGCCCCATGCTCGGGCGGCGCACCAGCTACGACGTCGGCGACCGCCGGCCAGTGGCTTCCCGGCGAACCCTCGTGGCGGTCGGGGTCGTCGTCCTGCTGGGCCTGCTGGGCGCGTCCGCCGGGGTCGCCTGGCACCAGGCCTCGTCCGGCACCGAGCGGGCCCGCGTGGTCGTGCTGGTCACCCCGCTCTACGGCAACCCGTACGCCGCGACCGGCTCCTCCGACGACCTGGTCGACCTCCAGACCGAGGCCCAGCTCGCCGTCTCCGAGACGGTGGGCGAGGAGGTCGGGCGCCGGCTCGGCACCGGCGCGCCGGTCACCGAGACCCTCGACGGCGTGCGCGTGGAGGTCCCCGAGAACACCCAGCTCCTCGAGATCACGACGCCGGGCGACGACGCCGCCACCGCCCGGGAGGTCGCCGAGGCGTTCGCCGCCACCTACCTCGACTACCGCCGCTCGGTCGCCGAGTCCGCGCTGTTCGACCGCGCCGCGACCCTGACCGAGGAGGTCGTCGCCCTCGAGCGCGAGGCCCAGCGCATCGCCGACGAGCTGGCCGGCTCCGCGGTCCCGGGGCCCCGCGCGGCGCAGCTGACCGAGCAGAGCAGCGCGGCCACCGCCCGCGTCGACGAGCTGCGTGCCGAGATCGGCGAGCTGCGCGCGACGCCCACCGACCCGGGCCGGGTCGTCACGCCGGCCGCCGTCGACGACGGCGTCCCCGGCGGGTTGCTCGCCCTCGCCGGGCTGGGCTTCCTCGCCGGTGCGCTCCTGGGCGCCGCCGCGGTCGTGCTGGCGCGCCGCCTGGGCGACGTGGTGCACACCGCCGACGACCTCGCGCGCGCCGAGACGCCGGTGCTCGGCGTCCTGCCGGCACTCCCGGCCGGTCACCCGTCGACCACGTGGCTGCGGGCCTCCGTGCTCAGCCTCTACCGCGAGCTGCCGACGGTGGTGCTGGTCGTCGAGGCCGCGCCCCAGGTGCCCGTGCCCCCCGACGTGCCCCGGACCCGCGAGGACGTCGGCGGCGGGCTGACCGGCACGTTCGCGGTGCAGTGCGCGGCATCGCGGCTGCGCACGATGGTCGTCGACGTCACCGGTGCCGGTGGCCCGCGGCCCGGGCTGACCCAGGTGCTCACCGACCCCGACGTGCTCGACGACGTCGTGCTCCGCGTCGGTCCCTACCTGCAGTTCCTCGGCGCGGGCGACGACCCCGCCGCGCTCGACGACCTGGCCGCGTCGCCGGAGATGACCGCCCTGGTCGACCAGCTCCGCGAGGAGCACGACGTCGTGGTGCTGACCTCGGGCGAGCCCGGCAGCGCCCGCACGCAGGCGCTCGCCGCCGCGGCCGACGTCGTCCTGATGGCGGTCACGCCGGGGGAGGTCCGGCTCGACGACCTCGACGGCGCGGCGACGATGCTGGGGCAGCTCGGGGCCGGCGTCGTGCGCACGGTCCTGGTGCTGCCGGGCGACAGGGGACCGGTCCTGGACCTGCCTCCCGTGGTGTCGGTGTGACGACCACGACCGATCCCGCGCCCTACCGACCCGACACCCAGCTCGTCCAGGTCGCCCGCGGCGGCGCGCTCTCGCTGATCGGCGCCGCGTGCGCCGGGCTGGGCGGCGTGGCGCTGACCGTCGTCGTCTCGCGCGGCATGAGCACCGAGGACGCCGGCTCGTTCCTGGCCGTCGTCGCGCTGTTCGGCGTCATCGCCGCGGCCTCGACCCTCGGCGTCGACGCCGGCCTCGGGCGCTTCATGCTCCGCCTCGAGGCGTCCCGCCGCGACGCCGACCTGCGGCGCCTCCTGCGGGTGGCGCTGCTCCCGCCCGTCGCGCTCGCGCTGCTGCTGGCGGTGGTCGGGGTGGCGCTCGCCGGGCCGCTGTCCTCGCTGCTCGGCCTGGGCCGCCACGGCGAGACACTCGTCGTCGTCGTGCTGGTCGCCCTGCCCTGCGCGGTCGGGACCGACCTGCTGCTCTCGGGCACGCGCGGCTTCGGTCGGATCCTCGACACGGTCGTCGTCGACCGGCTGCTGCGGTCGTGCCTGCAACCCGTCGCGGTGCTCGTGGCGCTGCTCACCGGCGCCGGCCTCGCCACCGTCGGTGCCGCCTGGGCCGGCGTCTACGTCGTCAGCGCCGCCGTGGCCGCGGCGGTGCTCGCCCGCGTGGTCGCCGAGCGCGCGCCCGGCACCCACGAGGAGGGCGACGCCGGGCTCTCCCGGGTCTTCTGGTCGTTCACGGCCCCCCGCGGCGTGGCGCAGCTGGCCCAGGTCGTGGTGCAGAAGGCCGACATCGTCATCGTCGCCGCCCTGCTGACGCCCGCCCACGCCGCCGTGTACGCCGTCGCCACCCGGTTCGTCGTCGTCGGGCAGCTGGTCAACCTGGCCATCACCCAGGTGCTGCAGCCCCGGTTCACCGCCATCCTCGTGGCCGACGACCGCGACACCCTGCACACGGTGTTCCGCGCCGGCACGACATGGGCGATCCTGCTGGTCTGGCCGGCGCTGCTCGTCGTCGCCTGCCTGCCCCAGACCTACCTCGGCCTGTTCGGCGACTCCTACCGCACCGGCGAGGCCGAGCTCGTGGTCTGGCTGATGGCGCTCGCGACGATGGGCGCGGTGGCGTGCGGACCGGTCGACACCCTGCTGCTGATGCTCGGGCGCAGCGGCGTGAGCATGTCGATCACCCTCGTCGTGGTCACCGTCGACCTGGCCGGTCTGTTCCTGCTGGTGCCCCGCTGGGGGATCCCCGGGGCGGCCGTCGCCTGGTCGATCGCGCTCGTCCTCAGGTCGGCGCTGACGGTGCGCTCGGTCCGCCCCCACCTGCGCTCCACCACGCCCGCCGGGCTCCCGGCCTGGGCCGCCGGCGCCCTGCCCGTGGTGTGCGCCGCGCCGGTCGCCCTGGTCGGCCTCGGCGGCCTCGGTGGCCGGGGGCTGGTCGTCCCGGCACTCGTCGTCTCGGGCGTCGCCTACGCCGCCGCCCTGCTCGCCCTGCGCCGACCGCTCGGGATCGACGTCCTCTCCGCGGCCCTCACCTCGTCGCGTCGTACGCCGTCGCGCGAGCCGGTCGCCGCCCCTGTCACCCCGGAGGTCCCCGTGTCACCACGTCCGTCCGTCCGCACCGTCGGGAGACGCCTGTCGGGCCCCGCCCAGGGTCGCGTCCGCGCCCTGGCCCAGCTGTGGGGACGGTGCACCGCGTCGTGGCGGATGACCCCCGAGATCATCGTGGTCGGCGCGCAGCGCTGCGGCACCACCACCCTCTTCCGCCTCCTCAGCGAGCACCCGGCGCTGGTCCGGCCCACCCTGACCAAGGGCACCAGCTACTTCGACGACGAGTACGACCGCGGGCCCCGCTGGTACCGCGGCCACTTCCCGCTCAAGCGCCCGGGCGGTCGGTCCGGCCGGCGCCGCACCTTCGAGGTCAGCGGCTACTACCTGCCGCACCCACTGGCCGCGCGCCGCATCGCCCGGGACCTCCCCGGCGTGCACGTCGTCGTGCTGGTGCGTGACCCGGTCGAGCGCGCGCGCTCGGCCCACGCCCACGAGCTGGCCCGTGGCTTCGAGACCCTGCCGCTGGTGGAGGCCATCGAGGCCGAGGGCGTGCGCACCGCCGGCGAGCTCCGCCTGATGGCGGAGGAGCCCGGCTACCGCAGCGCCGAGCACCGGCACCACGCCTACGTCCAGCGCGGCGAGTACGCCGAGCAGATCCGTCGGTTCACCGACGAGCTCGGCGCCGACCGCGTGCACGTCATCGACGCCGACCGGTTCTTCGCCGACCCGGCGCACGAGTACGTACGGCTGCAGGAGGAGCTCGGGCTCCCTGTCGTCGTCCCGTCCCAGGTCGATGCCTGGAACGCCCGTCCGTCCCGCCCGGTGCCGGAGGACCTCCGGCGCCGGCTGCTGGAGCACTACGAACCGCATGACGCCGCCCTCGCGGCGGTGCTCGGTCAACCGCCGTCCTGGCGGGCCAAGGAGGAAGTCCGATGATGAACCTGCAGCGATCCGCACCCTCGTGGCGTTCGGCGGCGCGCACCGCGCAGCGGTCCGCCCGCCGGCAGGGGCGCCAGCTGCGCCGCCGCCTGCCCGGCAGCGCCCTCGGCGTCGCCCGGAGGACGCCGATGCCGGCGCCCGTGCGCCACGCCCTCTCCAGGACCGTGCTGTGGCGGCCCGGCCTGCACTCGGTGCCGCTGCGCGCCATCCTGCTCGGCGGGCAGAACGGCATGACGGCCGCGGAGTTCGCGGAGGCCACCGGCGACCACCTGTGGCCGTCGCGCCGGGTCGTCGACGGTCCCCACGCCGAGCTGCTGCGTGCGGCGCGCCACGTCCGGCTGAGCGACGAGGAGATCCTCGGCTCGTCCTACGGCGAGCTGGCCCGAGCGGCGATCGCCACGTCGGGGCAGTACTTCGCGGCCCGCGACGACCAGGGGATCGTCGACCAGGCCCGCCAGTTCCTGGCCTGGGGCATCGAGGTGGCCGCCGAGGTGGCGGCCGAGACCGGACCCGAGGCGGCGCCCGAGCGGCCCCACGCGAGCAAGGCGGGCTCGCCGGTGCTGCTCGCGCCGATCCGTGACTCCGACTGCTACCAGGTCGTCGACGGCCACCACCGCCTCGCGGCGTACGCCGCCGCCGGCGCCGTGGGCGTCCGCGCCCGGGTGCGCCGGGTGCCGGTGAGCACGCCGCTGCAGGACGTGCTCGACGAGATGTCCTGGATCGGCGGGGAGCGCGAGCTCTACCAGCCCGTCACCTCGCCCGAGCTCGAGAAGTCCTGGCACGTCGTGCGCAAGTGCACCGACCGGCTCGAGAAGATGGACCGGGTGCTCGACGACCTCGGGCTGGCCAAGGCGGCCACGGCCCACCTCGAGTCGGCCGACGTGCAGGCGCCGTCCTACCTCGACGTCGCCAGCTGCTACGGCTGGTTCCTCGCCCAGATGAGGGAGCGCGGCTTCGCGGTCCAGGGGGTCGAGCGCGACGGCCTCGGCGCGTTCCTGGGGTCGGTGGTCTACGACCTCGATGCCACCCACGTCCACACCGGCGACGCGCAGGGCTTCCTGCGCGACACCGAGCCCGGCCGCTACGACGTCGTCTCCTGCTTCAGCCTGCTGCACCACATCGTCCGCGACGAGGGGCCGGCCGGCGGAGCCGAGTTCGTCCGGCTCCTCGACCGCGCCGCGGGGCGGGTGCTGTTCCTCGACACCGGCCAGGCCAACGAGGAGTGGTTCCGCGACATCCTCCCCGAGTGGGACCACCAGCACGTGCAGGAGTTCCTGCGCGAGCACACGACGTTCGACGAGATCATCGACCTGGGGCCCGACGAGGACGGCGTCGGCGCCTACGCCGGCAACTACAGCCGTCACCTGTTCGCGTGCGTGCGATGGTGACCACTCCCGAGAAGGCGCCGGCCCGGGGCACGGGTCTGCCCGCCGGGGTGGCGCCCGAGAGCGCGCTCGCCCTGGTGGCGCTGGTCGACACGCTGGCCCTGCTCTACCCCGAGGGCGAGATCCGCATCGGCGCGCGTGCGCCGGTGCGCGACCCCGCGCGGGTCTCCTACGCCGTCGTCCCCGGCTTCGGCGACCCGCGGCTGCTGGTGCCGCTGGTGCCGGGCGCCGCGGCGTCGCGGTCGATGCGCCGGTTCAGCGTCGCCTCGTCCTACCGCGACAGCATCGTCCGGGGGACCGCGTCGGCCCTGGCCCGGGTGAGCCGCGGCTACCTGTCCGACCGGATCGTCGTGGCCGGCGCCGGTCACGACTCGATGCTCTCCCACCTCTCCGAGCGGCTCGGCACGCCGGTCGCCGCCAGCCTCGGCGTGGGCACCCCGCGGGTCAACCGCAAGCCGGTGCTGCAGCTGTTCGACGAGCGTGGCCACGTGCTCGGCTTCGCCAAGATCGGCGACACCCCGCGGTCGGTGGCCGACGTCGCCGCCGAGGGCTCGGCCCTGCACCGGGTCGCCGAGCACGAGTGGCAGCACCTCGAGGCCCCCCGGGTGCTCGACCAGAGCACCTGGCGCGACCTGTCGGTGCTCGTGGTCTCCGCCCTGGCCAACGGACCCGGGCAGGCGCGGCACGACGCGCGCCGGCTGCCGGTCGCCGCCATGGACGAGCTGGCCGCGGCGTTCGACACCGGGGTCGCACGGGTGACCAACCTGGCCTGGTGGTCCCGGCAGCGCGCCGGCGCCCAGCTGCTCGGTGACGAGCCCACGCGTCACCGGCTGGAGCAGTGCCTGGCCGTGCTGGGCGACCGGGCCGGCAACCGGCTGCTGCGGGTCTCGGCCTGGCACGGCGATTGGTCGCCGTGGAACATGGCCGCGGGTCGGGGTCCGGTGCGGCTGTGGGACTGGGAGCGCTTCGAGGTGGGCGTGCCCGCCGGCCTCGACCGGCTGCACTACGCCGTCAACCTGAGCACGAGCCGCTTCGGGATGCACCCGCGGACCGTGGCGGCCGCGCTGCCCGGGACCGATGACTCGCTCGAGTCGCTGCTGGCCGACCTCTACCTGCTGGCCATCACCGTCCGCTACCTCACGCTGGCCGAGGCCTCGCCGAGCCGGCAGGGGACCTCGCACGGGCTGTGCATGCTGCAGGTGCTCGAGGACCGGCTCGCGCTGACGCGCCAGGACGTGCGCTAGCCGGTCGGCGACGGGGGTCGGGTCAGATGCCCCGGCCCCGGCGGTTGAGGGCGTCGAGGATGCGGCCGGCCGGAACGCCCGCCGTGACCGCGAGGGCCAGGTAGGCCCGCGGCTCCCGGACCGAGGCCCGCACGGTGCGCCCGGCCGCGGCCAGGCCCGCCCGGCGCTGCCCGTCGGCCGCCAGGGCGAACGCCTGCTGGCCACGGACCCGGGCCAGCGCCTTGGGGTCGTCGTGGAAGCCGGGGTGCTTGTCGAGCAGGTGCTCGAGCGCGGCGTTGATGGTGGTCCAGTCGCGGGCGAACTGCGACCCGCCCCAGTGCACGGTGACCAGTGGCCGCGGGACCACGTCGAGCCCGCCGGCGTCGACGGCGCGCAGGATCCAGTCGTAGTCCTCGCCGTAGCCGCCGGGGATCTCCTCGTCGACCAGCCCGATCCGGTCGAGCGCGTCGCGCCGGACCAGCACCGTCGACGGGTGCGCGGCCATCACCCGGTGGCGCAGCAGCGCCTCGGCCGTCATCTCCTCCTGGCGGGGCACCCGTACGTGGCGGCGGTCGTCGATGGCGACCACGATCCCGGTGACCGAGGTGCAGGCGCCGCGGTCGAGCAGGCGGCCGACCTGGTGCTCGAGCTTGTCGGCGTGCCAGACGTCGTCGTCGTCGCAGAACGCGACGAGCGGGGCCGCGCCGGCCAGGATGCCGGAGTTGCGGGCCCCGGCCAGGCCCGGGGTGCGGTGGTTGCGCAGCACGTCGACCGAGCGCTGCGGCCGACCCGACGGCGCCTCGACGAGGGTGGGGTCGGGGTCGGCGCGGTCGTGCACGACCAGGCAGCGGATCGTCCCGGCGTACGTCTGGGCGAGCACGGCCGCGATGGCCTCGCGCACCTGCTCGGGGCGCTGGTGGGTGGCGATGACGACGTCGACCGGCGGGTGGGTCGCGGAGTCCGGCGGCACGGCGTTCACCGGCGGCTCCCGGTCAGCACGGCCGGCTGGGGAGCGGCGGCCCGGGCCGGGCCGTGCAGCGGCCGGCGGTCGAGCAGCCGGAGCAGGCCGAGCCCGGCGAGCAGCCCCAGGCCGAGCCCGGAGGCGGTCGCGACGGCCCAGGGCCGGGCGACGGGGTGCACCTCGGCGGAGCGGAGGACGACGGGCACCCCGGCCGGGTCGGTCTGGGGGAGGCTCTCGACGACGGCGTCGGCCCGTCGCCTGGCCGAGTCGGCGTCGGGGGCGGTCACGGTGACGTCGAGGACGTCGGTGCCGGGGCGGGCGGTCACTGCGGTGGACTCCTGGAGGGTCTCGGGGGTGGTGGCGGCGCGGACGGCGGCGCGGTCGAGATTGTCCCGACCCAGCACCAGCGCCGCCTGGGTGTCGATGGTGCTCGGGGTCAGGGCGTCGGCGCGGGGGGCGAGCTGGACCACGGTCGTGGCGGCGTAGGACGGCTCGGCGAGCGCGGGCCAGGCGGCGCCGGCCACCGTGCCGAGGCCCACCGGGACGAGGACCGCGGCCAGGGCCCGGCGCCGTCCGAGCCGGTGGCCCACCCGCCACAGCGGCCCGGGCAGCCGGGGGCGGGGGTCGGGGCCGGCGTGCTCACGAGCGGCGAGCCCGACGGCCAGCATCACCAGGTAGAGCGGCAGGCCGAGGGTGTCGTAGAACGGCAGCTGGAGCGCGATCGCTGTGACGGTGAAGGCCGCGACCGCCTGCGTGGTCGTCAGGCACCGCCACGACCGGGCCAGCGCGAGCAGGACGAAGGCGAGGAAGAAGGCCAGGCCGGTCCAGCCGTGCGCGAACAGCACGGTCCAGCCCAGGCCCTGGGTGCCCAGCGGGGGCGCCCCGCACGCGGGGCAGTCGGGGGAGTCGGCCGCGGCGATGGAGCCGAAGCCACCCTGCACGTCGCGGGTGCTCCCGAAGCCGACCAGCGGCGCGCCCTCGGTGACCGACTCGGTGGTCGCGACCGCGAGGCTGCCGCGCCGGTCGTTGCTGTGCGGACTGTCGAGGCGGTCCTGGACCAGGCCGCCGAGCGGGCCCACGGCGAGGAGGCCCACGGCCACGACGCCCACGACCACGCCGGGCACCACCCGCGCGGTCCGTCCGCGGACCAGCGCCAGGCAGAGCAGCACGACCAGGAAGACGGCGATCGTGGCCCACAGGGCGCGGTTGAGGGAGTAGGCGACCGGCACCAGGGCGGCGCCGATCACCACGACCCGGCCGACCCGCAGCGCGGGGAACCGGCGCAGGTCGAGCGCGACCAGGGAGACCAGGCTCAGCGCGATGCAGCTGCCCCAGGTGTTGGTGTAGGGGAACGGCGCCTTGGGTCGTGGCTCCGCCCGGCCCAGCACCTCCTGCACGTCGGCGGCCTGCGGGTGCACGAGCGAGGAGACGAACGGGGTGCCGGCCAGGTCACCCGGCAGCAGCACCTCCACCAGCGAGCGCACCTCCCAGTCGGGTGCGAGCAGGCCGAGGAGACCGCCGGCCGTGGCGACCACGAACAGCCAGGCGACGAGGCGACGGACGTGCTCGTCGGGGAGGTCGGCCCGCGACACGTTGGCCGCCCACAGCAGGACGACCGTGCAGGCGGCGTACCACACGGCGCGGTAGCCGTAGACGAGCAGCCGCGAGGAGTCGCCCCCCGGCACGGCGCCGGGCGCGTCGGCCCCCAGCACGGTGATGCCCAGCCCGACCCACACCAGGAACAGCAGCCACCAGCCGAAGCCGCGCGGCACCACCCGGACCCGCCGGCGCAGCAGCCGTGCGGCCATCGGTACGGCGAGCAGCACGGGCAGCACCGAGTCGAGGCCGAGCACCCACCACAGCGGGAGCCCCGCGAGCAGCACCGTGAGCGGCCAGTGCGCGGAGCTGCCCCGCGCAGGGACGGCCGGAACGGGCGCCCGGGGCACGACCGCACCCGTGGGGAGGGGCATGGAACCACTCAACCGGTCCGGCGCACCCGTGCCGTCACCAAGATCGGTGAACTCTCGCCGACGCCGCTCGTCGGGCGTGTCGGCGCTCCTACGCTGCAAGCTCCGGGACCCGTCGGGTCCTCGTTCGTTCCCTGGGGGGAAGCAGCATGCGTCGGTCTGTCCTCGTGTCCCTGGTCTCGAGCCTGGTCGTGACGACCCTGTCCGTCGGGCTCTCCGGTGCCGCTCCGGCGGCCGCCGACACCCCGGCGGGGCAGCTGGTCTCCGAGGTCGCGGCGGCCGGCACGCCCCACGTCCTCGACGGCCGCGTGCTGACCATCGCCGAGGTCGGCAACACCATCCTGCTCGGCGGCACCTTCACCCAGGCCCGCGACGACAGCGGCAACGTCGCCACCCAGTCGCGCCAGCGGCTCCTCGCCTTCGACAAGACGACCGGGAAGATCAAGCCCGACTTCCAGCCCAACCCCAACGGCGAGGTCACCAAGGTCCTGTCCGCCGGCGACGGGTCCACCGTCTACGTGACGGGCACGTTCACCACGATCGGCGGTGTCGCCCGGCAGCGGGTCGCCCGGATCCGGGTCGCCGACGGGTCGGTCGTCGAGACG
Organism: Nocardioides sp. WJ219; assembly: GCF_058559815.1. Taxonomy (NCBI): domain Bacteria; kingdom Bacillati; phylum Actinomycetota; class Actinomycetes; order Propionibacteriales; family Nocardioidaceae; genus Nocardioides; species Nocardioides sp. WJ219. The sequence continues at coordinate 76,260 of NZ_JBZUJV010000001.1, forward strand.
TTCAACGCCGGCACGGTCTCCGGCGCCGTCAAGGACGCCGCGCTCAGCAACGGACGGCTGTGGCTGGGCGGCGCGTTCACCCACGTCGGCGGCCGCGCCCAGGCCGCGCTGGCGACGGTCAACCCGACCAGCGGCGCGGTCACGCCGTACATGTCCCTGGTGGTCAACGGCACCCTGAAGGGGCGGGGGGTGACCCAGGTCCTCAAGCTCGACATCACCTCCGACGGCCGCCGTCTCGCCGCCGTCGGCAACTTCGCCGCCCTCGCCGGCTCCGAGCGGCGCCAGCTGCTCACCCTCGACCTGAGTGGCGCCTCCGCCGTGCCCGGCGCGCTCGTCACGCGCTTCTACACCCCGACGTGCTCGTCCTCGTTCGACAGCTACGTGCGCGACGTCGACTTCTCGCCGGACGGCAGCTTCTTCGTGGTCACGACCACCGGCGCCTACGGCGGCAGCACGGGCCCCTGCGACACCGCGGCCCGCTTCGAGTCCGGCGCCACGGGTGACGACGTCGTCCCCTCGTGGGTCGACTACACCGGCGGCGACACCCTGCACGCCGTGGAGATCACCGACACCGTGGTCTACGTCGGCGGGCACAACCGGTGGTGGAACAACCCGTTCGCCGGCGACCGGGCCGGCGAGGGCGCGGTCTCCCGCGAGGGCATCGCCGCGCTCGACCCGACCAACGGTCTCCCGCTGCGGTGGAACCCGGGCCGGGCCAAGGGCGTCGGGGTCTTCGACTTCCTGGTCAACGACCGCGGTCTGTGGGTCGCCTCCGACACCGACCGGATCGGGGACTACCAGTACCGCGGCCGCATCGCCCTGCTCCCGACCGGCGGTGCCGCGATCCCCGCGCAGCGGTCCACCGTGCTGCCCAACGACGTCTACACCGCAGCCTCCACCGGCGCCCTGACCCGGCGACGCCTCGCGGTCGGCTCCGCCCCGACCCCGGCCGCCGCCGCACCCACCGGCGACCTCGACTGGCGCCAGGTCACCAGCGCGTTCATGGTCAACGGCGTGATGTACGTCGGTCGCACCGACGGCACCTTCGACCGCCGCGGCTTCAACGGCACCACCTACGCCGCGACCACCCCGGTCGACGGCGCCGACCAGATCGTCCCGCTCAGCTCCTGGCGCACCGACGTGCGGATGGCGACGTCGATGTTCTACGACGACGGCCGCATCTACTTCACGCGTTCCGACAGCGGCACGCTGTACTACCGCTACTTCAGCCCGCACAGCGGCATCGTCGGCGCCCAGCGCCACTCGGTCGAGGCCGCCCCCGCGGGCGGGCTCAACCCCGCCCAGGCGCGCGGCATGTTCGTCGACCGGACGCACGTCTACTGGGCCACCACCTCCGGCGAGCTGCGGCGTCAGCCGTGGGAGCGGGGCGGCCGGAGCGGCCGCCCGACCGGTGCCGCCGAGGTGGTCTCCGGTCCCGGCGTCGACGGCGCCACCTGGGGCGGGCGCGCGATGTTCCTCTACCAGTCCTACAGCGGCGGGCCGGCCGAGGTGCCCGCGACGTCCGAGGTGACCTACGCGGCCGGCGCGCGTGCCTCGGCCAACGCGACGGCGCACCAGGTCACCGTGCCGGCAGCGGTCCGCGCCGGTGACGCGCTGGTCCTCACCCTCGCGCTCAACCGGTCCGACGTCTCCACCACCGCCCCCGCCGGCTGGACGGCGCTGGACTCGGTGGCCCTGACCGGTATCGCCGGCCGGTCGTGGACCCGCACCGCCACCGACGCCGACGCCGGCCGGGTGCTCACCGCGACGGCGTCCGACATCGTCAAGGGCGAGATCTCCGTCCAGGCCTACCGCGGCACGGGCGGCGGCGACGTCACGGTCACCGACCACGCCGCCTACGTCGAGCCCTCCGCCCTCACCCAGCACGAGGCGCCCGCCGTGACGGCCGCCCGGTCCGGCTCCTGGGTGCTGACCCAGTGGGTGGCCAAGACCTCGACCGAGGTCACCTGGCAGGCGCCTGCCGGCACCACCGTGCGCGGCACCGGCGCCGGCACGGGTGGCGGGCGGCTCACCTCGCTGCTCGTCGACACCGGGCGCGGCGTCCCCGCCGGCCCGCACGCCTCGGCGGCCACCTCGGCGGCCGCGGTGCGCTCCGTCGCGCTCAGCGTCGTCCTCGGGACCTCGTGAGGTCGGTGCCCGCCGTGCGTCGACGCCGTCGCCTGCTCCCCGCGCTGGCGTCCCTGGCGACGCTGGCCGCAGTGACCGCGTGCACCGCCGAGGAGCCGCAGCAGCTCACGGTGGCGGCGTCCACCACGGGTGAGAGCGCGCAGGAGGGCTTCATCGCCGCCATCGACGGCGTGCCGGACCCTGCGACCGCCGCGCTGTGGATCGACTTCGACGACTCCTTCGGACCCGACGGCTCGGTGATGGCGTCGCCGGACAGCGTCGGGACGGCGCCCGTGCGCACGAGCGTCGCCACCGCGGGCGGCGCCCGGGTCCGCCGGGAGGAGGGCCTCGACGGCACCGCCGCCCGGTTCGACGTCTCCGCCGCCGCTCCGCCCGCGGCGGGGGGCCTGGGCCAGGTGACCGCCGTGCCCGCTGCCGCCGTGGTGGTCGACGTCGCCGGCGCCGACGGCCTATCCCCCGGGGCGCTGCCCTTCGAGTTCGGTGCCGACTTCCGCGTCGACCGCGAGGCCGGGCCCCAGGACGCCGGCGACATCCTCGTCCAGCGCGGCCTGTACGACGCCCCCGCCCAGTACAAGCTGCAGGTCGACCGCGACGTGCCGTCGTGCCACCTGGTCGGCACCGACGGCAGCGTCGCCGCCACGGCCGACCAGCGCATCCTGCCCGGCCAGTGGTACCGCGCGGTGTGCGGCCGTCAGGGCCCCCGCGTCACCCTCACCCTCTCGACCCTCGACGCGGACGGCGCCGTGGCCCCGGTCGGTTCGTGGATCTCGGAGGGCCCGCTGGGCCCCATCGCCGTCCCGGCCGACACCCCGCTCACGATCGGCGCCAAGACCGGCACCGACGGCGTCGTCGTCGAGTCCGAGCCCGACCCGTTCGACGGCCTCGTCGACAACGTCTTCGTCGCCGTCGGCTGACCTGCCGCCGCTCGACCATCCCCGCAGGGTGCCTCGGCTCGACCAGCGTGGGTCGCCGACAGGCCGTCGTACGACGACCGATCACCGACGGTGGTCGAGCCGAGGGGACGAAGTCTCCGCGAGTCGAGACCCCCGCAGGGTCGGCACTTGCCGTCACCGACGGTGGTCGAAGAGGCCGGCCACGGCCGTCTCGAGACCGATTCCGCAGGGTGCCTCGGCTCGCCGGGTCTCGACTCGGGCTCGCTGGCGCTCGCCCGGCTCGACCAGCGTGGGTCGCCGACAGGCCGTCGTACGACGACCGATCACCGTCGGTGGTCGAGCCGCGGGGACGAGGTCTCCGCGAGTCGAGACCCCCGCAAGGTAGGCACCTGCCGTCCCCGACGCTGGTCGAGGAGGCCGGCCACGGCCGTCTCGAGACCACTCCCGCAGGGTGCCTCGGCCCGCCGGGGGTCGGTCAGTAGGCGCCGCGGCCGCTGAGCACGGCGCCGGCGGTGCGGGCCAGGATCCGGAGGTCGCCGCGCAGCGACCAGTTGTCGACGTACTGCACGTCGAGGCGGATCGACTGCTCCCACGGGAGGTCGGAGCGTCCCGAGACCTGCCACAGGCCGGTGAGGCCGGGCTTGACGGCCAGCCGGCGGCGCGTGACCCCGGTGTAGGAGGCCACCTCGTGGGCGAGGGCGGGGCGGGGGCCGACCAGCGACATCGACCCGAGGACGACGTTGACCAGCTGGGGCAGCTCGTCGAGGGAGTAGCGGCGCAGCACCCGCCCGAGGGGGGTCACCCGGGGGTCGGTGCGCATCTTGAACAGCACCCCGTCGGCGTCGTTGTGGTCGATCAGGTCGTCGAGGGCCTGCTCGGCGCCCACGGTCATGGTGCGGAACTTCAAGATGATGAACCGGCGACCGTCGCGGCCGACCCGCTCCTGCCGGAAGAGCGCGGGGCCGGGGGAGTCGAGCCGGACCAGGATCGCCACGGCGAGCAGGAGGGGCCAGACGACGGCGAGCAGGAGCGCCGCGGCGCACCGCTCCCAGAGGCTCTTGACGAGGCGCCGGACGCCGCTGGGGTCGGCGTGGCGGACCTCGACGACGGACAGGTCGCCGACGGTCCGCACCCGGGTCCGGCTGGGCCGGACGTCGAGCAGCCCGGGACCGACGAGCACGTCGACCCCGGTGCCCTCGAGGCGCCAGCCGAGGCGGCGTACCCAGACGGGGTCGAGCTGGCGGCCGGGGAGCGTGAGGACGGCGTCGACGTCGTGCTGCTCGACGGAGCCCGCGACCCGGTCGAAGCCGCTCAGCACCGGCACCGCGAAGCCCTCGGTGGGGGCGGAGCGGGGCAGGCAGACGGCGACCACCTCGACGTCACGCGTCGGTCCGGCCTCGAGCTCGCGGACGACGCGCAGCGCCGCCGCCCGGGGGCCGACGACGAGCAGCCGGCGCGGCTCGGCGCGGCGGAGCGTGCCCCAGGCGCGGGCGGCGCGCCGGGCGGCCGGTCGGTCGGGGGCGACCACCGTGGTGGTCGGGTCGGTCGGGGTGCGGGCGGCGCGGCCGTGGTCGTCGCCGGTGGTCCGGGCGGTCCGGGTGGTCGTCGTCGCGGGCTGGGGGCCGGGCGCCCGGCCGGTCCGCGGCGCCAGGGGCGTCGCCGTCACGGGGTCCTCACCTCAGGCTCCGCGCACGAGGTCGTCGACGAGTGCGCCGAAGCGCTGCACGGTCGCGCGTTGCGCGGGACGCGGGTCCGTGACCGCGCGGGAGGTGCGCCCCTCGCGGAGGACGACGGCGAGGGCGTCGTCGAGGTCGGCGACGTCGTCGACCGCGACGACCGCGCCGCTCTCGCCCATCCGCCGGGCGAAGCGCACCTGGTGGTCGTCGACGTGCTCGCCGAGGCGGGACTGGCGCGGGACCACGATCGGCCGGTGGCCGGCGGTGATCGCGTCCATCATCAGGCCGGGCCCGGCGTGGGTCACCACGGCGTCGGCGCGGGCGAGCAGGTCGGCCATCTCGTCGGCCGCGAGCAGCGGCGCGCCGGGCACGTCGGCGGGACGGGAGCTCGACCCGTGCTGGAGGAACCACGACGTGCGACCGTCGGCGGCGTGCGCCTGGACCCACGAGACCAGGCGGGTGAACGGGTGGTGGTCGGTACCGAGGAAGACCGCCACCAGCGGGGCTGGCGCGGCGGTCACCACACGCCTCCCAGCAGGACGCTGGAGGGGTACAGGCGCTGCTGCTCGGGCCACTGGACCAGGAACAGGTCGGTCGCGGGGCGGCACAGGCGTGCGGTGAGCGTGCGGCTGTCGACGCGGTCGTAGACCTCGAGGTAGACCGAACGGGCGCCGACGATGCGGCGCAACCAGAAGAAGGGCACCGCCACGCCGGCGCCGGTGGTGACCACGACGTCGGGACGGAAGGCGCGCAGCGTGCGCCAGGCGAGCACGGTGTTGCGGACCAGGTTGGGCAGGCTGCGGGTGGTCGGGTGGTGCGCGGTGACGACGTCCTCGTCGGCCAGCTTGCTCACGGCGTCGTCGGTGTCGAAGGTGACCCACTGGCGCTCGTGGTCGACCCACCAGTCCTCCAGCTGCAGCAGCTGGGCGAGGTGGCCGCCCGAGGAGCACACGAGTAGGACCTTCACCGTGCTCCCCCCTTGGACCGTCCCTGTTTGACGACGTGTTGTCACCCTAGGGACGGTCGAGGGGCCGGGGCATGCCTCAAATCGATGATCCGTCGCCGACCCGCGGACGCCAGCCAGCGCGGTGGGCAGCACCCACGGCGGCCAGCTGCGAGCTCACCTCGAGCTTGGCGAGGATCGACTTGACCTGGGTGCGCACGGTGGCCTCGGAGACGACGAACGCGTGCGAGATGTCCTTGACCGGACGGCCGAGCATCAGGTGGGCGAGGACCTCCTGCTCGCGCGGCGTGAGCTCGGCCAGCCGGGCCCGGGTGACGCGCCCGTCGTCGTGCTCGGCGCGGAACCGGGCGATGAGCCGGGCGCGCTCGTCGGGGGGCACGAGCGAGCGTCCTTCGCTGACGCGGCGCACGGTGGCCAGGATGGTGTTGAGGGGCTCGCCCTTGTCGAGCACGATCCGCGCCCCCTGGTCGAGGCACTCGCCCTGGCGGACCTCCGCGGTCTCGCTGGTGACCACGACGACCGCGACGCCCGAGCGGGCGAGCGGACGGATCAGCGGCACGCCCGACCCGGCCGTCCCGAGGTCGAGGTCGAGGAGGGCCACCTGGGCGCGCACCTTCAAGATCGCGGCCAGCAGGGCGTCGTTGGCGTTGCGGCCCGACGGCATCGGGATGCGGTGCACGTCGTGGCCCTCGAGGGAGAGGGCGATCTCCATGGACTCGGCGAGGAGCTGGTGGTCCTCGACGATGGCGACGCGGGTCAGGCCGAGCGAGCGTGCCACGACTGCTCCATCGACTGCTCCATCGACTGGTCCATCGACGCCGGGACCGCGGTGGGCGTGGGCGGCAGGTCGAGGACGAACGTGGCCCCTGCCGACGTCGGCGACTCGGCCAGGCGCAGGTCGCCGTCCATCTGGCGCGCCAGGCGGAGGGCGGCGTTGAGGCCGATGCCCTGCCCGACGGAGGTCGCCGAGCGCACGCCGCGGTCGAAGACCCGGTCGCGCAGCCCGGCCGGCACCCCGGGCCCGGTGTCGGAGACCGTGACGGTCACGCGGTCGGCGGTGCGGTCGACCGCGAGGCGGATCTGGCTGCCCGGCGCGTGCCGGACGGCGTTCTCGAGCAGCACGTGGACGACCTCGGCCACCTCGTCGGCGCGACCCAGCGCGGTCAGGCCGCTGGGCCGCCACACGATGTGGTGGCCGCGGAGCTCGATCGAGTCGACGAGGGGAGCGACCACGTCGTCGATCGAGACCGAGCCGGAGCTGGTCGGGCCGGTCGCGGCGAGCATCCGCTCCAGGCGGGCGAGCTCGGCCTGGCGCATCGACTCCAGGCGCTCGGCGATCTCGGTGGACAGCTCGTCGCTGCGCTCGGTGAGCAGCCGGGACGCGCTGCTGACGCCCTGCACGGTCGAGCGGAGCTCGTGCATGATCTCGGCGTTGCGCTGCCGGGCCGCCTCGGCCGTGGCCAGCCGGGCCCCGAGGAGGTAGACCAAGCCGGCCTGCTCGGCCCGGATGCGGCGCGATGCGAGGGTGCGGACGACGATGCCGACGCCGGCGAGCGTCACCGCGAGTCCGACGACGACCAGGCGCGGCCCGATGCTGAGGGCCAGCGCCAGGACCAGGATCGCCGTACCGGTGGCCAGGGCGAGCCCGTCCAGCCGACGCTGCGTCCGTCCGGGCGGCGCGGGCCGAGGACGGTGCTCTCGTGATCGGTCGTGATGGTCTGGTCGATCGTGGTCGTCCGGCATTCTGGTCCCCCCATGGATTCGAATCGTGGACTTATCTTCGTCCACCAAACGCAAGTTTTCGTCAAGCAATCGTGAAATCCGGGGCAATGACGGATGTTGACAACGATTTCAGCGTGTTGCCCGATGCATAGACGCCGATTCAGCGGGTATGGCGCTGCTCCGGCTGCGGGCCGGCGGGTCGGCCGCCGACGGGGGTGTGGGAGGCCCGTCGCCGCAGCTCGGCGGCCGTCAGCTCGGCCGGGAACGGGGCCGGCCAGGGCGACGTCCCGTCGTGCGCCGCGAACCGCCAGCGCTTGGTGACCTCCCCGTCGGGCTGCTGCTCACGCCAGACCAGCACGCCGCGGGCGTCGTCGCGCTCGACCGGGATGCCGATCGCGAGCGAGGACGGCGCGACGTCGTGCTCCCACAGCCACCGCGTCACCGCGACGCGGAGCGGCGCGGCGAGCTGGTCGAGCGGGGAGAGCAGGGTGAGCTCGCGCTCGCTGCAAGAGAGGTCGTCCGTCAACACGTGGGCTCCAGGTCCGAGGATGATCCAGCAGATCACGGAACTGTTACGGCCGTCTCGTGGTCGACAACTGTTTCCCGGACTTGACTGTTCTCGGACACCTCGGGACGGTCCGAGGTGGTCCGGCGGGTGCGGAGGGCCGCGATCCTCAAGGATTCCGCAAGCCCAGGCGGGGCCCGTGCACGGCCGCGGTGACGCGGTGCGCGATGCCGGCCCGCTCCAGCTCGGTCTGGGCGACCGACCCGGCGCCGGCGTGCAGCACGACGTCGCCGCGGCTCGGGGACCCGTCGGCGGAGCGCTCGACCAGCTCGCCCAGCAGGCGGAGCCCCCCGGCGGACAGCTCGGTGACCTCGGAAAGGTCGATGGTGATCGGCTGGGTGCCGCCGCGCGAGGCGAGGAGCAGGGCGTAGGTCATCTGGTCGACCTCGTCCTCCCGGAAGCTGCCGCTCATCCGGACCGAGCCCGAGTAGTCGTGGCTCATCTCGAGCTGGTCGGCGGACTGTCGGCGTCGAGGGGAATCGGCTCGCTCGACGACGACGGGACGGGAGAGCCGCTGCCGGAGCCGGGCGCGCGTGCCGCGGTCGTCGGTCGTCACGCCCAGGTCGTCGACCAGCCCGGCCGCCATCGCCAGACCACGACCCCGCGCGACGTCGTGGGAGTAGGGGCGCCAGTGCCCGTGGTCGGTGACGTCGACGACGACCTCGCCGGTCGTGGCGTAGCTGGCGCGCAGCCGCGCGGTGCCGTGCGACGACCCGGGTCCCTGGGGGCCGGCGTGGGCGTGCTCGACGGCGTTGGTCACGAGCTCGGTGGCCGCGTGGACCAGCGAGAGCGTGTCCATCCGCGGTGCGCCGAGCTGCTCCAGCCAGCGCTCGAGCTCGCCGCGGGCCTCCCGCGCCGTGTCGGCGTCCAGGGCGAGCTCGACGTCGAGGTCGGCCACCGGGGTCGCGCGCAGCTCTGCCGCGACGACGGTGAAGGCACCGTGGGCGAGGGCCCCCTCGACGGGCCGGGCGATCGCGGCGCAGGTGGCGTCGACGTCGCCCACCACGCGCTCCCGGTCGGCGAGCGTCGTCAGGTCGGTCTCGTGGTCGGACGAGCCGGCCGCGGGCCCGGACCGTGAGCCGAACAGGACGAGGTCGCCGGTGCCCAACGGGTGCCGGCCGGCGGGCGGCCGCTCCCCGGCGCCGAGCAGGCCACCTCCGGACGGCGGCAGCGACGCGGCGGCCCCGCCGGCCACGGCCACGACAGGGGCCTCGTGGCCCGCGGTGGCGTAGGTCAGGCTGCCGTCGGAGGGGTCGATGATCCCCAGCGCCACCGAGGTGCCGCGCGCCGGGGCCGAGTGCCGGGCGTGCAGGTCGGCCAGGCCCAGCGCCGTGGCGACGTCCTCGTGACCCAGCAGGCTGGTGCGGATCACCGCGTTGAGGCCACCGGCGGTGACCGGCGGGACGGCTCCGGTGCCCGGGACCTGGCCGACGACGACGGCGAGCCGTCCGGACGGCAGGACCACGGCGTCGAACCACGCGCCGGTCGAGCCGCCGGTGTCGCCGGGCACGCCGAACCGGGCGGCGAGGTCGACGGTCGGCAGCACCGGGAGCGCCGTCGGCAGGACGGCGTCGTGCAGTGCCGGGAGGGACTCGTCCAAGTCATCGTCGTACACGAAGCCTCTTTCGCCGGATGCCGTGGTGGACGCGCCCCGAGTCCTGCGCGACCACGTTCACGATGTCAGAGTGCGGTGGGTGCCAGACACACCCGCTGGGTTGGTGGGATCACGGTACTGTGACGCCGTGCAGCCAGGCCGATTCGAAGCGGAGCTCGACGAGTCCTCGCAGACGCTGGTCGTCGCCGGTGAGGTCGACGAGGCGGGCGCGGTCTCGCTCCGCGACGCCATCGAGAAGGGGACCGGCGGCTACGCGCGTCCGCTCGTGGTCGACCTGTCCCGCGTCTCCTTCCTCCCCAGCGCCGGCGTCGGCGTGCTCGCGGCAGCGATGCGGCACGGTTCGGCCGGCGGTCACGTGGTCGAGCTGCTCGCGGCCGAGGACACCATCGCCCGCCGGGTCCTGACGGTCTGCGCGCTGCCCCACCGCACCGCCTGACCCTGCGCCGCCGGGCGTCACGACCGCATCGACGGGTGCAGCGTCAGCACCGCGATGTCGTCGCTGGGGAGGCCCTCCTGGTAGGCCACCGCCGCCTCGGCCAGGGTCTCGCTGAGCGTGCCGGGACTGTGCGCGGCGGCCCGGACCAGCCGGTGCAGCGCCTCGTCACCGAGGAACTGGTCGCCCCGCCGCGCCTCGGTGACGCCGTCGGTGAAGAGCGTGACGAACTCGTCGGCGGCCAACCGGTGGCGGAAGGTCACGTAGTGCGGGTCGTCGACGATCCCGATCAACGACCCGGGCGCGCCGAGCTCGGTCACGCTGCCGCTGCGGGTGCCGAGCAGGGGAAGGGGATGGCCGCCGGCCGCGCCGGCGAGCGTCCAGCCCTCGACGGTCTCGACGAGGCGGAGCACCACGACCGTGCAGAACTTGTCAGTCGGCTGGGCCTTGAGGGCGCGGTCCAGCGCGTGCAGGAGGTCGGCGGGGTCGACGACCTGCATGGCGAGGTCGCGCACCGTGTGCCGGATGAAGGAGGTGACGGTGGCGGCCGGGATCCCCTTGCCGGCGACGTCGCCGAGGACGACCACCCACTCCGCGGCGGCCACGTTGAAGACGTCGTAGAAGTCGCCGCCGACCTCGTCGCCCACCCCGGCCGGCCGGTACACGGCCGAGATGCCCAGGCGTGGGATCCGGGGCGGCACCGGTGGGATCAGGGTGCGCTGCAGGCTCCTGGCCAGCTCCACGGCCTTCCGGCGGGCCTCCTCGGCGGCCCGCGTGGTGCGGAGCAGCTCGGTCTCGTAGCGCCGTCGCTCGTTGGCCCGGAACAGGATCATCCGGACGACGGGGCGCGCGCCGGAGCGGTCGAGGTTGGCGTTGAGGAGCACCGGGACTCGGTCGCCGTCGGCCGCGACGACCTCGAGGGCGACCTCGTCGACGCGTCCGTTGAGGTCGAGCATCGGCATCAGGTGGGTCTCGAGGTAGATCCGCCCGGCGACGGCGAGCAGGCCGGGGAGGGCGCGGTCGAGCACCTCCGCGCGCGGACGGCGTACCAGCTGCAGGAACTCGAGGTTGACCTCGAGGATCCGGCCGTCGTCGCGGTCGAGGACGACGTAGGCGGCCGGCGCGTGGTCGTAGAGCGCGGCCGGATCGGCGGTCACGAGCGCACGAAGGCGTCGATGGCCGCGATCGTCTCGTCCGGGACGCTCAGGTGGGCGCAGTGCCCGCTGGTCTCGAGCACCTGCATGGTCGCCCCCGGCACCGCGTCGCGGACGAACCGGCCCGCCGGGAGGGGGGCGATGGAGTCGTGGCGGTTCTGCAGGACGAGCGTGGGGACCGAGACCCGGGCGAGGTCGTCGCGGTTGTCACCGCGGAACGTCACCTCGGCGAAGCGCCGGGCGATGTCGGGGCGCGTGCGGCAGAAGCTGGCGTCGAGCTCGGCCCGCTCGTCGTCCAGCTCGAGACCCGGCATCACCATCCCGGCCAGCGGCTGCTGCCACCCCAGGTTGTTGCCGTCCATCAGCTCGAGCAGCTCGGCGATGTCGGTCTCGCTGAACCCCCCGACGTAGTCGCCGTCGTCGATGTACCTCGCCGAGGGACCGAGGAGCACGAGCCGGGAGAAGCGCTCCGGCTCCGCGACCTGCGCCAGGACGCCGATCATGGCCGAGACGGAGTGCCCGACGAGGACGACGTCGCGCAGGTCGAGCTCGTGGCAGATGTCGAGCACGTCCTGGGCGTAGCGGTCGAGCGTGGCGTAGGCCTCGGCGTCGTACGCCGTGAGGTCGGACCCGCCCGCCCCGACGTGGTCGAAGAGCACCACGCGGAAGTCGCGCTCGAACGCCGGGGCCACCAGCCGCCACATGGACTGGTCGCACCCGAAGCCGTGGGCGAACAGCATGGGCGTGGCGCCCGCGGGTCCCGAGACCGAGATGCGATGGCGCTCGACCGCTGACACGCTCGCGATGCTAGCGCCCCCGCTGCCGGCGGGCGGCCTCAGCGCTGGCCGGTGGGGCGCACCACGATCTCGTTGACGTCGACGTCGGCCGGCTGCGAGATCGCGTAGTCGACGGCGCGGGCGATGGCGACGGGCGGGATCGACACGGCGCGGTAGCCGGTCATCAGCCCGGCGGCGTACGGGTCGGTGATGTGGGCGGCCAGCTCGGACTCCACGACGCCCGGCGAGATCGTGGTCACTCGCAGGCTGGGGTCGGACTCCAGCCGGAGGGCCTCGGTCAGCGCCCACGCGGCGTACTTGGTGGCGCAGTAGACGCCCGCGGTCTCGGAGACCTGGTGGGCCCCGATCGAGGCCACCGTGACCACGTGCCCGGAGCCCTGGTCGCGGAAGACGGGCAGGGTCGCGGCGATGCCGTGCAGCAGCCCGCGGACGTTGATGTCGATCATCCGGTCCCACTCCTCGACCAGGCCGGCGTCGAGCCGGGAGAGCAGCATCGCCCCGGCGTTGCCGATCAGGACGTCGAGCCGACCGTGGTCGGCGACGACGTCCGAGACGAGGCGGGCGTAGGCGTGCCGGTCGGTGACGTCGAGGGGCCGGGCGTCGATGGCGGGGCCGTCGGCGACGTCGCTCCCGCTCGCGAGCGACGCGAGCCGGTCGGTCCGTCGCCCGGTCGCCACGACCTGGTGACCCCGCGAGGCCAGGTGGTGCGCGACGGCCGCGCCGATGCCGCTGGTGGCGCCGGTGACCAGGACGACCTTCGGGTCATGGGCGGTAGTGGGGGTGGTGGTGGGTGTGTCGGTGGTGGTCATGCCTCCCAGGCTGGACGTCGCGGCGGGCCGGAGGGAGGTCGAGCGGATCCTGGGTGCGCGGCACCCAGGGTGTCGCGGAGGGTCAGGTTCCCGGTCGGCGGCGCTCGGCCGCCACGAGGACGGCCTCGAGTCGTCGCAGCGCCTCCAGGGTCGCCGAGCGCTCCTCGGCCGGCATCCCGCCGACCGTGAGCGACTCGAGGTCGCGCCAGATCCGGGTGACCTGGGACCGCAGGCCCTGGCTGGCAGGCGTCGCCTCGACGAGGGACGCACGCCGGTCGGTGGGGTCCGGCGAGCGGCGGACGAAGCCGGCGTGCTCCAGCCTCCGGACCGTCCGCGTCATCGTGGCGGCGTCGGAGTCGAGGGTCCTGACGAGGTCGGCCTGGCGCTGGGGCCCGTCGTCCCACAGCCGCATCATGAGCAGCTCCTGCCCGGGGTAGAGCCCCGTCTCCCGCAGGAGCTGGCCGGCGAGCATCTTGTGCAGCCGCGCCACCCGGAAGATCGCGTGGCTGACGGGTCCGCCGGCGGCGGCACCGGTCGCCGGGGTGTGACCTGGTCCTGCGGGCATGGGCCCGACCCTATCCCTGCCCGAGCAGGCGGCGAGGGACTCGTCGGCAGGAAGGGCCTGGGGGAATGGATTCCCGGCATTACCTGTTCGAGCAGGTAAATCCCCGACCACAGGAGCACCCATGACGATCACCGGCACCACCGGCTCGACGCCGCTGCCCGACGACGACCCCACGCGATCCCTCGTCGTCGTCGACCCGTCCGACGACGACCTCACCTTCATCTCGCTCGTCGGCAACACCTACGCCGTGCTGGTCTCCGGCGCGCAGACCGACGGCCGGTACACCCTCATCGACATGCACGTGCCCGCCGGCGGCGGGCCGCCGCCGCACCGGCACGACTTCGAGGAGATGTTCACCGTGCTCGAGGGCGAGATCACGTTCACGTTCCGCGGCGCCGAGCACGTGGTCCCCGCGGGCTCGACCGTCAACATCCCGGCCAACGCCCCGCACTTCTTCCGCAACACCTCGGGTGCACCTGCGCGGATGCTGTGCATGTGCACCCCGGCGGGGCAGGAGGAGTTCTTCCTCCGCGTCGGTGACGTCGTCGCCGGCTGGGACGCCCCGGCCCCGGACCTCACCCCCGCCGAGCAGGCCGAGCGCCGCGCGCTGGCCGTCAGCCTCGCGGAGGAGTACCGGACCGAGCTGCTCTGACCTGGGCTCCGTCATCGACGCGGGCGACGTGGTCGGCAATGGCGGCCGCCAGGCGGGCGGGTGACTCGAGCGCGACGTGGTGGCCGACGCCGTGGAGCTCGACCGAGGTGACGTCGGAGGCGCCGGTCGCGGTCATGGTGGCCGCGGTGAAGGGGCCACCGCCGGCACCGACGGCGAGGATGGGCACGCGCAGGGGGTGGGCCTCGGCGAGGGCCACGATCTCGGGGCCCTCCCGGAGCATCGACCGGTAGAGGCCGGCCGCGCCCCGCCACCCGCCCGGGCGCGAGTAGCCGCGAGCGAGCTCGTCGACGTCCGCGTCGGTGACGGCGCCGGGGACCGAGGTCATCGGGGGAGCCACGAGCTCGCCCAGGAGCTCCCGCTCCCGGCCGGTGAGGAGCAGCTCGGGGACGCCCGGTGCGGCGAGGACGCCGATGTGCCAGCTGCCGCCCCGGGTGACGTCGGCCAGCGCCTCCAGGCCGAACCCGGCCAGGCCCATCTCGACGGCCGTCAGGCTGGCGACGTCCTGCGGGTGGGTGCTGGCGAGCCGGAAGGCCGTCGCGCCGCTGATGTCCTGCGCGACGAGGTGCACCGGACCGACCCCGAGGTGCGCGACGAGGTGGTGCAGGTCCTCGGCCGCGCGGGCGCTGTCGTGGTCGCTGGGTGCGACGTCGGAGTCGCCGAAGCCGCGGAGGTCGACGGCGAGGACCCGGTGGTGGGCGGCGAGCAGGGGGATGACCCGGTGGAAGGCCCACCAGGTCTCCGGGAACCCGTGCACCAGCAGGACGGGCGGCCCGCTCGCGCCGGCGGCGACGTGGTGCAGGGTCGTCCCGCCGACCTCGACGCGGTGGTGGGTGGCGCCCGGGATGGTGGCGCCCCGTGGTGCGGTGAGCATGGTGGACCTCGTTCGTTTCGACAATGTTATTGTCGATTGTAGACAGGTTCCTTGTCGAGATCAATGCGTCGTAGCCTTCGCCCATGTCGCGATCCGGCGCCGACCTCGCCCTGCTGCTGCTCGGGGGGTTCCGCTCCCTGGTCGACTCGGCGACCCAGGAGCTCGCGGCGCGCGGCTACGACGACGTGCGCCCCGTGCACGACTTCGCGATGCGGGCCATCGCGGCGGGTGCCAGCACCACCTCCGAGCTCGGCCGCCGGATGGCGGTCTCGAAGCAGGCGGCCGCCCAGACCGTCGCGGTGCTGGAGCAGCGCCGCTACGTACGCCGCGACCCGGACCCCGACGACGCCCGCCGCAAGCTGCTGCAGGTCACCGAGCTCGGGTTCGACGTCCTGCGGCAGGGCGAGCAGATCTTCGACGAGCTGCGCGCGCAGTGGCAGCAGCAGATCGGTCGGGACGAGCTCGAGGCGCTCGAGGCCAACCTGGCGGCACTGCTCGGCGGCGCCCCCGTCCGCCTCGACACCCCGGGCTGGATGGCGCGCGACCTGGGCGAGCCGGTCTAGCGGTCGCGGACGGCGCCGCGCCACTCACCGCCGGGGTTCGAGCCAGACGGCGCCGGTGCCGTGCTCGGCGGCCTCGTCGCCGGGGTTCAGCAGGGCGCAGCTCCTCATGCTCAGGCAGCCGCAGCCGATGCAGCCGTCCAACCGGTCGCGCAGCAGCTCGACGCGGCGGATCTGCTCGTCCAGGCGGGGCCGCCACGACCTGCTCAGCCGGTGCCAGTCGGCCTTGGTCGGGGTGCGGTTCTCGGGGAGGGTCGCCAGCGCGGCGGCGATCTCCTCCAGGCTCAGCCCGATCTTCTGGGCGGTGCGGATGAAGCCCAGCCGGCGCAGGGTGTGGGGCTCGTAGCGTCGCTGGTTGCCGGTGGTGCGGACCGAGTGGATCAACCCGCGCGCCTCGTAGAACCTGATCGCCGACGGCGCGACCCCCGCGCGCTCGGCGAGGTGTCCGATGGTCAGCTGCGTCACGGCTCCAGCATTGGTGAAGCTGAAGAAAGCTTCAAGTGCGAGGACCACTTGACCTCAACCTCGCTTGAGCTAGTCCACTGGTCCCGTGCACGCGATCCGGCTCCACGCCTTCGGCCCACCCGACCACCTGGTGCTCGACGAGCTCCCCGACCTCACGCCCGGCCCCGGCCAGGTGCGCATCGCGGTCGCGGCCGCCGGCGTCCACCTGTTCGACACGGCGCTGCGCCGGGGGGAGCCGGGCGGGCCGATGGCCCTGCCGGAGCTCCCGACCGTCCCGGGGCGCGAGGTGGCCGGCGTCGTCGACCTCGTCGGTGACGGCGCCGACCCGACCTGGCTGGGCAAGCGGGTCGTCGCCCACCTCGGGATGGTGCCCGGCGGCTACGCCGAGCAGGCCGTGACCGCCGAGGGCACGCTCTTCGCGGTGCCGGACCGGGTCTCGTTCCCCGACGCCGTGGCCGCCGTCGGGACCGGCCGCACGGCGCTGGGCGTCGTCGAGCTGGAGCCCGTCGGCCACGACGACGTCGTGCTGGTGCTGTCGGCGGCCGGTGGCTTGGGCTGGCTGCTCGCCCAGTCGGCGCTGGCTGCCGGGGCGACCGTCGTCGCCGCGGCCGGAGGACCCGATCGGGTCGCGCGGCTCGCCGCGCTCGGCGACGTGGTCGTGGCGGACTACGCGGAGGCCGGCTGGGACGACCGGGTCAGGCAGACGGTCGGCGACGTCACCCTCGTCCACGACGGCGTGGGCGGCGAGGTGGGGCGGGCGGCGCTCGAGCTGCTGCGCCCCGGCGGGCGGCAGGTGATGTTCGGCTTCTCGGCCGGCGCCCCCACCCCCTTCGACAGCGGCGACGTGGTCTCCCGCGGGATCAACGTCGGCTGGAGCCTGGGCGCCCGGATGGCGGCCCTGCCCGGCGGCATCCCCGGGCTCGCGGGGCGAGCGCTCGCCAAGGTGGCCGCGGGGGAGTGGCGACCGCTGACCACGACGTACCCGCTGGACGAGGCGGCCCGGGCGCACGCCGACCTGGAGGGACGGCGCGCACTCGGCAAGGTCGTCCTGGAGACCTGGGCGCGCGATGACTGACCAGGCGACCCTCCACCCGGACCCCTCGCAGCCCGACCCCGGGTCGAGCGGGCCCACCCGCCGGTGGCCCCGGGCGCTGACGCCGTTCCGGCACGCGGCCTACCGTCGCCTGGCCGTGGCGCTGGTCCTGACCACCTTCGCGAGCGGGGTGTGGGTCGTGGCCCTGGTGTGGGAGGTGATCCGGATCGGTGGCGGGCCGGGCCAGCTCTCGGTCGTGACGACCGCCGGCGCGGTCGGGGTGCTGCTGCCGGCGCTGCTGGCCGGGGTGGTCGCCGACCGGGTCCCCCAGAAGACCATCCTGCTCGGTGTCGCGACCCTCGAGCTCGCCTGCATGAGCCTCGTCGGGCTGCTCTCCGTCGCCGACCTCACCCGGCTGTGGCACCTGGCCGCGGTCACGTTCGTCGCAGGCGTCGGCACGGCCTTCTACTACCCGGCGTACTCCGCCTGGCTGCCGGCGCTCGTGCCGCAGGCCGACCTGATGGCGGTCAACGGCTTCGAGGGCATGGTGCGCCCGACCATCGGCAGCGCGGTCGGACCGGGGGTGGCCGGTGTCGCCGTCGGTGTCGCGAGCTCGAGCGCCGCGATCGGCGTCGCGGCGCTCGCCGCCGCGCTGGGACTGCTCGCCCTGACGGCGGTGCCGAGGACGCCGGTACGCCGCGACCCCGACGCGTCGGACCAGCCGCGCCCGGCGGTGGCGACCGCGCTCGCCGACATCCGCGAGGGTTTCGCCTACATGGTGGGCACGCCGTGGCTGCTCGCCACGCTGCTCTTCGCGTCGGTGATGATCCTGGCGATGATGGGACCGCTCCAGGTGCTGGTCCCCTTCCTGGTCAAGGACCGGCTCGGCGGCGGGCCGTCGGACCACGCCCAGGTGCTCGCGGCGTTCGGCATCGGCGGCGCGGTGGGCTCGCTGGCCATGGCGTCGTTCCCGATGCCGCGGCGCTACCTCACCGTGATGAACCTGGTGTGGGGCGTGGGGTGCCTGCCGTTCCTGGTGATGGGGGTCGCGACGGCGGTCTGGATGGTGGTCGTGGCCGCCTTCGTGCTGGGCGTGATGTTCTCCGCGCCCATGGTCATCTGGGGGACGCTGCTCCAGCGTCGCGTGCCCGCGCACCTGCTGGGCCGCGTCGCCTCGCTCGACTTCTTCGTCTCGATCAGCCTGATGCCGGTCTCGATGGCGCTGGTGGGCCCGGTCTCCGGCGCCATCGGGCTGCGCACGACCTTCTACATCGCTGCGCTCGTGCCGGGCGTGGCGGCGGTCGTGGCCACGGTGGCCGCCCGGCTGCCGGCCGACGAGCTCGCGCACCCGCTGCGCGACGGGTCGTCGGCCGGCTGAGGACCGGACGCCGGGCCCGGCTTAGCGATCATCGGTCTCGCCGCCGGTCCCGGTCCCGTACGCCGCCAGGACCAGGGCGGCCATGTCGTCGACGCCGAGCGTGGCTCGGCGCGCGGCGTCGCTGATCAGGGCGAGCGCCGCGGCCGGGGCGATCTCCCTGATCGCCAGCAGCCGGTCGACGGCACGGCTCACGACCATCCTGCGGCGCAGGGTCTCGGGAGCCCGCTGGGCGGCGCGGCGGGACTCGAACCCCAGGTCGGCGTTGGCGACCGCGCCCGCAGCCCAGGCGCCGAAGACGCGGGCCACGGCGTCGTGGTGCTCGTCGAAGGCGTGCGCGGAGGCGGCGTAGAGGTTGACGGTGCCGGTGACGACGCCGCCCTCGACGATGGGCAGGGTGAGCGTGCTGGCCACGCCGCGCGCAGCGGTGGCCTTGGCGAACAGGTGCCAGCGGTCCTCGTCGGTTGGGTCGTCCGCGTGGTAGGAGTGCCGCTCGCCGTCGCGGGCAGCGGTGACGCAGGGGCCGTCGTCGAGGTACTGCGCACCGTCGAGGGCCGCGGTCTCCGCGTCGGTGGCCACGAGGGTGTAGGCGAGCCCGTCGTGGGTGGTGGCCAGGGTGATGCCGACGCAGTCGGGCACGACCTGGCGGACCAGGCTGGCGCACCGGTGGAGGTAGTCCAGCAGGTCGTCGTCGTCCGTGAGCTCCGCCAGCTCCTCGACGGCCACCCGGGTCTCGGGAATGGGTTCCATGCCCCTGCGGTACCCCGGACGACGGGCCGGCGCCCGCGCTGGAGGGGTGGTGCGACCCGTCAGCTGGCCTCGTCCTGCATGGCCTCCTCGACGCGCTTCTTGACCCGGCCCATCCCGGGCAGGCCGCCCAGCAGCTCGTTGAGCTCGCGGGACGCCAGCAGCAGGTCGCCGAGGTCCGGGGCGACCGAGGACAGGCTGTCGAGGACCGGCAGCACGTCGTCCTGCAACCGATCGACCAGCGCGCGCATCGCGTCGAGGAGCCCGACCAGCGCGTCGACCTCGGCGGGACTCGCGGTGTCGGCGAGCCTCTCCAGGACCGGCGCCAGGCTCACGACCGAGGGCTCGAGCAGCACCACGAGCGCGTCCGCTCGGGCCGCGGTCGCGTCGATGCGGACGATCGCGTCGTCGGCGGCGACCCGGGTCGTCTCGATGCGGGCGACGAGGGCGCGGACCGTGACCAGCAGGTCCTCGGCGTCGCTGACCAGGCGCAACGCGCGGGGCAGCAGGCTGGCGATCTCACGGGGGTCCGGTACGGGCAGCCTCATCAGGGGACCGTACGGCCGGTGATCGCGGTCACGTCTCACCCCAAGGTCGGGCGTACCAGGCCTCGAAGGCGGCCACGGTCAGGCCGGGGACCCGCGGCAAGGATGTGCGCATGGTGACCGCAGTGCCCGGGACCGGCGGTGGGGGGACACCCGCGGCTTCCGTGGTGTTGCCCGGCGGACCGGGCGAGCGTCTGAGAGCACTGCTCGCGGCTCGGCGCGGCCAGCGGCGCCGTCCACCGCGACGCGATCGTCCGTGAGGCCGGACGCCGGTCCCGGGCCCGAGGGCCTGGAACCGGCGTCTGCGCTGGCCAGCGGTGGCGGAGGATAGGGGATTCGAACCCCTGAGGGCTGTTAACCCAACCCGCTTTCCAAGCGAGCGCCATAGGCCACTAGGCGAATCCTCCGCGGAGGAGACTACCTGTCGGCAGACCGCGGCGACCAATCGCCTATGCTCGGGGCAACCCCCCGTGTGGCGGCACCTCGCCCAACTCCCCCAGGGCCGGAAGGCAGCAAGGGTAAGTGAGCTCTGCCGGGTGCGCGGGGGGCCTTTGCATCCCCGGCCCGGTCCGTCCGGCCGCGCTCGGGGAGGGCTGGTCTGCCGTAGGCGGGTGTCGGTGTCGGTGTCGGTGGTTAGGGTCGGGCTCGTGGACTCACCGCTCGCGCTCTACCGCCGCTACCGGCCCGAGACCTTCGCCGAGGTCATCGGGCAGGAGCACGTGACCGAGCCGCTGCGGTCGGCGCTGAGCAACAACCGGGTCAACCACGCCTACCTGTTCTCCGGACCCCGCGGCTGCGGCAAGACGACGTCGGCGCGCATCCTGGCCCGCGCCCTCAACTGCGCGGTGGCCCCGGTGGCCGACCCGTGCGGCGAGTGCGACAGCTGCCGCGAGCTGGCCCGGGGCGGGTCGGGGTCGATCGACGTCATCGAGATCGACGCCGCGTCCCACAACGGCGTCGACGACGCCCGCGACCTGCGCGAGAAGGCGTTCTTCGCGCCGGTCCGCGACCGCTACAAGGTCTACATCATCGACGAGGCCCACATGGTCACGCCGGCGGCGTTCAACGCGCTCCTCAAGCTCGTCGAGGAGCCGCCGCCGCACCTGCGCTTCATCTTCGCCACCACCGAGCCCGAGAAGGTCATCCCGACCATCCGCTCGCGCACCCACCACTACCCGTTCCGGCTGATCCCGCCGCGGATGCTCTCGGCCTACCTCACCGAGCTCTGCGAGCGCGAGGGCGTCTCGATCGAGCCCGCCGCGCTCCCGCTGGTGGTGCGTGCCGGCGCCGGCTCGGCGCGCGACACCCTGTCGGTGCTCGACCAGCTCCTCGGCGGCGCCGGTCCCGAGGGCGTCACCTACGACCTCGCCAGCGGCCTGCTCGGCTACACCCCCGACACCCTGCTCGACGAGGTGGTCGACGCGTTCGCCGCCGGCGACGGTGCCTCGGTCTTCGGCGTCGTCGACAAGGTCATCGAGACCGGGCAGGACCCCCGCCGGTTCACCGAGGACCTGCTGCGCCGGCTGCGCGACCTCGTCATCGTCGCCGCGGTGCCCGACGCGCCGGCCACCGGTCTGATCGACGTCGCCGACGACCAGGGCGAGCGGCTGGTCGCCCAGGCGGCCCGGTTCGGCCGGGCCGACCTGAGCCGGGCCGCCGACCTCGTCGCCGCCGGCCTGACCGACATGCGCGGCGCCACCGCGCCCCGGCTGCTGCTCGAGCTGATCTGCGCCCGCGTGCTGCTGCCGGGCGCCGACCACACCACCCACGGCGTCCAGGCCCGCCTCGACCGCCTCGAGCGCCGCGCCTCGATCGCCCCGGCGGCGTCCGCCGCGCCGGCGCCGGCCACGGTGGCCGTCGAGGCCGCGGCGCCGGTCGCCGTGGTCGAGCCGGCGCCCGCGCCCACCCCGCCGGTGGCGGTCCCCGCCCCGGCCCCCGCCGCCCCACCGGCCCCGCCGCTGCCACCCCGCGTACCCGAGTCCGTACCCGAGCCGCCGCCCGAGCCGGCGCCCCAGCCCGAGCCGGCGCCCCAGCCCGAGTCCCAGCCCGAGCCCGAGCCGTCGCCCGAGCCGGCCCAGGCGCCGGCCGCGCCCGCCGAGCCCGCACCCGCACCCGCAGCGGCGCCGGACCCCGCCCCCGTGGGCGGCGGCGGACTCACGCTCGTCGACGTACGCCGGCTCTGGCCCGACATCATCGAGGCCACCAAGCAGCGCCGCCGGATCACCTGGATCCACCTCTCGCAGAACGCCCAGGTCGTGGCGGTCGACGGCTCCACGCTGACGCTGGGGTTCGCCAACGCGGGCGCCCGCGACTCCTTCGACGCCGGGGGCAGCCCCGAGATCGTGCGGCAGGCGGTCATCGACGTCATCGGCGCCGACTGGCGCATCGAGACGATCATCGACCCCGGCGCCGACCCCGACCTCGCACCGCCGCAGGCGGCGCACGCTCCGCCGGCCCGCCGCGAGCCCGAGCAGGCGCCGGCACGCGAGGCCGCGGCGGCCGCCCCGCCCCCTCCCGACGAACCGCCTCCGTGGGCCACCGACGAGCCCGAGCCGGCGCCCCCGCAGGCCGCGGCCCGCGAGGCGATCCGGCAGACCCGCCCCGTCGGAGAGGCCCCGGCGCCGACCGGCCCGTCGCTGGCCGATGCCGACGCCGAGGTGAGCCCCGACGACCTCGACGCCGACTCCGACCAGCTCGGCACCGACGACCTGCTCGCCCACCACCTCGGCGCCACGGTGATCGAGGAGATCCCGCACCAGTGACCGTCCCACCCACCCCGACCGGAAGGCCCACACCATGACCGACAACCCGCTCGGCGGAGCCGGGGGCTTCGACATGAACGCCCTCCTGGAGCAGGCCCAGGCGATGCAGTCCCAGCTGATGGAGGCCCAGGAGCGGCTGGCCGACACCATCGTCGAGGGCAGCGCGGCCGGGGTGACGGTCAAGGTCTCCGGCACCGGCGAGGTCGTCGGGGTCGAGATCGGGCCCGGCGTCGTCGACGGCGACGACCCCGAGTCGCTCACCGACCTCGGCGACGTCATCGTCGCGGCCTACCGCGACGCCAAGGCCAACGCCGACGACGCCGCGGCCCAGGCGCTCGGCCCCCTCGCGGGCGGCCTGCCCGGTCTGGGTGGCGGGGGCGCCGCGCCGGGACCGCTCGGCTTCTGAGCAGGGCCTGCCCGTAGTGTTCGAGGCGTGTACGAAGGCGTCGTCCAGGACCTCATCGACGAGCTCGGCAGGCTGCCGGGTGTCGGTCCCAAGAGCGCCCAGCGGATCGCCTTCCACCTGCTGCAGGCCGACCCCACCGACGTACGCCGCCTCGCCGACGTCCTGATCGAGGTCAAGGCGAGGGTGCGGTTCTGCGCCACCTGCTTCAACGTCTCCGAGGCCGAGCAGTGCCGCATCTGTGTCGACCCGCGCCGCGACCCGTCGGTGCTGTGCGTGGTGGAGGAGTACAAGGACGTCGTCGCCATCGAGCGCACCCGTGAGTTCAAGGGCCGCTACCACGTGCTGGGCGGCGCGATCTCGCCCATCGACGGCGTGGGGCCCGACCAGCTGCGCATCCGCGAGCTGATGACCCGTCTCTCCGACGACCAGATCGGCGAGATCATCCTCGCCACCGACCCCAACCTCGAGGGCGAGGCCACCGCCACCTACCTCACCCGCCAGCTGCGACCCCTCGGGTTGCGCATCACCCGGCTGGCGAGTGGACTCCCGGTGGGAGGTGACCTCGAGTACGCCGACGAGGTCACCCTCGGACGAGCATTCGTAGGAAGGCAGGCCGCCCCGTGACCCCGACCGAGGACCCGACCGTGACCCCACCCGACAGCGAGACCGAGGACTTCGCCCAGCAGATCGCCGACTCGGTGTCGAGCTTCCTGCTGGCGCTGCGCGAGATCGCCCGCGAGGCCGACGGGGGTCGCGCGATCTCGCTGCTGCTCCTGGAGATCAGCCAGGTGCTGCTCGCCGGCGCCCGGCTCGGCGTCCAGCACGACTTCGTGCCGCGCGCGGAGTACCAGCCCGACGTCGGCCCCGAGGCCGACGTCGACGACATGCGGCTGCGCCTGGCCGAGATGCTCGGCAACGTCGACACCTACACCTTCGTGTTCGACCCCTACGTGCCCGACGTGGTGGCCAGCCAGCTCTCCGACGACCTGGCCAGCATCGCCCTCGACCTGGAGAACGGGCTGCGGCACTTCCGCCTCGGCCACGTCGAGGAGGCGCTGTGGTGGTGGCAGTTCTCCTACGTCAACAACTGGGGCAACCTCGCCGGCGCCGCGCTGAACGCGCTGCTCTCGGTGGTCGCCCACGACCGGCTCGACGTCGACAACGACGAGGAGCTCCACCAGATCGAGGCGGCCGCGGCGGTCCTCGACGGCAGCACCACCAAGCCGTCCTGAGCATCCACCCCTTGTCGCCCGCCCGGGCCGAGGGTCGCGCGTCCGTAGAATCGGTCACCGCAAACGCATCCCCGACCCAGGAGTGAGCCCGGTGGGCATTGTCGTGCAGAAGTACGGCGGATCGTCGGTCGCCGACCCCGACGCGATCAAGCGGGTCGCCCGACGGATCGTGGAGGCCAAGAAGGCCGGCCACGACGTCGTCGTCGCGGTCTCCGCGATGGGCGACACGACCGACGAGCTGCTGGACAAGGCCCGCGCCGTGAGCCCGCAGCCGCCGGCGCGCGAGCTCGACATGCTGCTCACCTCCGGTGAGCGGATCTCGATGGCGCTGGTCGCCATGGCCATCTCCGACCTCGGCTACAGCGCCCGGTCGTTCACCGGGTCCCAGGCCGGCGTGATCACCGACTCGGTGCACGGCAAGGCCAAGATCATCGACGTCACGCCCGGACGCATCCAGTCGGCCATCGCCGAGGGCCACATCGTGATCGTGGCCGGGTTCCAGGGCGTCTCCCAGGACACCAAGGAGATCACCACCCTGGGCCGCGGTGGCACCGACACCACCGCCGTCGCCCTGGCGGCCGCGCTCGAGGCCGACGTCTGCGAGATCTACACCGACGTCGACGGCGTCTTCAGCGCCGACCCGCGGATCGTCCCGGCGGCCCGCAAGCTCGACAGCGTCACCTACGAGGAGATGCTCGAGCTCGCCGCCTGCGGCGCCAAGATCCTGCACCTGCGGTGCGTCGAGTACGCCCGCCGCTACGACATCCCGATCCACGTCCGGTCGTCGTTCAGCCACCTCGACGGCACCATCGTGCGCGGGTCGATCAACGACGAGAACCACCAGGCCCAGGAGGGCAGCAGCATGGAAGCAGCGATCATCGCCGGCGTCGCCCACGACCGCAGCGAGGCCAAGATCACCGTCGTCGGCGTCCCCGACAAGGTCGGCGAGGCCGCGCGCATCTTCACGGCCCTGGCCGAGGCGCAGATCAACCTCGACATGATCGTCCAGAACGTCTCGGCCGCGGCCACCAACCTGACCGACATCTCGTTCACGCTGCCGCGCACCGACGGGCAGACCGCGATGACGGCCCTGGCCGGGCTCCAGGCGCAGATCGGCTTCGAGTCGTTGCTCTACGACGACAAGATCGGCAAGGTCTCGCTGATCGGCGCCGGGATGCGGTCCCACCCCGGCGTGACCGCCAAGTTCTTCTCCGCGATCGCCGACGCCGGCGTCAACCTGGGGATGATCTCTACCTCCGAGATCCGGATCTCGGTGATCGTGGACGAGGTCGACGTCGACGCAGCCGTCGCGGCCACCCACACGGCGTTCGACCTCGACGCCACCGAGGTCGAGGCCGTCGTCTACGGCGGATCGGGGCGCTGAGATGACCAGCATCGGGATCGTCGGCGCCACCGGGCAGGTGGGCGTCGCCATGCGCCAGATCCTCGAGCAGCGGGCGTTCCCCGCCGACGAGGTCCGCTTCTTCGCCTCCGCCCGCTCGGCCGGCACGGTGCTGCCGTTCGCCGGCGGCGAGGTCGTCGTCGAGGACGCCGCCACCGCCGACCCGTCCGGGCTCGACATCGCGCTGTTCTCGGCCGGGGCCACGACGTCGCGCGCCCTGGCGCCGGCGTTCGCCGAGGCCGGGGTCGTCGTGGTCGACAACTCCTCGGCGTTCCGCCGCGACCCGGAGATCCCGCTCGTGGTCTCGGAGGTCAACCCCGGCGACATCGACCTCGCGGTGCGCGAGGGCGGCCGCCGGATCATCGCCAACCCCAACTGCACCACCATGGCCGCGATGCCGGTGCTCAAGCCGCTGCACGACGAGGCCGGGCTGGCGCGCCTCGTGGTGTCGACCTACCAGGCCGTCTCGGGCTCCGGCGTCGCCGGCGTCGACGAGCTGGCCACCCAGGTCTCGGCCGCGGGCGACAAGGCCCGCGAGCTCGCCTACGACGGGGCCGCGGTGGCGTTCCCCGAGCCGCAGAAGTACGTGCGCACCATTGCCTACAACGTGCTCCCGATGGCCGGCTCGATCGTCGACGACGGTCTCGGTGAGACCGACGAGGAGCAGAAGCTGCGCCACGAGTCGCGCAAGATCCTCGGCATCCCCGACCTGCGGGTCTCCGGCATCTGCGTGCGGGTCCCCGTCTTCACCGGCCACTCGCTGGCGATCAACGCCGAGTTCGACCGGGCGATGCCCGTCGAGCGCGCCCGGGAGCTGCTGTCCGGCGCCGCCGGCGTCGAGCTCAGCGACGTGCCGACGCCGCTGCAGGCCGCCGGCCAGGACCCGTCGTACGTCGGCCGCCTGCGCCAGGACGAGGGCGTCGACGGCCAGCGCGGCCTCGCCCTGTTCGTCTCCGGCGACAACCTCCGCAAGGGCGCCGCCCTCAACACCGTCCAGATCGCCGAGCTGTTGCTGCGCTGATGGTCGTCCGGACGGGCACGTCGTCCGGCGGGCGGTATTGCTTGCGGCCGGCGTCGGCCGTGCTCCCGGTCCGTCGCTGACGCTGTCGCCGACGGCGGACGCAATCCGCCCGTCCGGACGACAATTCAGTCAGTCTCGACGTACCTGGTGGTGACCCACCAGGAGCCGAGGAACGTCAGGGCGGTGATGGCCGGGATGACGAACACCATCGGCCAGGCGTCGAGGTGCTCGACCAGGAACAGCAGGCAGATGACGCCGGTCAGGCCGGTGCCGAGGAAGCTGGTCGAGCCGGGGTCGGGCACGCCGAAGCGGGACAGCAGGACCCCGCCGATGACGATCGCGAGCACCATGATGAGCACGAGGGCGGCCATGCCGGGACCGGTGCCGCACGAGCTGGTGCCACGGGCCGCCTCGCAGCCGCGGAACCCGAGCCAGGTCAGTCCCACCAGCGACAGCCCGACCACGACGCCGGTCAGTGCCGCTGCGGCGGGGCCTGACGGCAGCGGCAACGGGCGCCGGGGCTGACGCCGGGCCGGGGCCTCGTCGTCGACGTCAGCCGGCGCGTCGTCGAGGTCGTCGTCGAGGTCGTTGTCGAGCACCTGGGTCGCGCCCGCGGGACGCGAGCCGCGACGGAGCCGGAGGCTGCGGCGCGGGGCGGCGGCCGGCGCGGGGCGGTCCTCCTCGACGGGTGCGTCGTCGGCGGTCGGCAGGGGAGTGGTGATGTCGAGGCCGGAGTCCTCGAAGACGCGGGTGTCGGCGGCCGGCGCGGGGGGCTGGCGGGGCTCGGGGGCCGGTGCGACGCTCCGTCGAGCGGCCGGTTCGCTCGTGGGCTCGGCGGGCTTCTCGACGGGACGGCGGTCAGCCTTGCGGCGGCGGCGGAAGAGCTGGGGCGCCTCGAGGCTGGGGCGCTCGGTCTCGTCGTCGGCCATGACAGCAGTTTCGCACGGCCGGGACGCACGCGACCCCGGTCCGGACGGATCCGGACCGGGGTCGTCGTGCTGCTGTGAAGAGTCGGGCTGACAGGATTTGAACCTGCGGCCTCTTCGTCCCGAACGAAGCGCGCTACCAAGCTGCGCCACAGCCCGATGGTGTGCCGACCGGGGCCTGCCCACCAGCATCGGAGCATACCGGAGGCGGTCCGGCCGTCCCCAATCGGTATCAGGCCGGCACGAGGGTCAGCAGCGTCGCCTCGGGGCGGCAGGCCAGCCGGAGCCGGACGTAGGGATTGGTCCCGAGGCCGGCCGACACGTGCAGCCACGCGGAGCCGGGGTCACCCGGGCTCGAGGCGGCGGGGTGGCGGTGCAGCCCGCGGGCGCGGGCGGGGTCGAGGTCGCAGTTGGTGGTCAGCGCCCGTCCGTCGGGCAGGCAGACCTGGCCGCCGTGGGTGTGGCCGGCCAGGACGGCGTCGTAGCCGTCGGCGGCGTACTGGTCGAGGACCCGGAGGTACGGCGCGTGCGCGACGCCCAGCCGGACGTCGGCCGCCTCGTCGGCCGGACCCGCGACCTCGTCGAGGCGGTCGTAGGTCAGGTGCGGGTCGTCGACGCCGGCGAACGCCAGCTGCAGGTCACCGACCGTCAGCGTGCCGCGGCGGTTGGTGAGGTCGAGCCAGCCGGCGTCTGTGAACTGCCGCGACAGCTCGGGCCACGGCAGCTGCCTGGTGTCGGTGTGCCGGCGGCCGTCGTCGGGGAGCAGGTAGCGCAGCGGGTTGCGCATGCTCGGCTCGAAGTAGTCGTTGGAGCCGTGCACGAACACGCCGGGGACGTCGAGCAGCCCGCCGAGCGCGTCGACCACCCACGGCACCGCGTCGCGGTGGGCGAGGTTGTCGCCGGTGTCGACGACCAGGTCGGGCTGCAGCGCCCCGAGCCGGCGTACCCAGTCCTGCTTGCGGCGCTGCCCGGGCGTCAGGTGCAGGTCACTGAGGTGCAGCACCCGCAGCGGCCGGGCGCCCGGCGGGAGCAGCGGCACCTCGACGCGGCGCAGCGTGTAGCGCCGCGCCTCGCAGGCGGCGTACGCCGTCACGCCGGCGCCGGCGAGCGCACCGGCGCCCAGCAGCCTCGTCGCAAACCCGGTCCGTATCACGGCGCCAGGCTGCCACAATGAGTCACATGACCCTCAAGGAGCAGCTCCGCGCCGACCTCACCGCGGCGATGAAGGCGCGCGACAGCCTGCGCTCCTCCACGCTGCGCATGGTGCTGACCGCGGTCACCAACGCCGAGGTGTCCGGCAAGGCGGCGCGCGAGCTCAGCGACGACGAGGTGGTCGGCGTGCTGACGTCCGAGGCCAAGCGCCGGCGCGAGGCCGCCACCGCGTTCGCCGACGGCGGCCGGCCCGAGAGCGCCGAGAAGGAGCGCGCCGAGGCCGAGGTGATCGCCCACTACCTGCCCGAGCAGCTCACCGACGCCGAGATCGCCGAGATCGTGACCGCAGCCGTCGCGCAGACCGGCGCTGCCGGTGAGGGCATGCGCGCCATGGGCAAGGTGATGGGCGTGGTCCAGCCGCAGGTCAAGGGGCGCGCCGACGGCGGCGCCGTGGCCGCCGAGGTACGCCGCCAGCTCGGCTAGTCCGCCCGGCCCCCGGCCCTACCGGCGCCGGCCGTCGTTGTCCCCGCTGCTGGGCGGCGGGGGGACGTAGACGGACTCGGCTCCGTAGCCGTCGACGGTGGTCGGTGGCACGAAGTCCTCGTACTCCAGGTTGTCGTCGATGACCTTCATGGCGTCGCCCCACATCGGCCCGGCCAGCCGCGACCCGGACGCGCTCACGGACGATCCGTTGATGATCAGCCCGTCGAGGCCGATCGGGTTGCCGAAGTCGTCGGCGGCCGCGATCGCCGCCGCCGTCGCCACCTGGGGTGTGTAGCCGACGAACCACACCGACGGCGAGATCGACTGGGTGCCGGTGGTGCCGGTCTTGCCGGCCGCCGGCACCGAGAGCGCCTCCTCGGCGGCGAAACCGCCCTCGATGACGCCGCGGAGGATGTCGTTGACCGCGTCGGCCGTCGTCTCCGACATCACCTGGGTGCAGCGCGGCTCGTACTCCTTGAGCAGGGTGCCGTTGGCGTCCTTGATCGTGGTGACCGGGCGGGCCTCGCAGTGCTCACCCCGCGCGGCGAACGTCGCGTAGGCCTCGGCCATCTCGAGCGGGCTCACGTCGGCCACGCCGAGGAACCAGTTGATGGTCCGCTCGAGCGAGACGTTCGGGCAGCTGTCCTCCTCGGGGCAGGTGAGCCGGATGCCCATCGCCTTGGCCAGGTTGAACGGGTCGCAGACGCCCGTGACGTCCTTCTCCAGGTTGAGGAAGAAGGTGTTGATGGAGTTGCGGGTGCCGGTGTAGAGGTTCTCCACACCCCCCGACTGCACGGAGTTGGGCAGCGTGCCGGTGCCACCGAACGGGGGCGAGTCGGGGCAGTTCTCGAAGTCGGCCTGGTCGAAGAACTGCTCGTTCGGCGCGGGGAACGTGTCGCTGAGCGCGGTGCCCTTCTGGATCGCGTCGGCCAGCACGAAGACCTTGAACGTCGAGCCGGCCTGGAACCCGTTGGCGTCGCCGTACTGCGACGGCACGGTGTAGTTGAGGTAGGTCTGACCGGCGGCCTTGTCGCGGCCCATCGGTCGCGACTGGGACAGTGCCTTGACCGCGCCGGTGCCGGGCTCGACCATCGCCAGCGCTCCGATGGCCTGGTCGGTGGGCCGCACGTTGGCGGCGGTCGCGTCGTCGGCGGCCTGCTGGTAGGTCAGGTCGATGGTGGTCCCGATGGTGAGTCCGCCGGACTTGATCAGCCGGTCGCGCTCCTCCTTGTTGCGTCCGAGCTCCTTCTTGGTGAGCAGGTACTCCAGGACGTAGTTGCAGAAGAACGGCGCGCGGCTGGAGACGCAGCCGCTCCCGCGGGGTTGCGGGTCGAGCTTGAGCCGCTTGGCCTTGACCCGGTCGGCGGCGCGCTGGGTGATCACGTCCAGCCCGGCCATCCGGTCGAGGACGACGTCGCGCCGCTCGAGCGCCCGGCTCGGGTGGTTGGTGGGGTCGAACGCGGAGGGGTTCTGCACGAGACCGGCCAGGATCGCCGACTGGTTGAGGTTGAGCCGGCGGGCGTTGACGTTGAAGTAGTGCTTGGCGGCGGCCTGGATGCCGTAGGCGCCGTCGCCGAAGTAGACGGTGTTCAGGTACTGCTCGAGGATCTGGTCCTTGGAGTACTTCTTCTCCAGGGCGATCGCGTAGCGCAGCTCCTTGAGCTTGCGGGCGTAGGTGTCGTCGATGACGGCCGCCTGCTCCTTCTTGGTCGTGGCGGCGTTGAACAGCGTCTGCTTGACCAGCTGCTGGGTGATCGACGAGCCGCCCTGGACGACCCCACCGGACCCGAGGTTGCTGACCAGGGCGCGCAGGGTGCCCTTGACGTCGAGCGCGCCGTGCTCGTAGTAGCGGTAGTCCTCGATGGAGACCAGGGCCTCGATCATGGTCCGCGAGATCTGGTCGAGCGAGACGTTGATCCGGTTCTGGTCGAAGACCGTCGCCAGCACGCTGCCGTCGCCGGCCAGGATGGTGGTCTTCTGCGGCAGCGCGCCGAACTCGAGCTCGAGCGGCAGGTCGTCGGTGGAGTCGGCGGTGCTCTTGGCCGCGAAGCCGAGGACGCCGGCGAAGGGGATCGCGAGGCCGGACACGACGACACCGAGGACGACGGACACGGCGACCATCACCCCGACGTGGGAGAGGACGGTGGTGGGTCGGGGTCGTTCGGACCTGGGCCTGGACACCGCCCCAATGTACGTGAGGCCCTGGACCCTCCAGGAATCATCGGCGGGCGACCCCAGGGCCGGAGTAGTCAGACCGGACTAGTCATTCGGGACTACGGAAGTTGGGTCGAATGAGTCTGGTCCCGATCGCCGCCGATCTTTACCTTTAGGACTCAGAGATGGGACAGGGACGGCGTCATGGGGATGTCGCTCGATCTCGGAAACAGTATGGGGACATCATCATGTGGGTTGAGGACTGGGCGCCGCGGGCTGCCTGCAAGGCCGAGCAGCCGGACAAGCTGTTCGTGCGAGGCGCGGAGCAGAACAAGGCCAAGACGCTGTGCCAGGGGTGCCCGGTGCGCACCGAGTGCCTCGCCGAGGCGCTGGACAACCAGATCGAGTGGGGTGTCTGGGGCGGCATGACGGAGCGGGAGCGCCGTGCGCTGCTGCGCCGCAAGCCCGCCGCCTCGTGGCGCACGCTCCTGGAGACCGCCCGCAAGGACGCCACCGTCGCGGCCCGCGAGTCCGTCACCGCCTGACCACCCCGGCCCGTCGTCGTCGACGACGGGCCGCCGTGCGTCCTGGCGGCTCAGTCGGCCAGGAGGTCGCCGACCCGACGCAGGCCGTCGAGGTCGTGCACGTCGGTGGCGAGCGCCGGTACGACGGCTGTGGGCACCTGCGGGTGGGCGGCGGCGAACCGCGAGCGCAGCCGTGCCTCGCGCTTGACCAGCCGCACCTGGTCGGCGTGCAGCCGCAGCAGCCCGGCGGTCACCGAGGTCGGGTCGGCGCGCCGCAGCCTGGCCGCGGCGGTCATCGCCTCGTCGGCCGCGAGGTGGCCCTCGGGTGCCTTGCCGGCGCGGTTGACCACGAGCCCGGCCAGCGGCATCCGGTCGGCGCTGAGCCGCTCGACGAAGTACGCCGCCTCGCGCAGCGCGTCGGGCTCGGGCGCGGCGATGACCAGGAACGCCGTCCCGCGGGCCTGCAGCAGCGCGTAGGTCTTCGTCGCCCGCTGCCGGAACCCGCCGAAGACGGTGTCGATCGCGGCCACGAAGGTCTGCAGGTCCTTGAGCACCTGGGCGCCGAGGATCTTGGTCAGCGCGTTGGTGATGATCGAGAAGCCCGCCCCCATCAGCCGCATCGGACCCTTCGCGGGGGTGAGCATCAGCTTGATGAACCGGCCGTCGAGGAAGCTCGAGAGCCGTTCCGGTGCGTCGAGGAAGTCGAGCGCCGAGCGTGAGGGCGGGGTGTCGACGACGATGAGGTCGTAGCGCCCGTCGCCGTCAGGGGCCACCGAGTCGGCGTGGATCTGCCCGAGCTTCTCCATCGCCATGTACTCCTGGGTGCCGGCGAACGAGCTCGACAGCGCGATGTAGAACGGGTTCTCGAGGATCTGGCGCGCCTTCTCGGGGCTGGCCTGGCTCTCGACCACCTCGTCGAAGGTGCGCTTCATGTCGAGCATCATCGCGTCGAGCGTGCCGCCGGCCGAGGCGTCGACGTCGGTGACCGGGCGCGGGGTGTTGTCGAGCGCCTCGATGCCCATCGCCTGGGCGAGGCGCCGGGCGGGGTCGATGGTGAGCACCACGACCCGGCGCCCGCGCTCGGCGGCCCGCAGCGCCAGTGCGGCCGACGTGGTGGTCTTGCCGACCCCACCCGAGCCGCAGCACACGATGATGCCGACCGACCGGTCGTCGAGGAGGGCGTCGACGTCGAGCGGCGGTGCGGGGGTGCGGGTGGTCGGGCCGACCCGGGGTGGTTGGTTCATGCGGGGTCCCCGGGGCGTTGGTCGGCGGAGGAGCGGAGCGGGGGAGACGAAGGACGTCCTGGGGTGCGGTTCATGCCAGTCCCTGCTCCCTCAGCGTCGCGGCCAGCTCGTAGAGGGCGCCGAGGTCGACGCCCAGCGGCAGCCGCGGCAGCTCGTACGACGGCACGTCGAGGCCGGCGACCAGCGCGCGCTGGCCGGCCTCGAGCGCCCGGCGCTCGGCGTGCTCGGCGGCCTCGACCGTGAGGCCGGCCACCAGGTCGGGTTCGGCCTCGACGCCGGCGTCGCGCAGGTCGGCGGCGACCCGCGCCGGGTCGACGGTGGCGAGCTGGTCGGGGGTGAGGTCCTGGGGCCGGACCAGGTTGACCACCACGCCACCCACCGGCAGGTCGGCCGCGCGCAGCTCGGCGATCCCGTCGCTGGTCTCCTGCACGGGCATCTCCTCCAGCACCGTGACCAGGTGCACCGCCGTCCGCGGCGAGCGGAACAGCGTCATCATCGTGTCGGCCTGCGACTTCACCGGCCCCACCTTGGCCAGGCCGGCGAGCTCGTTGCTGACGTTGAGGAACTGCACGATCCGCCCCGTGGGCGGCGCGTCGAGCACGACGGCGTCGTACTGGATCGCGCCCTTGTTGCGGCTGTTGCGCTGCACGGCCTCGAAGACCTTGCCGGTCAGCAGCACGTCGCGCACGCCCGGCGCGATCGTGGTGGCGAACTCGATGACGCCGAACTTGTCGAGCGCGCGGCCGGCGCGGCCGAGCTTGTAGTAGAGCGCGAGGTACTCCAGCAGCGCCGACTCGGGGTCGACGTGCAGCGCGTGCACGACGCCCGGCTCCCCGTCGGGGCCGGGCAGGCCGGTGGTGAGGCGGCGCTCCTCGAACGGCAGCGGGTCGACGTCGAACATCCGGGCGATGCCCTGGCGGCCCTCGACCTCGCAGAGCAGCACGTTCTTGCCCCGGGTGGCCAGGGCCAGGGCCAGCGCCGCCGCGACCGTCGACTTGCCGGTGCCGCCCTTGCCCGTGACGACGTGCAGGCGCACCTGCGGCCAGTCGGTCATGAGGAGCGAGGGTATTGGATCGCTCGCCACCTCGTGGGGGCGTCTAGGGTCGGGCCATGGACAAAGTGGTCTCGTCGGCGGCCGAGGCGGTCGCCGACATCGGGTCGGGCTCGACCATCGCGGTCGGCGGCTTCGGGTTGTGCGGCATCCCGGCGGTGCTGATCGAGGCGCTGCACGCGACGGGGGTCGGTGACCTGCAGGCGGTCTCCAACAACGCCGGCGTCGACGGCTGGGGCCTGGGGCGGCTGCTCGCTGACGGCCGGCTGCGGCGGATGGTGTCGTCGTACGTCGGGGAGAACAAGGAGTTCGCCCGGCAGTACCTCTCCGGTGAGCTGGAGGTCGAGCTGACGCCGCAGGGCACGCTGGCCGAGCGGATGCGGGCCGGCGGGTCGGGGATCGCGGCGTTCTTCACCGCGACCGGTGGTGGCACCCAGGTCGCCGAGGGCGGTCTGCCGTGGCGCTACGACGCCGAGGGCAACGTCGTCGTGGCCTCGCCGCCCAAGGAGACGCGGGACTTCGGTGGCCGCGAGTACGTGCTGGAGGAGGCGATCGTGGCCGACTTCGGGCTGGTGCGGGCCTGGAAGGGCGACCGGCACGGCAACCTCGTGTACCGCGCCTCGGCGCGCAACTTCAACCCGCTGGCCGCGATGTGCGGACGCACGACGATCGCCGAGGTCGAGCACCTCGTCGAGCCCGGCGAGCTCGACCCCGACGCCGTGCACACCCCGGGTGTGTTCGTGCAGCGGGTCGTCGCGCTGACGCCGGAGCAGGCGGCGGACAAGCGGATCGAGAAGAGGACGGTGCGGCCCCGATGAGCTGGACACGCGAGGAGATGGCCGCGCGGGCGGCGTCCGAGCTGACCGACGGGTCCTACGTCAACCTCGGGATCGGGCTGCCGACCCTGGTGCCCAACTACGTCGCCGACGACGTCGAGCTGGTGCTGCAGTCGGAGAACGGCGTCCTCGGCACCGGCGCCTACCCGTTCGAGGGCGAGGAGGACGCCGACCTGATCAACGCCGGCAAGGAGACCGTGACGCTGCGTCCCGGGGCGTCGTTCTTCGACTCCGCGACGTCGTTCGGGATGATCCGCGGTGGCAAGATCGACGCCGCGATCCTTGGTGCGATGCAGGTCTCCCGCGCCGGCGACATCGCCAACTGGATGATCCCCGGCAAGATGGTCAAGGGGATGGGCGGCGCGATGGACCTGGTCCACGGCGCCAAGCGGGTGATCGTGCTGATGGAGCACGTCGCGCGCGACGGGTCCTACAAGATCGTCGAGGAGTGCTCGCTGCCCTACACGGGCCGCGGCGTCGTCGAGCGCATCATCACCGACCTCGGCGTCCTCGACGTCACGGCCGACGGCCTCCGGCTCGTCGAGCTCGCCCCCGGCGTCACCCTCGACGAGGTGCGCGAGAAGACCGAGCCCGAGGTGCTCGCCGACTGACCCTCGATGACTCCGGCCGGCCCCGCCGGTCTGCACCGGCATGGGCAAGGTCATCGCCGCGATCACCACCTCCGTCGACGGCTACGTCACCGGACCGGACGACGGCCCGGGCAACGGGCTCGGCACGGGGGGCGAGCGGCTCCACCACTGGGTGATGGGCGGGCCGTGGACCTACGACTCCCCGCGTGACCCGGACGGCATGACGGGCGCCGACCGGAAGTACTACGACGAGCTCGTCGCCGACGTGGGCGGCGGCGTCTGCGGCCGTGGGATGTACGACGCCGCCGGCGCCTGGGGCGGCACCAACCCCTTCCCCGGCCCCCTCGTCGTGCTGACGCACCGCGTCGAGGACCAGCCGGACCCGGCCGCGGGGTTCCGGTTCGTCGACGGCTTCGACGCAGCGCTCGCGGCGGCGCGCGACGTGGCCGGCGACGCGGACGTGTCCCTCTCCGGCGGCGCCAGCCTGATCCGCCAGGGCCTGGCGGCCGGCGCGGTCGACGTGCTGGCCATCTCGACGGCCCCGGTCGTGCTGGGCGGTGGCAAGCGCCTCTTCGACGGGTTCGAGCACGACCTCGACCTCGAGGTGCTCTCGGTGCACACCTCGCGCTGGGCCACGCACGTGCGGTACTGCGTCCTGCGTCCTGCGCGCTAGGCGCGGCGGCCCGTCACCACCGCTGGTTGAGGAGGTTGCGCTGGCAACCGTCTCGAAACCACCACAGCGTGCGCACCCCGCCGGGTCTCGACTCGGCTCGCTGGCGCTCGCCCGTCTCGACCAGCGTCAGGGGTGGTCGAGCCGCGGGGTCAGCGCTTCGGCGGCAGCGTCCGGACGACGGCCATCCCGCGCCCGACCCACGCCTCGAGGTCGGCGTCGGCGGCCAGCGCCGCGCCGGCGACGCGTACCCAGGTGCGGGCGGTGCGCCCGCCAATCGTCATCCACTCGACGTCCTCGTCGGCCGACACGAGCGCCGCGCCGTCGGCCTCGGGCAGGCGCACCAGCAGCCCGCCCTGGCCGCTGACGCAGACCGGCATGTGCCCGCCCACCAGGAACCCGAGGCCGCCGAACATCCGCTTCTCCTCGACCGGCCCCTCTGGCTCGAGCACGTCGCGCACCCGCGCGGCCAGCTCCTCGTCGTACGCCATGGGGGGAGTGTGGCCCAGCCGGCGTCGCGTCGGGAAGGGCTGTGCCGTCCACCGCAGCGACGGCGGTGGTGTCGGCGCTCGCTCCCCACGAGCTCGCGCCACGAGATGTTTGACGGCGGCGCCGCGAGGGTGCAAGTTCATCCGTCATGAGCTTGTTCCGCACCAAGTCGATCGAGCAGTCGATCCAGGACACCGACGACCCCGACACCAAGCTGCGCAAGGACCTCGGCGCCCTCGACCTGACCGTCTTCGGCGTCGGCGTGATCATCGGCGCCGGCATCTTCGTGCTCACCGGCACGGTGGCGGCGTCCAACTCGGGTCCGGCGCTCGCGCTGAGCTTCATGATCGCCGCGCTGGCGTGCGCCCTGGCCGGGCTCTGCTACGCCGAGTTCGCGTCCACGGTGCCGGTGGCCGGCAGCGCCTACACGTTCAGCTACGCGACCCTCGGCGAGCTGGTGGCCTGGATCATCGGCTGGGACCTGGTGCTGGAGTTCACCATCGGGTCGGCGGCGCTGGCGTCGAGCTTCTCCGGCTACCTCAAGCAGGTCCTCGAGATCGTCGACGTCACGCTGCCCACGTCGATCTCCTCGGCCTCCGACGGGTTCGTCGACCTGCCCGCCGTGATCATCTCGCTGCTGGTGATGTGGATGCTGATCATCGGCACCAAGTTCTCCAGCCGCTTCAACCAGGTCGTGGTCGCGATCAAGCTCGTCGTGGTCGCGGCGGTGATCGTCGTCGGCATCACCCTGGTCGACGTCGGCAACTGGACGCCGTTCATCCCGGAGTCGAAGCCCGTGCCTGACGCCGAGGGAGGGTTCGGCGACCTGCCGCTGATCACCAGCATCTTCGGGATCGAGCCCGCCATCTTCGGGGTCGCCGGCGTGATCTCGGGTGCGGCGGTGGTGTTCTTCGCCTTCATCGGCTTCGACATCGTCGCCACCACGGCCGAGGAGGCCAAGAACCCCCAGCGCGACGTACCGATCGGCATCCTCGGCTCGCTGGCCATCGTCACCCTCCTCTACGCCGCGGTCAGCCTGGTGGTGACCGGGGTGCAGAGCTACTCCGACATCGACCCCGAGGACGGCGCCCCGCTCGCCACCGCCTTCGACGCCGCCGGGGTGGGCTGGATGGGCAACCTGGTGGCGATCGGCGCCTGCATCGGGCTCGTGGTCGTGGCGATGATCCTGATGCTCGGCCAGAGCCGCGTCGCCTTCGCGATGGCGCGGGACGGCCTGCTGCCCACCTCCCTGGCGCGGGTGCACCCCAAGTACGGCACCCCGCACCGGATCACGCTGATCGCCGGTGTCGCGATCGCCGCCCTGGCGGGCTTCGTCGACCTCGCGACGCTCGCCAACCTGGTCAACATCGGCACCCTGTTCGCCTTCATCCTGGTCAGCATCGCCGTGCTCGTGCTCCGTCGCACGCGTCCCGACCTGCCGCGGGCGTTCCGCACCCCGCTCGCCCCGGTCGTCGCGACCCTGGCCGTGCTGATGTGCTTCTACCTGATGCTCAACCTGACCGGCGAGACGTGGGAGCGGTTCGGCATCTGGATGCTGCTCGGCGTGGTCGTCTACTTCCTCTACGGGCGCCGCCACAGCCGGCTGGGCAAGGAGGGCTACGTCAGTCCAGAGCGAGCCCCGAAGCGGGACTGACCCGGGCGGCCCGGCGCGCGGGCAGCAGGCAGGCGAGCAGCCCGGCGACGGCCGAGACGGCGACGACGATGCCCAGCTGGCCGTAGGGGAGGACGACGGGTGCGTCCTCCACCGCGGAGCGCACCATCACCTGGATGCCGACCCACCCGAAGGCCACGCCGAGGACGGTGCCGAGGACCGTCGCGACGACCGACAGCAGCACCGACTCGAAGGCGAGGGTCGCGCGCAGCTGGCGCCGGGTCAGCCCGACGGCCCGGAGCAGCGCGTGCTCGCGGCCGCGCTCGAGCACCGAGAGCCCCAGGGTGTTGGCGATCCCGATGAGCGCGATGACGACCGCCACGCCGAGCAGGCCCACGACCGTCGCGGTGAGGACGTCGAGCTGCTGCTCGACCCAGGCGCGCTGGGCCAGGCCGTTCTCGACGGTGCCGCCAGAGGACTGGGTGGCGGCGAGCAGGTCGGCCTCGAGGAGGTCGGGTTCGGCGTCGGCGGCGCCCCGGACCCACAGGCCGCGGGTCTGGGGCGCGTCGGTCAGCCGCTCCAGGGTGGCCGGGGTGACGAGGGCGGCGTCGCCGAACCCCTCGCCGCCGAGCACCTCGAGCCGGACGTCGCGGTCACCGACCGCCAGCGTCGTGCGCTGTCGCGACGCGAGGTCGAAGGGGAGCAGCACCTGCCCCTCACGCGGCACGAGGTGGGTGGTGTCGCGGGCCGTCGAGGTGTCCTCGACAGCCAGGACGACGACCTCGCCGACGTCGGGGAGCCGGGCGGTCACCCCGGACATCGGGGTCGCGCCGGCCACCTGGTCGCTGGAGCGGACGTCGTCGAGCGCGGCGGCCGGGACCGGGCGCTCGGTGGTGACGACGGCGTCGACCGGGTGCTGCACGTCCATCTCGTCGGCGAGCGCACCGCGGGAGCTGGCCATCCCGGTGAGGACGGCGGTGGTGAGGGTGACGCCGACCAGCAGCGACGCCGCAGTCGTGGCGGTGCGCTTGGGGTGCCGGCGGGCGTTGCCGGTGGCGAGCCGCACCGGCGGCCCACCGACACGGCCGACGAGGCCGCCGACCGCGGCCACCAGAGCGGGGACCAGCCAGGGCCCGAGCACCAGCACGCCGGCGAACGACGCGACGCCGCCCGCGAGCATCGGCGGGAGGGTCTCGGTCGCCACCGCGGCGGCCAGCAGCGCGACGCCGCCGCCCACGAGGAGCGCGCCGAGCGCGAGCCGCACCCGGCCCGCCGACGACCGCGCGTCGACGTCGGCGTCGGGCCGCAGCGCCGAGAGCGGGTCGGCACGGGTGGCCGAGCGCGTCGGCAACCAGGCCGCGGCGAGCGTCACGAGCATGCCCACGGCGAGCCCGCCGGCGTACCAGGCGGGGGAGACGGTGGCCTCGCCCAGGCGGCTCTCGGGCCAGCGGTCGACGACGAGCGCGACGACGGCGCGGGCACCGAGCGAGCCGGCGACCAGGCCGATCGTGGTCGCGACCAGGCCGAGCACGAGCGCCTCCGCCCGGATCGAGCGCAGCAGCTGGCGACGGGTGGCGCCGACGCAGCGCAGCAGGGCGAGGTCGTGGCGGCGCTGGGCGAAGAGGATGGCGAAGGTGTTGGCGATGACGAGCACCCCGACGACCAGGGCGATGGTGGCGAAGAGCAGCAGCAGGATGGTCAGCACGTCGATCTCGTTGCTCACCTCGGTCTGCAGGTCGGCGACGTAGGCGTCGCGGTCCTCGACCGTCGCGTCGGGTGCGAGCTCGCGGGCCAGCGAGGCCGGCCCGGCCCACGCGACGCTGTCGACGTACATCCGGTCGGCGAGGGCACGCATGTCGGCCCAGGTGAGGTAGACCGACCCGGACACGAACGCCGACGGCGAGTCGACGACCGCGCTGACGGTGACGGTGACCGCCTCGGGCCCGCCGCCGACCTCGAGGACGTCGCCGATGTCGAGGTCGTGCTCGCGCGCGGTGGCCGAGTCGATCGCCGCCTCGCCGGTCGCGTCGGGCAGCTCGCCCTCGACGAGCACCTGCCAGCGCAGGTCGCCGGTGGTGATCGCCCCGACGTCGGCGTCGCGGTCGACGACCGCGCCGTCGCGCCGCAGCGCCTCGACCGCCCACCCGAGCACCGAGGCCTCCGCGCCCTGCGCGGCCGCCTCGGTGACCAGGCGGTCGGCCTGGGTGCCGTCGACGCCGGTCAGCACCGAGTCGGCCCCGACGTACGGCGCACCGACACCGGAGGTCAGCCCCTCGCGGGCGGCGGAGGACAGACCCGCGGTCACGATCACGAAGGCGACGCCGATGACCACCGCCAGCGCGGCCGAGACGTAGCGGCGGGTGTGGGTGCGCAGCGAGGCGAGCAGCACGGTCCTCATCGGCGGCCGGCCAGGGTGTCGACGAGGCGGTCGCGGCTGGGGTCGACCAGGTGGGCGCGCACGGCGCCGTCGGCGAGGACGACGACGTCGTCGGCGTACGCCGCGGCCTCGACCTCGTGGGTGACCATCACGACGGTCTGGCCGAGCTCGCGCACCGAGCGGCGCAGGAAGTCGAGCACCTCGGCCGAGGCCGTGCTGTCGAGGTTGCCGGTCGGCTCGTCGGCGAACACGATCGCCGGCGACGAGGCCAGCGCCCGGGCGATCGCCACCCGCTGCTGCTGGCCGCCCGAGAGCTCCGAGGGACGGTGCCGCAACCGGTCGCGCAGCCCGAGGACGTCGATGACGGTGTCGACGTGCGGCCGCGCGGCGGTGACGGCGCGACGACCGCTGAGCTCGAGCGGGAGCAGGATGTTCTGCTCGGCGGTGAGCATCGGCAGCAGGTTGAACGCCTGGAACACGAACCCGAGGTGCTCGCGGCGGAACAGCGTCAGCGCCGTGTCGTCGAGCCCGGCGAGCTCTCGGCCGGCCACGGTGACGGTGCCGCCGGTGGGGGTGTCGAGGCCGGCCAGGCAGTGCATCAGGGTCGACTTGCCGGAGCCCGACGGACCCATCACGGCGGTGAACCGGCCGGCCGGCAGGTCGAGGTCGACCTCGCGCAGGGCGTGGACGACGTGCTCGCCGCGGCCGTAGACGCGGCTCAGGCCGCGGGCGCTCGCCGCCGGCGCGGCCGGCGCGACGGGACTGTCGGTGGTCGGTGGCAGGGTCGCGGACAGCGGGTCGACAGCGGGGGTCGGGAAGGGAGTGGACATGACCGCCACGCTAGGAATCCGGGACCCTCCCGGTCGTCAGGCGACGGGATGGTCCGGTGGTCATCCGGCGGGATGACGCCTCCTCAACCCACCAGGCCGACCTCGTGCGCGAGCACCACCAGCTGCACGCGGTCGCGCGAACCGGTCTTGGCCAGGAGCCGGCTCACGTGGGTCTTCACGGTGGCCTCGGCGACCACGAGCTCGGCGGTGATCTCGTGGTTGGACAGGCCGCGGCCCACGAGCACGAGCACCTCGCGCTCGCGGTCGGTGAGGTGGCGCAGCCGCGGGTCGTCGGCGTCGGCGCGGGCCGGGCCGGAGGCCGAGGCGGCCAGGTGGTCGAGCAGGCGCCGGGTGGTGCTGGGGGCGACCACGGCATCGCCGGCGTGCACGGTGCGCACGGCCGCGAGCAGGTCCTGGGGAGGCGCGTCCTTGAGCAGGAAGCCCGCAGCCCCGGCCCGGATCGCGGCGAACGCGTGCTCGTCGAGGTCGAACGTCGTCAGCACCAGCACCCGCGGCGCCCCGGGCAGCGCGACCACCTCGGCGGTGGCGGCCACGCCGTCGAGCACGGGCATCCGCACGTCCATCAGCACGACGTCGCAGCCGCCCGGGCCGAGCCGGCCCACCAGGTCGACCGCCGCGCGGCCGTCGCCGGCCTCGCCGACGACGCGCAGGTCGGGCTGGCTCTCCAGGAGCATCCGGAAGCCCGCGCGGACCATCTGCTGGTCGTCGACCAGGACGACCCGCACCGGGTCGCCCGGCTGCCCGCTCGCCGAGGTGCTCACAGGGGAATGGTCGCGTGCACGCCCCAGCCGCCGCCCGGGCGGGGCCCGGTGACCAGGGTGCCGCCGTGCACGTCGATGCGCTCGCGCATGCCGGTGAGGCCGTGCCCGCCGGTGTCCGGGGCGGCGGCACCGCGCCCGTCGTCGACGACCTCGAGCTCCACCCGGTCGCCCACGTCGACCCGCACCGTGGCCCGCGCGCCCGGGCCGGCGTGCCGGCGGACGTTGGTGAGCGCCTCCTGCACCACGCGGTACGCCGTCAGCCCGACCGCGGTCGGCACCGGCCGCTCGAGCCCGGCCAGGTCCGCGTCGACCTCGTCGCCGTCGAGCAGCGCCGGCAGGTCGGGCAGCCCGGGCAGCGGGGAGCGCCCGGTCTCCTCCTCGGCCCGTAGCAGCCCCAGCAGCTGGCGCATGTCGGTGAGCGCCTCGCGGCCGGTGCCGGCGATCCGCTCCAGCGTCTCGGTGGCCACCGCCGGGTCGGTCGCAGCGGCGTACCTGGCCCCGTCGGCCTGCACGACCATCACGGTCAGGCCGTGCGCGACCACGTCGTGCATCTCGCGCGCGATCCGGGCGCGCTCGGCGGCGGCGGCCAGGGCGACCCGCTGCTCGGCGTCGAGGCGGATCCGCTCGCCGCGGTCGACCAGCGCGGCGACGTAGGCCGCCCGGGTGCGGCCCAGCGTGCCGAGGGCCCAGGCGGTGACCACGAAGGCCGAGATCGTGAGGAAGTAGGAGGAGAAGGCCGAGAGCGTCAGCTCGCCGTCGAAGCCGAGGATCCAGTCGAGCGAGGCGACCACCGCGGCCACCTCGCCCACGGCCAGGGCCACCAGGCCGGCGAGGGCGGTCGAGAAGCGAGCGGCGGAGTAGACCGCGATCGGGAACGCCACCTGGGTGTGGATGGGGGTCCCCATCAGCACGGCCTGCAGCGCGCTCGACGCCGCGACCGCGGCGAAGACCTGGTCGGGCCGGGTGCGCCGCCACAGCAGCGGCACCGCTTGCAGCACCACCAGGGGCACGCCCGCGGGGGCGTCGGCGATGGCGTACAACGGCGCGGGCAGCACCAGCACCACGACGAGCGCGACGTCGAACCACCGCCGCTGGCGCTCTCCGAGGCGCCACGGCTGGCGCAGGCCGTCGGGTGGGTGCACGACGTCCACGGTAGGGCGACGTGGCCCGCGGCACGTCAGACCACGGGATGACGTGGGTAAGGTGCCGGGCATGACGATCTGGGAGTACCAGGTGGCGCCGATCCCGCTCCACAACGAGGCACTGATGCTCAACAACTTCGGGCAGGACGGCTGGGAGCTGGTCGCCATCCACACCAACGCCCAGGGTGGCCTGGTCGCGTTCCTCAAGCGGGCCAAGGCCGCCTGATGGCCAAGGGCAGCACCCCCGACGAGCGGCTCGCGTCGATGGGCCTGGCGGTCCCCGAGGTCCCCGCGCCCGTCGCCGTCTACGTGCCGGCGGTGCGCTCGGGCGCCCACGTCTACACCTCGGGCCAGCTGCCGATGCGTGCCGGCGAGCTGCTTGCCACCGGCAAGGTCGGGCGCGAGGTGACCGCCGAGGAGGGCTACGCCTGCGCGCAGCAGTGCGCCCTCAACGCGATCGCCGCGGTCCGGGCCGAGGTCGGTGACCTGGCGCTGGTCGCGCGGGTCGTCAAGGTCGTGGTCTTCGTCGCGTCCGCGCCCGACTTCACCGGCCAGCCCGGGGTCGCCAACGGCGCGTCCGAGCTGCTCGGCGAGGTCTTCGGCGACGCCGGCGTGCACGCCCGGTCGGCGGTCGGCGTGCCCGTGCTGCCGCTGGACGCGCCGGTCGAGGTCGAGGTCGTCGTCGAGATCGCCGCCGGGGCCTGACGCGGTGCAGATCCCGCTGCCGCCGGTACCGCTGCCCGCGCACCTGGTCGAGACCGCCCGCGCGTACGCCGACGGCACCCGCGAGCCGGTCGAGCCGCGCAACGCCGCGACCGTCGTCCTGATGCGGCCGTCGTCGGTCGGCGGTGGCCCCGAGGTCTACTACATGCGCCGCCAGGTCTCGATGGACTTCGCCGCCGGGATGGCGGTCTTCCCGGGCGGCGGCGTCGACCCCCGCGACTTCGACACCGAGGTCGCCTGGGCCGGACCCTCCCCACAGGACTGGGCCGCGCGGCTCGGCTGCGACGAGGAGACCGCCCGGGCGCTGGTGTGCACGGCGGTGCGCGAGACGTTCGAGGAGTCGGGCGTGCTGCTCGCCGGGCCCTCTGCCTCGGAGGTCGTGGCCGACACGACGGCCGAGGACTGGGAGGCCGACCGGGTCGCGCTGGAGTCGCGCGCGCTGTCGATGACCGAGTTCCTGCTCCGCCGTGGCCTGGTGCTGCGCACCGACCTGCTCGGCGTCTGGGACGCCTGGCTCACCCCGGTCTTCGAGCCCAAGCGCTACCGCACCTGGTTCTTCGTCGCCGCGCTGCCCGAGGGCCAGCGCACGCGCGACGTCTCCTCCGAGTCGTCGTCGGTGGTCTGGCTCCCGGCTCGCGCGGCCGCCGACCAGGCCGACGCCGGAGCGCTGGCGATGATGCCGCCGACCTACCTGACCTCGATGGAGGTCGGCACCTTCGAGACGCCTGCCGACGTCCTGGCCGAGGCGGCCTCGCGCCGGGCCGAGATGTTCACCCCCGACGTCGAGCCGCTCGACGACGGCTTCACGCTGTCGATGCCCGACCGGCTGCGCCC
This sequence comes from Nocardioides sp. WJ219, assembly GCF_058559815.1. Lineage (NCBI taxonomy): Bacteria > Bacillati > Actinomycetota > Actinomycetes > Propionibacteriales > Nocardioidaceae > Nocardioides > Nocardioides sp. WJ219. The sequence goes on from NZ_JBZUJV010000001.1 coordinate 121,112, forward strand.
GCTGGTCGCGGAGCGCCGCCGATGAGCGCCCCCGAGCCCTGGCGCGGGGGCGACCACGGCGAGCGCGGTCACTGCCTGCTGGCGCCCAACCCCGGCATCATGACCCTCGACGGCACCAACACCTGGGTGCTGCGCGAGCCCGGCTCCTCGACCGCGGTCGTCGTCGACCCCGGGCCCGTCGAGGACGGCCACCTCGACCTGCTCGACGAGACCACCGGCGACGTCGGGCTGGTCCTGCTGACGCACCACCACGTCGACCACTCCGAGGTCGCCGCCGAGCTCGCCGAGCGCAAGGGCTGCGCCGTCCGCGCGCTCGACCCCGACCACTGCGTGGGCGCCGACCCGCTCGTCGACGACGAGGTGCTCGAGGTCGACGGGCTGCGGCTCCAGGTCGTCGCCACCCCCGGCCACACCGCCGACTCCGTCTCGTTCCTGCTGCCGGCCGAGCGGGTGCTGCTCACCGGCGACATGGTCCTGGGCCGCGGCACCACCGTCGTGGCCCACCCCGACGGCCAGCTCGGCCCCTACCTCGACTCCCTCGAGCGGATGCGCGCCCTCGTCGCGTCCGGCGACGTCACCACGATCTGGCCCGCGCACGGCCCGGTCGTCGACGAGGCCGGCGCCGTCCTCGACTTCTACGTCGCCCACCGCCGCGAGCGCCTCGACCAGGTCCGCGCCGCGATGGCCCAGCTCGCCGACCAGCCTTTCCCCGAGGGCTTCGCCGCCGACGAGCTGCCCCGCCGCGTGGTCGAGATCGTCTACGCCGACGTCGACGAGGCGCTGTGGGACGCCGCCGAGTGGTCCGTCCGCGCCCAGCTGGCCTACCTGCGCGACTCCTCCTGACACCCGCCGCCGGCCCGAACGCGCCTGGTGTGACGGCGCGGCCTGTTCGGAGGCTCGTCGGCGGCCCGGTGGCGGGACCTGTCGTTGTCGCGCGATCGAACGGGAACGACACATTTCGGCGGTCGAAATCTGCCGTTGCCGTGCGATCGCGCGGCAACAGCAAGGTCGGCCCCCGAGCTCGCGAACCGCCGCCTGTGGACAACGCACGTGGGGTCTCGCGCAGCGGCCCGCGGCGGTGCACCCTCCTGGCATGTCGGAGTCATGGAACCCGCAGCACCCGTTCACCCGCCGGTCGATGAGACTCGCCGGTCAGGACGTTGCTCGTCTGCGCCACAAGGAGTTCGTCCAGGTGGTGAAGGGGGTCTGGGTCCTCGCGTCCGCCGTAGATCGCAAGACGCTGATCAGGGCGGCCCTGCTGATCCACCCCGCGTCGGCCCACGCGAGCCACTTCAGTGCGGCCGCGCTGCTCGAGCTACCAGTCCCGGACCACCCGTTCGCCCACGTCACCGTTCGCCGTCACGAGGACCGCCGGTTCCGTCCGCAGATCAAGCCTCACGTGACCAAGCGCGAGCGCCGGGTCATCGTCGTGGACGGGTTGCGGACGACCGACCCGATCACGACGTTCATCCAGTGCGCCGGCCACCTCGGGCTGGTCGACCTGGTGATCCTGGGGGACGCGATCTGCCGCAAGTACCGCGTCAAGGCCGAGCACATACGACGCGCGTGCGACGCCAGTACCGACTACTACGCGGGGCGGGCTCGGATCGGAGCCTCCTACGTGCGCGACGGCGTCGACTCGCCGATGGAGACGCGCCTGCGGATGCTCATCGTGCTCGCCGGGCTGCCCGAGCCGCAGGTCAACCTGCGCATCTACAACGATGACGGGACCTGGCGGCGCCGCTTCGATCTCTGCTACCGCAGCATCAAGCTGATCGTCGAGTACGACGGGCGCCAACACGCCGAGGACCCCGATCAGTGGCACCACGACCTCGAGCGGCGCGAGGAGTTCGACGACGAGGGCTACCGGATCATCGTGGTCACGGCGAAGGGCATCTTCCAGGAACCCGAACGCACCCTCGAGCGCGTCCGCCGACAGCTCCTGCTGCGGGGTTGGGGAAACGTCCCACCCCTCGCGCCTGCGTGGCGCGACCACTTCGCCGCCTGACTCACGGCGCGTGCGTCACCCCTGGAGCTGTCATTGCCGTTCGATCGAACGGCAATGACAGTTCGTGGACGTGGCAATGTGCCGTTCCCGTTCGATCGCGCGGAAACGGCAGGTCGAGCGGGACGAAAACTGCCGTTCCCGTTCGATCGCGCGGAAACGGCAGATCGAGCGGGACGAAAACTGCCGTTCCCGTTCGATCGCGCGGCAACGGCAGGACAGCGCGACGCCGGCACCCAAGAACGCCGGCTCAGCGCCGAGCAGTCCTTCGCCGAGCAGTCCTCCGCCGAGCAGTCCTCCAGCGCAGCGCTCAGCGGGCGCGGCGGGCGAGCCGCTCGACGTCCATGATCACGACCGAGCGGGGCTCGAGGCGGAGCCAGCCGCGGGAGGCGAAGTCGGCGAGGGCCTTGTTGACCGTCTCGCGGGAGGCGCCGACCAGCTGGGCGAGCTCCTCCTGGGTGAGGTCGTGGTGGACGTGGACGCCGTCGTCGGCGGTGCGGCCGAAGCGGTCGGCGAGGTCGAGCAGGGCCTTGGCGACGCGGCCGGGGACATCGGAGAAGACCAGGTCGGCGACGACGTCGTTGGCCTTGCGCAGGCGGCCGGCGAGCTGGGAGAGCAGGCCGCGGGCCACGACGGGGCGTCCCTCGAGCCAGCGCAGCAGGTCTTCGTGGGACAGCGAGGCGAACTCGGCGTCGGTGACGGCGGTGACGGTGGCCGAGCGGGGGCCGGGGTCGAACAGCGAGAGCTCACCGAACATCGAGCCCGGGCCGAGGATCGCCAGCAGGTTCTCGCGACCGTCGGCGGAGGTGCGGCCGAGCTTCACCTTGCCGTCGAGCACGATGTACAGCTTGTCGCCCGAGTCGCCCTCGTGGAACAGCACGTCGCCGCGGCGCAGCTTCGTCTCGCTCATCGAGGAGCGCAGCGCGCTGGCGGCCTCGTCGTCGAGCGCGCTGAACAGCGGGGCCTGGCGGAGTACCTCGGTGTCCACGGATCCTCCTGGAGGGGGTGAGTCGGGCGCAGCGCCCGTGAGCCGAATCCTAGAGGGTGTGCGACCTCACAGAGAAAGCGAATGGCCGATCGGCCACCCCAGGTCGTGCGTCGCCGGTCGCCGCGGTGTCGGCGCCGGACCGTAGGCTGACCCGCGTGCCGACCGCCGTGACGCCCGCCGTGCCGCCCGCTGGCCCCCCGACGTCGCTGGTGCGCCGTGCCCGCAAGATGCACCGGGTGCTGGCCGAGACCTACCCCGACGCCCACGCCGAGCTCGACTTCGACAACGCCTTCGAGCTCCTCGTGGTCACCGTCCTGAGCGCCCAGACGACCGACCGCCGGGTCAACGCCGTCCGGCCGACGCTCTTCGCCGCCTACCCCGACCCCGCCGCGATGGCCGCCGCCGACCGCGAGACCCTCGAGGGCATCGTCGGCCCGCTGGGCTTCTTCCGCGCCAAGACCGAGTCGCTGCTCAAGCTGAGCGCCGCGATCGTGGAGCGGTTCGACGGCGAGGTCCCCGGCCGCCTTGACGACCTCGTCTCCCTGCCCGGCGTGGGCCGCAAGACCGCCAACGTCGTGCTCGGCAACGCCTTCGGCGTCCCGGGCATCACCGTCGACACCCACTTCGGCCGTCTCGTACGCCGCTTCGGCTGGACCGAGGAGACCGACCCGGTCAAGGCCGAGCACGCCGTGGGGGCGCTGTTCCCCCGGCGCGACTGGACCATGCTCAGCCACTACGTCATCTGGCACGGCCGCCGCTGCTGCCACGCCAAGAAGCCGGCGTGCGGCGCCTGCCCGGTGGCCCGGTGGTGCCCCTCCTTCGGCGAGGGCCCGACCGACCCCGAGGTCGCCGCCGCCCTGCTCAAGACCCAGGGCCCGGCGTGAGGAAGGCGCTCGCCGCGCTCGCGGCGCTGGTGCTGCTGACCGGCTGCGAGGGCGGCGGAGCCACGCCGCCCGGGGAGAGCGACATCGACGTCGACACCCCGCAGCTGCGCGAGGTCAAGGCCGACGCCGGCATCGAGGACTGCGCGCCCGGTGACGGCGACGGCGAGCTGCCCTCGCTCACCCTGCCGTGCCTGGGCGGCGGCCCCGACGTCGACCTGTCCACGCTGACCGGCCCGCTGGTGGTCAACCTGTGGGCCTCCAACTGCGGCCCGTGCGTCCGCGAGATGCCGGCGCTGCAGGAGTTCTACGCGCGCCACGGCGACCAGGTCGGGGTGCTCGGCATCGACGTCGTGGACACCTATCCCGAGGCCGCGCTCGACCTCGCGGCCCGCAGCGGCGCCACCTACCCGAGCGTCGCCGACCCCGGCGGCGCCCTCTACAGCCAGGACGAGCTGCTCATCAAGCCCGGTCTCCCGCAGTTCATCCTCGTCGACGCCGACGGTGACGTCGTCCACCAGGAAGCCGGCGGCGTCGAGACCGCCGCCGAGGTGGAGGACCTGGTCGAGGCCGAGCTCGGGGTCGACCTGTGACCTTCGACGAGCACCCCGGGCTGCCCGACTGGCTGCGGCCCGTCGAGGCGGCGGCCCGCTCGATCACCGTGCACGACCTGACCCGGTTCATGGTGCCCGACGACGCCGAGGGCGTACGCCGCTCCGCCGTGCTGATGCTGTTCGGCGAGGGCGAGCACGGCCCCGACCTGCTGCTCACCGAGCGCGCCCACCACATGCGCTCCCACCCCGGCCAGGTCTCCTTCCCCGGCGGCACCATCGACCCGGGGGAGACGCCGGAGCAGACCGCGCTGCGCGAGGCCCAGGAGGAGACCGGCCTCGACCCGTCGGGCGTCGAGGTGTTCGCCGAGCTGCCCGAGCTGTGGCTGCCGCCGAGCAACTTCGCCGTCGTGCCCGTGCTGGGCTGGTGGCGCGAGGACAGCCCGGTCTCGGTGCTCTCGCCCGACGAGGTCCACGAGGTCTACCGGGTGCCGATCAGCGAGCTGCGCGACCCGGCCCACCGGATCACGGTGCTCGGCCCGCGCGGCTGGCGCTCACCCGGCTTCCTGATCGGCGACGCCAAGGACGTCATCCTCTGGGGCTTCACCGGCGGCGTGGTCGCCCGCCTCTTCGAGTACCTCGGCTGGATCGAGGACCTTCCCGACGCGCCCGGCCGCGAGCTGCCGGCGTACATGCTGGGCGGCCGCGCGCCGGCCACCGTCGACGTGCCGCCCAACACCGAGTTCGAGGAGCGCCGCCGCCGATGAACCTGCTCGACTGGCTGCTGGTCCTGCTCGTCCTCGCCTATGCCCTGTCCGGCTACTGGCAGGGCTTCGTCACCGGCGCGTTCGCGACGACCGGGCTCCTCCTCGGTGGTCTGGTCGGGATCTGGCTGGCCCCGAAGATCCTCGGCGACGCCGACCCGTCGCTCACCGTCTCGCTCGGCGCGTTGTTCATCGTGATCGTGGGTGCCTCGCTCGGCCAGGCGCTGCTGCAGTTCGCGGGCAGCAAGATCCGCGACCAGATCACCTGGCAGCCGGCGCGCGCCGTCGACGCCGTCGGCGGCGCGGCGCTCAGCGCGCTCGCGGTGCTGCTGGTCGCCTGGGCGCTGGGGGTCGCCGTCACCGGGTCGCGGATCGGGTCGCTGACCGCGATGGTGCGCGAGTCGACGGTGCTGCGCACGGTCAACGACGCCCTGCCGGCCTCGGCCCCCACCGTGCTGCAGGGCTTCAACAACGTGGTCGGCACCAGCTTCTTCCCGCGCTACCTGCAGCCCTTCGCCGAGGAGGAGATCCGCGAGGTGAGCCCGGGTGCGCAACGGCTGCTGTCCGACCCCGACATCGCCGACGCCGAGGGGAGCGTGCTCAAGGTGCTGGGCAACAACAGCTGCGGCCGCGGCGTCGAGGGCAGCGGCTTCCTCTACTCCGACGACCGGTTGATGACCAACGCCCACGTCGTCGCCGGCGTCGACGACCCGACGGTCGAGGTCGGCGACGTCCGGGTCGACGCCGACGTCGTCTACTACAACCCGGACCTCGACGTCGCCGTCCTCCGCCTCGACGACCAGGGCCGCGACGCGCTGCCGCTCGTCGACAGCAACGAGGAGGAGGAGCGGTCCGTGGTCGGCGCCAAGGACGGCGTCGCGATCCTCGGCTACCCCGAGGACGGCCCGTACGACGTCCAGCGCGGGCGGGTGCGCGACGAGCGGCAGCTGGAGTCGCCCGACATCTACGGCAAGGGCAGCGTCATCCGCGAGGTCTACTCGCTGCGCGGCCTGGTCCGTCCCGGCAACTCCGGCGGACCCATCGTGACCACCCAGGGCCACGTCGCCGGCGTGGTCTTCGCCGCCTCGGTCACCGACGACGACACCGGCTACGCGCTGACCTGGGAGCAGGTCGCCGACGCCGCGGCCGACGGTGTGTCGGCCTCCGGCGAGGTCTCGACCGGCGGCTGCGCCGGCTGAGCGGGGAGGGCGGCCCGGGCTACTTCTGGCCCTTGAACGCCTTGGGGATCTGCTTGCCCTGCCGCATCGCCTTCTCCGGGGGGCCGGCCTTCTTGACCTTCTTGACGCCGATGAAGGCGAGCAGGCCGGCGAGGAGGACGTAGAGCGCGAAGACGATGAGGAAGGCCCAGTGCAGGTCGAGGCCGTCGCCGTTCCAGTGGATCAGGTAGGCCAGGGCCACCGACAGCATGATCACCGCGAGCAGCGCGAGGAACGCGGCCGCGACGAAGAGACCCACGCCGGTGAGGCCGAACTTCACGCTGACCTTGAGCTCGGACTTGGCGAGCTCGATCTCCTTCTTGACCAGCGTGGAGATGTCCTTGGTCGCGTCGTTGACCAGGCGGCCGATGGTCGGCTCGTCGGGGGAGGGCGGCACGACGGCTCGCCCGGACCCCTGGGTGGCGGGCTGCTTGGTGAGGTCGGGGTTGACCATGGGTGGGTCCTCGTGGCTCGGGGGTGCGGTACGACTGGCGAACGCTAGGGACCCTACTGGTAGACGTCGGGGATCCCGTCGTGGTCGTCGTCGACACTCTCCAGCTCGCACAACCGCCGGTACTCGCGGTTGCGGGTGCGCAGCACGGCGGTCGCCAGCAGCGCGGACACCAGGGAGCCCACGAGCACGCCCACCTTGACGTGCTCCTCGGCCTGGGTCCCGGTGCCGAAGGCGAGCTCGCCGATGAGCAGCGAGACCGTGAACCCGATCCCGGCGAGCATGGACATGCCGATCACGTCGACCCACGACAGGTCGTCGTCGAGGTCGGCCCGGGTGAACCGCGACAGCAGCCACGTCGACCCGGCGATGCCCACCGGCTTGCCCACCAGCAGACCCAGCACGACGCCGAGCGCGACCGGGTCGGACAGGGCGTCGCCCAGACCGACGAACCCGCCGACGGTGACGCCGGCGGCGAAGAACGCGAACACGGGGACGGCGACGCCGGCCGAGAGCGGCCGGACGAGGTGCTCGAGGTGCTCGGCCAGCCCGGGCTTGTCCTCGTCGCCGTCGCGGCGGCGTACGGGCACGGTGAACGCGAGCAGGACGCCGGCCACGGTCGCGTGCACCCCCGACTCGTGCACCAGCGCCCAGGCCACCACCGCGAGCGGGACCAGCAGCGCCGCGTGGTGGATGCGGAAGCGCACCAGGAGGCCGAACAGCGCGACGGGCGCCATCGCCAGGAGCAGGTGACCCGGGCTCAGGTCGCTGGTGAAGAACAGGGCGATCAGGGTGATGGCGATCAGGTCGTCGACCACCGCGAGGGTCAGCAGGAACGTGCGCAGCCCGGCCGGGAGGTGGGTGCTGATGACGGCGAGGACGGCGACCGCGAAGGCGATGTCGGTGGCGGTGGGGACCGCCCAACCCTCCGACCGGCCGTCGAGGGCGGCGTTCCACGCCACGTAGACCAGCGCGGGGGCGACCACCCCGCCGAAGGCCGCCGCCACCGGCAGGGCGGCCCGTGCGGGGTCGCGCAGGTCACCGGCCACGAACTCGCGCTTGAGCTCGAGCCCGGCGACGAAGAAGAAGATGGCGAGCAGGCCGTCGGCCGCCCAGGTGGCCAGGCTCAGGTCGAGGTGCAGGCCGAGCAGGTCGGCGGGGCCGACGGTCACCGCGCGCAGGTCGGCGTACGACGACGACCACGGGCTGTTGGCCCACACCAGCGCCAGCACCGCACCGGCGATGAGCAGCATCCCGCCGGTGGTCTCGGCGCGCACGATGTCGGCGACGCGGGACGCCTCGGGCCAGCTGCCGCGCTGGAACAGGCGGCGGGTCGGGGAGGGCAGCGACATGGTGCTCCAAGGGTCGGTGACGGGACTGCCGACCAGACTTCCCGGCGCACCGCGGGACACGGTACCCGCCCAGGGCCGGTCCACCACGGGCGCCTCCGGACCCCTGGACAGGGACCGTGCCGCCTCGGCAGGCTGCCGTGCATGCGACGACTTCTCGGGACCCTGACCACTGTGACCGCCCTGACCGCGGGGGCCGCGCTCTCCCTGCTGGGCGCACCGCCCGGCGCCGGCCACCAGCCCGACCGACCGGGGCACCTGGAGGTCCGGACCACGGTGGTCGACGCCGACCAGGGCTTCCGGGGGCTCGACGCGCTCGACCGGCGTACGGCGTGGGTCACCGGCGGCAGCGTCACCGGCGGCGCCGGCCGGGTGTTCCGCACCGCCGACGGCGGCCGCTCCTGGCTCGACGTGACCCCGCCCGGCACCGAGGGCCTGGCGCTGCGCGACGTCGAGGTGCTCGACCGCCGCACGGCGGTGGTGCTCGCGATCGGCCCGGGTGAGGACTCACGGGTCTTCCGCACCACCGACGCCGGCTCGACCTGGACCGAGACGTTCCGCAACGCCGAGCCGGCGGCGTTCTACAACTGCCTCGACTTCTACCCCGGCGGCCGCACCGGGCTCGCGGTGAGCGACCCCGTCGACGGGCGCTTCCGGATCGCCCGCACCGACGACGGCGGCGCCACCTGGCGGGTGCTGCCCACCGCCGGCATGCCCGACTCGACGGGGGAGGCCAACTTCGCCGCCAGCGGCGACTGCCTGGTCGTCTCCGGGCGCACGGCGTGGTTCGGCACCGGCGGCGAGCGGTCGCGCGTCTTCAGCTCCACCGACCGCGGCCTGACCTGGGAGGCCGAGGACTCCACGATCCCGGCCGGCCCGGCCGCCGGCGTCTTCGGGCTCCTCGTGCGTGGCGGCACGGCGCTGGCCGTGGGCGGCGACTTCGAGGCACCGACGGACGGCACCGACGCCACGGCCTACCTGCGCCGCGACCGGTGGGTCAACGGCGGCGACCTCACCCACCTCGCCGAGGACGCGGCCCACGTGCGCGGCGTCGTGCTGGCCACCGGCGAGTCCGGCGACGTGGCCGGCACCAGCTGGTCGGCCGACGGCGGCCGCACCTGGCGCCACCTCACCGACACCGGCTTCCACACCCTCGACTGCGAGGGCGACGCCTGCTGGGCGGCCGGTGGCGGCGGGCGGGTCGCGGTCGTGGCCCTGCGCCGCTGACGAGCCGCACCGCGCCGTAACCCCGCCGGGTCCCGGCTCGTTCGGTCCGTGTGAGTCCCAACCCCCGCGCCACAGCCGCCGCCACCGTCCTCGCGCTCGTCTGCCTGGTGGCGGCGTCGGTCGGCCCGCCGGCCGCCGGTGCCGGTGCCGGTGTGCGGTCGGCGGCGCCGGACCGTCCCGACGAGGGTCCGGTCACCACGGTCGACGTGAACCCCGCCCGCGACCCGGTCGGGGCGCTGACGTCGTACGCGCGGCTGATGACGATCCCGTCCGTCGACAACGGCGTCCAGCCGGTCAGCAGGGCGCCGCGCGAGACCGGCGCGGACGCGTGCCCGCCCGACCGCTGCGTCAACCGGCGGGTGCCGGTGCCGGCGGGGGTGAAGGTCAACAGCAACCTGGTCCGGGTGCTGCTGCCCACCGGCTACCACCGGCCCCGCAACGCCGGTCGCCGCTACCCGGTGGTGATGCTCCTCAACGGTGCCCTCAGCTCCTACGACGGGTGGGCCGAGAAGTCCGAGATCGTGGCGATGTCGCGGCGGTGGCCCGCGATCCTGGTGATGCCGGCCGGCGGCAAGGGCCGCCACGCCGGGATGTTCACCGACTGGCATGACGGCACCTGGGACTGGGAGACCTTCCACACGAAGGTCGTCGTCCCGTGGGTCGACCGGACCTTCCGCACCGTCAAGGGCGCCCGCGGCATCGCCGGTGCCTCGATGGGCGGCATCGGGGCGATCAACTACGCCGCCCACCACCCGCGCATGTTCAAGGTCGTGCTCAGCATCTCCGGCGCCCTCGACACCACCGCGATGGCCACCCGCGCGGTCGGGCCCGAGCTCCTCGCCCCGATCCTCGGCGCCGCCGGGCCCGATCCGCGACGGGTGTGGGGAGACCCGGTGCTCGACCGCGCCAACTGGGACCGGCACAACCCGGCCAGGCTGGCCGGCCGGTTGAAGGGGGTCAAGGTCCTGATCACCTCGGGCACGGGCTTCAGCGGCGGGTCAGGCACCCACAGCGGCACCATGGAGCGCAACCTCTGGGAGACGCACCGCACCTTCCTGCAGGAGCTGACCACCCGCGGTGTCCCCTACCGCGCTCGGGTGATGGTCGGCGGCTCCCACAACTGGCACTACTTCAACCGCCCGCTCCGCTGGGCCGCCCCCCAGCTCCTCGCCGCCCTCCGCTGAGGGTCGGCCGGTGGCGGCCCGCCTCCCGTCGCCGGTCAGTCCTCGCCCTTGCCCCGGTCGAGGCCGGAGGAGATGAGGTCCATCACCGAGGAGTCGGCCAGGGTGGTGACGTCGCCGACCTCGCGGTGCTCGGCGACGTCCTTGAGCAGGCGGCGCATGATCTTGCCGGAGCGGGTCTTGGGCAGCTCGGGGACGATCATGATCTGCCTCGGCTTGGCGATCGGGCCGATCTGGGTGCGGACGTGGGCGCGCAGCTCCTCGACGATGTCGGCGCCACCGTCTCCGGCCTCGTCGCGGAGCATCACGAACGCGACGACGGCCTGGCCGGTGTCCTCGTCCTTGGCGCCCACGACGGCGGCCTCGGCGACCTTGGGGTGGGACACCAGGGCCGACTCGATCTCGGTGGTGGAGAGCCGGTGGCCCGAGACGTTCATGACGTCGTCGACGCGGCCGAGGACCCACAGGTCGCCGTCGGAGTCCTTCTTGGCCCCGTCGCCGGCGAAGTACCAGCCCTGCTCGGCGTACTTCGACCAGTAGGTGTCCCTGAAGCGTTCGTCGTCGCCCCAGATCGTGCGCAGCATCGCCGGCCACGGCTCGGTGAGCACGAGGTAGCCGCCGGAGCCGTCGGGCACCGACTGCCCCTCCTCGGTGACCACGTCGGCGGCGATGCCGGGGATCGGGATCATCGCCGAGCCGGGCTTGCCGTGGGTGACGCCGGGCAGCGGGCTGATCATGATCATCCCGGTCTCGGTCTGCCACCAGGTGTCGACGACGGGGGTGCGGTCGCCGCCGATGACGTGGCGGTACCAGACGTAGGCCTCGGGGTTGATCGGCTCACCGACCGAGCCGAGGATCCGCAGGCTCGACATGTCCTGGCGGTCGGGGATCTCGCGGCCCTGCTTCATGAACGAGCGGATCGCGGTCGGGGCGGTGTAGAAGATCGACACCTTCTTCTCGGCGATCACCTGCCACCACCGGCCCCGCTCGGGGCTGTCGGGGGTGCCCTCGTAGAGCACCTGCGTGGTGCCGTTGGCCAGCGGCCCGTAGACGATGTAGGAGTGGCCGGTGACCCACCCGATGTCGGCGGTGCACCAGTAGACGTCGGTCTCGGGCTTGAGGTCGAAGACCGCCCAGTGCGTGTACGCCGCCCCGGTCAGGTAGCCGCCCGTGGTGTGCAGGATGCCCTTGGGCTTGCCGGTGGTGCCGGAGGTGTACATGACGTAGAGCGGGTGCTCGGAGTCGAACGCCTCGGGCGTGTGCTCGGTCGAGGCCGACTCGACGGCGTCGTGCCACCACACGTCGACGGCGTCGTCCCACCCGCCGTCGCCGAGGTCCTGGCCGGTGCGCCGGACCACGAGCACCTTCTCGACCGTGTGGCCCTGGGCCGCGGTCTTGGCGCGCGCCTCGTCGACGGCCGGCTTCAGCGCCGACGGGGCGCCGCGCCGGTAGCCGCCGTCGGCCGTGACGACCACCTTGGCCTGGCAGTCCACGATCCGCGAGGACAAGGCGTCGGAGGAGAACCCGCCGAAGACCACCGTGTGCGGGGCGCCGATGCGGGCGCACGCCAGCATCGCCACGATCGCCTCGGGGATCATCGGCATGTAGATCGCCACCCGGTCACCGGTCGCGACGCCGAGGTCGGTCAGCGCGTTGGCCGCCTGGGAGACGAGGTCCTTGAGGTCGGCGTAGGTGATGGTCCGCTCGTCGCCGACGGGCTCGCCGACGAAGTGGAAGGCGACCTTGTCACCGCGTCCCTCCTCGACGTGCCGGTCGACGCAGTTGTACGCCGCGTTGAGGCGGCCGCCGACGAACCACTTCGCGAACGGCGGGTCGTCCCAGTCCAGGACGCGGTCCCACCTGGTCGCCCAGGTCAGCCGCTCGGCCTGCTCGGCCCAGAACGCCTCGCGGTCGGACGCGGCGCGCTCGTAGGCCTCCTCCTTGAGGTTGGCCTCGGCGACCAGCTCGGCCGGCGGCTCGAAGCGCCGGTCCTCCTGCAACAGGTTCGAGAGGGTCTCTTCGCTCACGGTGTCTCCTCCGGTTCGGGGCGTTCTCACAGTAGGGCGACCGGCCCGGCCTGACGACCCCGGTGGCGGGGTCCGGCCGGGCCGGACGGACGACGTCGGCCCGCCGCCGCAGCGACGGGCCGACGTCGCGGGGTCAGTGCGCGACAGCCTTCTCGGACCCGGCGCCGGTCAGGGCCCGGACCTCGAGCTCGGTGTAGCGGTCCTCGGCCGCCGGCTCACGCTTGGAGAGCGTGCCGATGATGCCGAGCAGGAAGCCGAGCGGGATCGAGACCAGGCCGGGGTTCTCCAGCGGGAACCACGAGATGTCGATGCTGGTCGGCAGCAGGGAGAGGTTGTCACCCGTCTCGGGGTCGACCCCCTTGCCCGACATGACCGGCGAGAAGATGACCAGCCCCACGGCCGAGATCAGGCCGCCGTAGATGCTCCAGAGCGCCCCGCGGGTGTTGAAGCGCCGCCAGAACATGTTGAGCACGATCGTCGGCAGGTTGGCCGAGGCCGCGACCGCGAAGGCGAGCGCCACGAGGAAGGCGATGTTGAGGCTCTGGGCGGGGATCGCCAGGAGGATGGCGACCAGCCCGATGGCGGCGGCCGCGTAGCGGGTCACCTTGATCTCCTCCTTCTCGGTGGCCTTCCCCTTCTTGATCACGTTGTTGTAGACGTCGTGCGCCACCGAGGCCGACGACGTCAGCGTCAGCCCGGCCACCACCGCGAGGATGGTCGCGAAGGCGACCGCCGCGATCAGCGCCAGCAGGATCGCGCCGCCGGTGGAGCCGGCTCCACCGCCGACCTCCTCGGCGAGGCGGGGAGCGGCCAGGTTGCCGGACTTGTCGAGCGTGCCGGTGTCGAGCAGGGCGGCCGCACCGAAGCCGAGCACCAGCGTGAAGAGGTAGAACACGCCGATCAGGCCGATGGCCCACAGCACCGACTTGCGGGCGTCCCGCGCGGTGGGGACGGTGTAGAAGCGGATGAGGATGTGCGGCAGGCCCGCGGTGCCCAGCACCAGCGCGAGGCCGAGGCTGATGAAGTCGAGCTTGCTGGTCAGCGTGGCGCCGTACTTCAGCCCCGGCTCGAGGAACGCCTGGCCCTTGCCGCTGTTGTCGGCGGCGGCGCCCAGGAGGCTCGAGAGGTTGAAGTCGAACTGGGCCAGCACCAGCACCACGATCAGGGCCGACCCGGTCATCAGCAGCACGGCCTTGACGATCTGGACCCAGGTCGTGCCCTTCATGCCGCCGACGGTGACGTAGAAGATCATCAGCGCACCGACGCCGAAGATCACGATGTTCTTGATCGCCTGGCTCTCGACCCCGAGGAGCAGCGCCACCAGGGTGCCGGCACCGACCATCTGGGCGAGCAGGTAGAAGATCGAGACCACGACGGTCGAGGTGGCCGCCGCCATCCGGACCGGCTTCTGCTTCATCCGGAACGCCAGCTGGTCGGCCATCGTGAACCGGCCGGCGTTGCGCAGCATCTCGGCGACCAGCAGCAGGGCCACGAGCCAGGCCACCAGGAAGCCGATGGAGTAGAGGAAGCCGTCGTAGCCGGAGAGCGCGATGATGCCGGAGATGCCGAGGAACGACGCCGCCGACATGTAGTCGCCGCCGATGGCGAGACCGTTCTGCAGCGGCGAGAACGAGCGCCCGCCGGCGTAGAAGTCGGACGTGCCGGACGTCGTCCGGCTGGCCCGGACGGTGATGCCGATCGTCAGCGCGACGACGGCGAGGAACAAGACGGTGGTGAGCACCTGGTCGTCCATCAGCGCTTGCCCTCCTCGTACTCGGCGTTGAGCTTCTCGGCGAGCGGGTCGAGCCGCGCCGTGGAGTAGCGGCTGTAGAGGTAGGCGATGAGGAACGTCGTCACGAACTGCAGCAGCCCGAAGACCAGCGCGACGTTGACGTTGCCGACGACCTTGGTGCCCATGAAGTCGTTGGCCCAGTTGGACATCACGACGTAGAGCAGGAACCACGCGAGGAACGCCGCGGTGGCCGGGAGCACGAACGAGCGGTAGCGGCGGCGGAGCTCGATGAAGTCCGCCGAGGCCTGCAGGGAGTCGTAGACAGGGTCGTGGCGTGCCGCCACGTCGTGCGGAGGGTGGGTGTCTTTCGCCATCGGGGTCGGCGCCTTTCGAGGGTCGGTCGTGACGCCCGTCACGTTAGGAGTGACCCCCGCGACCCGTCAGCGCCGGACGACGTCCCTGCGCCGGGCGGGGACGCCGCTGCGGTGAGCGGTGCGAATCGAGCGACGAACGGCGACCCCTGGGCCAGCCGAAGGAGCCCGGCCACGGGATGGGGTGGGTTGGGCGACGAGGCCGGCCACGGGATGGGTACGGCGGTCGACGGTGGTTGAGGAGGCCGGCCACGGGATGGGTGGGGTGGCCGACGGTGGTTGAGGAGGCCGGCCACGGCCGTCTCGAAACCAGCCAGCGCGGGGACGGCGGCCGACGGTGGTTGAGGAGGCCGGCCACGGCCGTCTCGAAACCACCAGGGGTGAGGCTCACCGCCGGTGGGTGGGCTGCGGGGGTTTCGAGACAGGCGCTAGCGCGCCTTCCTCAACCAGCGTGGGTGACGGCGGTCGACGGTGGTGGAGGAGGCCGGCCACGGGATGGGTGGGGTGGCTGACGGTGGCTGAGGAGGCCGGCCACGGCCGTCTCGAAACCACCAGGGTGGGGCTCACCGTCGGTGGGTTGGCTGCGGGGGTTTCGAGACAGGCGCTAGCGCGCCTTCCTCAACCAGCGTGGGTGACGGCGGTCGACGGTGGTTGAGGAGGCAGGCCACGGGATGGGTGGGGTGGCTGACGGTGGTTGAGGAGGCCGGCCGCGGCCGTCTCGAAACCACCAGGGTGGGGCTCACCGTCGGTGGGTTGGCTGCGGGGGTTTCGAGACAGGCGCTAGCGCGCCTTCCTCAACCAGCGTCGGTGACGGTGGGCTGGCGCGGGGTTTCGCGACAGGCGCTGGCTCGCCTTCCTCGACCTGCGTGGGTGGCGGTCAGGAGAGTGGGGGTGTGGTCTCGCCGAGGAGCCAGGCGTCGTAGAAGTCGTCGAGCTGCTCGCCGGTCGTCTCCTCGAGGAAGGCCAGCAGGGTCTCGCGATCGCTGCTGCGGTTGTCCTGCTCGGCCGGCCAGCCGCGGGCGACCTCCCAGAAGACGTCGTCGCCGACCATCTGGCGCAGCTCGTGCCACAGGAACGCGCCGGAGTAGTAGACGTTGGAGCTGGCGAACTCCGCCGGGTCGTAGGCGCCCGGTGGGCCGGACTCGGCGCGGTAGTCGGCCTCGGAGCGGACGTAGGACTCCAGGTAGGCGTCGTCGGGGACGCCCTGCTGCTCGGCCTCCCACAGCAGCTGCAGGTAGGTGGCCATGCCCTCGTTCATCCACAGGTCGCGCCAGTCGGCCGGGGTGACCTGGTCGCCCCACCAGTGGTGCGCGAGCTCGTGGAGCACCACGGCCGGGCTCGTGGCGTACGACGTGGTGCCGAGCGTGATCATGGTCTGGGTCTCCATGCCGCTCTGGGAGTCGACCAGCAGGATGCCGGCGGTGTCGAAGGGGTAGGGCCCGAGGCGCTCCTCGAGCCACGTCATCGCGGCCGGCGTGCTGCGCAGGCCCGCGTCGACCGGGGTGCCGCGGAAGGTCCAGTAGGTGATCGGCACCCCGCCGGGCCCGGTGTCCTCGGTCTTCTCGTAGTCGCCGAACGCCAGCGTGACCAGGTACGACGCCGCCGGCTCGGCCAGGCGGTACGACGTGGTGTGGACGCCGTCGGCCTCCTCGTCGCCGACCTGCTCGCCGTTGGCGACCCCGGTCCACGGCGCGGGGACGTGCAGGGTGAAGTCGTAGAGCGCCTTGTCGGAGGGCTGGTCGTTGACGGCGTACCAGGTGTGGGCGCCGAAGGGTTCCTGCATCGTCCAGGTCTGGTGCTCGGCGTCGATCGTGAAGCCCACCGTCCCGAAGTCGCCCCGCGTGGTGGGCGCCGCGACGGGCTCGGGCGTGCCGGCGTAGGAGACGACCAGCTCGTAGCGCTCGTCGGCGACGACGGGGTGGTCGACGAGCAGGTCCTTGCCGTCGTGGTCGAAGTCGACCTCGTCGCCGTCGACGGTGACGCTGTCGACCTCGAGCGGCTCGCCGAGGTCGAGCTGGAACCCGTCGTCGTCCTCGGTGGAGCGGAAGGTCAGGGTCTCGACGCCGGTCAGGGTGTCGGTCTCGGGGTCCCAGGTGAGGTCGAGGTCGTAGTGCAGCGCGTCGACGCCGGGGTCGCCGACGTCGGGGTAGACGGAGTCCTCGACCGGCTCGCTGACCGCGAGGTCGAGGTCGTCGGGCGCGTCGGGGGTCTCGGACGGCGCCGTCGACCCGGACGACTGCTCGGACGACGGCTCGGACGACGGCTCGGACGGCGACGGGGCCGGCCCGCCCCGGTCGTCGTCGCCGCAGCCGGCGAGCACGGCTGCGACCAGCAGCGCGCCCGCGAGCCCGTGCCGGGCCCGGCGGGTCACTCCTGGCCCCGCAGCAGCGGGCGGGCGAGCTTGCGGCCGTGGTGGATCTGGGCCTTGATCGTGCCGAGCGGGACGCCGACCAGCTCGGCGATCTCGTCGTAGGCCATGCCGTAGACGTCGCGCAGCAGCAGCGGCTCGACGTACTGCGGGTGGTCGCGCTCGATCGTCTCCATCGCCTCGAGCAGGTCGAGGCGGGTGCCGGCGATGACGCTGGTGGTGCGCGGGTCGGGCTTCTCGCTGAGCGCGTTGTGCTCGGTGGGGTCGTACGCCGTGGCCTGGTTCTTCATCCGGCGGTAGGTCGTGCGGGCGCTGTTGACGGCCACGACGTGGGTCCAGGTGGTGAAGCGCCCGCGGCCGCCCCAGGAGCCGATCTTGGTGGCGATGTTGAGCAGCGCCTCCTGGCAGGCGTCCTCGGCGTCGGGGGTGTAGGGGAGCACCCCGCGGCAGACGTTGAGGGTGCGGGGGCGGATGGCCGTGAGCACCTCCTCGAGCGCGGCCTGGTCGCCGTCGCGCGCGCGGCGGGCGAGGTCGTCGATCTCGTCGGGGGTGGGATCGGCGCCGTCGGCCCGTCCGTGTGTCTGCACAGCCATGCCCCCCACCCTTCCCAGGTCGGGTCGAAGATAATGCACCCGTGCCCGACTCCCCGCCGCCGCCGTCGAGCGGCCCGAGCCACCTCGGCCGCTACGCCGTGCGGCGCCGCATCGGTAGCGGTGGGTTCGCGACGGTCTGGCTGGGCTACGACGAGCGCCTCGACGCCCCGGTGGCGGTCAAGGTGCTCGCCGACAACTGGTCCGAGCAGCACGAGGTGCGCACCCGGTTCGTCGAGGAGGGGCGCTACCTGCGGCGGGTCGAGTCGCCCCACGTCGTCCCGGTGTACGACGCCGGCACGCTCGACGACGGTCGCCCCTACCTGGTGATGGCCTACGCCGACCAGGGCACCCTCGCCGACCGGCTCGAGAGCGGCGGGGTGACCGTGCCGCAGGCGCTCGAGGTGGTCGCGCAGGTGGGTGCCGGTCTGCAGGCGCTGCACGACCGCGGCATCCTGCACCGCGACGTCAAGCCGGCCAACGTGCTCTTCCGGACCGTCGACCCCGGCGCCGGGCCCGACGGCGTCCGCGCGATGGTCGGCGACCTCGGCCTCGGCAAGGCCCTCGACGTGTCGTCGCGGCTGACCATGATCGCCGGGACGCCCGCCTACGTCGCGCCGGAGCAGGCGCAGGGGGAGCCGCCCGACGCCCGGGCCGACCAGTTCTCCCTCGGGGTGCTCACCTTCCTGCTGCTCAGCGGCCGGCTGCCGTGGCAGCACGCCAGCCTGCCGGCCGCCGCCGCGCCCTCGGAGCCCGCGGCGCTGTCGGCACCCGACCGGGAGTTCCCCGACGCCCTCGAGCAGGTGGTCCGCCGCGCGCTGGCCCACGACCGGCAGCAGCGGTGGCCGTCGGTCACGGCGTACGTCGAGGCGCTGACCGCCGCGATCGAGGCGACGCGGGGCGGTCCGGCCGCGGCCGGCTCCCGGGCCCTGCCGGTCGACCCGCACCTGACCCAGCCGGGTCCGCGACCAGCGGTGACGTCGCGGGACGAGGCGCCGACCGGCGACCGGTTGTCGCCGGTGCGTCCGCGTCGTCGGGCCCGGCTCGTCGGCGCCGCGGCCGTGGTGCTGGCGCTCGGGGTCGGACTGGGGGTGGGCTACTTCGCGCAGGAGGGGCTCGAGGACGAGCCGGTCGCCGCGCCTGTCGACGTCTCCGACGAGACCGGCACGCTTGCTGTGACGGTGCCGCCCGAGTGGGACACCGAGTCCGTCGTGGAGTGGCAGCCACCCAACGCGCAGGGCGAGTCGTTCCCGGCCCTGTCGGTCGGGACCTCCGAGGTATGGGCCGAGGAGGGGGAGGGGATCTTCGCCGGGTTGCTCCCCGGGACCGAGCTGCCCGACACCGTGCCCCAGCACGACGGGGAGTGCGACTCGGCGTCCGCCCCGAGGCCCCGGCCCGACGACCCGCTGGGTCCCACGGTGACCGTGGTCTTCTCCGGCTGCGACCGGGGTGACGTGCTCGTCGAGCGGATCGTCCAGGTCGACGCCGGCCGGTTGCTGTGGGTGCAGGTCCGGGCCCCCGACCAGGCGACGGCCACCGAGGTGGTCGAGACCCTCGACGTGAGCGTGCTCGGCTGACTCGCCGCCGGCGCTCCGCTCCGACTCAGCCGGTGCGCAGCCCGATCGACATCTCCTCCAGGAGCGCCTCCATCCCCGGCTGGTCCTTCATCCGCCCGTACACGCTGATGGTGGCGTAGGCGACCCTCGGGTCGGGCCCGGAGAAGAACCTCTCCATCGAGACCCGCTGGAACCCCTGGGAGACGTAGGTCGCGACGAACCCGTCCGCGGTCTCGTTGGTGAACTCGAGGTCGACGAAGTTGCCGTCGACCCGTGCCGACCGCATCGCCGACTGCCGTGAGCCGACGGCCCGCTCGACCGTGATCGGGGGCCCGCGGAACACGTCGACGCGGAGCCCGAAGCTGTTCTCGTCGTTGCCGTCGACCCGGTACTGCCAGCGGGCGGGGTCGTCGGCGTCGAGCGGGGCGACGTAGGTGCGGTCCCAGTCGGCGGGAGCCGGGACCGTCACCTTGCGGGCGGTCTTGCGCCCGAGGGCGTCGGGCACGACCAGCTCCTGCTCCTCGAGCTCGACCTCGAGCGGGAGCGCCGGGTCGTCCGGGTCCGGCTGGAGCTCGAGGACCGGGAGGCTCGGGTCGGACGCGCTCACCTGGGCCGGGTCGTCGAACCGCGCCCGGGACGAGGACGGGTCGTCCTGCGACGCGGCGACGGCCCAGCCTCCCGCGGCCCCGAGCACGAGCGCCACGAGCACGGCGAGCGCGACCCGGGCCTTCACAGCCGTGACCCTATGTCAGCGCGGCGCGCGGCTTGGCTACGGTCAGGCGTGTGGGGGACCTGCTGCTGCGTGACGTCCGGATCGTGCCGCTGACCGGTCCGCCCGGTGCCGGCGAGCCGGTCGACGTGCTCGTCGCCGGCGGCGTGGTCACCGCCGTGGGGGCCGGCGTCGAGCGCCCCGACGGCGTCGAGGAGGTCGCCGGGGCCGGACGCTGGCTGGTGCCCGGGCTCTGGGACCAGCACGTCCACCTCGGCCAGTGGACGCTGAGCCGTCAGCGGGTCGACACCGCCGCGGTCCGCACCCCCGAGGAGGCTCGCGCCCTGGTCGCCGCCCGCGTCGCCGAGGCGCCGGGACGGCCCGTGATCGGGTGGGGACACCGGCCCGGCACCTGGACCCGCGAGGTCACCGTCGCCGAGCTCGACGAGGTCTCGGGCGTGACGCCGGTGGTGCTCATCGCCGGCGACGCCCATCACGCCTGGCTCAACAGCGCCGCGCTGGCCGGGCTCGGCCTCGGGGCGCGCGACGAGGTGGTGCGCGAGAACGAGTGGTTCGCGGCGTACGAGCTGCTGACCCGGCTCACCGGCGAGGCCGGCGACGGGCCGGAGGCCTACCGGTCGTCGCTGGAGGACGCGGCGGCGCTGGGCGTCGTCGGGCTGGCCGACCTGGAGTTCTCCGGCGGCGTCGAGGACTGGCGGGCGCGCTGGGCGGCGGGCTGCGACCTGCTGCGCGTGCGGATGGCGTCGTACGCCGACCGCCTGGAGTCGGTGATCGCGGCCGGGCTGCGCACCGGCGCCCCGCTCGTGGAGGGCGACGACCGGCTGGTGATGGGGTCGCTGAAGATCATCAGCGACGGCTCGCTCAACACGCGGACCGCCTGGTGCTGCGAGCCGTACGCCGACGGCGACCGCCTCGCGCACCCCACCGGCGCCGCCAACCTGCCCCCGCACGAGCTGTCGGCGCTGCTCGCGCGGGCCCACATGTCGGGGCTGCACGTGGCCACGCACGCGATCGGCGACGCGGCGGTGGGGGCGGCCCTCGACGCCTACACCACCACCGGCGCCCTGGGCTCGGTCGAGCACGCCCAGCTGGTGGCCCGCGACGACGTCCCCCGGATCGCCGCGCTGGGGCTGCGGGCCTCGGTGCAGCCGGCCCACCTGCTCGACGACCGCGACCTGACCGAGCTGATCTGGCCGGGCCGCGGCGACCGGTCCTTCGCCTTCCGGTGGATGCTCGACGCCGGCGTCCGGCTCGTGCTCGGCTCCGACGCCCCGGTGTCGCCGCTGGACCCCTGGCTCGCGATGGCGGCCGCGGTGCACCGCAGCGCCGATGACCGCGACGCCTGGCACCCCGAGCACGCCCTGACCCCGCAGGAGGCGCTGGCCGCCTCGGTCGACGAGCAGCCGACGGTCGGCGTCGGGTCGGTCGGCGACCTCGCGCTGCTCGACGCCGACCCGCTGGCCCCCACGTCCTCGGCCCGGGAGGCCGCCGACGCGCTGCGTCGGGTGTCGGTCGCCCTGACGGTGGTCGGGGGACGGGTCGTGCACCGGGCGTCGTAGTCCGCCCGGCGCGGCAACGGGCCGGGAACCGGACGTCGGGACCACCTCGTCGCAGGAGTGAGGGGGTGCGCCGTGGACGGTCGGCAGGTCGCTGAGTTCGACGACTTCGTCGTCGCGCGCTGGGCACGGCTGGTCCGCGCCGCGATCCTGCTCGGCTGCAGCCCGCACGAGGCCGAGGACGTCGTCCAGACCGCCCTCACCAAGTGCCTGCTCCGATGGGGCCGGGTCCGCCGGGCCGACGACCGCGACGCCTACGTGCACCGGATGGTGGTCAACACCTTCATCGACAGCCGCCGACGGCGCTGGCACGGGGAGCAGCCCACCGCCGAGCTGCCCGACGTCGTCGCGGCCGACGGCACCGCGCAGGTGCACCAGCGCGAGGTCGTCGACCGGTCCCTGGCGGCGCTGACGGCCGACCAGCGGGTCGCGATCGTCCTGCGCTACCACCTCGACCTGTCCGAGACGCAGATGGCAGCCGTGCTCGACGTCGCGCCCGGCACCGTCAAGAGCCGGCTCTCCCGGGCCCTCGCGCGGCTCGCCGACGACCCGCAGCTCGCCGACCTGAGGAGCACGACGTGACCGAGGAACGCCTGCCCGACCTGCTCCACCAGCGCGTGCTGGACGAGCCCGTCGGCGCACCGCCGCTGGCCGCCATCCACCGCACCGCCGCCCGCCGCCGGAGGGGCCGACGGGCTGCCGTCGGTGCCGCTGCCGCGGTCGCCCTGGGAGCCGGGGCGGTCGCGGTCGTGAGCGACTCCCGCCCGTCGGACCGGGACGGCGTCCCGCCGGCCGCGACGGCGACGGCACCGTCCCCGGACGCCGACGCCCCACCGCCGGGCTTCCGGTGGGTGGGGGACGGGCAGGTGGTCGTGGCCGTGCCCGACGGCTGGGCGACCAACGCGCTCCAGTGCGGGACGCCGCAGCGCGACACCGCGATCGTCGACCAGGGCGCGATCTGCCAGGCCCTGGTCCCCTTCCCGCCCCGGACCAGCGCGGTGGAGGTCCGGCCCCGCTACCCGATCGACGACCGTGACGACTACACCGAGACCGACGTCGACGGCGAGCGCGCGCTGCTGGGTCCGGTCGAGTGCAGCGACGCCGACGGGTTCCAGCCCGCGGTGTGCCGCCAGGTCCTGGTCCTGCCCGAGCGCGACGTCGTCGTCGAGGCCGAGTCGAGCCGCGGACGCCAGGCACTCTCCGAGATCCTCGGCCGGGTGGCGCTCCTCGACCGCGACGTCGCCGTCCCCGGCTTCTCGGTCCTGGCGTCCGCCCGGCAGGGCGGCTCGGGGGCGGCGTACGCCAGGGCGCTCCGAGCGGCCGAGCTGGACGTCGAGGTGCGCACGGAGGTGCAGCGCGGGGCCCCGCCCGGCTACGTGCTCGACGCGGTCCCGAGCCCGGGCACCGTCGTCGAGCCCGGCACGACCGTGACGGTGACCGTGGTCGCCGAGCCCGCGGGTCCCGGCGACGAGGTCGTGCTGGGCATGGCCGGTGAGCGCGGGGCGGAGTCGGTCGACCTGTCCGACGAACGGCTCCGGACCGACCCGACCGTCCGGCTGCGGGTCGGTGACCGACTCTGGGCCTACGCCCACGGCAAGCGGTCGCAGACCTTCGCCACGGCGACCACCGGCGGGGCGCTGGAGGTCGACGGCTGGGTCGAGGGTCCCAACTACCCCAGCTCGTGGAACGCCGTCCGACCCGGCACCACGACGGTCCAGCTGTCCATCGAGGTCGACGGTCGGCCGCTCCGCCTCGCGACGGTGACGGTGGAGGTGGCGGCCTGACGGGGCCGTCCCCGCAGACGACTCCGGCGCGCGTCGCGGGTGAGCGACGCGCGCCGGAGGCGGTGGTGGGAGGTGGTCAGCGGGTGAGCCTCACCTCGACGACCTTGCGGTCGCCGCCCTCGAGCGCGATCGTCAGGTCGGCCTGCACCTGCGGGCGCTTCTTGAGCAGCTGACGCGCCTGCGCGGTCAGCCAGATCTTGACGACGGGCGACTGGCCGCCCCTGGCCGCGATGCGTCCCTGGCCGAGCAGGCGACCGCCGACCCGGAGCTTGACGGTGCCCTCGCACCGCACGCCCGCGGGGCCGCAGGTCATCCGGACCACGCCGTGGCGGCGGTGGGCCGCCGCGTCGACGACCTTGGGCACGACCTGCACCGCGGGACGCGGCCGGGGCCGGACCACGAGACGGGCGGTGCCCGTGCCGGCGGCGACCTCGTCGTCGCCGGTGTACGACGCCGTCAGCGTGCGCCCACCGGCCGTGGCCCAGGGGCCCGCCTGCAGGGTGACGCTGCCGTCGACGAGCGTGCCGACCCACTGCCGGTCGCCGTCGGAGAGCGTGACCTCACCGGTGGGCGTGTGGCCCTCGGCGGTGACGGTGACGGTGACCGCGGTCCGGTCGCCGACCCGCACGGTGCCGGGCTCGGCCACGACGGTGACGGTCGAGGCCACCGGGTCGGGGTCGGGAACGTCCGTGATGGTCAGGGTGGCGGTGCCGTTGCCGGCGGCGACGGTGCTGCTGCCGGCGTAGCTGGCGGTGAGCTCACGGGTGCCCGCCTTGGTGTACGGCCCGACGGTGAAGGTGGCGGTGCCGTTGTCCAGGTTCTGGACGGTGCCGACGACGTCGCCGTCGTCGCGCAGGGTCACCTCGCCGGCGGGCGTGGTGCCCTGGGCGGACACGGTGACGGTGACGGTCGAGGTCTGGCCGACCTGGACCGAGCCGGGGTTGGCGGTCACGGTGACCGTCGAGGCGACCGGCTCGGGGACCGGGACGACGGTCAGCGTGCCGGTGCCGTTGCCGGCGGCGACGGTGCTGCTGCCGGCGTAGCTGGCGGCCAACGATCGGGTCCCCGCCGCGGTGTACGGCCCGGCCTCGAAGAGCGCGGTGCCGTTGACCAGGGGAGCGGTGCCGACGACCTCGCCGTTGTCGCGCAGGGTGATCATGCCGGTCGGGGTGGTGCCCTGGGCGGTGACCGTGACGCTGATCTGGGAGGTGTAGCCGACCTGGATCGTGCCGGGGTTCGCGGTGACGGTGACGGTCGACGCGACCGGTGCCGGGGTGACGGTCAGCGCGGTGGTGCCGGTGCCGGCGGCGACGGTGCTGCTGCCGGCGTAGCTGGCCGTGAGGGTGCGGCTGCCGGCCCCGGTGTAGGGCCCGACGGTGAAGGTGGCCGTGCCGTTGCTCAGCGGCTTGGCGGCGCCGACGACCTGGTTGCCGTCACGCAGGGTGACGTCACCGGTGGGCGTGGTGCCCTGGGCGGCGACGGTGACGGTGACGGTCGAGGTCTGGCCGACCTGGACCGAGCCGGGGTTGGCGGTCACGGTGACCGTCGACGCGACGGGTGCCGGGGTGACGGTCAGCGAGCCGGTGCCGGTGCCGGCGGCGACGGTGCTGCTGCCGGCGTAGGTGGCCGTGAGGGTGCGGGTGCCGGTCCCGGTGTACGGACCGACGGTGAAGGTGGCGGTGCCGTTGCTCAGGGGCTTGGCGGTGCCGACGACCTCGCCGTTGTCACGCAGCGTGACCTCGCCGGTGGGCGTGGTGCCCTGGGCGGCGACGGAGACGCTGACCGTCGAGGTCTGGCCGACCTGGACCGAGCCGGGGTTGGCGGTCACGGTGACCGTCGAGGCGACCGGCTCGGGTGCCGGGGTGACGGTCAGCGAGCCGGTGCCGGTGCTGGCGGCGACGGTGGTGCTGCCGGCGTAGGTGGCGGTGAGCGTGCGGGTGCCGGCGGCGTCGTACGGCCCGACGGTGAAGGTGGCGGCACCGTCGACCAGCGTGGCGCTGCCGACGTCGACCCCGTTGTCCTGCAGGGTGACGTCGCCGGTCGGGGTGACGCCGTCGGCGAGGACCGTGACGGTGACCGTCGAGGTCTCGCCGACCTGCACGGCGCCGGGGTTGGCGGTGATGGCGACGGTGGACTCGCCGGGCTCCGGCGGCGCCGTGACGGTCAGCGAGCCGGTGCCGGTGCCGGGGGTGACCGCGGTGTCGCCGGCGTAGGAGGCCGTGAGGGCGCGGGTGCCCGCACCGGTGTAGGGCCCGACCTCGAAGGTCGCGGCGCCGGCGACCAGCGTGGCGCTGCCCACCTCGACCCCGTCGTCCTGCAGGGTGACCTGACCGGTCGGGGTGACGCCCGGGGCGCTGACCTGGACGGTCACGGTCGAGCCCTCACCGGTCTGCACCGCTGCGGGGTCGCTCGTCACGGTGACGGTCGGCTCGACCAGGACCGGGTCGCCGACGGTGAAGGACTCGAAGCGCGCGGTCTCGGCGCCGGTGCCGTTGAAGGCGGCGAGCCCGAGGAGCGGGTCGCTGAGGCCGGTCGTGCTGTAGCCGTTGCCGACCACGGTCCAGGTGGCTCCGTCGTCGAGGGAGTAGGACCCGCGCAGGACCCCGCCGAGGGACCACAGGCGCAGGCGGACGTCGGTCTGGGCGTCGGCCGGCAGGGTGGCGGAGCCGGTGAACTGCAGGCTGTTGCTGGTGACGCGACCCAGCTCGACCTTCCAGCCGTCGGCCGGGGTCCTGATCACCGTGACCTTGCCGAAGTTGGCGGCGTTGCCGAACACGACGAGGCCGGCCTGGAGGTAGTCGTCGGTGCCGTCGATCGACACGGTGGTCTCGGTCATCCAGGTGCCGCCGGCCGGGGCCGGCTGCAGGACGACGTTCTTGGCGTTCGTCACGCCGCCGCTGAGGTCGCCGGGCTTGGCGTCGATGCGCAGGGCGCCGTCGGCCACGCGGTAGCCGGTGGTGTCCTCGTTGAGGACGGTCGTCCAGCGGCACCGGTCGAGCGCGGTGCCGTCGAAGCCGTCGTCGTCGTCGAGCGCGGGGTCGCACACGGGAGGTGCGGGCTGGCCGACGTCGAGGTGGTCGAGGTTGACGTTGCCGTCGTCACCCGAGGTGTAGCTGATCGCGACCTGGTTGGGACCGGTGGTCAGGGCCAGGTCGAGGGGGAAGTCGGCCCAGGACTTCCAGTTCGTGAACCCGGGCAGGACGATCGGCTGGGACTTGCCGTTGACGGTGAGGGTCACCTTCTTCGGGCCGGTGAACGGGTTGGGCCCGGCCGCGTAGCGCAGCGTGGCCGGGTGGTTGCCGGTCTCGGTGGCGTTCACCGTGAACGTGGCGGTCGCGCCGGGGCCGGTGAGCCCGCCGACGAAGCCGGTGCCGGTGTAGCCCGCGTGGTCGCTCGCCACGCTGGCGCCGCCCGTGAGCGTGGCGTTCTCGGCCTCGTGGCGCACCCCGACGAGGGGCGCGGCCCGGAGGTAGTCGAGGTTGAGCTGGCCGGTGTCGGAGGCCTCGCGCCGCAGCTCGACGACGTTGGAGCCGGCCTGCAGGTCGATCGGGGCCCAGACCATGCCGTAGGCGTTCCAGGCGCCGGTGCCCGGCAACGTGATCTGCCGGGCGACGCCGTTGACCTTGAGGGTCAGCGTCTTGCCGCCCCCGCCGTTGGCGTACCGGAGGATGAGGTCGTGGGTCCCGGTCGCCTCGGCGGTGACGCCCCCGGCGAGCACGCTGTTGCCGACCATGCCGAACCCGCCGACGAAGCCCCTGCCGCTGTAGCCGGCGTGCTCGGTCTGCACCGTCACACCGGTCAGGACCTGGTCCTCCGCCTCGTAGATCGTCCCGGCGGCGGCTCGGCGCTCCTCGGGAGCGGCGGCCGCGGCACCGGACGCCGGGGTGGCGGCGGCCATCCCGGTGGCGAGGGCGACGGCCAGCCCGCCGGCGAGCAGCCGCCGGAGGCGGCTCCCTCGCGATGACTGCTGGGTCAGAGATGAGGACACGTCGGACGCCCTTCCGCGGTAGTGACGGCGATCACACAGAACTTCCGATCATCATCGTGCCGGGGGCGGGACTTTTGCTCGGGAACCGTCAAAACTCCCCGCACTGGTCTAGCCGGGCGGCCGGAGCCGCCGCCGAGGGCGGACATGACCCCCCGAAACTGCGTTTCCTCCGGGGATGTACTACGCTCGGTCTTGTTGAAGGGACGGCTCTCGGGTCGTCCTCGCCGCGCACAAATTCGCGGCTTGTATCTCGTACTCCTGGTCTTCGGTTCGCTGGACATCAGCACGGTGGATGTCTTCAGCACCCCGGGAGCACAGTGCTCCCGGAACCTAAGAAGGGAACACATCATGGCTCAGGGCACTGTCAAGTGGTTCAACGCTGAGAAGGGCTTCGGCTTCATCGCCCAGGACGGCGGCGGCGAGGACGTGTTCGTCCACTTCTCCGCGATCCAGACCAGCGGCTACAAGTCGCTCGACGAGAACCAGAAGGTCGAGTTCGACCTCGCCCAGGGCCCCAAGGGTCCCCAGGCTGAGAACGTCCGCGTCTCCTGACGCGATGAAGGGCCCCGACCGCGCTGCGGTCGGGGCCCTTCGTGCGTCCGGGCCCCGAACCGGACGCCCGGCGCGCCCACGCGCTCAGAGCGCGGCGAGCACCAGCTCGGCGACGGCGGTCTGCTCGGCGGGGTAGGGGTGCAGCCCGGCGGCGCGGTTGTCCTTGCCGCGGATGCCGGCGACCCAGGGCTCCTCGGCGCAGATGTCGTGGCCCTGGCTGGCGGCGACGAGGTCGACGTACTCCGCGCCGGCGGCCGTGCCGCCCGTCCGGACGGCCTTGGCCAGGCGGAGGTTGAGGTCGAGGGTGTAGGCGTAGTCGCCCACGGCCAGTGGCAGGCGGGGGCGGCAGGTGCCCTCGCTCGGGAGGATCTGCGGGTAGCCGACGAGCAGGATGCGCGCACCGGGCGCGCGATCGGCGATCGCGGCGACGACCTCGCGGACGTTGGCGCGGATCTTGCCGAGGTGGCGGTGCAGGCGGTCGCGGCCGGCGGCGTTGGTGTTGGCCTCGCGGCACGGGGCGCCCTGCACGTCGCGGTCGGCCACCTCGAGGCAGTCGAAGATCATCTGGGTGAAGAAGGTGAAGTCGTTGGCGCCGATGCCGACAGTGACCAGGTCGGTCTCGGGCGTCAGTGCCTCGAGCTGCGGCGGCTGGGTCGTGCTGGTGAACCGCTGCGGCGCGAAGACGTGGCGCGTCGAGGCCCCCGAGCAGCTGACGTCGTCGACCTCGACGTCGAGCTCGGTGGCCACCAGCGTCGGGTAGTTCTGGTCCGAGCGCAGGCAGTCGTCGATGACCAGGTCGTCGTCGAGCGGGAACAGCGGCGCCGCGGTGTAGGAGTCGCCCATCGCGACGTAGCGGTCGACGTCGTCGGTGCCGGTCACGGCCTCGGGACGGTCCGGCTCGGCGGGACGCTCGCCCGACCCGGCCTCGGCGGCGCAGCCGGCGACGAGGACGACCAGCGCGGACGCCAGGAGCAGGCGCGCGGCAGCGAGGGGGCGAGCGAGCACGGGTGACAGGGTACGAGGTCGCCCGACGCCTACAGCAAACCCGCGAGCATCCCGGCCACGGCCCGTTGCTCGGCCGCGAGCGGGTGGAACGGGATCGTGCCGTCGGGGGCGACGTCGGCCCCGTTGACCCAGGGGTCGTCGGAGCAGATGTCGTGGCCCCGGCTGGGCCCGGCCAGGTCGAGGAACTCGAGGTCGCGCTCGCCGGCCTGCTCCCGCAGCGCGTCGGAGAGGCCCTGGGTCACCTGGTTGACGAACGGGTAGTCGCGGGGCGCCAGCGGCACGCGGTCGGGGCAGGAACCCGACGGCGGCAGCAGTGTCGGGTAGCCGACGACGACGACCTGTGCGCCGGGGGCGGCCTCGACCACCGCGTCGAGGAGCTCGCCGATGTTGTCGGAGATCTGCGGGAGGGTCTCGCGGGTCTCGGGGCCGAGCCCGTCGCTGCAGGGCGTCCCTCCAGGACCGGCCGCGCCGAGGCAGGTGGTGAGCAGGTCGGTGAACAGGTCGAAGTCGTTGCCGCCGATCCCGAGCGTCACCAGCTCGGTCTCGGGACCGACCGAGGGGAGCTGGTCGGCCAGCACCGTCTCCGACGTCGCCCCGCTGCAGGTGACGTCGGTGACCGTGAGGTCCTCGGCCGCCGCGAGCAGCTGGGCGTAGTTGGCCCCGGAGCGGTAGCAGCCGTCGGCGGCGGACGTCGGTGGGACGCCGGGCGCGGCGGCGTAGGAGTCGCCGAGCGCGACGTACTGCGCACCGGCCTCCGGGGCGGAGGTGGCCTCGGACGTCGGCCCGGAGGTGGCCTCGGAGGTGGCCTCGGAGGTGGCCTCGGGGGTGGCCTCGGACGTCGACCCGGACGTCGGCTCGTCGCCGTCGGAGCAGGCGGTCAGGACGAGGGCGAGCGCAGCGGCGGCGCAGGCACGACGGATCACTCGGCCGAGGCTACGGGGGCGTCGTCCATCGGCACCGCGAGCGCCACGACGAGGGCGAGCACCGTCTCGGGGTCGTCGAGCGCGTCGCCGTAGGCCTCGCGCAGCTGGCCCATGCGGTAGCGCACGGTCTGGGGGTGCACGAACAGCGCCGCGGCGACGTCGTCGCGCCGGCCCTGCAGCAGCAGCCAGAGCCGCAGCGTCTCGGTGAGCTTGTCGACGGTGCCGGGGCGCAGGTCGGCGAGCGGCGCCAGCGCCCGGACGCGCAGGTCGGCCAGTGCCTCGGGGTCGGCGGTGAGCACCAGCCGCGGGAGGTGCTCCTCGGTGTCGTGGCCGAGCCCCAGGGCAGCCCCCCGCAGCGCCCGCTCGTACGACGTCCGCACCGACAGCCACGGCCGGCTCGGGCCGGCGGTGCCCCCGCGCTCGGCGACGGCGCGCAGCAGCCGGGCCCGGTCGCGCCCGTGCGCGTCGGGCACCAGCAGCAGGACGCCGTCGTCGAGGCCGGGCGGGTCGGCTGCCTGCAGGGTCGCGGCGGGGACCACGGCCAGCAGCGGCCGGACCTGCGCCTCGGGCACGACCACGGCGGTCAGCGTCGTCGGCTCGGCCCAGTCGGCGCGCTCGGCGGCGGCGCGCACGGTCTCCTCCGTCGCGCCGGTGACCAGGTGGTGGGCGAGCCGCTCGAGCCGCCGCTGGCGCACCCGGCCCGTGGTGGCCAGCTCGTCGGCGTGCCCGGCGACGCTGGCCGCGGAGAGCTCGTCGATGTAGGCGAAGACCAGCGCGGCGAACGACGCCAGCGTGGCGGCGTCGAGCCCGGCGCGCACCGCGCCCTGGGCCATCTGCTGCCACGAGACCCGCGCGCCGATCCGGTAGGCCGACAGCAGCGCGTCGGTCGACCGGCCGCTGCGGGCCTCGCCGCGCCCGAGCTGGTAGGCGCCGTCGACCGCGGGGGCGGCCGGCGTGCGCGGGTCGGCGCCGCGGCGGCCGCTCGCCAGCGACAGGAACCCGCCCAAGGCGATCTGCACGGCACTGCGGATCGTCTCGCCCATCTGGCCGTCGAAGGCCTCGGTGTAGGTGGGGACCTCCACGACGATCGCGCCGACCACCGCGTCGGCCACCCGGGGGAGGCTCTCGCGGATCTCGGTCACCACGGCCGCCGGCAGCACGACGCCGTGGGCGGCCGTCTGTCGCGGCAGTCGCGCGGCTCCGTGGCGCCGAGGGGGCATCTTTTTGTCTCCTGCGAACAAATGGGACGGGGATCTTCACGTGCTTACGACAGGATGTTATCGCCCGGAACCGACATACTGGAACCCATGACCAGCTCCGCGTTGTACGCCGCGCCCGCAGCCCGCCGTGGCCTGCGCCAGCGGCTCCGCCGCCTGGCCGATGCCGCCGTCACCCCTCTCGACCTCGACGACGTCCTCGACGTCTTCCACCCGCTGCGCTCCGGCACCGAGCTGCGCGGCCGGATCGTCGAGGTCCGCTCCGAGACCGCCGACTCCGCGACCCTGGTGGTCAAGCCGGGCAAGGACTGGGCCGGCCACGTGCCCGGCCAGTACGTCCGCGTCGGTGTCGACGTCGACGGCGTCCGGCTGTGGCGCACCTACTCGCTGACCCACGGCCCGCGTCCCGACGGCTGCATCTCGATCACGGTCAAGGCGATCCCCGACGGCGTCGTCTCCGGCTACCTCGTCCGCCGCGCCCGCGCGGGGCAGATGATCCAGCTCGCCCAGGCCGAGGGCGACTTCGTGCTGCCCGACCCGCTGCCGGCCAGGCTGCTGCTGGTCACCGCCGGCTCCGGCATCACCCCGGTGATCGGGATGCTGCGCAACCTCTACTCCCGCGCCACCGCCCCGGCCACCGACATCACCCTCGTCCACGTCAACGTCACCAAGGACAGTGCGATCTTCCGCGACGAGCTGCGCGCCCACGCCGCCGCCGGGCACCTCCGGCTCGTGGAGCGCTACGACGACCGCGACGGGATGCTCGACGTCGCCGAGCTGGCCAGCATCGTCCCCGACCTCGACGAGCGCCTCGCCTACGCGTGCGGGCCGGCCGGGCTGCTCGACGCGCTCGAGGCCCACCACGCCGAGCGCGGCCTCGCGCTGACCACCGAGCGGTTCCGGCCCGTCGTCCTCGGCGAGACCGGCGAGGGCGGCACCGTGTCGTTCGCCTCCGGCCAGGTCGTCGACGCCGACGGCGCCACCCCGATCCTCGACGCCGGCGAGTCCGTCGGCGTCCTGATGCCGAGCGGCTGCCGCATCGGCGTCTGCTTCGGCTGCGTCGTGCCGCTCCAGGCGGGCGCCGTCCGCGACCTGCGCAACGGTGCGATCACCGTCGCCGTCCCCGGCGAGACCGGACCCGAGGGCATCGCCATCCAGACCTGCATCAACGCCGCCGCCGGCCCCTGCACGATCAAGATCTGAGGAGATCGACATGACTGTCATCACCAAGCAGCCCGTCAACCCGACCGCGCACCTCACCCCCGAGGACGTCGAGCAGATCGGCGTCGAGCTCGACGCGATCCGCCAGGACGTGCTCGACTCGCGCGGCGCGAAGGACGCGGCGTACATCCGCAGGGTCGTCGACGTGCAGCGCAAGCTCGAGCTCGGCTCGCGCGCCGTCCTCCTCGGCTCGGCGCTGCCGCCGCTGTGGGTGCTGGGCACCGTCGGTCTCAGCGTCGCCAAGATCCTCGAGAACATGGAGATCGGGCACAACGTGATGCACGGCCAGTGGGACTGGATGCGTGACCCCAAGATCCACTCGACCACCTGGGAGTGGGACAACGCCTCGACCGCCGAGGGCTGGAAGCACAGCCACAACGAGGTCCACCACACCTACACCAACATCGTGGGCAAGGACAACGACCTCGGCTACGGCATCATGCGCATCGACGAGGACCAGCGCTGGCACCCCTTCCACCTCGGGCAGCCGCTGTGGAACTTCATCAACGCCTGCTTCTTCGAGTACGGCATCGCCGTCTACGACCTCGAGCTCGGCAAGAACCTCTCGGTGCCCAAGGAGAAGCGCTCCGAGGAGTTCAAGTCCAACGCCCGCAAGACCCTGGCCAAGATCCGCAAGCAGGCCACCAAGGACTACGTCGTCCACCCCGCGCTCGGCCTGCCGTTCGGCGCGGTCCTGCCCGTGCTCGCCGCCAACTTCACCGCCAACCTGGTGCGCAACCTGTGGTCGCACTCGGTGATCATGTGCGGCCACTTCCCCGAGGGTGTCGAGACCTTCGAGCGCAAGTCGATCCCGGCCGACGAGACCCGCGGCCAGTGGTACCTGCGCCAGATGCTCGGCTCGGCCAACATCTCCGGGTCCAAGGCGATGCACCTGATGACCGGCAACCTCAGCCACCAGATCGAGCACCACCTCTTCCCCGACCTGCCGAGCAGCCGCTACGCCGAGGTCGCCCCGCGGGTGAAGGACCTGTTCGACAAGTACGAGCTCAACTACCACTCCGCCCCGCTGCCGCAGCAGGTCGCCAGCGCCTGGCACCGCGTCGTGCGCCTCTCGCTGCCCAACGGCTTCCTGGCCACGACCACGCCGAAGAACCTCCCGGCGCAGGCCAAGCTGCTCTGGGCGATGTCGACCAAGGGGCCCAAGATCCGGCGCGCCGCCCAGGCCCGGCTGCAGCAGCTGGAGAAGCGCCAGAAGGCCGAGCAGGCCGCCTGAGCTCCGAGGCCTGAGGCCTAGCCGCGCAGGTACGCCAGCACCGCCGAGACCCGCCGGTCCGACGCCGGGTCGAGGCGGAGCTTGGCGAAGATGCTGCCGACGTGCTTGCGCACGGCGGCCTCGCTGACCATGAGCACCTCGGCGATCGAACCGTTGGTGCGGCCCTCGGCCATCAGCGCCAGCACCTCGCGCTCCCGGTCGGTGAGCGAGCCGAGCGGGCCGTCGTCGCGGCGGCGGCCGAGCAGCTGCCGGACCACCTCCGGGTCGATGACGGTCTCGCCGGCCGCCACCCGGTCGACGCTGGCCAGGAACTCCCGCACGTGGCCGACCCGGTCCTTGAGCAGGTAGCCGACGCCGGCGGACGGCTCCCCGGGTAGTGGCCCGGCGGTCGCGTCGAGCAGCTCGGGCACGTAGGCCTCGGCGACGTACGCCGAGAGCACCATGATCGCGGTGCCCGGCTGCTCGCGGCGGATCCGGGCGGCGGCGCGCAGCCCCTCGTCGGTGTGGGTCGGGGGCATCCGGATGTCGGTGACGACCAGGTCGGGGGCGTGCCGTGCCGTGAACGCCAGCAGCGCCTCGGCGTCCTCGACCGCGGCGACGACGTCGTGCCCGGCGCGCTCCAGGATCCCGACCAGCCCCTCGCGGAGCAGGGCGGCGTCCTCGGCCAGCACGATCCGCAACGGCCGCATCACGTGCTGCACGGGCACTCCATCCTGACCTCGGTGGGTCCGCCGGGCGGGCTGCTGACCCGCAGTCGCCCACCGAGGGCCTCGAGCCGGACGCCGAGCCCGGCGAGGCCGGTGCCGGCGCCGTCGAGGGACGCACCGCCCACGCCGTCGTCGACCACGGTGAGCACGAACATCCCCTCGCGCACCCACCCGTGCACGCCGACCCGCCGGGCCCGTGCGTGGCGCGCCACGTTGGTCAGCGCCTCGCTCACCACGAAGTACGCCGCCTGCTCCACCGGTGGCGGCAGCCGCTCGGCGAGCCGGACGTCGACCGAGACCGGCACCTCGGAGCGGTCGGCGAGCTCGCGCACCGCAGCGACCAGCCCGTGGTCGACGAGGACCCGGGGGTGGATGCCGCGGATCGTGCCGCGCAGGTCCTCCAGCGCCTGCTCGGCCTGGCGGTGCGCGTCGTGGACGGCGTCCAGCCCGGGCCCCTCGGCGACGTCGAGCTCGGCCCGGCCCAGGGTCATGGTCAGCGCGACGAGCCGCTGCTGGACACCGTCGTGCAGGTCGCGCTCGATCCGGCGCCGCTCGGTCTCGAAGGCGTCGACCAGGTCGACCCGCGACCGCCGGAGGTCGGCGACGGTCGCGGTCAGCGCGGCCTCGCGCGGGTCGAGCAGCAGCCGGGCCAGCGCACCCTGGGCGGACGCCGCGAGCGTGAGGAGGTACGCCGTCGCGGCCAGCGCCACGACCCCGACGAGCGTGGCCAGCCAGGCCTCCGGGCCCGGGCCGACGTGCCAGCCGAGCAGCGCCAGGTCGTCGACGGTGGTCAGCCACGGGGCCAGGAGCAGGACCGTCGGGAGCGTCAGCGCGAGCATCAGCAGCAGCAGGTCGAGGGGCCAGAGGACGACCGCGAGCAGGAAGGCGTAGCCGACCTCGGGCCACGACACGGGCAGCCGGCGGCCGGCCCGCCAGCGCTCGCGCCAGGACAGGCCGGAGGCGGGACGCGCCTGCACCAGGGCCAGGCGCCGCCGCTCCAGGACGCCGAGCAGCCCGGCGAGCAGCGGCACCGACCCCAGCACCACCACCCCGACCACGACCACGACGGTGAGCCCGCCGACCAGGACCGTGCAGAACAGCACGACCAGCACCGGCAGCCCGACCAGGACGCTGGTGACGAGGTAGCCCAGCGCGCGCCAGGGCCAGGACGAGGCGAGGAACCGCCAGGGCCGGTCGCGCAGCGCCGACCACGCGTCGGGCGCGTTCTGCATGCCGACGGCCACGGGTCCGAGGCTAGACGTTGGGAGGCACGCCCGGGGTAGCGCACGCGCTACCCCGACGTCGCGCGCGGGCCAGTGCCCGGGAGTGGGCGCGGCGGTTTCCTAGAAGGCATGAACCTCGCTGTCGCGCCCCTCGCCTCCCCGCCCGCCGCCCCGTCCGTCGCCGTCGCCCTCGACGGGGTCTCCCGCACCTACCGCTCGCGCGCCGGCGACGTCGACGCGCTGCGGGGGATCACCCACACCTTCCTGCGCGGCACCTTCACCGCCGTGATGGGCCCGTCCGGCTCCGGGAAGTCGACGCTGCTCCAGGTCGCGGCCGGTCTCGACCGGCCCACGCGCGGCGAGGTCGTCGTCGGGGACGTGCCGCTCGGGCGCCTCGGGGAGGCCGAGCTCACCCGGCTGCGACGTACGTCGATGGCGTTCGTCTTCCAGGCCTACAACCTGCTCGACGCGCTCACCGCCTTCGACAACGTCGCGCTGCCGGCCCGGCTCGCGGGGCGGCGGGTCGAGCGGGCCGCGGTGCTGGGCGCGCTGGCCCAGGTGGGCCTGGACGACAAGGCCCGGCGGCGGCCGCCGGAGCTGTCGGGCGGCCAGCAGCAGCGCGTGGCGATCGCCCGGGCCCTGCACCTGCGTCCCGACGTCCTGTTCGCCGACGAGCCGACGGGTGCGCTGGACCGGACGTCCGGTCGCAGGGTGCTCGAGCTGCTCCGCGAGGCCTCCGACACCTGGGGCCAGACGGTGGTGATGGTGACCCACGACCCGCTCGCGGCGTCGTACGCGCACAGCACGCTGTTCCTCGAGGACGGCGTCGTCGTCGGCCGGCTGGACCGCGCCGACGCCGCCGCCATCGCCGCCACGATGAACGACCTCGAGCGATGATGATGCTGCGGCTGAGCCGCCAGACGGTCCGCAGCTCGTGGCCGCCGTACGTCGGGGCGCTGGTCGCCCTCGCGCTCGGGGTGGCGCTGCTGACGATGTCGATCACGGTCGGGGTCGCGGTCGAGGACACCAGCCAGGAGGGCCGGGTGACCGAGGCCGAGCGCCTCGCGCTGGCCGACCTGACCAGCCTGTTCGGGATCATGTCGGGGGTCGCGGTGTTCATGGCGGTCTTCGTCGTGGGCAGCACCTTCGGCTTCGTCGTCGCCACCCGGCGCCGCGAGCTCGGGCTGCTGCGGCTGGTCGGTGCCACGCCGCGCCAGGTGCGGCGGATGGTGCAGGGCGAGTCGGCGATCGTGGCCGTCGTCGCCTCGGTCCTCGGTTGCTTGGTCGGCACGGTGGCCGCACCGGCGTTCGTGGCGCTCGTGCGGTCACAGGGGCTGGTCCCCGTCGACCTGACGATGCCCGCACCCTGGCTGCCCTGGTCGATCGCCGCCCCGAGCGGCGTCGTGGTCGCGCTGCTCGGCGCCCGGCGCTCGGCCAAGCGCGCCTCGCGGGTCTCACCGGTGGCCGCCTTCGCCGAGGCCGGGGTCGAGCGGCGCCGGCCGAGCGCCTGGCAGCTCGTGGTCGGCACCGTGTCCCTCGGTGGCTCGGCGGTCGCCCTCGTGGTGGTGCGGGAGGCCAGCCCGGTGTTCGCCCTGGTCAGCGCCGTCCTCGTCCCCGAGCTCGTCGTGCTCGGCCTCTACTGCCTCGGCGGCTGGATCTTCCCGGCGCTGGCCGGGCTCCTCGGCCGGCCCTTCGTCGGCCGCGACGTGTCCGCGCGGCTGGCCCGCGACCACGTGCGCACCGCGGTGCGCACGCCGGTCGCGCTGGCGGCGCCGATCCTGGCGATCTCGGCCGTGGCCGGGTCGATGATCCTGACCCTGAGCCTCACCGCCGACTGGGTGGTCGGCCTCGACCGCGAGCGGCTGGCGGCGCCATACGTCGTGGACGCCGGGGGCGACCCGGCGGTCGGCGACCGGCTGGCCGGGCTGCCGCTCGTGGACGCGCGCGTCACGGTCTCGATGCCCGTGGGTGCGGAGCAGATCGAGGAGGTCGTCGAGGTCGTCGACCCGGACACCGCCGGGCCCGCCCGCGGGCTCGTCGCCGTGCGCGGCGACCTCGCCGGGCTCGACCGTGGCGTCGCCGTCACCGAGAGCTGGAGGACGGACGCCGGCGTCGACCTCGGCGACCGGCTGCTCGGTGGCCGCGTGGTCGCGGTCGTCCCCGACGCGCCCGACCTCTACGCCGACATCCTCGTCGGGCGTGCCCTGGTCCCCGAGGGGCTGCGCGACACCGTGCCCGAGGCGTACTTCGTCGACCCCGGCGCCGACGACCTCACGGCACTGCTGGCCGGCACCGACGCCCGGGCGCTGACGGCCGACGCCTGGATCGACGAGCGCGACGCCGAGACCCGGGCGAGCAACGACCTGGGGCTGTGGGTGCTGCTCGGCCCGGCCGGGCTGTACGCCGCGATCGCCATCGTGAACTCGGTGCTCGTCGGGGCGTCCCAACGCCGCGCCCAGCTGCGCACGGTCGCACTGCTGGGCGCGAGCCGCGAGCAGCTGCGGCGCATGGCGCTGTGGGAGGCCGGGTTGGTGGGTGCCGCGGCGCTGCTCGTCGGCGGTGCGATCACCGCCGTGGTCGGCTGGACGGTCCGGTCGGCCACCTCGGCCGACGTGGCCGAGCAGCCGTTCACCGTGCCCTGGCTGCCGCTCGGCGCGATCGTCGCGACCTGCGTGGCGCTCACGCTGGTGGCCGCCCTGGTCGGGTCGCGCCGGGCTGTCGCCCCCGCGGGTGCCTAGCCGTCCTGGCCGGCGGCGAGGGCGGCGCCGACGACCTCGCGGGCGGCGTCCTGCACCTCGGCGAGGTGGTCCGGGCCGCGGAACGACTCGGCGTAGATCTTGTAGACGTCCTCGGTGCCGGAGGGACGGGCGGCGAACCACGCGGACTCCGTGGTGACCTTGAGCCCGCCGATGCGGGCGCCGTTGCCGGGGGCCTCGGTGAGCTTGGCCGTGACCGGCTCGCCGGCGAGGGAGGTGGCGGTGACGGCGTCGGCGGACAGGGCGGCCAGCGCCGCCTTCTGCTCGCGGGTGGCCGGCGCGTCGATCCGGGCGTACGCCGGCTCGCCGTGCTGGGCGACCAGGTCGGCGTAGTGCTCGCTCGGCGTCCGGCCGGTCATGGCCAGGACCTCCGAGGCGAGCAGGCAGAGCAGCAGGCCGTCCTTGTCGGTGGTCCAGGTGGAGCCGTCGGTGCGCAGGAACGACGCGCCGGCCGACTCCTCGCCGCCGAACCCGAACGACCCGTCGATCAGGCCGGGGACGAACCACTTGAACCCGACCGGCACCTCGACCATCGGGGTGCCGAGGCCGGCGGCGACCCGGTCGATCATCGACGACGAGACCAGGGTCTTGCCGATCCGGGCGCCGGCCGGCCACCCGGGACGGGCGCCGCCGAACAGGTACTGGATCGCGACGGCCAGGAAGTGGTTGGGGTTCATCAGCCCCGCGTCGGGGGTGACGATGCCGTGCCGGTCGGCGTCGGCGTCGTTGCCGGTGGCGATGTCGAACTCGGTGCGCCGGGCCACCAGCGAGGCCATCGCGTCGGGGGAGGAGCAGTCCATCCGGATCTTGCCGTCCCAGTCGAGCGTCATGAAGCGCCAGGTCGCGTCGACCAGCGGGTTGACCACGGTCAGGTCGATCCCGTGCCGGTCGGCGATCTCGCCCCAGTAGTGCACCGACGCCCCGCCCAGCGGGTCGGCGCCGATCCGCACCCCGGCGTCCCTGATCGCGGCGAGGTCGACCACCGACGGGAGGTCGTCGACGTAGGAGCCGAGGAAGTCGTAGGACTCCGCAGCCCGACGGGCGCGCGTGAACGGCGTGCGGCGCACGCCGTCGAGCCCCGCGCGGATGAGCTCGTTGGCCCGCGCGGCGATCACCGACGTCGCGTCGGAGTCGGCGGGCCCGCCGTGGGGCGGGTTGTACTTGAAGCCGCCGTCGGCCGGCGGGTTGTGTGACGGCGTCACCACGATCCCGTCGGCCAGCCCGGAGGTCTTCCCGGCGTTGGCCCGGATGATCGCGTGCGAGACCGCCGGGGTCGGGGTGTAGGCGTCGCGCGAGTCGACCAGCACCGTCACGTCGTTGGCCGCCAGCACCTCCAGCGCCGTCGCCCAGGCCGGCTCGGAGAGCCCGTGGGTGTCGCGGCCGATGAACAGCGGCCCGTCGTAGCCCTGCTGCGCGCGGTAGTCACAGATCGCCTGGGTGGTGGCGAGGATGTGGGTCTCGTTGAACGACGTGCGCAACGACGAGCCGCGGTGGCCGCTGGTGCCGAACGCGACCTGTTGGTCGACCCAGTCCTCGCCCCCCGGATCGGGGACGCCAGTGTAGTACGCCGTCACCAGGTGGGCGACGTCGACCAGGTCGGCGGGGTCGGCGGGCTGTCCAGCGCGGGGGTCGGCCATGGCCGCCATCGAACCACCTCCGGGTCACGGTGTCGGCACGACCTCGCCCCCGTGAGGGCCGCGTGGTCTCGAGACAGGCGCTGGCGCGCCTCCCTCGACCACCGTCAGCCACGGTGGTCGAGGAGGTTCCGCTAGGAACCGTCTCGAGACCACCGCCCCACGCTCAGCGCCAACCCAGCGCCGGCGCGACGTGCTCGACCACCGACTCCAGCACGTGCGCGTTGTAGTCGACGCCGAGCTGGTTGGGGATGGTGAGCAGGAGGGTGTCGGCGACGGCGATGGCCTCGTCCTCGGCGAGGGCGGCGACGAGCTGGTCGGGCTCGCCGGCGTAGGTCTTGCCGAAGCGGGCGGTGCCGCCGTCGATGATCCCCACCTGGTCCTGGCTGCGCGACTCGCCGCCGAAGTAGGCGCGGTCGAGGTCGTTGACGATCGGGAAGACGCTGCGGCTGACCGAGACCCGCGGCTCCCGGTCGTGACCCGCGGCGGTCCACGCGGAGCGGAACCTCGCGATCTGCTCGGCCTGCAGCTGGTGGAACGGCACGCCGGTGTCCTCGCCGAGCAGGGTCGAGCTCATCAGGTTCATGCCCTGCTCGGCGGTCCACTCGGCGGTCGCGCGGGTGCCGGCGCCCCACCAGATCCGCTCGCGCAGGCCTGGGGACTGCGGCTCGAGCCGCAGCAGGCCCGGCGGGTTGGGGAACATCGGCCGCGGGTTGGGCTCGGCGAAGCCCTCGCCGCGCAGCGCCTCGAGCAGCACCCGGGTGTGCTCGCGGGCCATGTCGGCGTGGTCGGTGCCCTCGGCGGGCTGGTAGCCGAAGTAGCGGTAGCCGTCGATGACCTGCTCCGGTGACCCGCGGCTGATGCCGAGCTGCAGCCGTCCGCCCGAGATCAGGTCGGCCGCGCCGGCGGTCTCGGCCATGTAGAGCGGGTTCTCGTAGCGCATGTCGATGACGCCGGTGCCGATCTCGATCCGGCTGGTCCGGGCACCGATCGCCGCCAGCAGCGGGAACGGCGAGGCGAGCTGGCGGGCGAAGTGGTGCACCCGGTAGTAGGCGCCGTCGACGCCGAGCTCCTCCGCCGCGACCGCGAGGTCGATCGACTGGAGCAGCGCGTCGGACGCCGTGCGCACCTGGGAGTGCGGCGAGGGAGTCCAGTGGCCGAAGTTGAGGAACCCGATCTTCTTCATGACCCTCCCAACCTAGTTGACGGATCAACCATTCCCGGCGGTCAGGGGTAGGAGATGCCGGTGGTCCGCTCGCTCAGCTCCCACAGCGCCCGGGCGGCGTCCGGGTCGCGGGAGGCGCGGGTGCCGGTGGTGACCTGCGGCAGTCCGCCCATCTCGCCGGGCCCGCTGGGGCCCACCAGCGAGCCACCGGGCAGGTCGGCCGTCGCCGCCATCAGGCTCGGCCAGGCGCCGTGGGCCGCGGGCTGCGACACGGCCCTGATCCCGGCGTCGAGCACCGAGGCGACGCCGCCGGAGGAGCGGCCGTACTGGCCGTTGGCCGCGAGGTGGGTGCCGGCGAAGCCGGGGTGCGCCGCCAGCGCCTTGACCGGTACGCCGGCCTCGCGGCACCGGCGGTCGAGCTCGAGGGTGAACAGCAGGTTGGCCAGCTTGGACTGGCCGTAGACCCGCCACTTCCGGTAGGGCCCGCGCCCGGCGGCGGTCGGGTCGCCGAGCGGCGCGCGGCCGGCGTAGCGGTGGTAGACCGACGACACCGTGACCACGGTGGCCGCGCCGCTCGTGACGAGCTGGGGCAGCAGCAGGCCGGTCAGTAGGAAGGGGCCGAAGTGGTTGGTGGCCAGCTGCAGGTCGAGACCGTCGGTGGTGCGACGCCGCGCGGTGCCCATCACGCCGGCGTTGTTGACC
Source organism: Nocardioides sp. WJ219 (assembly GCF_058559815.1). Classification (NCBI taxonomy): domain Bacteria; kingdom Bacillati; phylum Actinomycetota; class Actinomycetes; order Propionibacteriales; family Nocardioidaceae; genus Nocardioides; species Nocardioides sp. WJ219. The sequence goes on from NZ_JBZUJV010000001.1 coordinate 162,767, forward strand.
AGGACGTCGATCGCGCCCAGGCGGGCGGCGGCCGCGCCCGCGCTGCGGACCGAGTCGAGGTCGGAGAGGTCGACGACGAGCTGCTCGACCTGCGCGGCCGGCACCTCGGCCGTGATCGCCTCGGTCGTCTCGTCGAGCTTGGCCACGGTGCGTCCGGCCAGGACCACCCGTGCGCCTCGGCGCGCGAGCTCGAGCGCGGTGTGGTGGCCGAGCCCGCCGATCGAGGGACCGGTGACGACGGCGGTCCGCCCGGCCTGGTCGGGGATGTCGGCCACGGTCCAGGGGTCGACCGGGGCGGTCACGGCGTGGTCGCCATCGCCGCGACGACGCGCTCACCCAGGGCGGTGTCGCCCTCGACGACCACCGACCCCGGTGGCGGCGTACGACGGCCGCCGGCGAGCAGCACGAACGACTCGCGGTCGGTGCGCACGGTGAGCGTCGGGTCGGCCGGGACGTCGGGGAGCCGCTCGCCGCGCCCGGCGTCGTTGACCGAGAACGCGAGGGTCGGGCTGCCCGCGACGTCGAGGACGGCCGTGGTGCCGGCGGGGGCGCCGGCCTTCTTGGCCACCACGAAGCCGAAGCTCTCGGTGAGGTAGTCGGCGGTGTGCCGGGCGGGACGCGAGTCGAGGCCGCCGGGCAGCCCGACGGCGCGGCGTACGTCCTGCTCGTGCATCCAGACGTCGAGGGGGCGGTTGCGCAGCAGCACCTCCCACGTCCACGGGACCCCGCCGAAGATGACCGGGGGCCGGCCGGCCGGGTCGGTGGGCGGGTCGGCGACCAGCTGCTCGTGGCGCCTCGTGGTGACCTCCCGGATCTCGGCGACGATCTGGGCGGGGGAGTGGTCGCGGCGGTTGTGCACCCCGATCTCGGTGTAGAGCCCCATCAGGCCGGTGACGTGCGCCGGCTCGCCGACCTCGGCCGTCTCCTCCGGGTTGCCGGCCAGCACGCCCTCCAGGTGGGCGGTGTGGGCGGCGCACGCCCGGACGTCCCAGCCCGGCAGGTCGGTGGGGGACGCCCACTGCGCGTCGGGCACCTGCTCGAGCACCGCGACCAGGTCCTGCACCGCCTGCCACCAGGTCTCGACGTAGCCCGCCAGTCTCTCCGCGTCGGTCATGCGGGTGACTCTAGGGCGGTGGCGGGGAGCGGTGGCGTCACTCCGACCAGGACGAGTCGTAGACCTCGATCTCGTCGAACCCGGTGACGTCCTCGTCGTAGGTGGAGCACTCGAGGGTCACGCTCCGGCCGTGCGCCACGCGCACCCCGCCCCGGCAGTCGACGGTCGCCAGCTGCTCGTTGCCCTGGTACAAGCGGAAGCTCACGCTGGTCGACTCGGAGTCCTCGTCGTCCCGGTTGTTGGTGGCGCGGACGCCGGTGATCTCGACGCTCCCGTCGGGGGCCGTCGTGACCGTCCAGCCCTCGTCGTAGTCGAAGCCGCGGATCTCGAACGCCGCGCCCTCGGCGACCGTGAGCGGGTCGTCCTCCGAGCCGGGGTAGTCGTTGTCGAACGAGCTGTCGATGTTGGAGACGCCCCAGACGAAGAACGCGAGGATCCCGCCGCACACGAGGAGGATGGTGCCCCCGACGGCGAGCAGGACGTTGCGCGTCGTGTGGTCCTGCCGTTGCGGGTAGGCCTGGTAGGGGTTGGGGTAGCCACCCGGTGAGTACGGCGTGTAGGGCTGGTAGGGCTGGGAGGGGTGCTGCTTCGGGTCCTCGGAGCCGTACGGCGGTTGCTGCGACATGTGCGCATTGTTGCCTCCCGAGGCGCGGCTCAACCCCCGAGTGCCAGGCCCGTCGCGATCGCCAGCATGGTCAGCCCGATCACGACGTCGAGCACCCGCCAGGCGCGGGGGGTCGAGAGGGCGCGGTGGGCCAGCCGGGCGCCGTAGCCCAGGCCGGTGAACCAGATGATGCTGCCGGCCCCGGCACCCGCTGCGAACCACCAGCGCGAGTCGTGGGTGCTGGCGATCGAGCCGAGCAGCAGCACGGTGTCGAGGTAGACGTGCGGGTTGAGCCAGGTGAGGGCGAACGCCGTCCGCAGCGCCCGGCCGAGGGTCGCGGAGTCACCGGTGGCCGCCTGCAGCGACTCGGCGCGACGCGCCCGCAGCAGCGCCATGACGCCGTACCAGGCCAGGAACGCGACGCCGACCCACCGCACGACGTCGATCACCCACCCGGCGCGCTCGATGATCGTGCCGATGCCCGCGACGCCGCCGACGATGAGCACCAGGTCGCTGATCGCGCACACCGCGACCACCGGACCGACGTGCCGACGGGCGAGCCCCTGGCGCAGCACGAAGGCGTTCTGGGCGCCGATCGCGATGATCAGGGTGAGGCCGGTGAGCAGGCCGGCGGCGGCGGAGGTGAGCACGGGACGACGGTAGGCGCCTCGGTGGGGTTCAGGCCAGCGCAACTATCTGCACAGCGTTTAGCATTGCTTCATGCAGCCCGACCAGCTCGCCGCCCTCGCCGCGATCGTGGAGCACGGCACCTTCGAGGCCGCCGCGCGGCACCTGCACGTGACCACCAGTGCGGTGAGCCAGCGCATCCGTGCCCTGGAGTCGGCCGCCGGGCAGGTGCTCGTACGCCGGTCGACCCCGTGCGTGCCGACCCCGGCGGGCGAGCGGCTGGTCCGGCTGGCGCGGCAGTGGGCGCTGGTGCGCGACGAGGCGAGCGCCGAGCTCGACGTCGCCACCCGCGCGGTGCTCGACCTCCCGGTCGCCGTCAACGCCGACTCGCTGGCGACCTGGTTCCGTGGCGTGCTGGCCCAGGTGGCCGCCTGGGACGGCGTCACGCTGCGCCTGCACGTCGAGGACCAGGCCTGGTCGGCCGACCTGCTCCGGCGGGGCGACGTGCTGGCAGCGGTCACCTCCGACCCGGTCGCGGTGCAGGGCTGCTCCGTCGAGCCGCTCGGGTCGATGCGCTACCGGCCGGCCGCGACGCCCGGCTTCGCCGACCGGTGGCGGCAGGGACGCGGCTACGACTGGGCGCGGATGCCGGTGGTCGTCTTCAACGACAAGGACGCGCTCCAGCACGACCTGCTGGTGGCCCGGGGCCTCGGGCCGCCGCCCGCCGTGCACCGGGTGCCGACGTCCGCCGACTTCCACGAGGCGGTCCGCCTCGGCCTCGGCTGGGGGCTGCTGCCCTCCCCCCAGCTCGACCCCGACCTGGCCTCGGGTGCGCTCGTGCTCCTGTCGGCACGTGACCACGTCGACGTACCGCTGTTCTGGCAGCGGTGGCGGCTCGACTCCCCGACGCTGGCGCGGCTGAGCGAGGCCGTGCGTGCGGACGCCCGGGTGCTGCAGCGGCCGCGCTGAGCCCGGGCGGTCCTCACGCGAGGCGCAGGATCCGGTAGGGCTCGTCCGACGAGTCGCGCACCACGACGAAAGTGACCTCCCGGGCCGCGCCCTCGCCCTCCCGGTAGGTGCCCGTCACCGCCGCGGCGTCGCGCCAGGCCTCGACCTCGACGGCCACGGCGTCGAGGAGCTCGAACCGGACCCGCGTGCCGGGCGGGGCGATGCCGGCGTCGTCGGGATCGAGCCACAGGGCGCGCGCCTCGTCGTGCAGGCCGAGGTGGTGCAGGTCGACGTACGCCGGCACCAGCGCCTCGGGGGAGGTCTCGGCGCTCACCCGGGGCGGCGGGTCGCCACCGGCCTCGTCCTGGAGCCGCTCGAGGACCTGGTGGGCCTCGGTGCTGCGCGGCACGAAGGTGTCGCCGACGACCCAGGTGCCGCAGTAGTCGCGCAGGACCACCCGGTCGCCCCACGCGGTGGTGCCGATGAGGGAGATCGCCGGGGGGAAGCCGCAGCCGCCCATCGGCCGGTCGCGGCTGCCCTCCCGGTCGAGGTCGGCGAGCAGCACCTGCAGCTCCTCGGGGCTGACCGGCACCGACCGGTCGGGTCGGGGCCGGTCGGGCTCGTACTGGACGCAGAGGACGGCGTCGGTCATCTCGGTGACCTCGCCGACGACCGACTCGCCCTCCTCGTCGCCGGGGCACGTGGGCGTGGGGGCGTCGTGGAGGACGTCGAGCGGCTCGCGCTGCGCGCGGAGCAGGTCGACGTAGGCATCGAGCACCCGCTGGGGGTCCTCCCGCATGACGCCGCCGACCGTGAGCGCGCGGCACCCGCGCAGCTCGCCGGTGACGGTCTGCGTGGCGCCGCCGGGGTAGCCGAGGACGAGGGAGTACCCCAGGCCGCCGTCGCGCAGACAGCTCGTGCCCTCGCGCACCGGGGCGCCGTTGACCAGCGCGACGAGGTCGTCGACGTCGGTCCTCAGCGCGTCGAGGGGGGCGTGGACCGGGAGGCCCGGACCCTGGCAGAGCCGCGCGACGACCGCCCCGGCCGCGACCTCGGGCGGCCCGGTGAGCGCGTCGGCCCGGCTGTCGACGGGGCAGGTGGGATCCGCCGACCTGGCCTCGGAGCCCCGCGCCGTGGCGAGGGTGGTCTCGAGGAGCGCGTCGGCCCCTCGCCGCTCGAGGCCGCCGACGGTGACGACGGCGCAACCGCTGGTGTCGCCGTGCACGGTCTGCGCCGAGCCGTCCGCGAGGGCGAAGACGATCACGTACGGGCGGGGGGCCTCCTGCGTGCACACAATCCCGACAGGGAGCGGGTCGAGGCGGTCGACCTGCTCGGCGAGGTCGGCCGCGTCGCTGGCGCCGATGACCACGTCGGGCGCGACGAACCCGGACGCCGGTCCCGAGCAGAGCCGGGCGCCGACCACGTCGTCGCCGACCTCGGTGGGTCCGTCCTGCGCGACGTCGACCCGCACGGCCGGGCAGACCGGCTCGGCGGCGCGGCCCGCCGGGCTCGACGGGGAGTGTGGCCCGGGCACGCCGCCCTCACCGCCCACGAAGCCGGGCACCACCGCGACGGCGGCCACCGCGGCCGCGGCGGCCAGCACCGTTCCGGCCGTACGCCGCCGGCGCGAGCGCTGCGCGCGGGCGCGGGCACCCGCGGCGCGATCGGGCGTGGGCGGCGGGGCCGGCACGACGTCGGCGAAGGTCTCGCGCCAGGCGTCCTCGTCAGTCATCGAGATCCTCCGGTCGCAGCAGCGGTGAGTCGCGGAGGGAGGTCAGGCCGCGGGACGCCTGGCTCTTGACGGTGCCGACCGAGATGCCGAGCAGGTCAGCGGTCTGGCGCTCGGTGAGGTCCTCGAAGTAGCGCAGCACGAGGACCGCCCGCTGGCCCCGCGGCAGCCTTGCCAGGGCGGCCAGCAGGTCGTGGCGCAGGCCCGGGTCCCCCACGGCGACGGCCGGCTCCGGCAGCGATGCGGCCGGACGCTCGCCGTTCCACCTGCGCCGCCACCACGCGACGTACGTCGTGAACAGGGTGCGCCGCACGTAGGCCTCGAACCCGCTCGGGCCGACCCGGTCGTAGGCGCGGTAGCACTTGGCGAGCGCGGTCTGCACGAGGTCCTCGGCCAGCTGGGCGTCACCGGTCAGCAGCCAGGCGGAGCGCCACAGGGCGTCGCCGCGGGCGTGCACGAACGCGTCGAAGCCGTCGACCCGCTCGGCCGGTTCGTCGCGCACCCGCACAGCCTCCACCGTCACGCTCCCTCCCGCTGTCACAAAGCGGTCGGGAGCGTCCGAGGGTTGTCAGCGAGGCGAAAAACGACGCTGACCCGCCGTACACGTACGACGGGTCAGCGTGGGGGTGGATCAGAAAGCGGACTCGTCGAGGTCCATCAGCGCGAGGTCGGTGGCCTCGGCGATGGCGCGCTCGGCGGAGATCTTCGGCAGGTTGTGCAGCGCGAAGAACTGGGCCGCGGCGACCTTGCCCTCGTAGAACGCCTTGTCCTTGGCGGAGACCTCGCCGCCGAGCCTGGTCAGCGCCACCTCGGCGCCGCGCAGCAGCAGCCAGGCGCACACGACGTCGCCGAGCACCATCAGCAGGCGGCTGGTGTTGAGGCCGACCTTGTAGATGTTGCGGATCTCCTCCTGGGCCGACATGAGGTCGTTGATCATGTGGCCGACCAGGGCGTTGGCGTCCTCGAGCGCGGTGGCGAGCAGGGCGCGCTCGGTCTTCAGCCGGCCGTTGCCGGCCTCGGAGTCGATGAACTGCTGGATCTCGCCGGCGATCAGGCCGAGGGCCTTGCCCTGGTCCTTGACGATCTTGCGGAAGAAGAAGTCCTGACCCTGGATCGCGGTCGTGCCCTCGTAGAGGGTGTCGATCTTGGCGTCGCGCACGTACTGCTCGAGCGGGTACTCCTGCAGGAAGCCCGAGCCGCCGAAGGTCTGCAGCGACTCGGTGCCGAGCAGCACCCAGGAGCGCTCGGAGCCGTAGCCCTTGACGATGGGGAGCAGCAGGTCGTTGACGGCGTTGGCGAGCCTGGTCCGCTCGCTCTGCGCCTCGCCGGCGTGCTCGGCGAGCTGGATCTCGTCCTGCCAGGTGGCGGTGTAGAGGACCAGCGAGCGCATCGCCTCGGCGAAGGACTTCTGCACCATCAGCGAGCGGCGGACGTCGGGGTGGTGGGTGATGGTGACGCGCGGCGCGGTCTTGTCGCCCGACTGGGTCAGGTCGGCACCCTGCTGGCGCTCCTTGGCGTACTCGAGGGCGTTGAGGTAGCCGGTCGACAGCGTCGCGATCGCCTTCGTGCCCACCATCATCCGGGCGTTCTCGATGACCTGGAACATCTGCGCGATGCCGTGGTGGACCTCGCCGAGCAGCCAGCCCCTGGCCGGCTCGCCGCCGCCGACGGAGGTGTCGCCGAACGTCACCTCGCAGGTGTTGGAGACCTTGATGCCCATCTTGTGCTCGACGTTGGTGACGTAGACGCCGTTGCGCTCGCCGGTCAGCTCGCCGGTCTCGTGGTCGAAGTGGTGGTGGGGCACCAGGAACAGGGAGAGGCCCTTGGTGCCCGGACCGCCCACGCCCTCGATGCCCACGGGGCGGGCGAGCACCAGGTGCATGATGTTCTCGCTCATGTCGTGCTCGGCCGAGGTGATGAAGCGCTTGACGCCCTCGATGTTCCACGAGCCGTCGTCGTTGAGCGTGGCCCGGGAGCGGCCGGCGCCGACGTCGGAGCCGGCGTCGGGCTCGGTGAGCACCATCGTGCAGCCCCACTGCCGCTCGACCATGATCTGGGCGATGCGCTGGTCGCGCTCGTTGCCGTTGCGGTGGACGACCTGCGCGAACGCCGGGCCGGCGGCGTACATCCACACCGGGGCGTTGGCGCCGAGCACCATCTCGGCGGTGGCCCACACCAGCGACGAGGGCGCCGGCGTGCCGCCGAGGTCCTCGTTGATCTGCAGGCGCCAGAACTCGGCGTCCATCCAGGCCTGGTAGCTCTTCTTGAACGACTCGGGCAGCGGCGCGGTGTGGGTGGCCGGGTCGAAGACCGGCGGGTTGAGGTCGCTGTCCTCGTACGACGCGGCGAGGTCCTCGCGGGAGAGGCGCTCGACCTCGCCGAGGATCGAGCGCGCCGACTCGGCGTCGATGTCGGTGAACGGGCCGGTGCCCAGGATCTCGTCGCGACCGAGCACCTCGAAGAGGTTGAACTCGATGTCGCGCAGGTTGGACTTGTAGTGGCTCACGGCGGTCCTTGATCTCGTCGGTGTTCTCGAGGCCCGGTGTCTCGCGAAGCGACACTACCGACCAGTAACTTAATGGTAAGGGGGCCGGCCCGCCGAGGCAACACGGCATTGGTCACACGAAGGCGCTCTCCCCGGTGATCGCCCGCCCGACGATGAGGGTGTTGATCTCGCGGGTGCCCTCGTAGGAGTAGATGGCCTCGGCGTCGGCCACGAACCGGCCGACGTGGTGCTCGAGCAGGATGCCGTTGCCGCCCAGGACCTCACGTGCCCACCCGACGGTCTCGCGCATCCGCACGGTGCTGTGGGCCTTGCAGAGCGACGCGTGCTCCTCGCGCAGCCGGCCCGCGTCCTGCAGCTGCGAGGCACGGGCGTTCATCGTCGTGGACGCCGTGACGTTGGCGAGCATCTTGACCAGCAGGTCCTGCACCAGCTGGAACGACGCGATCGGGCGGCCGAACTGCTGACGCTGCTTGGTGTAGCGCAGCGCGTGCTCGAACGCGCCGCGGGCGCAGCCGGCGGCCTGCCAGGCGACGTCCATCCGGGTCACGCGGAGCACCCGCGCGGTGTCCTTGAAGCTGTCGGCACGCTGCAGGCGGTCGGCCTCGGGCACCCGGACGTCGACCAGGTCGATCTCGGCGTTCTGGACGACCCGCAGGGCGATCTTGTCCTCCTGCTTGGTCGCCGTGAACCCCGCGGCGTCGCCCGGGACGACGAAGCCCTTGACCTGGCCGTCGTCCTCGTCGCGAGCCCAGATGACGACCAGGTCGGCGAAGGTGGCGTTGCCGATCCACTTCTTGCGCCCGTTGAGCACCCACGCGTCGCCGTCGCGGCGGGCCGTGGTGGTCATCCCCTGCGAGATCGCCGACCCGGTCTCGGGCTCGGTGAGCCCGAAGGCCCCGATCAGCTCCATCCGTGCCATCGCCGGCAGCCAGCGCTCGCGCTGCTCCTCCGAGCCGCAGAGCATGATCGAGCCCATCGCCAACCCGCCGTGCACCCCGACGAAGGTGCCGATCGAGGAGTCGACGCGGCTCATCTCCATGGCGACCAGCCCGTTGACCAGGGCGCCGCGGGCCGGGCACCCCGGGCCGTCGTACGTCAGTCCGGCGATGCCCAGGCCGGCCAGGCCGGGCAGCAGGTCGTGCGGGAACGCGGCGCGGGTCCAGTAGTCGTTGATCACCGGCTCGACCTCGCGGGTCATGAAGGCCCGGACCCGGCTCAGCAGCGCGCGGTCCTGCTCCTCCAGGAGCAGCTCGATGCCGAGGAAGTCGGAGAACGGCGTCTCGTCGGGGTCGGTGTCGGTGCTCATGCGGGCTCCTGGGCGGTCGGGCGGGTCTCGGCGGAGAGGAAGGACTCGATGACGGGGGCGAGCTCGTCGCTCTCGGTGAGTACGCCGAGGTGGCCGCCCTGGTACACGTGCAGTGTCGCGTCGGGGACGAGGCGCGTGATCACCCTGGCGTTGACGAGCGGGATGATCGGGTCGTCGTCGCCGGCCAGCACCAGCACCGGCTGGCGCAGGAACGGCAGCCCGGGCAGGCTCGACCAGCCCGCGCCGGCGAGGAGCTGGTAGTAGTAGCCGCGCTTGGGACCGGACCTGGTGGTCGCGTGCAGCAGCCGGGCACCGCGGGCGGGGTCGGTGCGCATCGAGCCGCCGTAGATCCTCGCGGCGACCCGGGCGGCGTAGTCGGGATCACGGTGGCGGCGCGGGGTGAGCATGATCCCGAGCACGTCGGGCCGGGCCGGCACCATCAGCGACCCGGTGCCCGTGGCGACCAGCACCACGCGGCGTACGCGGCGACGGGACTGGAAGGCCAGCTGCTGGGCCACGCCACCGCCCCAGGACAGGCCCAGGACGTCGAAGGTGCCGTGGCCGAGCGTCGTCATCACGGCGGCGAGCCACGAGGCCAGGCCGGGCATCGTGTAGGGGGACGGCGGCAGCGGCGAGCCGCCCACGCCGGGCACGTCGAACCGGACCACCCCGCGTCCCGGGTCGAGCGCGTCGACCAGCGGCTGCAGCGCCTCGAGCGAGGCGCCGATCCCGTTGCACAGCAGCAGGGGCGGGTCGGCGGCGAGAGCGCCGCTCGCGGGCCGCACCGAGACGCGCACGGGGATGCGTCGTACGACGACGGTGCGCAACCGGTCGGGCTCACCGGTCATGGACGTAGGTGCCCGGTGCGTCGCACAGCGGCTCGTGCCGCGCGGATCCCAGACGACGCGGCCGGCCGCGCTCGGGCCCGGTGCGGTCGGCGAGCCAGGCGGCGTAGTCGTCCCACCAGCTGCCGGAGCTCTTCGTGGCCGACGCCAGCCACGCGGCCGGGTCCGGCGGGTTGTCGGGCGCGGTCTGGTAGCTCGCCTTCGCGTTGCCGGGCGGGTTGACCATGGCGGCGATGTGGCCGCTGGTGGAGAGCACGAAGCGTGATCGGCCACCCAGCAGCTGGGTGGTGCGGTAGCAGGACTCCCAGGCGCACAGGTGGTCGGCGATGCCGGCGACGACGTAGCTGTCGGTGTCGACCGCGCCCAGGTCGACCTCGGTGCCGAGGACGGTGGCGGCGCCCGGTTGGGGGAGGGCGTTGCGGATCGCCAGGTCCATGAAGTCGCGGTGCATCGCTGCCGTCATCCGCACCGGGTCGGCGTTCCAGTAGAGGATGTCGAACGCCTTGGGGGCGTGGCCCAGCAGGTAGTTGTTGACCCAGTAGTTCCAGATCAGGTCGTTGGGACGCAGCCAGGCGAAGACCTCGGCGAGCGCACGACCGTCGAGGTAGCCCTTCTCGGCCGACGCGCGGGTCGAGGCGGCCGCCGCCTTGTGGGACAGCAGCGCGCTCGGGAGCCCGGCGTGCTCCTGGTCGAGCACCGTGACCGCGAGGCTGAACGCCGCCACCTGCTCGAGGCCGCCGGTCGCGGCGAGGTGGGCGAGCGTCATCGCCGCGATCATGCCGCCGGAGCAGATGCCGAGCAGGGCGACCTGCTCCTGACGCGAGATGTCCTGAGCGACGCCCATGGCCTCGAGGATCGCGGCGGCGTAGGTGTCCAGGTCCCAGTCGGCGTGCCGCTTGTCGGGGTTGCGCCACGAGATGCAGTAGACCTGCTGGCCCTGACCCACCAGGTGCTCGACCAGGCTGCGCTGCGGGGCGAGGTCGATGACGTAGTACTTGTTGATGGTCGGCGGCACGATCAGCAACGGCACCGTGCGGACCCGGGGGGTCTGCGGCGTGTACTGGATCAGCTCGAAGACGTCGGTGCGGTGCACGACGGCGCCGGGGGTGATCGCGAGGTCCTCGCCGACGGTGAACGCGTCCGGCTCGACCATCGACGGCACCCGCGGGGCCGTGGCGAAGTCACGCACGAAGCGACGGCCGCCCTCGACCAGGTTGCCGCCCCCGGTGTCCACGATCCGCTTGAGGACCTTGGGGTTGAGCAGCGGGTTGTTGCTCGGCGCGGAGGCCTCGACCAGGTTGTCGACGATGAACTCGATCCGCTGGCCGTCGCCCCAACCCAGCCCGGCGTCCGCCACGACGCCCCGCGCCGCCTCCCCGGTGGCCAGGTAGCCCTGGAGGGTGCGTCGCAGGAACGGGTTCTTGCTCCAGCCGTCGTCGGCGAACCGCCGGTCCTTGGGGTGCGGCGCCAGGTCCGACCGGCCCACCACGACGCGTCCGAGCTCGGCGGTGAGCGACGCCGTACGACGCGCCACGGTGCCGGGGTGCCGGGCCAGGCGCCCGGCGAACCGGACCCCGGACATGCCCGGGAGGAAGCGGCGCAGCGGACTGCTGGCGGCGTCGGCCAGCAGCAGGTCGAGCGGCGCCGAGGCCGCGGAGGCCGCCGATGGCCCGTCGTGGTCGGAGTCGTGGTCGGCGTCGTGCGCGTCAGGCATGGTGGCTCCGAGAGGGCGCGGGCGGGACGACCGGGTGTGACGGCCGCCACAGCCACCGTGCCACGGGGTGACAAACCGGGGCGGCCGCCGGGGTCGCGTTGGTCCAGTGTCCGAGGCGACATATCTGACACACTGGCCTCATGCGAGTTTCCGCCAAGTCCGACTACGCCCTGCGGGCTCTCATCGAGATGGCAGACCGCGGGGACGGCAAGGCGGTCAGCGCCGAGGAGCTCGGCCGGCTGCAGGAGATCCCGCACGGCTTCCTCCAGGCCATCCTCGCCGACCTCCGCCGCGCCGGCATCGTGATGTCGCAGCGGGGCCAGTCCGGCGGCTGGCGGATGGGCCGCGCCGCCTCCGACGTCTCCGTCGCCGACGTCATCCGCGCCGTCGACGGCCCCCTCGTCTCCGTCTACGGCCTGCGCCCCGAGTCCGTCAGCTACAACGAGAAGGCCGACGTCCTCCAGCACGTCTGGATCGCCGCCCGCCGCTCCCTGCGCGAGGTCTTCGAGCAGGTCTCCATCCAGCAGCTCTCCGACGGCAAGCTCCCCAAGGCCGTCACCTCCCGGACCGCTGACGAGGACGCCTGGCAGCCGCACTAGCTGGATGGCGCGAGCGCGTCGGGCCCTGCCGTGTCGCGGCCGGTGGCGTTCGCTCGTGGTTGCGGTTGTCGTCGGCCGCGTCACGCCGGCCCGCCGCGCTGCCGCGCCGCGGTTGGCGTCTGCGGTGGCTCCGGTGGTCTGGCGGCCTACGGCTCGGCACCTTCGCTCGCTGACGCTGGTCGAGCCGGGCGAGCGCCGGCGAGGCTGACGCTCTGGGTAACCGACGCTGGTCGAGGAGGTTCCGCTAGGAACCGTCTCGAGACCACCGGCGAGGCTGGGCACCTGGGCGACCCACGCTGCGAGAGCTCCTGTCAGGTGCGCACCTGGGTGACCCACGCTGGTCGAGGAGGTTCCGCTAGGAACCGTCTCGAGACCACCGGCGAGGCTGGGCACCTGGGCGACCCACGCTGGTCGAGCCGGGCGAGACCCGGCGAGGCTGGCGCACCTGGGTGACCCACGCTGGTCGAGGAGGTTCCGCTAGGAACCGTCTCGAGACCACGCCGCGAGCGCTACGACAGCTCCGACAGCCGGCGCTTCAGCTTGCGGCGCTTGCGCTCGACCTTGGCGAGGCGCTGCTCGAGCTCCTCGTTGCGGTGGCGGAGGCGCTCGACCTCGTGCCGGGACTCGGTCAGGGCGCGGCCGGCGGTGGTGAGGGGGTCGTCGGGGAGCGGGGTGGGGTCGAGGGCGGTGACGTCGCCGACGACGTCGTACGACGAGCAGCCGAGCAGCTCGCGCCAGGCCGCGGCGAGGCTGGGGTCGGTGGGCAGCGGGGGCGGGCCGTGCGGGTCGGGGACGCGCAGGGACTTGGTGCCGAAGTCGGCCACCCGGCCCAGGGCCCGCCAGGTGCTGGCGGGGTCGCCGAGCAGCACGTGGACCCGGTCGGCCGCCCCGACCGCGCCGGCCCAGCGGGGCAGCACCTCGGTGAGGTCGCGCCCGGGGTCACCGGCTCGCACCCAGGCGTCGGGGGCGCGGGCGGTGACCACCGCGTGCACGTCGAAGCCGTCGAGCGAGTCGACGACCGCGCGCGCCCGCCCGGCGTCCGCCCGGGCCAGCAGCGACTGGCTCACCACGATCGTGTCGCGTCCGGCGCGCGCCCGGCGCACCAGCTCGTCCCAGGCGCCGGCGACCTCGTCACGGGCGTAGCCCCACTCGTCGTGGACGCCGAGGACGTCGAGCGCCGCGCGGAAGGTCGCGGCGGGATCCCCGGCGCCACGCACGTGCAGGTCGAGCAGTGCGTGGGAGTGGGAGGTCAGGGCGGTGGGGAGGACGTCGCCCGACCCGTCGTCGAGTCCGACGTGGAGGTAGGCGCGGCGCGGCACGCCCTCCACGGTGGCACGCGGAGGTGAGCGGGTGGTGACGGGAGCGTCAGGCCTGGGTGAACGATGCCATCGTGCGCTCGGGCTCCCAGAACGCCCGCATCGACCGCACCCGGCCATCGTCGTCGACGACGTAGACCATGACCAGGTCGGTGACGGTGGACGAGCCGTCGGCGAACGACGTCCGGATGCTGCCGAGGTTGGCGCAGGTGTTGCTGCCCGGGTTGGCGAACGACTCGGTGATCGTGAACGCGAACGTCGCGATGGGGGCGATCGCCTGCTCCCAGAACGCCGCGATGCCGGCGTGGCCGTGGTGGCCGCGGCCCTCGGGGTCGAACATCGACGGGCCCACCGGGTCCTCGAGCACGGCGTCCTCGGCGTACACCGTGAGCCACTCGGCCAGGTCACCCTTGGCGACGGCGGAGTAGGACCGCTGGCTCGCCGTCCGTGCGGGGTGCGGGTCGTCGGCCGCGAGCCAGGTGACGGCGTCGGAGGTGATCATGGAGGCATCGTACGGTCGAAATTGGAACGCGTTCTAGTTCCAAGTGCGAGAAATCCGGTACCGGCGTGTGACGTGTCCGGCCCGACCGGCGTCCTTGGGGGTGACGCCGACCGAACCAGGAGTGAGATGTCGAAGCAGGGGCTGCAGCCCGGGGAGTTCGAGGAGTTCGCACGGGCGCGGACTCCCGTGCTGCTGCGCTCGGCCTGGCTGCTGTGCGGTGACACCCACCTCGCCGAGGACCTGGTCCAGGACACCCTGGCCAAGGTCTACGTCCGGTGGCACGCACCGTTGCGCAGCCGCATCGACGACCCGGTGGCCTACGCCCAGACGGCGCTGACGCGCACGTTCCTGAGCAACCGCCGCCGGCGCAGCAGCAGCGAGCGACCGTACGCCGACCTGCCCGACCGTCCCGTCGGCGACGGCACGGTCGGCGCCGAGACGCGGATGGCGCTGCTCGACGCGCTCGAGGGGCTCGCCCCGGCCGACCGCGTCGTGCTGGTGCTGCGCTACCTCGAGGACCTCAGCGTCGACGAGACCGCCCAGCGCATGGGGGTCTCGCCGGGAGCGGTGCGCAACCGCTCGATGCGCGCCCTCGACCGGCTGCGGCCGCTGCTCGACGTCTCGCTCACCGTCCACCCCGAGAGAGGCACCACCCATGACTGACCACTCCTCGGCCTCGCGCCTGCTGCGCGACGCCACCGACGAGCTGCCGGCCGACGTCGACCGACTCGTGCGCGACGGCGTCGCCCGCGGTCGCGCCGTACGCCGCCGTCGGGCCCGGACCACGCTCGCCGCGGTCGCCGTGGTCGGCGTCGTCGGCGCCGCGGCGAGCGTGACCACCTGGCCGTCGGGAGGCGGTCCCGGCAACGAGCCCACCTTCGCCGGGGACGCGGCGACGTCCGATCCCCCGTCGTCCGCGCCCGAGGTCTCGGGTCCCGCCGGGGTCGCGTCGGCCGACCTCGCCGTCGCCGCCGCCGACGTGCCGGCCACGTTCGCCGACCTCCTGCCGGAGGCGACGGTCGGACCGTTGAAGCAGGACCCGTCGTACCCCCTCGTGGACGAGGCGACGCACCGGGTCGCGCACTTCCTCGTCGACGGCACGCTGACCACGTTCGTCGCCGAGCGCGCCGACGCGCTCGCCGAGTGCCCCGCCCAGGACCGCGAGTCCACGGAGGCGACCTGCACGATCAGCGAGGGCGTCCAGATCCTGACCCACGGACCCGCGCACCACGACGGGGTCACCTCGCAGAGCGTCTCGGCGTGGGTGAACGGCTACGTCGTCACCGCGCAGTCCTACAACGCCGCCGAGGGCAAGGAGGCGCCGCTCGTCACACCCGAGCCCCCGATCTCCGTCGACCGGCTCGAGGAGATCGCGACCAGCCGCGTCTGGTTCACCAGTCCGGAGGGTGTCGGTGCGTCGACCGAGGTCGACGTCCACACCTACAACGACCCGTGGACCGACGTCGAGCGCGACGACATGGCCGACGTGCTGACCTCGCTGCTGCCCGCGGGCGACGTCGGGTCGCCGACCGTGTGGCCCGCCGACGTCTCGCGGATGCGCTCCTCCCGGGGTGTCGTCGAGGTGCCGCTGACGGCCCACTGGGGCCCGCGGGGCTTCTACCAGGGCGGTGCGGTGGTGTGGGACGGCGGGCGCGTCACGGCGCTGGTCAGCGGTGAGGCCCAGCCCGAGGAACGGGTGACGCAGGAGGATCTCGAGACCTGCAGCACCATGACCATCAGCTGCGAGGAGCTGCCGGACGGCTCCTGGGTCGGGGCCTCGTCCTACGAGGACGACCCGCGCGGCAAGAGCCCTGACGACATCGTCAGCCTGGAGGTCACGCTGTTCCGGCCCGACGGCGGCCAGGTCAGCCTCACGGC
The DNA here is from genome assembly GCF_058559815.1 of Nocardioides sp. WJ219. Taxonomy (NCBI): domain Bacteria; kingdom Bacillati; phylum Actinomycetota; class Actinomycetes; order Propionibacteriales; family Nocardioidaceae; genus Nocardioides; species Nocardioides sp. WJ219. The sequence goes on from NZ_JBZUJV010000001.1 coordinate 178,455, forward strand.
CTACAACGCCCCCGACGAGGACGGCGTGCCCACGGTGGGCGAGGACCCGGTGCTGGGCGTCGCGCAGCTGAGGGAGATCGCGCTCGACCCCGTGTGGTTCAACGGATCCTGAGGTCCTCCGGCACGCCGGCGACCGCGCGCTGGAGCCACGTCACCAGTGGCTTCAGCGCGCGCCAGTCGTCGCGGACCAGCGTCTGGACGGCCGGGGTGTGGATGACCTTCTCGAACCCGTAGCTGCGGCTGGCGATGACCTGCTTGTGCCGCAGGAGGTCGATCCGCGGGTGGTCGGCGTCGTACCCGCGGGGCGTCGTCTTGAGCTGCTCGCCGCCGATCTCGAAGCCGGCCTTCCCGAGCCTGGTCAGCAGGCGGCGCAGGGCAGGCCCGGTCTTGTCGTCGGCGACGGCGTCGCGGATGGCGCCGAGGCGGGCGCCCGACGCCTCGTAGAACCCGCCGCCGACGCGCACCCCCCGCGGTGAGAGCTCGACGTACCAGCCCATGGACGGGCCGCTCGCGACGAACGCGCCCTGGTGCGTCTTGTACGGCGTCTTGTCCTTGGCGAACCGGACGTCGCGGTAGGGCCGGAAGATCTTGGCCGGCCCGAACTCCGGCTCGAGCGCGGCGCACAGGGCGACGAAGGGTGCCTTGACGGCCTCGTCGTAGACGGTCTTGTGCGCGTCCCAGAACGCCTTGGTGTTGTCGAGCTCGAGGTCGTCGTAGAAGTCGAGCGCGGCGACGGGGAAGCCTTGGAACTGCACGTCCCGACCCTACGGTCGGGGGTGGGTCCGGGTCGGTCCGGGCTGCTCAGGCGTTCCAGCGCCAGCTCGCGAGCACCTTCCGGAAGTCGCCCTCGGTCACGTCGTCGCGCGCCCTGAACGACCCGATGATCGTGTACTGACCGCCGGTGTGCACCGCGAGGTACGCGAGCAGGACGAGCGGGTCGCCGGCAGCGTCGACCCGGCCATCGATGCGCGCTCCGATCGCTCGTTCGCCGTCGATGGTGATCTCCTCGGTCGGGGTCGAAGATCCGCCGTCGGGGCTGCGCATGCTCCGTCTCCACGTCTCCTCGAGCTCCGCCGCCGAGTCGGCCCCGCGGGCGCTGTGCGCCGTGACGATGATGTGGCCCTTGGCCTGCTCGTGGGAGGGGCCGAGCGCGAGGGCCAGATCAAGGGTCAGGGCATCCGGCCCTCGCGCCTCCAGCGTGGTGTTCGTCCACTCGCCGCTGGGCCGCTCGAACGTGTAGCCGTCCCCGATGACCCTGTCCCGCTCGGACCCAGCCGTGCTGCCGGTCCTCCCGGCAGCGCTGGCGGGGGTCTCGCTGCGCGCCGCCTCCGGGCCGTCGTCCCGGTCGTCGTCGCCCGAGGTCACGGCAAGGGTGACGGCGACGACGGCGGCGACCAGCAGCGCGGCGGCGATCCCGAGGAGCAGTCCGGTGCGTCTCCGCACCGGCCGCGGGTCTGGCGCCGGGCGGACGTACGGCGGAGTACCGCTCGAGGGGTCCTGCTCGCTCACGTCGTCAGTATGGGCCCGCCGCCCCGCACCCCACGGTCGTCCGGGCCGGTGACCGAGAGCGTCGTGGACCAACCCGAGATCGGGGCTCGTGCTCGCTGCCTAAGTGCGACAGGGTGCCCGACGGCGACGTCCGCGGACCCGTGGTGGTTAAGGTCTGGCGGTGGACCGAGACAACATCGCCAGCATCCGTGACGCTCATCGGCAGCCCGGTTTCGGGACCATGTCCGTCGAGGACCTCGTCTCGATCGAGAAGCTCGTGGCGACCCACAGGCCGAGGTCGTTCCTCGAGATCGGGACGGCCTCAGGCCTGTCAGCCGCGGTCATCGCGCACATGCTGGAGGAGCACGGTGGCGATCGGCTGCTGACCGTGGACCTCCTGGACCACTTCTACGCCGACCCCACCAAGGAGGCCGGCTTCGTGATCCCCCTGGCCTACCCGGGCGGGAAGGTTGCCGTCGAGCGCCGGACCGGGTGGACGTCGGCAGACGTGGTGGCGTCGGGCAGCACCTTCGACATGGCGCTCGTCGACGGTGGTCACGTGCACCCGTGGCCCCTCATCGACACCCTGTGTGTCAACGTCGTGCTGTCCGGCCCGCGACTGGTCCTGCAGGACGACCTCACCCTGTTCCGGCGGCAGCCGAACGGGCGCGGGGTGGGTCCGAAGTTCCTCTTCGACCAGTTCCCGGAGTCCCACCGCGAGGTGTTCACCTCCGGGGGCGGCAACCTCTTCGCGGTCTCGCTCGACCTGCCGGCCGACCGGATCGAGCAGATCGCGCTCGACGCCCTCGCCCTGCCCTGGACGTTGACCCGCAAGATCCCCGAGGACGTGGTCGCCAAGGTGCAAGCAGTAATGGACGAGCACTACAGCGCGGAGCTGAGCCGCGCCTTCGCGCAGCACTGCACGACGTTCAACAAGCCGAACGGACGGTACCTCCGACCCCACCAGGCCACCTGACCAGGACCGGCGCCGCCGAGGTTGCCCAGCGACGTCGGCTCGTGCCGGGGGACTCACCCCAGGTGGGCGAGGGCGTGCTTGAGTGCCTTCTTGTCGCGGTGGGGGACGAACGTGGACAGGTGTCCGCAGGCCGCGTCGATCACTCGCTGGGCCGCCATCGGGCCGTCGGGGGATCGTTCGTCCCCGATCTCCATGACCCGGGTGCCCGGTGGGGCGAACGCCGACAGGTGAAGTGCGGAACCGCTGGAGCCTGCGACTACTCGGGCGCCGCGCACGATGGCGATCTGCTCGTGGATGGGCAGGCGCTCGGGGTGCACGACGCTGAAGCCGGCCTTCGAGAACACGGCGTCCAGCGCGGCGTCCCACCCCGCCTCGCTCCGGATGCGTCGGTGTGTCCTCTGGTCGGACTGGTTGAACGCCGAGCGCGACAGGAAGACACGTGCTGCGTCCCCGCGTTCGCCCACGGCCTCGGACACGCGGTTCCAGACCTCGACGGCCTCCGGGGCCGCCCACGACTTCAGCAGGACCGGTCGTGCTGGCACGAGGAGTCGCTCGGCACGCGCCGGTCTGCCACGGACGACCAGCACCTCGGGGTCGGCGAGACCCGCGAGACGGAGGAGGTCCCGTTGCCAGGTGGTCAGCTCGACCTGTCGGAGCGGGCGCCTTCGTTGGCCGCTGGCGCGGGTGGTGGCGTGGAGCAGCAGTCGTCCACGCGGATCGACCTCGCCCCACAGGGTCGTCAGCACCTCGAGGAAGAAGTGTCCGAAGTGGTCGGTCCAGTTGCCTGCGTAGCGCCAGTCGCCCTCGAGCAGCTGCGGCTGACGGGGTAGCGCGATCTCGGCGGGATCGACCGCCACGGGCGCAGCACGATCGCCCGCCCAACCTCGCACGGACGCCTCGACGAGGCGCCCCGAGGCGTCGTGCACGGCCCCCGTCATCCACCGCCGAGGACCAGGGGCACCTTCGTGGAGGTGCAGACGACCGCGCTCGCAGCGCGTCAGCACTGCGTCCTCCACCACGAGCCGCTGGAGGGGAGCGGGTGGGGCGGCCCCCGGGGACGACGGCACGGCCCAGCTCATGGCCGAACTCTATGCAGCGCCCTCGGCGGGCGACGAAGGGCGCCGCGCACCTCGCTGCCGCCGCGGCTCGCGCTGACCCGGTCCGGGTGCGGCCCACGTGGCGTCGGAGCGGGAATCCGCCGGGGACGCGCGCGATGTCGGAAGTCGCCAACCTCCTGGCGGGACCCCTAGGGTCCGGTCAGCCGACCGATGAGGAGTTCTGCGAGATGATCGTGAGCCATCAGCATCGCTTCATCTTCCTCAAGACGAAGAAGACGGCCGGTTCCAGCATCGAGATGGCGCTGTCGCGCTGGTGTGGACCCGACGACGTGATCACGGGCATGGGCGCGACCGACGAGCGGAGACGTGTCGAGCTGGGGGGACGAGGTCGTCAGAACAACGGCTCCCCGCCGCTGGTGGTCCCCGTGCAGCAGCACTCCGGCGCGCGGCGGTGTCTCCGCGCCACGGGGCCGGAGGTCTTCTGGTCCTACTACCGGTTCGTCGTCGAGCGGAACCCGTGGGACGCGGTGGTGTCACTGTTCTACTGGGTCAACCGGCTGGGTGGACGTCACGAGTCGTTCGAGGACTTCCTGAACGGGCCCGAGGTCGTCAAGCTGGCCATCGAGAACTACGGCACGTGGCACATCCACGGCAAGGTCGCCGTCGATCGCGTGCTGAGGTACGAGAACCTGGAGAGCGACATCGCGGAGGTCTGGTCCCTCCTGGGGTTGCCGGGCACGCCGGAGCTGCCGCGAGCCAAGAGCGGTGTCCGTCCCTCGCAGGTCCACTACCGCGAGATGTACGACGACGCGGGACGACGCAAGGTGGGCGACCTGTTCGCCCGCAGCGTCGACGCGCTGCACTACACGTTCTGACGAGCTGATGGAGCGGGTGACGAGACGCGAGCTCGCGACTCGAGCTCGCGACTCGAACTCGAGGGAGTGTCGCGCTCTGGTGAGGGTGCGTGGGTGGGGGTCGCTGACCTGGACCCCGTGGAGCGGATGACGAGACTCGAACTCGCGACATCGACCTTGGGAAGGTCGCGCTCTACCAACTGAGCTACATCCGCAGTGGGGCAGATGCTAGCCCAGGTGCAGGTACGTCGGGTGGCGCGGGTCGAGGCCGTCGCCGGAGGAGCGGCCGGTGAGGCGGCGGTGCACCCACGGGGCGGCGGAGGTGCGCGCCCAGGTGAGGTGGTCGCGCACCGTCGTCGGGGCCGGGTCGGCGAGCACGACGGGCTCGAGGTCGTGGGGCACGTCGAGCAGGTCGAGGACGGCGGCGGCCATGTGCTGGTGGCCGGCCGGGCCCATGTGCATGCGGTCGGGGTCCCAGTAGCCCCAGTCGCGGTACTCCCGCATCCGCCAGAAGTCGACGACGTCCGCACCGTGCCGGTCGGCGCTCTCGCGCACCAGCTCGTTGTAGAGCGCGAACCGGCCGCGCAGCAGCCGGTACGTCGCCGAGCCGCCGGGGTCGAACGCGGTCCAGACGAGCAGCCGCGCGCCGGTGGCGGCCAGCTCGCCCAGGGCTACGTCGTACGCCGCGACCAGGTCGTCGAGGTCGACCTGCGGGCGCAGGATGTCGTTGGCGCCGGCGTAGACGGTGACCAGGTCGGGCTGGAGCGCGACGGCCGGACCGACCTGCTCGTCGACGACGCCCCGCAGCTTGCGTCCGCGGATCGCCAGGTTGGCGTAGCCGAAGTCGGGCACGTCGCGCCCGAGCACCTCCGCGACGCGGTCGGCCCACCCGCGGACGCCGTGGGGCCGGGTCGGGTCGGGATCGCCGACGCCCTCGGTGAAGGAGTCGCCGAGGGCGACGAAGCGGCGGTAGGGGTGGGTCACGCGCCCATGGTTCCATTGACAGGACACTGTCATTCATGACAGTCTCCTGTCATGATCAGTACCGACCACACCGTCCACGTCGCCGTCCCGGACACGCTCGCCGACTGGGAGATCGGCTACCTCACCGCCTACCTCCGCAACGGCGCCTACCAGCGCCACCCCGGCGCGTACGCCGTCGCGACCGTCGGTCTCGACCGCACCCCGATCACCACGATGGGCGGGCTCACCGTGCAGCCCGACCTCGCCCTCGCCGACCTCGACCCGGCCGCCAGCGCGATGCTCGTGCTGCCGGGCGCCGCGACCTGGGAGTCGGGCGAGCTCGACGGCTTCGTCGGCGCCGCGCGCCGGTTCCTCCTGGCCGGCACGCCGGTCGCCGCGATCTGCGGGGCGACGTACGCGCTCGCGGCGGGCGGCCTGCTCGACGCCCGCCCCCACACGAGCAACGACCCCGGCTACCTCGCCTCGTCGGGGTACGCCGGCGCCGGGCACTACGTCGCCGAGCCGGTCGTCGTCGACGGCGACCTGGTCACGGCCTCCTCGGTGGCCCCGGTGCACTTCGCAGCCGCGGTCTTCGCGCGGCTCGGCTCGCACGACGACGCCGTGCTGGCCTCGTGGACCAAGCTCTTCGCCGACCGCGACCCGGCGGGGTACTTCGAGCTCGAGCCCGCGTGACGCCCGAGCAGGAGGTGCTGGCGACGGCGGCGCTGACGTCGTTCCGGCTCAACGGCCGCTTCCTGGCCCTCGCCGAGGACCTCGCCCGCCCGGCCGGCCTCACCGCCGCGTGGTGGCAGGTGCTCGGCGCGGTGCTGGCCGAGCCGCTGCCGGTCTCGGGCATCGCCCGGGCGATGGGGCTGACCAGGCAGAGCGTCCAGCGCATCGCCGACCTGCTCGTCGACCGCGGACTCGCCGAGTACGCCGACAACCCCGCGCACGCGCGCGCCAAGCTGGTCGTCGTCACGCCGGCCGGCCTCGACGCCGTACGCCGCATCGACCCGGCGCACCGGGTGGCCGCGGAACGGCTGGTCGCCGAGCTGGGCGCCGACCGGGCGCGGGAGGTCGTCGCCGCGCTCACCGAGCTGGCCGAGGTGATGGACCGGCTGTCGTAGTGGCCGCCCGCGGGCATCCGACCGGCGGTGTGCCACCGCGCCGGTAGGGTGCGTGCGTGCTGCTGTCAGACCGCGACATCCTGTCCGAGATCGACGCAGGACGGGTCGCGCTCGAGCCCTGGGACCCCGGCATGCTGCAGCCGTCGTCGATCGACGTACGGCTCGACCGGTTCTTCCGGGTCTTCGAGAACCACCGCTACCCGCACATCGACCCCGCCGCCGACCAGTCCGACCTGACCCGGGTGGTCGAGCCCGAGGGTGACGAGCCGTTCATCCTGCACCCCGGCGAGTTCGTGCTGGGGTCGACGTACGAGGTGGTCTCGCTGCCCGACGACATCGCCGCCCGGGTCGAGGGCAAGTCGTCGCTGGGCCGGCTCGGCCTGCTCACCCACGCCACCGCCGGCTTCGTCGACCCCGGCTTCTCCGGCCACGTCACGCTCGAGCTGGCCAACGTCGCGACGCTCCCGATCAAGCTCTACCCCGGCATGAAGATCGGGCAGTTCTGCTTCTTCCGGCTCTCCTCGCCGTCGGAGCACCCCTACGGCTCGGCCAAGTACGGCTCGCGCTACCAGGGCCAGCGGGGGCCGACGCCGTCGCGGTCGTACCAGAGCTTCCACCGGACGCCGATCTAGCGGGTGCAGGTTTCCCCGGTGCACCGGGTAACCCGACACGTCCCCGCGAGGTAAGGTCAGCCTAAGTAAGCCTGACCTCAGCCCGAAGGACACCGATGACCAGCACCACCGCCGGCCTGCCCCTGCTGCTGGAGGAGGTCGAGTGCGTGAGCGTCGAGCGGCTCTCGCCGAGCTTCGTGCGGGTCGAGCTCGCCTCGCCCGCGCTGAAGGACCTCGGCGTCGAGGGGCGGTTCTACGACCAGCGGATCAAGCTGATCTTCCCGCACGAGGGCTGCTCGCTGCCGTCGCTCGAGGGCGTCGACGAGTCGTGGTTCGGCACCTGGCTCGACCGGCCGGTCGAGGAGCGCGGGCACATGCGCACCTACACGATCCGCACCGTCCGCGGCGCGGGCGAGCAGACCCGGGTCGTGGTCGACCTCATCGTCCACGAGGGCGACTGCGGGCCGGGAGGCTCCTGGGGTGCGACCGCCGCGGTCGGTGACCGGCTGCTGATGATGGCGCCGCGCGCCGGTGTGCCCTACGGCGGCATCGAGTTCGTCCCGGACGACGCCCGGACGCTGCTGCTGGTGGGCGACGAGACCGCCGTGCCGGCCATCTCGGCGATCCTCGAGCAGCTCGACCCCGACGCGCAGGGCACGGCGTTCCTCGAGGTCCCGGTCTCCGGCGACGTGCTGCCGCTGCAGCACCCGGCCGGCATGCAGGTGCGGTGGCTGCCGCGTGACGGTGCGCCGCGCGGGGAGGCGATGCAGGCGGCGGTCCTGGAGCACCTCGGCACCCGGCCCGCGCCGATCCGCGTCGACGACGACGAGGTCGACCCCGACCTGTGGGAGACCCCGGCCTACTCCTCGTCGGGGGAGGACGTCGAGGCGCCCTACCGTCCGGTGGGCCACGACGTCGACGGGCTGTACGCCTGGATCGCCGGGGAGTCCAAGGTGGTCACCGGCCTGCGGCGGGCCCTGGTCAAGGACCTCGGCATCGACCGTCACCAGGTCGCGTTCATGGGCTACTGGCGCCTCGGCGTCGCGATGAGGTCCTGACCCTCAGGCCTCCAGCCGGTCGGCGACCGAGCGGACCCGGTCGGCCAGCCGCTGCCGCCGGTCGCGTCGGCGGGCGGTCGCCAGGGCGGTGCGGTGGCGGGTCGCGCGGTTGAGGGTCGGCGCGGAGCGGTTGCGGCGCAGCTCGTAGGCGAGCAGCTCGTTGGCGTCGTTCATGGTGGTGCTCCTTCGCGATGTCTGTCGGTCAGTGCTGGGTAAGGACGATGTCGCCGCTGAGCGTCTTGGCCAGCAGCTCGACGTAGTCGGCGCCGGGCTCCGGCTCCCCGACGCCCTCGAGGGTGGAGTGGATGTGGCCCGAGACCGTCGTGATGTCGGTCCACACCGGGACGCCGGCCGGCACGCCGACGCGGACGTCGCCCGAGGCGGCCTTGACCTGCACGCGGCCGGCCGAGACGGACTCGATCCGGAGGTCCCCGTCGCCGGTCGTCAGCCCGACGTCGGCGTGGGCGTGCCCGATGCGCAGGTCGCCCGAGCCGGTCTTGACGGCGGTGGGGCCGCCGGCGTCGTCGATCTGGACGTCGCCCGACCCGGTCGAGACCGAGACCGCGGCGAGCGCGGTGCGGACCACGACGTCGCCCGACCCGCTCTTGACCCGCAGCTGCTGCTCGGCGCGCTCGACGGTGACGTCACCCGACCCGGTCTCGACCAGCGAGGCGCCGCCGAGGGTCTCGAACGAGGCGTCGCCCGACCCGCTGCGCACCTGGACGTTGCCGACCCGGCCGGTGGTGCGCACGTCGGCGCTGCCGACCTTGGTCACCAGGTCGCTGCCGGTGGGCAGCGTGACGACGACCTCCAGTCGCCGCTCGCCGCCGAGGAACCCGCCGCGGTGCTTGGGGGCGACCACGCGCAGGGTGCGGCCGTCGAGCTCGACCTGGGTCTCCTCGGCGTCGGGGCCGTGGAGCTCGACCCGGCTCTCGGTGGTGTCGACGGCGCGGACCTCCACGAGGCCCTTGCCGTTCTCGACGTAGAGCTCGATCGGCTCGTGGGTCTCGAACTGGTGGTCGGTCATGGCGCTCCTCGAGGTGGTGGTGGGTGTGCTCGTCCGCGGGGCCGGCCTGGCGCCGGTCCCGGGTGGAGGGAGTGGGGTGGTGCGGGTCGGTCAGATCCAGCCGGTCATCCGGCGCTGGCCGCGGCTGGGGAAGGGGTTGGGGCCGCCGAAGAACGGCAGGTTGGACAGGTCGATGTCGACGTTGATGGCGGCCTCGCCCGACCCGCGGGTCGCGCCGCGCACCACGTTGACCAGCCACGTGTTCAGCGACTGGCCGGCGGCCGCGGCGGCGTCCTCGGCCTTGCCCTTGACGGCCTCGGGCAGCCGCAGGGTGATCCGGGCGGTGCCGCCGTCGTCGACGTCGTCGGGCGGGGACGGCGGCAGCGGCGGGGCCGGGGGAGCGGGCGGGGCAGGCGGGCCGGCGACGGGCTGGTCGACGACGAACGCGAGCTCGCGGCCGTCGAGCCGGACGTCGACGCCGCCGGCGGGCATCTCGGCGGTGATCTCCGAGCAGGCCTGGCTGATCGCCTCCATCAGGGCCAGCCGGGCGGCCGGGTCGAGGGCGAACCCGAGCCGCTCGGCAGCCGCCCGCAGCTCGTCGCCCGCCCCGTCGGCGGCCGCGAGCAGGTCGCGGCGCAGGTGGTCGACGTAGGGGGTGAGGTCCATGCGCACCACGATGACATCATCGTGGTGTCACGTCAAGGCGCGTTGACGTCACCATTGACGCCGAGTGGTGTCACCCGGTGCAGGCGGTGAGCACCGTCGTCGTGGCCGAGGCGCGTTGGGCGACCACGACGTCCCCGGTGCACGTGTCGTCGCGCTGCACGACGACGTCGGCCCCGGTCAGGCGCAGCGCCTCCGACGCGACGCCGACCGCCGCGCCGCGGACGTCGGGCGCTGCCGCGGCAGGCGGACCGTCGGCCAGCTCGACGGCGGTGATCCGCCGGTCCTCGTCGAGGTAGACGTCGACCACGCCGCACGAGCGGGGATCTCGGCGGGTCTGCGGCGGCGTGCCGAGGACGAACGGCGGACCGGGTCGCTCCAGGCGGCGCGCACAACGGTCGGACCAACCGGGTGCGCCGTCGGTCAGACCCAGGGTGCCGGTGCGGCCGAGGAGGTCCTCGAGCGCCACGAGCGCGTCGAGCGGACGACGGCACACGTCGTCGCGGCAGACCTGCCACGCCCTCGGGTCGGCGGCCTCGGCCGCGGAGATGGTGGTGCGCCCTGCCGGGGTCTCGAGGACGACCTCGCCGGCGACCGACAGCGCGGGCCCGGCCCCACGGGCGAAGGCCAGCAGCCGGTAGGGCAGCTCCTGGTGGTCGGCGACGCAGTCCAGGGTGCCGAGCGAGCTGCCCCGACGGCTGACCCGGTCGCCGGCCACCCGGAGCGTCACCGTCGCCCCGGGGTCGACCACCGTGCCCACGGCGGGGGTGGTGGCGAAGGCGTCGCCGTCACGGAGCCCGCAGCCGACGAAGCCGGTACCCTCGGCGCGCACCTGGTAGCCCCTGCCCTCGAGGAGGTCGCGGGCCTGGGCCTCGCGGAGGCCCGCGACGCCCGGCAGCGGCCAGGCGCCCGAGGTGGGTCCACGGGCCGCCGTCGTGCTCGTCGCCGGCGCGACCGGACCGTCGTCGCTCCCCGTGGACGCGACCGTGACCGTGGCGGCGACCGCGGCGACCGCGGCCGCGGCCGTCGGACGCAGCCACCGACGGCGTCGGCCGGCGACGTCGCGGAGCGGTCCGGACGGGCCGACCTCGATGGTCTCGGCCGCAGCGTCGAGCAGTCGGCGGGCCTGGGTCTCGTTCACGGGGTCACGTCCTGGAGGTGGTGGCTGGCGCCGAGCGCGGCGAGTGCCCGCGACGTCCGGCTCTTGACGGTGCCGGGGGCCACGCCGAGCGCCGTAGCGGTGTCGCGCTCGGAGAGGTCGGCGTAGAACCGCAGCACCAGCACCTGGCGGTGGTCCGGGGTCATCGAGGCGAGCGCCTGGCGCACGGCCAGGCCGAGCGCGAGGTCGACCTGCGTGCCTCCTCGGAGAGGTCGGCCGTCGGCCGCTCGCCCGTCCACCGGCGGGCCCGGGCGTCGGAGAGCACGTTGACCAGGACGCGGTGCACGTAGGCGTCGGGCCGGTCGGCCCGCACCACACGCGTCCACGACCGGTAGCAACGCAGGAGGGCCACCTGGACGACGTCCTCGGCGTCGGCGACCGGACAGCCGAGGAGCACGGCGGTGCGTACCAGCCGTGCTCGGCGTGCGGCGACGTACTGGTCGAAGTCCACGGCCACCTCCTCACCCTCCTCGACCGATCGGGGCATGCATCGGTTCCCACCGCTCGGCCACGACCTAACGGGTGGAGAGCACCGCTAGGACGAGGTCCTAGGTTCGGGAGGCTTCATTCCTGCTCGGGAGGACATCCCATGGTCGCCGTACCCCCGCCCCTGGCCGCGGACACGATCATCGACGCCAACGTCGTCGACTACCTGATCGTCGCGCTCTACTTCGCCTTCGTCCTCGGCATCGGGCTGCTCGCGCGGCGTCAGGTGAGCGACTCGGTGGACTTCTTCCTCTCCGGGCGCTCGCTGCCGGCGTGGGTCACCGGGCTCGCGTTCGTCTCGGCCAACCTCGGGGCCGTCGAGATCATGGGGATGTCGGCCAACGGCGCGGAGTACGGCCTGCCGACCGTGCACTACTTCTGGATCGGCGCGATCCCGGCGATGCTCTTCCTCGGCGTCGTGATGATGCCGTTCTACTACGGCTCCAAGGTGCGCTCGGTCCCGGAGTTCATGCTCCGCCGGTTCGGCAAGCCGGCCCACCTGGTCAACGCGATCTCGTTCGCCGTCGCCCAGCTGCTCATCGCGGGCATCAACCTCTACCTGCTCGCCAGCATCATCGAGGCGCTGCTCGGGTGGCAGCTGTGGGTCTCGCTGGTCGTGGCCGCGGTGGTCGTGCTGGCCTACATCACCCTCGGCGGCCTGAGCGCCGCGATCTACAACGAGGTGCTGCAGTTCTTCGTGATCGTGGCCGCGCTGCTGCCGCTGACCCTGATCGGGCTCAACGAGGTCGGTGGCTGGAACGGCCTCAAGGACAAGATCACCGAGGCCTCGCCCGACCAGGCCGCGGCCGACGCCCAGCTCAACAGCTGGCCCGGCTCCAACCTGACCGGCTTCGACTCCGACCTGCTGTCGGTGATCGGGATCGTCTTCGGTCTCGGCTTCGTGCTGTCGTTCGGCTACTGGACGACGAACTTCGTCGAGGTCCAGCGCGCGATGGCCTCCGACTCGATCTCCTCGGCGCGCAAGACCCCGATCATCGGTGCCTTCCCCAAGATCTTCGTCCCGTTCATCACGATCGTGCCCGGCATGATCGCCGCCGTCCTCGTCGCCGAGATCGCCAAGGTCAAGGGCGGCGGCAGCGTCAAGGACCCGACCGGAGCGGACGTCGAGTTCAACGACTCGCTGCTCTACCTGATGCGCGACGTGCTGCCCAACGGTCTGCTCGGCATCGCGATCGCCGGCCTGATGGCGGCGTTCATGGCCGGCATGGCCGCCAACATCTCGGCGTTCAACACGGTCTTCAGCTACGACCTGTGGCAGTCCTACGCCGTCAAGGACCGCGAGGACGGCTACTACCTCAAGGTCGGCCGGCTCGCGACCGTGGGGGCGACGGTCATCGCGATCTTCACCGCCGGCCTGGCGTCCAACTTCTCCAACATCATGGACTACCTCCAGACCCTGTTCGGCTTCTTCAACGCACCGCTGTTCGCGACGTTCATCCTCGGCATGTTCTGGAAGCGGATGACCGCGACCGCCGGCTGGGTCGGCCTCGTCGCCGGCACCCTGTCGGCGGTGCTGGTGGCCTTCCTCAGCGAGGACGCCTTCGGCTCCGCCAGCCTCGGCGTGCTGCCGCTCGAGGGCCAGGGCGCCTCGTTCGTGGCCGCGGGTGCGGCGTTCGTCGTCGACATCGTGCTCAGCATCGTCGTCTCGTTGGCCGGCACGCCCAAGCCGGTCTCGGAGCTCAAGGGCCTCGTCTACTCCGAGACGCCCCGCGAGGACCTGGTCGACCCCCACGAGGCCGGCTACCCGTGGTACCGCCGCACGCTCCCGCTCGCCGGCATCGCGCTCGCGTTGGTCGTCGTGCTCAACTTCGTGTTCTGACCTGGAGGAAGACATGGCCGAGAAGAAGCACACCGCCGGCGCGCTCGACATCCGCAACGTGATCGGGGCGCTGCTCGCGCTGTACGGCGTCATCCTGCTGGTGACCCGCCTGGTCTCCGGCGACGAGGGCGGGGCGAAGACGACGGGCGTCAACGCCAACCTCTGGGCCGGGCTCGCGCTGCTCCTGGTGGGTGGCGGGTTCCTGCTGTGGTCGCGGCTGCGTCCGGTCGTGGTGCCCGAGCACGTCGCGACGCCCGAGGACCTGCCGCCGCCGAAGCACTGACGGCTCGGGGTCGGTGGTGGGGCGGCCGGTGCATGGATCCCCGGTGCACCGGGGAAACCCGCGCTCCGCGGGCAGAACTTCGCCCGCGAACCGTCAGGACGACCCCCCGAACCCCCGCGGCCGGTCGTGGCGCCCGGGTACCTCGCGACGTCCGAGGACCCGGCGCCGGCGCAACATCGACGGCTCACGGCTCGGACGCCTGGAGGTCGGCCGCGACGATGCGGCCGGCGTCGTCGAGGAACAGCCGGACCGCGACGTGGTCGACGCAGGTGCTGCCCCGGGTCAGCGTCACCGCGCGCAGACCGGCCAGGCCGGCCGGGAGCGGAGGACCGGGTGCGAGGCAGGGGTGCCGGGGCGGGGCGGTGCCGAGGGTGACCCGTCCGCTGGCGAACGGCCGGAGCAGGTCGAACGGGCACATCCATCCGGCGTAGGTGCCCGCCGCGGGACAGACCCGCCAGCGCCTGTGGTCACCGACGGCGTGCCGACGCACGACCGCCACCACCTCGTGGCCGACGAGCAGCAGGACCCGGCGCGACGCCGTCGGCGGCGGCCCGCCGCGGGCCAACCCCACGAACGACTCGGCCGCGCGGCGCTGCGCCTCGGGCAACCCGTGCACGCCGACCAGGCGTGGCGGCTCGACAGAGGGGATGGGACGGGGCGTGGGCGCCCCGCTGCTCGGCGACGCGCTGGCGGCGGGGGAGCGCTGGGGGCTCGGGGGCGACGGCGTCGAGCACGCCGTCAGGGCGAGGGTGGCCAGCAGCAGCGCGATCCGGGTCATGCCCGGACGACGCACGAGGGCCGCCCCGGGTTGACCGGGACGGCCCACGTGCGGTGCGGGTGGCTCAGAGGTCGAAGAGCGAGCCTCCGCCGATCTCCACGTCGGTGCGCGGCTGGTGGGCCGGACCGCTGGCCTGCGGCTTCGGGTCGGACTCCTCCGCGGCGGCCTCGGACTCGGACGCATCGGGCTCGGTGTCGTCGGCCGCCGCGGCGGTGGCCGCCGCGCTGACCGCGGCGCCGCCGGACAGGGTGCCGGGCGCGCCCTCGTCGCTGGACGACGTCTCGGTGGCCGTGTCCTCCGGCTCGGTGGGCTCGGGCGTGCTGACGCTCGTCCGGGGTGCCGCTGCCGCCGGCTCGGGGGCCGGGATGTCGAACAGCGAACCGCCCTGCGGGATCTCGGCCGACGGGGCAGCCGACGGCGCGGGCTCCACCGCCGCCGCTGCCTCCGGCGCCGGCTCGGGCTCCGGAGCGGTCGGCTCGGGGGTCGGCTCCGGGGCCGCAGCCGCCGGCTCGGGCTCGGGCTCGGGCTCGGGCGCCGCGATGTCGAACAGCGAACCACCGGAACCCAGGTCGACGGTGGGCTTCGCCGCCGGCGCCACGGCCCGCGGCTCGGGCGCGGTCTCGACCGGCGCCGCGGCCGTCGGTGCGGGCTGGGGCTCCGGCTCCGGCTCGTTACCACCGATGTCGAAGAGCGAGCCGCCGGAGCCGAGGTCGGTCGCCGGCTTCGCCGGCGTCTCGGTCTTCGTCTCGGTCTTCGTCTCGGTCTCGGCAGCAGGCTTCGCGGGCTCGGCCTCGGGCTCGTCGCCGCCGAGGTCGAACAGCGAACCGCTGGATGCCTTCGCCGCGGGCTTGGCGGGCTCGGTCGGCTCGGCCTCGGGCTCGTCGCCGCCGAGGTCGAACAGCGAACCGCTCGATGCCTTCGCGGCGGGCTTGGCGGGCTCGGTCTCGGGCTCGTCGTCCCCGGCGTCGCTCAGGTCGAACAGCGACCCGCCCTTCGAGGCCGGCTTGGCGGCCTGGGCCTCCTCGGCCGGGGTCTTGTCCTCGGCGGTGGTCTCGGCGCTGTCGGTGGGGGTGTCGAACAACGAGCTGCCGCCCGACGCCTTCGCCGCCGGACCGGCGTCCTCGGTGGCGACCACGGTGTCCTCGGTGATCGTCACGTCGCCGGCCTCGGGCTCGGCCTTGGTCGCCACGGACTGCGCGGACTGCCCGTTCTGGCCGCCGGCACCGGGGGCGAGCTTGGTGGCCTGCTCGCCCTTGACCGAGGCCAGCAGCATCTGGGCGACGTCGAGGACCTCGACCTCCTCGCGGGCACCGCCGTCGGACTGCATCGAGGTGAGCCCGTCGGAGAGCATCACCCGGCAGAACGGGCAGCCGACCGCGATCTGGTCGGCACCGGTGCCGACCGCCTCGGCGGTGCGGTTCTCGTTGATCCGCGACCCGAGCGTCTCCTCCATCCACATCCGGGCACCACCGGCGCCGCAGCAGAAGGACCGCTCGGAGTTGCGCTCCATCTCGACGTACGACGCCCCGGGCAGCACCTGCAGCAGCTCGCGCGGCGGCGAGTAGACGCCGTTGTGGCGGCCGATGAAGCACGGGTCGTGGTAGGTGATCGAGCGCTGGTGCGCACCGGCGCCGTCGGCGACCGGCGTCAGCTTGCCGTCGCGCACCAGGCGGTTGAGCAGCTGGGTGTGGTGGACGACCTCGAGCTCGATGCCGAAGTCGCGGTACTCGTTCTTGAGCGTGTTGAAGCAGTGGGCGCAGGTCGAGACGACCTTCTTGACCTTGAACTCCTTGAACACCTCGATGTTCTGCTGGGCGAGGCCCTGGAAGACGAACTCGTTGCCGGCCCGGCGGGCGGAGTCACCGGTGCAGGTCTCGTTGTTGCCGAGCACGCCGAAGGAGACGCCCGCGATGTCGAGCAGCTCGGCCACCGCGCGGGTGGTCTTCTTGGCGCGGTCCTCGTAGGCGCCGGCGCAGCCGACCCAGAACAGCCAGTCGACCGATTCGAGCGACTCGAGGTCCTCGCCGACGACCTTGACCTCGAACGGCAGGTCCTTGGCCCAGTCCATCCGGGCGGAGGCCGACATGTTCCAGGGGTTGCCCTTGTTCTCCATGCCCTTGAAGAGCTGGTTGAGCTCGGCCGGGAAGTTGTTCTCGACCAGGACCTGGTAGCGGCGCATGTCGACGATGTGGTCGACGTGCTCGATGTCGACCGGGCACTGCTCCACGCAGGCACCGCAGTTGACGCACGACCACAGCACGTCCGGGTCGATCACGGCCGACCCGTTCTCGGGCATGTAGAACCAGTCGTCGCCGGTGTCGCCGACCAGCGGGCGGTCGAGCTCCTTGACCAGGGTGTCGTTGCCCTCGAGCAGCGCCGCGCGCTTGTCATCGGAGGCGATGGTGTGCGGACCCCGGGCGTACGACGCGTCGCGGAGCGCCATGATCAGCAGCTTGGGCGACAGCGGCTTCTCGGTGTTCCACGCCGGGCACTGGCTCTGGCAGCGACCGCACTCGGTGCAGGTCGCGAGGTCGAGGGTGCCCTTCCAGGTGAAGTCCTCGACGCTGCCGACGCCGAGCTTGGTGTCCTCGTCGACGTCGTCGATGTCGTCGAGGGTCAGCACCTTGCCGTCGGCGATGAGGTTCTTGACCGCGCCGAGGGCGACCGGACGTCGTCCGAACAGCACGTTGATCGGGGCGATGAAGACGTGCAGGTGCTTGGAGTTGACCACCTCGACCAGGAACACGAACATCACGGCGATGTGCAGCAGCAGGCCGATGCCCTCGAGCAGCTCGAGGGTGCCCTCGCCGAACCCGTCGAGGAGCTTGCCGACCCCCTGCGAGGCGTAGGCGCCGTTGCCGTAGGGGAGGTTTCCCATCGCCGCCGCGGCGCCCCGGAAGAAGAACATCGTCCAGACGACGTTGAAGATCAAGAACAGCACCAGGTAGGCGCCGAAGAGCTTGGACCGGAAGAACCGCGAGTCGCGGCCGAGCTTGTTGGGCGAGTTCTTCATCCGGATCTGCCAGAAGGCGAGGATCCCGAGCAGCGCCAGCAGCGCGATGGTGTCCTGGGCGAAGCCGATGACGTCCCACGTGCCGACGACCGGGATGTGCCAGGCGGCGTTGCCGGAGATCAGGATGCCGAACGCCTCGAGGTAGACCGTGCCCAGGATGATGAAGGCGTAGAAGACCGAGGCGTGGGCGGCGCCGGGCACCGACCACTTGAGCAGCTTCTTCTGGCCGACCACCTCGACCAGCTGGGTCTTGAGCGCGAGGCCGAGCCGGCTGGTCACGCCCTTGATCCGGTCGGGGGCGGGTTCGCCGGCGGTGATCAGGCGGAACAGGAACACGATCCGCTTGCCGGCGAGGGCGAGCCCGACGATCGTCATGAGCAGGGCGACGAGGCGGACCCAGAGGTCTAGCTGATGCACGACGGCACTCCCAACTGGCACGGCCCGCGCGGCACGGGCAGGTCGCAGCCTAGGGGCCGCACCGCGCAGGGACGCCGGGTTCCCGGCGTGAGAAGGATCCTACTGGCTGGTAACTACGCGCGGACCGCGGCCACCCGACCCTGGGGGGTGAACGTGATCGTCACCAGCACCCGGGGACGGCCAGGAGCCTTCGCGCAGACGCCGTAGTCGCGTCCGAGCCGGCGGAACGGCTGGCCCACGGCACGCATCACCTGGGTGGTGCTCATCCCGCGGCGGACGAGGCGGGAGACCTGGCCGACGTTCTTGCGCAGGCCGGGGTTGCGGCAGGAGTCCGGGGCGATGCCGGTGGCGCGCTCCCACATCTGCAGGTAGGCCTCGGCCCCCCGCGCCATGTCGTCGCGGATCGCCGGGCCGTCGGCCGGTCGGGTGGCGCCGGCGACCTTGGTGAGGTCCTGGACCCAGTCGGGGTACAGGCCGTACTGGGCGACCCCGTCACGGTTGATGTCGTAGACCCGTCTCCCGGCGCGCTGCTTGCGCACGCTGATGCCGTTGAGTCCGCGGAACGGGTAGGTCACCGGGTTGCGCACGCCGACGCCGCGGGGGGCGCCCTGCGCGCCGAGGCCGTTGATGTCGGCCCCGAAGCCGATGCCCCAGTAGTAGCGGGGGTCGGCCCAGCCGATGTGGCGGCGCCACTTGTCGACGAAGCCCGTGGAGTCGCCGGCGTACGGGGCGATGAAGCCACCCGCCCGGTAGATGCGGGGGTAGGCGTCGGGGGTCGACCACGAGTGGCTCGAGAGCACGCCCGGGTGGTCGAGCCGCTCGATGACGTCAAGCGCGGCGCGGCGGGCCTTGACGCTGAGGTGGTCGGGGTCGAAGAGCATGTCGCGCCGCACCAGGGCGCGGATGGTGTGCGCGCCGAGCGACGTCAGGCCGCGGGCGTTGCAGTGGTTGGGCGGCGGGTAGAGCGGCGTGGCCGGGAGCAGCCCGCCGAAGAGCTGTCCGATCGCGCCGAAGATGGCGTCCTGGCCGGGGGCGCCGCCCGGCAGCGCGACCTGGTTGCGGTCGGAGCTCTCGGTGGTGGCGGGCGAGCAGGTGCGCATGTCCCAGAAGGTGCCGGTCTCGAGGAAGTTGGCGGCGTTGATGGCCACCCCTGTCGGGCCCTCGTCGCCCGCGACGCCGCCGAGGGCGTTGTCGAACTTGTTGACCAGCTCCATCTGCCGCACGCCCAGGCGGTGCATCTGGTCGATCTGGCGGGTGATGTCGGCCGCGGTGCAGGCGGGGACGTCGGAGCCGAGCACCGCCTTGAACGTGCAGCCGAAGGGCACGCTCGTCTCGATGCCCATGACCACGGCGAGCTTGCCCTGGTTGATCACCCGGCGGGCCTCGAACGGCGAGCGGACGATCCGGTAGAAGCCCTTGCCGGGCCCGCCGAACTGGGCGTCGATGTAGTTCTGGAACTCATACATCCGGCGGGCCTGCAGCCGGATGGAGTCCATGTCGTCGCAGCTGTTCTTCTTCAGCGGGTAGATCTCGCAGAGCTTGTTGTTCTCGACCAGCAGGTTGACGAACAGGCGCTGGCCGCCGCGCCAGGCGCGCTCCATCCAGCGGTAGTAGGTGCCCTCGTGGGTCAGCGAGTCGGGTGCGGGCCAGTCCTTGAACGTCGGCCAGCCGACGGGGTCGTGGCTCGGTGAGCCGGAGAGGACCGACTCGAGCAGCGCGCCGTTGCCGCCGGTGACGGTGTGGTCGGGACAGTCGACGAGCGCGGCCTCGACGCCGTACTCGTGCCAGGGGCGGCCGCAGTGGGCCCGGCCGCCGAGGAACTCGAAGGCCATCCCGTGGGTGTGGGCGTCGACGTACCCGCGGACCTCCTGGAAGGAGGTCACGCCGGCGTGCGGGTTGCCGCCGATGTCGATCTGGGACTCGGGGAAGGACACGCAGGGGTCGACGCGGCGCAGCGCGAACGCCGTGGGCCGGGCGCCGAGACCCACCGCCGAGCCGCGGACCTGCAGGTAGCGGCCGCCGCGCAGGCCGAGGACGAACCCCGCGCGGGTGCGGCGCACGGTCCACTCGGCGTCGGGGCTGGGGTCGGCGTCGACCCCGAGGCCGTCGCTGCCGGCGAGGAACGTGCGGCCGTGGGAGTAGAGGAGGTAGGACCCGAGCCGGGTGGCCTGGAAGCGGAACCGCGTCGCCCTGCGGGTGCCGACCGCGGCGACCCGGACGCCCGCACCGGTACGCCGGACGAAGCGGCCCGGTGCCGGGCTGAGCACGTAGCACCCGCCGGCCATGGCGTAGCGGTCCTGGGGGACGTCGCGCCGGGTCTGGACGGGCGGCACCGTGGTCAGCCGGGGGTCGGGCAGCCGGCGCTCGGAGGCGACGTACGCGGCCGCGGCGCGGGCCTGCGCCGCGGTCGTGGGGTCGCGGGTCTCCTTGCCGCGCTCACCGCTGCGGGCCAGGGCGTTCTGGTAGCGCGGGTCGTGGGTGTGGACGGGGGTGCCGGGCGGGTCGGTGTGGGGGACCCCGGCCTCGGCCTTGGCCTGTTCGTGGGCCTCGCGCAGGGACGCCGTCTGGCGGCCGGCGGAGGACGGCAGCGCCAGGGCGGTCACGACGACGGCCACGGCGACGGCGAGCGCCGCCACCACGCGACGGAGGGGTGTCTGGGTGTCCATGCGTTCCACCTCGGAGGGAGAGCAGACGAGGACCGCAGCGGCCGCCGTCGGGTCATCGTAGGACTCGCCGACGCCCTCCGGGCCGGATCACGAGAGGTGGGGAAAGCGCCGACCCGTCGTACAGGTACGACGGGTCGACGTCGAAAACGCGCTGACCCGTCGTACATGTACGACGGGTCAGCGTGGGGTGTCGCAGGGGTCAGCGGCCGGCGGGGACCCCGGGACGGATGCCGAGCTCGGCCACGCCGAGGTCGACGACGGCACCGGTGCCGTCGAGGACCTTGATCCGCAGGCCGATCACGCGCAGGCCGTTGGCGGTGCGCTTGACGACGCGGTCGTCGAGCTCGACCAGGCCGGGGATGGTGATCTTGCCGAGCGCCGGGAACGACAGCTTGCGCCCGTCGAGGGTGATGTCGAGGACCGTGCTGCCCTTGGTGCTGCGGGTGAGCCGCCCGCGGTCGCGCTTGACGGTGGCGACGCCGATGATGCCCTCGATCTTGATCCGGCCGTCGAAGAGCTCGACACCGGCGACGCGGCCGGCGGCGGTGCCCGTGGCCACGCGCGGGCGGTTGCTGGTCCGGTGGCCGGCCGCGAGACCGCTCACGGCGCCGAGGTCGCCGAGGTCGACGCCGGCGGTGTTCTTGAGCTTGGCGTCGTTGCCGCGGCACGGGACGATCGCGAGCGGGTTGCGGCCGATCTTGAGGTTGTCGTCGAGGCCGCGGGCCTCCAGGCCGGCCGCGTAGCCCTTGAAGACGCCCTGGCGGATGCCGCCCTGGATCTGCGCGAAGGTCCGGGCGACCCGGGCACGCGTGCCGAGCGGGAGCACCTTGACGTCGATGACGTTGGCCTCGATCCGGGCCGAGCTGCCGGTGACCGACCTCCGGCTCTTGCCGAGCGAGAGCGTCAGGAGCCCGGGGATCGTCAGGGTCTCGCCGGGAGCCGGGATGGCCAGCGTCCGGGCGGGCACGCCCGCGGCCCGCAGCGTGATCCGGGCGATCTCGTTGTCGACGGCGGTGCCGAACCTGCCGTTGCGGTTGAACGCGCGGCTCTCCGACTTGATGCCGGTGACCTCCAGCGCACCGAGGCTCGGCAGGCCGATCGTCAGCTTGGCGATCGAGTGCCTCGCGTAGGACGAGACGGTGCCGCCGCGCCGCTCGGTCCAGACCCGGGAGCGGACACCCTCGACCTTGCCGAGGCCGGGGAGGGTCTGGTCGGCCACGTAGTTGACGCGGTTGTCGCCGGCGAAGTTGGTGCAGCCGATCCGCTGGTAGGCGGTGTCGTCGGAGTTGGCGGGCAGCTGGCCGCCCTCGACCCGGGTGCCGTAGGCGGCACCCGCGAGCGCGAACTTGGTGCGCACCTTGGCCGCGGGGGCGGGGGCCGCGGCGGCGAGACGGTCGGCGGGGCCGGTGGGGGCGGCAACAGCAGCGGGCAACGAGCTGAGGCAGAGGACGGCAGCAGCGATCGCTGCGGTCGCTGCGGGGAGTACGGGGAGTGTGCGGCGCATGGTGGGGGCTCCTTCGGGGGAGAGGCGCTCCTGGGGGGTGAAGCGGTGTGCGGTGGGGGTTGCAGCGGAATGCTGTGGGGGGGAGTACCCCGCGTGCGCGAGCCCGATGCAGTTGTCTTGTGGTGGTCTAGTCGTGGTCTGGTCACGACCCAGCGAAGCCCGCGGTGGCCCGCGGCGTGCCCGCGGCGTTGGATGGACCCATGGCAACCTCACCCCCGACCACCCCACCGACGACCGTCGTCGTGGGCACCGGACCGGTCGATCCCGCCGACCTGCTCGCCGTCGCGAGGTACGGCGCCGCGGTCGAGCTCGGGCCCGACGCGCTCGCCGCGATCGACCGGTCGCGCGCGGTCGTCGAGGCGCTGGCCGCCGGGCCGACGCCGACGTACGGCGTCTCCACCGGGTTCGGCGCGCTCGCCACCCGGCACATCCCGCCCGAGCAGCGCGCCCAGCTGCAGCGGTCGCTGGTGCGCTCGCACGCCGCCGGTTCCGGGCCGGAGGTGGAGCGCGAGGTGGTGCGGGCGCTGATGCTGCTGCGGCTCTCGACGCTGGCGACCGGCCACACCGGTGTACGCCGCGAGACCGCCGAGCTGCTGGCCGCCCTGCTGTCGCACGGCATCACGCCGGTGGTCCACGAGCACGGGTCGCTCGGCTGCTCCGGTGACCTGGCCCCGCTGTCGCACTGTGCCCTGGCGCTGATCGGGGAGGGGCCGGTGCGCGACGCCGACGGCGCGCTGGTCGAGGCCGGTACGGCGCTCGCCGCCGCGGGCCTGCGTCCGGTCGAGCTCGCCGCCAAGGAGGGCCTCGCGCTGATCAACGGCACCGACGGCATGCTCGGCATGCTGGTGCTGGCGTTGCAGGACCTGCGGCTGCTGCTGCGCACCGCCGACGTCGCCGCCGCGATGTCGGTCGAGGGGCTGCTCGGCACCGACCGGGTCTTCGCGGCCGGGCTCCAGGCGCTGCGGCCCCATCCCGGGCAGGCGGCCTCGGCGGCCAACCTGGCTCGCATCCTGGCCGGGTCGGGGGTCGTCGCGTCGCACCGCGGTCCCGACTGCAACCGGGTGCAGGACGCCTACTCGCTGCGCTGCGCGCCGCAGGTGCACGGCGCGGCGCGTGACACCGTCGAGCACGCCGCCACGGTCGCGGGCCGCGAGCTGGCCTCGGCGGTCGACAACCCGGTGGTGCTGGGCGATCAGGTCGAGTCCAACGGCAACTTCCACGGCGCCCCGGTCGGCTACGTGCTCGACTTCCTGGCGATCGCCGCGGCCGACGTCGCCTCGATGAGCGAACGGCGTACCGACCGGTTCCTCGACAAGGCCCGCAACCACGGCCTCCCCCCGTTCCTCGCCCACGACCCCGGCGTCGACAGCGGGCTGATGATCGCGCAGTACACGCAGGCCGCGATCGTCTCGGAGCTCAAGCGGCTCGCGGTGCCGGCGTCGGTCGACTCGATCCCGTCCAGCGCGATGCAGGAGGACCACGTGTCGATGGGCTGGTCGGCCGCACGCAAGCTGCGTCGCGCCGTGGACGGGCTGACCCGGGTCGTCGCGGTCGAGGTGCTCGCCGGCGCCCGTGCCCTCGAGCTGAGAGCACCGCTCTCGCCGTCGCCGGCGACGGCCGCGGTCGTCTCCCTCCTGCGCGGCGCCGGGGTGGCCGGCCCCGGTCCCGACCGCCACCTCGCCCCCGAGATCGAGGCCGTCGTGAACCTCGTCGCCGACGGCGCCGTCGTCGCCGCCGTCGAAACCCAGATCGGAGAGCTCCAGTGACCCACGAAGCCAACCCTCGCCTGCCGATCCGCGCTGCACGCGGCAGCGACCTCACGGCCCGGTCGTGGCAGACCGAGGCCCCACTGCGGATGCTGATGAACAACCTCGACCCCGACAACGCCGAGCGTCCCGAGGACCTCGTCGTCTACGGCGGCACCGGCAAGGCGGCGCGCGACTGGCCGTCGTACGACGCCCTGGTGCGCACGCTGACCACCCTCGCCGACGACGAGACGATGCTGGTGCAGTCGGGCCGCCCGGTGGGCGTGATGCGCACCCACACCTGGGCGCCGCGGGTGCTGATCGCCAACTCCAACCTGGTCGGCGACTGGGCCAACTGGGAGGAGTTCCGGCGGCTCGAGGACCTCGGGCTGACGATGTACGGCCAGATGACCGCGGGGTCGTGGATCTACATCGGCACCCAGGGCATCCTCCAGGGCACCTACGAGACGTTCGCGGCGGTGGCCGACAAGCGCTTCGGCGGCACGCTGGCCGGGACGATCACCCTGACCGCCGGGCTCGGCGGCATGGGTGGCGCCCAGCCGCTCGCGGTGACCATGAACGACGGCGTCTGCATCTGCGTCGACGTCGACCAGGAGCGCATCACCCGCCGCATCGAGCACCGCTACCTCGACGAGCAGGCCGACTCCGTCGACGACGCCGTACGCCGGGCGGTCGCCGCGCGCGACGAGCGGCGGCCCCTGTCGATCGGTCTGCTGGGCAACGCCGCCGAGGTGTTCCCGCTGCTGCTCGAGCAGGGCGCCCCGATCGACGTCGTCACCGACCAGACCTCGGCGCACGACCCGCTGTCCTACCTGCCCGTCGGCGTCTCCGTCGACGACTGGCACGCCGCGGCCGACCGTGACCCCGGCGGGTTCACCAAGGACGCGCAGGCGTCGATGGCCGCGCACGTGCGGGCCATGGTGGAGTTCCAGGACCGCGGCGCCGAGGTCTTCGACTACGGCAACTCGATCCGCGACGAGGCGCGCAAGGGCGGCTACGACCGGGCGTTCGAGTTCCCGGGGTTCGTGCCGGCGTACATCCGGCCGCAGTTCTGCGAGGGTCGCGGGCCGTTCCGGTGGGCCGCGCTCAGCGGCGACCCGGCCGACATTGCTGCCACCGACCGGGCGGTCCTCGAGCTGTTCCCCGATGACGAGCGGCTGCGCCGCTGGATCACCATGGCCGGCGAGCGCGTGGCGTTCCAGGGCCTGCCGGCCCGGATCTGTTGGCTGGGCTACGGCGAGCGGCACCGCGCGGGCCTGCGGTTCAACGAGATGGTCGCCTCCGGCGAGCTCTCGGCGCCGGTGGTGATCGGGCGCGACCACCTCGACTGCGGCTCGGTCGCGTCGCCGTACCGCGAGACCGAGGCGATGCTCGACGGCTCCGACGCGATCGCCGACTGGGCGCTGCTGAACGCGCTCGTCAACACCGCCTCCGGCGCGACGTGGGTCTCCTTCCACCACGGCGGAGGCGTCGGCATCGGCCGGTCGCTGCACGCCGGACAGGTCTGCGTCGCCGACGGCACCGCGCTGGCCGCGGAGAAGCTCGCGCGGGTGCTGACCAACGACCCCGGCATGGGCGTCATCCGTCACGTCGACGCCGGCTACGACCGCGCGGTCGAGGTGGCCGACGAGCGCGACGTCCGGGTGCCGATGCGGGAGGGGTGAGGAGGCGCGTGCTCACCCTGGAGGACGTGTTCCCGCCGTTCGCGCTGCGGATCCGCGGTGGCCCCGTGGAGCTCAGGGTCCTTCGCGACGACGACCTCCCCGCCCTCGTCGAGCTCGTCCGCGACGGCATCGAGGGCTCGGACCTGCCGATGCCGTTCCTCAGTGCGTGGCACCAGGAGCCCTTCGCACCCGGTTCGCCCGACGGGTTCCCGACGACGTCGCTGAGGTGGTGGTGGACGCAGCGATCGACCTTCACACCCGACGAGTGGCGCCTCGCCCTGGTGGTCCGTCGCGACGGCGAGCTCGTCGGGGTGCAGGACCTGCACGCGAAGGACTTCGCCCAGACGCGCGTCGTCCTGACGGGCTCGTGGCTGGGGAGAGCCCACCAGGGGAGGGGGACCGGCACGCTGATGCGGCAGCTCGCGGTCGGGTTCGCGTTCGACGAGCTCGGCGCCGTCCAGTGCGAGTCGGGCTTCATCGTCGGCAACCACGCGTCGGCAGCGGTCAGCCGCAAGGCCGGGTACGTCGACAACGGCCGTCGCCGGATCGTGCAGCACACCAGGCAGGGCAAGGTCGGGGTGGACGAGCAGCGCGTCGTCGTGACGCCCGCTACGTTCGTCCGCCCCGACGGCCCGGTCTCGGTCGAGGGGGCCGACGTCCTGCGCCGGTTCCTGGGGATCCACCGCGACCCCACTGGCTCCTAGCGACGCTGCCCGGACGTCTTCTCCGACGGGGTCGAGGACTTCATCGCCGAGTCCCGCTTCTGCTGGGGACAGCAACGGCTCCTGACGGAGAGGCCGTGGGGAGAGCACGGCTGACGGTGCCGTCCTGTGCGGGCGGATGAGCACGACGAGGTGTCGGTGCTCCGAGGATCGCCACGACGACCTCGCGGGGTCAGGCGGGGAACAGCCGCCAGCTGCCCTCGGAGACGACGTCGACGGCTCCGTCGACCACCCGGATCGCGGTCTCGTCGTCGATCGCGTATCCCGGGTGCGGGATGGCGGCCGCCCATCGCTCCGCCTCGGCCATGGTGTTCCCCGGTAGGCCCTCGGGTGCCAGGTGCGGGAAGATCGAGAAGTCGACGACGCCCAGCGCCTGGTCGTCACCGGTGGGCGACTCCCACTCGACGAACCCCTGCCCGATCCGCGGGGTCAGCACCATGCTGCCGGCGCTCAGCCCCACCCAGACCGTGTCGCGCAGCGACGGCACCAGCTCCGCCAACCCCGACTCCCGCATCCAGTGGCACAGGTAGAGGGCGTCACCGCCGGCCACCAGCAGGACGTCTGCCTCCCGGACCCAGGGGACCCAGCGCTCCTCCGCGATGCTGGGCAGCGCGGTGAGCTCCAGGACCCCCACGGACCGCCACCCCAGCCCGCACATCGGGAGGGGGGACTGACCGCTGATGAAGCTCCACGCCCCCTCGGGAGTGAGCGCGGGATGCCCGTACTGCGCCGTGGGGATGCAGAGGGCGCGGGAGTCGCCGATCGGGCTGCCCAGGAGGTCGGTCAGCGCGTCGCGGATGCTCGGGTTCGTGACGCCGGCGGACGTGAGCAGAAGCCGCACACTGCCTCCTCAGGATGACGCTCCTGACGCGCAGCGAGCGTCCGGAGCCCGGGTGGACGTGGATCCAGACCGGGCGACCAGGAGGAACTCATCGACCGACGGGTCGGCCGTCCTGGTCAGGGCTCCGGACCGTGACGCCGTCGACGACGCCCTGGCCGTACATCCGGACGTAGTCGATCTTCATCGCGGCGGGGAACCTGGTGGCCCGGCCCGGCCTGCCGGGCCAGTCACCGCCGACGGCGACGTTCATCAGCAGGTGCATGTCCTGCTCGAAGACCCAGTCCCGCTTCGAGGGGAGGTCCCGTGGCGTGAGGGTGAAGTAGGGCTCGTCGTCGACCAGCCAGGTGATCCGCCTCGGCTCCTTGACCACGGAGTAGAGGTGGAAACGCCTGCTCGCGCGGCCGCCGAGGTCGACGGTGCCGCCGAGTCCGTCCTCGTTGAAGTAGGTCGGCCCGTGTGCCGTGCCGTAGGCGGTGCGGGGCTCGCCGCCGACGACCTCGACGATGTCGATCTCGCCCTGCTTGGGCCAGACCCGGCCGTTGTTGCCCAGCATCCAGATCGCCGGGAGCAGGCCCCTGCCGGTGGGGATCTGGGCGCGGACGTCCACGCGCCCGTAGGTCAGCGACACCGTCCCCTCGGTGGTGAGCCGGGCCGAGGTGTAGGCACACCGGCCGCGTGGCCAGCACGGCAGGTGCGTACGACGTCCCGCCCGCTTGGCGCTGATCACCAGCTTGCCCGACCCGTTCAGCGCCGAGTTCGCGGCCCGGGCGGTGTAGTACTGCAGCTCGTTGTTCCACCAGCCCTGCTGGCGCCGGTTGCCGACCTCGCTGTGCCACGTGCCGGCGTCCGGGCGGGTGCCGGAGCGCCCGGTGAACTCGTCGGCCCAGAACGGTTCGCTCGCCGGGCTGGCGACCGTCTTCGCCGTCGGGGGCTCGGACGCGGTCACGTGCACCGCGCCGGCGCCGGCTGCGGTCACGGCGACCGCGGCCAGCGCGGTGAGGACGGCGGCGGTCCTGCGGTTCGCTCGGCGTCGCTCGGTGCTGCGGACGCGCGTCATGGTCTCTCCCGTTCGGTTGGCGGCACGCCGCGGCCCGAGGAGCTCGGGGCGTGACGCGGCGCTGCGGTGCCTGATCCGACCGCGGGTCACGTCCCACGTCGAGGGCAACCCTAGGGCTCGGGGGCAACCCGGCTCGACGCAGGCGACGCCTCGCCCTGACCCGTCCAGGACCGGGGTGGTCCTGTCAGCCTGCCCCGGCCGCCCCGCCGGCGGAGTCGCCCTCCGAGGCGCGGCGAGCGACCAGCCCGAGCCCGATCAGCACGGCCACGTCGTCGGGGACGGCGACGTCGGAGACCTCGATCGCGCCGGTCGTCCTGAGGACGCCGCCCAGCCTCAGGCTCAGTACTTCGGTGTCGTCGGCGGCGGCCCAGTGGTAGCGACGCCGGAGCACGCCGCTGGTGGTGAGGCGGTAGTGCCGCCCGTGGACCTCGGCGGTCCCCCTGCCCCGGGTGCCGGCCCGGCGGAGCTCGCCCACGGTGCCGCCAGGGGAGTCGGCCCGCACGGTGCGTCCCCACAGGCCCAGCGTCGTGAACGTGAGCCGTTGGTGCCCGAGGTCCAGCTGCGCCGAACGCCTGAGGAGGCCGCTGAACACGATCCGGCCCTCGGGTGTGCCGGCCTCCTGCAGGTCCAGCGACGAGCCGGTGAGGCCGGTCTGGGTCACGGCGATCGTCCGCGTCATCGGGTGGACTCCTCGGCTGCGTCGACCGTCGCGGTCGCGGGTCCGACGATCTCGCGCAGCGTGTCGAGGTGGTCGTGGAAGGCGGTCCGGCCCTGCGGGGTGAGGCTGAGCCAGGTGCGGGGCCACTTGCCGACGTGGCCCTTGCGGATGGCGACGTACCCGGCCTGTTCCAGGGTCGAGGCCTGGCGTGACAGGAGGGAGTCGCTGATCCCCAGGGTGTCGCGGAGGAACCGGAACTCGAGCTCGTCTGCCTGGGCCAGACCGGCCAGGAGGGAGAAGCGCACCGGCTGGTGGACCAGGTCGTCGAGACGGACCCGCGGGTGCGTGGTCATGCGCTGTCCCGGAGCTGCCGGGCCCAGGACAGGAAGGGCGCCGCGCCGACGATGCCGCCGACGGTGAAGGCGAGGTCGAGGGTCGGGTCGAGCACGGTGCCGAGGCCGATCACGGCGGCGGCCGCCCAGAGCCCGAGTGCCCACTCGACACGGACCGGGGTGCTGCGTGCCCGTACGCGTTGGTACCGGCGCAGGTAGGGGACGTGGGTGGCCACCGTGACGGCGAGGGCGACCAGCACGAGGATCGCCCCCACGGCGCCGGCGAACCCACCCACGCCGTTGAGGTCGACGGCCAGGCCGAGGAGGAGGATCGTGAGACCCGTCGCGACGTAGAGGGGACGCTCCTGCGGTGCCCTGGCGCGTACGGCCGTCCCGACCGCCGCTGCGTCGTCCAACAAGGCCGCGGCGTCGCGTCGCGTCAGGTCCATCGCCGTCCCGATCTCTGAGAAGTACTTTCCGATGAGGAAAGTACCTTCGTCCGGGTGTCGATGTCCATGCCTGGAGTCGCCGTGCACGGCAGCATCACGCAGTCGCTGCACGCCGCCGGCTTGGTCGACCACTGGGATCCCTGAGCCGGACCACGACCCTCGTGGCGGTGCCGCCTCCACCCGGGCTCGTTCAGGTCGCCTGGTCGGCGCCGGCTCCCAGGACCGCCCGCGTCATCGCGTTGCGGGTGTCCAGCAGCTCGGCGAGGGCGTGCTCGAGGTCGTCGGCGCTGACGTGGAGGGCGTCCGCGGGTTCGCCGTCCGGGGTGCGGTCGGCGGCGAGCACGGCGGCGCGGCGCAGCAGCTCCTTGAGGAAGCTGGCGGTCACGCCGTCGGTGGCGGCCACCACCTCCTCGGCGCGGCTGGTGTCGAGGTCCAGCCCACCGCGGTACAGCTCGAGCAGGCGGCGCCGGCCCTCGGCGTCCGGCAGGCGGACCTCCACGGCCTGGTCGACGCGTCCGGGCCGCGCGGCGAGCGCCGGCTCGAGGAGGTCGGCGCGGTTGGTGGTGAGCAGGAAGACGACGTCGGCGTCCTCGGCGAGCCCGTCCATCTCGTTGAGCAGGGTGAACAGCATCGGCGTCTCGCCGCCGTAGTGGTCACGTTGCTCGGCGATGAGGTCGACGTCCTCCACCACGACGAGCGCGGGTTGGAGGGCGCGGGCGATGGAGCAGGCCTCGCGCAGCAGCCCGAGCGACTCACCGGTCAGCTCGACGATGGTCGTGTCGGTCAGCTCGCTGATGAGGTAGCGGACGGTGTGCGTCTTGCCGGCCCCCGGCGGCCCGTACAGGAGGAGGCCGCGCTTGAGGTGCTGCCGGGCGGCCCGCAACCGGTCGCGGTTGCGGGCCACCCCCACCACCTGGCGGCGGATGTCGTCGAAGGTGTCGGTCGGCAGGATGACGTCGGCCGCAGCGACCCGGGGGCGCTCCTGGAAGCGCAGCAGCGAGGACCGCTCACCGAACATCGAGTGGCCGAAGGAGACGACCTGGCCGCGGTAGACGTTGAGCTCCAGTGCCTTGGTCCGCAGCTGCTCGGTCAGCCGGCGACCGTCACGGGCGTCGGTGGAGATGACCTCGACCCGGACGCCCTCGCTGTCGGCGTCGCGGTCGGGGCCGCGGAACAGCACCGCGAGCCGCCGCCGGCCCTCCGTCACCAGCACGAGCGCGGCGCGCAGGCAGTCGATGGTCTCGTCCCCGGGCCCGGCCGCGCGGCTGACCCGGGTCAGGTTCCCCGGACGCGGGCCGTGCATCGCCATCTCGGTGTCGTCGGCCACCAGGTCGGCCAGGCCGAAGTCGCCGCGGTGCCGGTAGCCGGTCAGCCCCACCATCACGTGCTCGCGCCCGGGCTCGGCCAACCACGCATCCAGGGCGCGCTGGACGTTCACGTGCTCGTACGGCGGCCACGTGTCCTCGACCACCGGAAGGTCGTCCGGCGCCCGCCCCAGGTGCTCGGCCACCATCGAGCGCACGCTGGGCCGGTCCATGGCACGCGCCTGGCGCACCCAGCGATCGACGATCATCCGACCCACGCGCACGACGTCCGACAGCCCTGGTCCCCGATCCTCGGTCACGGCCGTGACGCTATCCCGGCCGGCGACCTGCGGCGACCGGGTTCCGGCGGCCCACGCACCCACGCGACGCCGGCCGTCGCCGTGGCCCGACCTGATCCCCGGGACGACGGACAGCATCGCCTCGGCCTGCGCGGACGGGTGGCGCGGTGCGCGGCGTGGGCCGTCGGCGGGCGTGGTCGGCCCGGCGCGCCGGGCACGCTCGCCGCGGGATCCTCGCCGGGACGGGGCCCCACGACGAGACGGAGTCGTTCGACCGTCGGGCCATCGCCCTGAACGCCCTGCGCTCGTCGGCCGGCGGGACCCAGCGGATCGACGGGCTCACCGGTGAGGTGGTGGCAGCGGCCCCGGGTCGGCCCGAGGTGGCGACCGAGGTCTCCTAGCGCCGCGCGTCGAGCTGGAGCATCAGCGCCAGTCGGTTGAGCAGCTCCTCGAGGGCCTCCTCGAACTCGCTGGACGAGTGGTCCTCGGTGAGCAGTCCGCGCATCCGCGTCACGTGGGCGTACTCGGCGCGCAGCTCGCGGGCCGGCGGCTCCTCCGCGTCCTCGATCACGTCGAGCGGTCCGAGGTCGGCGCCGTGGCTGGCGACCTCGAGCAGCAGGTGGCCGAGCAGGAAGCTGGTGAAGCTGCGGTAGGCCGCGACCGCTGCCTCGTCGGAGAACCCGTCGGCCTCGAGCCCGGCCAGGAACGTCTCGACCCAGTCGAGACTGCGCAGCGGCGGCCGCAGCCACGGCGCCTCGGGGGGCCGAGACGCGACGAGGGGGAAGACCTTGGGGTGGCGCAGCGCGACCCGTCGTACGCCGTGCGCGAGGCGCTGGAGGAAGTCCTGCCAGCCGTCGTGCGGGTGGTCGTGCACGTCGTCGTCGTCCTGCATCTCCTCGATGACGAACCCGGCGACGGCGTCGAGCAGGTCCTCCCGCCCGGGCACGTAGCGGTAGAGCGCCATCGCCTCGACGTCGAGCTCCTGGCCGAGACGACGCATCGTCAGGGTCGCCAGACCCTCGCGGTCGATGAACGCCACGGCGGCCCGCACGATGCGCTCCCGGTCGAGCGGCTCCCGCCTGGAGGGCGGCTGCTCGCCGCGGACGACCGCGGCGTCGACGTCGAGCGTCCCTGCCTCGGCCTGGTCGACCACGTCACCTCGAATCGTGCCGGCGTGCGGCGCTGGAAGTCGTTGCCCCCGACTGTAGGCGAGCACCGGTCCGGCCGACACCTCCCGCCCCGGCCGCCTTGATGCGGCGTCCGGGAGGTGGCAGGTTTATGTTGTAAACCCCGAGACCGGAAGGCGCATCCCATGACAAGCACCGAGGGGCCGCCCTACCGTGATCCCACGCCGGTCCGCCTGGCGATGAGAGGTCGCGTGGAGGACCTGAGCGACCGTGAGCGCGCGGTGCTCGAGCTGGTCGCCGCCGGCTGCAACAACCACGAGATCGCCGAGCGCCTGTTCATCGGCGTGAACACGGTCAAGACCTACATCCGGCAGCTCTACCGCAAGATCGGGGCGCGGAGCCGATCGCAGGCGGTGATCTGGGCGGTGCAGCACGGGCTGCTGAACATCCCGGGGGTCACCGTGATCGTCGACGACGACGCCCTGGCCGGCAACGGCGGCAACGGCGGCGCCCACGGCCCGGACGCCGGGTCGGACGCCGGCTCGGACCCCAGGTCGGACTGAACGGCGGGCCCGTTCGTCAGCGGCGGTACTCGGGGAGCCGCTCACCGAGCTCGACGAAGAGGGCCTGGTTGAGGTTGAAGACGACCTTCACCTCGGCGACCACGCGGTCCACGTCGTCCGCGCCGAGACCCAGGGCGTCGAGCCGGGAGCGGTAGCGGTCCTTGTAGGGCTTGGGTTTCGGGATCTCCGGGAACGCGTAGAAGGAGACCCCTGCGCCGTCGAGCCCGAAGGTCCGGTCGAGGATGCGACCGATGGCCTGGCCGCCGGAGAGGTCGCCGAGGTAGCGCGTGTAGTGGTGCGCCACCAGCGCCCCGCCCCACCCTTCCGCGGCCTGCTCTCCGGCGGCGAGGATGCGCTCCCGGTACGCCGCGGCCGCAGGGGAGCGGACCTCCTGCTCGACGACCCCGGGGGCCCAGTGCGCCAGGTCGGCGTCGATGCGGGCCAGCCGCTCGAGGGCCGGGTCGTGGACGGCGGCGACCGCGGGGTCGCTCGCGTGGGTGCGCACCGCCTCCTCCAGCGCCGCGTAGACGACCCGCAGGCGCAGCAGGTAGGCGGCGTAGCCGGCCCGGTCGAGCCGGCCGTCGAGCAGCTCGGTCATGAACGAGGAGCCCTCGGCCGCCTCGTGCTCGACCTTGGAGCCCTCGCGCATGGCGGTCGCGAGGCTCACGGACGCCGGGGCGTCGTCGACGATGGTCATGGATCTCCTGGTGGGGCGAGTGGCGGGTGGGGTGCCCGGACGCCGGCCGGTGCGACCGGCGTCCGGGGTGCTGGGAGGACGTGCTCAGCGGACGGTGAGGCGGGACCTCGAGACCGACGCCGCCACGTTGGCGTTGCCGGGGTAGGTGGCGACCACCCGGTAGGCGCCCGCGGCGAGCCGCGGCAGCCGCACCGTGGCCCGGCCCCGCTGCAGCGCCGCCGTGATCGTGCGGACCACCTTGGCCCCCTTCGTGACCTGGATCCGGGCCCTGCCGGTGGGGGCAGTGGTCGGCGAGGACACGGTGACCTCGGCGCGACCCGCCTTGGTGCGGGTCGGCTTACCGGGCACCCGGAGGACCGTCCTGCTGGTGGCCTTGCCGACCCTCAGGGTCGCGCTGCCGCTGCCGGCCGCGACGTTGACCGAGCCGGAGTAGGTCGCGGTCAGCAGGTGGGCGCCCGCGCCGGGCTTGCCGAGCCCGAACGTCGCGGCGCCTCCGGTCAGGGGCTCGGTGCCGATGGTGGTCGACCCCCGCTGGAGCGTCACGGTGCCGTCGGCGCCGTCGTTGGCGACCCGGACGACCGCCGTGGAGGCCTGGCCGAACCTCGTGGCGGGCGCCGTGATCGTCAGCGCGGGGCTGGCCGGGGTGAAGGTGATCGGGGTGTACGTCTCGAACGCGGCGTTGACCGCACCGCTGCCCGGGTAGGTGTAGACGCCGTAGTTGACCAGGGACGGGTCCGTCGCGGCGGCGTCGATGGCGGACTTGTCGATGGTGAGGGTCGTGCTGAAGGTGCCCTCGGGGGTCAGCTCGACGGCGCCGGCGGCCTCGCCCCCGACGGTGGTCATGTCCTCGGCCCGCACGGCCCACCGCTGGCTGGTGTTCTTGCGCGAGGCCCCGGGCGCGCCCTGGGAGGGCCGCCATCCCTCGGCGAACTTGCCGAACACGACGTAGGTGCCACCAGATCGCCCGAGCAGCGGAGGACGGGTCCCGGTGACGGCTGCCGGGTCGAACCCGGTGCCCTCCACCTCGACCTCGTAGGACCCGCTCGGCAGGAGGTCGGTGTCGCTGACCGTCACCTGCGGCACGGCGGGCTCGGGGCTCGCGTCGTAGTCGACCGCGAGCGGGTTCGCGACCTTGCGGGCGTCGGCCGCGCCACCGCTGGAGTACCAGTAGGAACCCTGGCCGACGGTCTGCTGGAAGTCGACGAACGACTGGGGGAAGGCGCCCCAGCTGGCACCCGTGGTCGTCTGGGGCACCGCGGACGACGGCGCCGTGTAGGTGACCCCGCGGTACGCCGGGGTGGTGGCGATGCCGGTCTCGGTGACGTCGACGTCGGACAGCGTGGCGACCGTGACCTCGGTCTCGGGCAGCGCCTCCCAGGCGTCGGGGTCGTCCATCGAGGTGGCGTACCCGCCGACCGTGGCGGTGACCGTGCCCCCGCCGTCGGCGGCGACGGTCAGCTCGGGGTCGGAGAGGTAGAAGAACGTCATGCCGGAGTAGAAGAGCAGCGTCGCGTCGCCGTCCCACGAGATCTCGGCGGTGCCGGCCGCGGCGTCGACCGTCCCGGTGCCCTCGGAGAACACGAGACGGGTCTCGCCGCGCACCCCGCTGGTGTTGGCGTTGGCGCCGAGGGTGTTGGTGCGGGTGCCGGCGAAGGTGGCCGGCGCGTGGCCGCCGCCGGGCTGGAGGTCCTCGACGGTGACGTTGCCCGTCGTCGCGGACCACCCGGCGGGCGCGCCGTTGAGCCAGGTGGCGCCGTTGGGTCCGGCGAGGGTCTGGCCGCCCGTCCCCGGGTCGCCGATCCGGCCAGCGGACATCAGGTTCCAGGTGCCGGGGGCGAAGGCACCGCTGGTGGCCTCGTTGTTGAGGTCCCAGGTGAAGGTCGCGTCGGTGACGGCCACCTCGGCGGCCTGGGCTGGAGCGGCGGTGGAGACGCCGAGGGCGAGACCGGCTGTCGCCACGGCGAGTGACGTCAGGGCGGCGGCGCCTCGGCGGAGTGGGCGGTTCATGGGGTTCCTTTCGAGCGGATGCTGAGCAGGGTGAGTGCGGCTGCCCCGAGCAGCAGCGCGCTCCCGAGCCACCACTGCCAGGCGGGCGGTGACGGACCGGGATCCGGACCCGACGTCGTCGGTGACGAGGCCAGGGCGTGGACGGTGGGGACGGCGCCGACGGCCGTCGTGAGCGGGGTGGCCGCGGGGGCTGCCGGCGGCGGGACGTCCCGGGCCGGGTCGGGCGGCGGCGCGGGCGGGTCGACAGCCGGCAGCGGCGGGGCCGGCGGCTGGGCCGGTGGCTGGGTCGGGACCGGGGGAGGGGGTGGCGGGTTCTCCGTGGTGGTGGGCACCTCGGTGGGCTCCGGGGGTGACTCCGGGTCCGGTTCGTCGGGGACGGCGATCGGGTCGCCGGCCTCGTAGCTGACGGTGAGGGGGCTCGGGACCTTGTGGGCGTCGGCCGAGCCGCCGCTGGAGTACCAGTAGGCGGCCGACCCCAGCCGGTGCTGGAAGGCGAGGAAGTCGGCCGGGAACGCGCCCCAGGAGGACCCGGTGCGGACCTGGTCGACGCCGCCGGCCGGCGCGTCGTGGCGGACGCCGCGGTAGTGCGGCTGCGAGGAGAACCCGCCGGGGGACGACAGGTCGGGCCGGGGCAGGGAGGCCAGGACGACGGTCGCCGGTCGCACCGCGGACCACTGGGTCTGGTCCTCCATCGACGTCGCGTAGCCGCCGAGGGTGGCCCGCAGGGTGGCCCGCGAGCGGGTCACGCTGAGCACGGGATCGCTGACGGTGAAGAAGTTCATGCCGGAGTAGTAGAGGACCGTGAAGGACCCCTTCCAGCGGATCGTCGCCGTGCCCGCGTCGGCGTCGACCTCGCCCGTGCCGCCGTCGACGACGACCTGGTGACCCGAGAACGGGCCGTTGGTGCCCGACATCGGTGCGCCGTCGACGGTGGTGGACAGGCCGGCGAAGGTGGCGAGGGCGTGGTCGCCGTCGGGCCGCCGCTTCTCGATCCGGACGTCGCCCCGCTCGGCCCACCAGGCGCGGGTGCGGGTGCCCTGCCACACGCCGTCGCGCACCGTCTGGCCGCCGCGTCCGGGGTCGGGCACCGTGCCGGCGGAGAGGAAGTTGACGGTGCCGGGGGCGAACGCCCGGTTGTTGCTCTCGTCGTTGAGGCCCCAGCGCAGCTGGGCGTCGGTGACCTCGAAGGCCCCTGCCGCCGGGGTGGTGGGGTCCGCGGCCGGTGACGTGGCCGGTGACGTGGCCGGTGACGTGGCCGGTGACGTGGCCGCGGGGGTGGCGCCGAGCGCGGTCACCGGCAGGGCGAACGCCGCCGCGGCGGTCAGCGTGGCGCCGACCAGGGCGTGCCGTCGTCGGTTCACGGCGCCACCACCGGGGTGACCGCGCCCGTGACGGGGGTCGTCCGGCGTCGGCGGCGCCGGGCCGCCCGGGCGTACCCGAGGGCCGCGACCAGGAGCACCAGGACGCTCGCGCCGAGGAAGAGCGTCGCCGCCGGCGTCTCGTCGGACGTCGTGGTCCCGGCGGCAGGACGGGTGGCGGCGGCCGGGCCCGCGGCGACGGGGAACCGCTGCTCCAGCTCGGTGCCCGAGGCGGCGCCGGTCAGCCGCAGTGCGTGGGTGCCCACGGGGGTCTCGAGCGGCAGCTGCAGGACGCCGGCGACCTCGCCGCCGGCGCCGGCGACCATCGGCCCCAGGGCGGCCATGCCGTCGTCGAGGACCGCGACCACCTGCTCACCGGGGGTGAAGCCGCGTGCCGAGAAGGTCAGGGCGCGCCCCGCGACCGCGGTGGCGCGGTCGACGGCGAGCCCGGTCCTCGGTGCCGGGCCGCTGCGGCCCGCCGGGCGGGTCGCCTGCGTGCCGACGTCCGCCGTGGTCGGGTCGGCCGCGGTGGGGGGTGTCGTGGTGGTCGGCTCGACGGGGGCCGCGGGGCCGGCCGCCGGCGGTGGCTCGGCGCCGTAGACGTCGCCGAAGCGGACCGGGGTGAAGGACTCGTTGGCGGCGTTCGCGACGCCGTGGGCGCCGACCGTGATGACGCCGCAGGTGACCTCGCGGCAGTCGACCTCGGCGACGTCGCCGTCGCGGTCGACGCTCTGGAAGACCGGCCCGGGGATCGTCAGGTCGACGGTGAAGCCGCCCGACGGCGAGAGCACCGCCGCGGCCTCGCCGGCGGTGGAGCTGCCGGGGAAGGCGACGAACCGGAGGTAGCCCTGGCTGTCCGCGGTGCTCTCGGCGTCGGGGATGTAGCGGTAGTCCTGCCCGGTCAGCCCGCCGCGCGAGGGTCGCCACGCCCCGCCGCCGGGGTCGCGGACCCAGCCGAACATCACGTAGACGCCGCCGAACCCACCGCGCACGACCTGGAAGCCGCTGCCCCGGATCGTCAACGCCGTCCGATAGGTGACGTCGGCCTGCGCGCCGCCCCGGTCGTTGGAGACCTCGACGGTCGAGTCGGCCGCGGCGGGGGCGGTCGACGCGGCCCCCAGGACGACGGCGAGGGCGACGGCGAGGACGACGAGCCGGCGCATCACGGGCTCGCCTCCGCCACGGTACGGCGGTCGGCCAGGACGAGCAGCGCTCCGGTGGCCGGGTGGGGCAGCACCTCGACGGGGTGCTCGTAGACCTCGCTCAGCAGGCCGGCCCGCAGGACGTCGGCGGGCGACCCCTCCGCCGCGACCCGGCCCCGGTGCAGGAGCACGATGCGGTCGGACCAGGCGGCGGCGAGGCTGAGGTCGTGCAGGACGACGACGACCGCGTCGCCGGCGTCGGCGCGGGCGCGGGCCCGGGCCAGCACGGCCTCCTGGTGCCCCAGGTCGAGCGCGGCGGTGGGCTCGTCGAGGAGCTGGATGCCGGTGGCCTGGGTGAGCACGCGCGCGTACGACGCCCGGCCCTTCTCCCCGCCCGAGAGCACGCCGAACGCGCGGTCGGCCAGGTGGGTGACCTCGGTGACGGCCATCGACGCGGCGACCACCTCGTCGTCGTGGTCCTCCTCCGGCCGGTTGCGCCAGGGCGCGCGCCCCATCCGCACGACCTCCGCGACCGGGAACGGGAAGGCGATCCGGTGCTCCTGGGTGAGCACCGCCCGCTCGCGGGCGAGGTCGCGCAGCCGCCACGCGGCGAGCGGCCGACCGAGGACCTCGACCGTGCCGGCGTCCGGCGCCAGGTCGCCGGCCAGGACGGCGAGCAGGGTCGACTTGCCGGCGCCGTTGGGGCCGACCAGCGCGAGCACCTCGCCGTGCCGCACGTCGAGGTCGACGCCGTCGAGGACGGTCGTCGTCCCGAACCGGACGACGACGCCGCGCGCCGTGACCGGGGCCCGGCCGCTCATGCCCAGCCCCCCGCCGAGCGCCGGGTGCGGCGCAGCATCCAGAAGAAGAACGGTCCGCCGACCAGCGAGGTGAGCATGCCCAGCGGCAGGTCGGCGTTGGCGACGAAGGAGCGCGCCGCGGTGTCGGCGACGACGAGGACCAGGGCGCCGGCCAGCATCGAGGCCGGCAGCAGGACCCGGTGGGCCGGACCGGTCACCATCCGCACCAGGTGGGGGACGACGAGCCCGACGAACGCGACGATGCCGCAGAAGCTCACCGCGGCGGCGGTCAGCAGGGCGACCACGACGATGAGGACGACGCGCAGCCGCTCGACGTCGACCCCGAGGTGGCGGGCCGGACGCTCGCCGAGGGCCAGGAGGTCGAGCCTGCGGGCGCTGAGGAGCGCCGCCACGATGCCGACCGCGGCCAGCGGCGCCACGACCGACACGTACTGCCAGCGGCTGCCGTTGAGGCTGCCGAGCTGCCAGAAGACGATCTGCTCGCGCGCCTGGGTGTCGCCGGCGAACATCAAGAAGGCGAGTGCGGCGCCGGCGACCGCGTTGACCGCGATGCCGGTGAGCACGAGGGTGACGACCTCGGTCCGGCCGTCGGCGCGGGAGAGCGCGTAGACGACCAGCGTGGTGACCAGGCCGCCCACGAACGCGCAGACGGCGATGGTCCAGTCGCCGGCGAAGGTCCAGGCGAAGACGATGGAGGCGGCCGCGGCCACGGCCGCGCCGGCCGAGACGCCGACCACGCTGGGCTCGGCCAGCGGGTTGCCGAACACGCCCTGCATCAGCGAGCCGGCCACGGCGAGGGCGGCGCCGACGACGACCGCCATCGCCACGCGGGGGAAGCGGACCGACCACAAGGTGGCGTCGCCGCGCGGGTGGGTGGGCATGGTGCCGAGGTCGAGGCCGAGCCGGTGCAGCACCGACCCGACCACCTGGTCGAACGGGACGGCCAGCTGACCCGACCCGGCCGCGGCGAGCGCGGCCAGGACCAGGCCGATGCCCAGGGCCGCGAGGAACAGCGGCGTGCGCACCGAGCGGGTCCGCTCGACGGGGGCCGGGAGCGTCCGCACCGAGGTGCCCGGGGCCAGGTCGACCATCAGAGCGCGTCCGGTGCGTACAGCGCCACGGCCAGCGCGTTGAGGACGTCGGCGGTGCGCGGACCGAAGCCGAGCACCTGGTCGTCGTCCATGGCGATGATCCGCTCGTGCTCGCCGGCGGGCGTGTTGCCCAGGGCGGGGAACCGCTCGAGCAGGCCGTCGACACCGCCGACCGACTCCAGACCCTTGCTCATCATCAGCAGGACGTCGGGCGCAGCGTCGATCAGCGCCTCGTCGGTGACCGGCTTCATGCCCTTCCAGCCGATCTCGGCGGCGACGTCGTAGCCGCCGGCCGCCTCGATCAACGAGTCGGCGCCGGACCCCTCGCCGAACATGTAGTAGACGCCGGCCTGCCCGCGGACGTAGAGGAAGACGGTGCGCAGCCTGCCGGTGACGTCGGACGGCGCCACCTCGGCGATCTGTGCGGCCGCCTCGGTGGCCTCGGCCTCCAGCCGGGCGCCGAGCTCGCGGCCGGCCTCGGGGACGCCGAGGGCGTCGGCCACGAGCCGGGTGAGGGAGGCGATGTTGTCGAGGCCGCGGTGGGAGTCGGTGACCACGACCGGGATGCCGGCGTCCTTGAGCTGCAGGAGGACGTCGTAGGGGCCCAGGGAGGTGTCGGTGAGCACGACGGTCGGGTCGAGGGCGAGGATCGCCTCGGCGTCGAGCTCGTGACCGTTCTGGGTCACCAGGGGCCGGTCGGCGATCTCGGGGAAGGACGCCGAGACGTCGCGGCCGACCACGTGGTCGCCGAGACCGAGCTCGAAGACGGTGTGCGCCAGGGTGCCGTAGATGTCGAGGGCGAGGACGCGGCTGGTGTCGGTGACCGTGACCCGCTCGCCCTGCGCGTCGGTGACGGTCGCCGGCAGGCTCGGCCGGGGGTCGTCCTCGACGGGCTCGATCTGCGCGTCGGGCAGGTTGACGTCGACGACGCCCTCCCACGCGCGGGGGTCGTCGAGCGGCGTGACGTCGGCCAGCCGCGGCACGACCGTCACGGGCCGGTCGTCGCTGCGTGCGTCGTCCGCGCCGACGACCGGGCCGCAGCCGGAGACGACCAGCGCGACGAGCGCGAGGAAGACGGCCGTGGCCGCGGCCGGGGCGGCGGGGTGGCGCGGGCGTCGGGGCATGGGTGGGTCGTCCTTCGGAGGCAGTCGGCGTGAGCAAGGTGAGACTAACCTAAATAAGGTGTGCCTAACCTAATAAGTCTCGGCGACGGTGGAGCGCGCATCCGGCAGAGACGCAGGTGCGGAAGAATCGGCGCATTCCAGCCGCAGTTGCGGCATGATGGGCCGGTGACGACGTACCGGATCGTGGAGGCCGCGGCGCTGCTGGGCATCAGCGACGACACCCTGCGGCGCTGGATCGACTCCGGACGCGTGGCCGCGTCCACGGCGTCCGGCCGTACCGAGGTCGCCGGCACCGACCTGGCCGCGCTCGCGCGGTCGCTCGCGGACGAGCCCGACCGCGACGGCACCCGCGCCTCCCACGTCAGCGCCCGCAACCGCCTGGCCGGCATCGTGGTCGCGGTCAAGAAGGACGCCGTGATGGCGCAGGTCGACATGATCTGCGGGCCCTACCGGCTGGTGTCGCTGATGAGCAGCGAGGCCGCCGACGAGCTGGGGCTCGCGCCCGGCTCGCGGATCGTGGCGTCGGTCAAGTCGACCAACGTCGTCGTCGAGACCCCCTGACCCGGAAGGCCCCCGTGCGCGTCCTGCTCCCCGTCGCCCTGCTCGTCGTCCTCGCCCCCGCGCTCACCGCCTGCGGGGGCGACGACGACACGACCGTCACGGTCTTCGCGGCCGCCTCGCTGCGGGCGACGTTCGAGGAGCTCGCCGCGGAGTTCGAGGAGCAGCACGAGGGCGTGGAGGTCGAGCTGGTCCTCGGCGGCTCGTCCGACCTCGTCACCCAGGTCCAGGACGGCGCCGACGCCGACGTCCTCGCCACCGCCGACGAGCGCACGATGGCCGAGCTCTCGGGCGACGACCTCGGCGGCGACCCGCAGGTCTTCGCCACCAACACCCTGCAGGTCGTCACGCCGCCCGACAACCCGGCCGGCATCGAGGGCATCGACGACCTCGCCGGCGACATCGACCTCGTGGTCTGCGCCCCGGAGGTGCCGTGCGGTGCCGCGGCCCGGGGCGTCGCCGAGGCGGCCGGGATCGAGCTCGCACCCGTCAGCGAGGAGCAGTCGGTCGCCGACGTGCTGGGCAAGGTGACCTCCGGCCAGGCCGACGCCGGCCTGGTCTACGTCACCGACGCGCTCGCCGCCGGTGACGACGTGCTCGTCATCGACGTCCCGGAGGCGGCCGACGTGGTCAACCGCTACCCGATCGCCACCCTCGACGACGCCGCCGACCCCGACCTCGCCCAGGAGTTCGTCGACCTCGTGCTGTCCGCGACCGGGCGCGGGATCCTCGCCGACGCAGGGTTCGGGACGCCGTAGTGGAGCGCTCGGTCGGCCTGCCGCGGTGGATCGTCGTCCCGGCCGCGGTCGGCGCACTGTTCGTGCTGCTGCCCCTGGTCGCGATCGTCGTCCAGGTCGAGTGGACGGACTTCTGGGGGCTGGTCACCTCCGAGTCGTCCCGCGCGGCGCTCGGGCTGAGCCTGCGCACGTCGGCGGCGAGCACGGTGGCGTGCGTGCTCGTGGGCGTCCCGATGGCGCTGGTGCTGGCCCGCACCGGCTTCCCCGGTCAGGGGGTGCTGCGCTCGCTGGTGCTGCTGCCGCTCGTGCTGCCACCGGTCGTCGGCGGGCTGGCCCTGCTCTACACGTTCGGCAAGCGGGGCCTGGTCGGTCGCACCTTCGAGGTGGTCGGCGAGGAGGTGTCGTTCTCGACGCTGGCGGTGGTGATGGCCCAGGTGTTCGTGGCGCTGCCGTTCCTCGTGGTCAGCCTCGAGGGGGCGCTGCGCACGGCGGGGGAGCGCTACGAGGTGGTGGCCGCCTCGCTCGGGGCCCGGCCCACGACGGTGCTGTGGCGGGTCACCCTCCCGCTCGCGCTGCCGGGTCTGGTCTCGGGGGCGGTGCTCGCCTTCGCCCGGTCGCTCGGCGAGTTCGGCGCCACCGTCACCTTCGCCGGCAGCCAGGAGGGCGTCACCCGGACGTTGCCGCTGGAGATCTACCTCCAGCGCGAGACCGACCCCGACGCCGCCATCGCGCTGGCGCTGGTGCTCGTCGTGGTCGCCGTGCTGGTGATCGGGTTCGCGCGCCCGGGTCGGAGCGTGCGATGACGTTGGTCGTCGACGTGCAGGTCGCCGGGCGCGACGTCGAGGTGGCGCTCGAGGTCGCCGAGGGCGAGACGATCGCGCTGCTCGGCCCCAACGGCGCGGGCAAGTCGACCGTGCTCTCCGTCGTGGCCGGGCTGCTGCGCCCGACCCGCGGCCGGGTCGAGCTCGCCGGACGCGTGCTGGCGTCGTACGACGAGGGGCGGCGGGTCGACGTGGCCCCGCACCGCCGGCGGGTGGCGCTGCTGGCGCAGGAGCCGCTGCTCTTCCCGCACCTGAGCGCGCTCGACAACGTCGCGTTCGGGCCCCGCAGCGCGGGGTCGTCGCGGGGAGCCGCCCGCCGGGCCGCGCAGGGCTGGCTCGACGAGGTCGGCGTCGGCGACCTGGCGTCGCGGCGACCGGGGCAGCTCTCCGGCGGGCAGGCGCAGCGGGCGGCGGTGGCGCGGGCGCTGGCCGCCGACCCCGAGCTGCTGCTGCTCGACGAGCCGATGGCGGCGCTCGACGTGGCGGTCATGCCCGAGCTGCGGCAGACGCTCCGCACGGTGCTGGCCGGGCGCACCTGCCTGCTGGTGACCCACGACGTGCTCGACGCGCTGCTGCTGGCCGACCGGGTGGTGGTCCTCGACGGCGGCCGGGTCGTCGAGGAGGGCCCGAGCCGCGAGGTGCTGACCCGGCCGCGCAGCGCGTTCGCCGCCCGGCTGGCCGGGCTCAACCTGGTCTCCGGGCGGTGGCGCGGTCACGGCGTCGTCCTCGCCGACGGCACGTCGCTGGGCGGCCGGCCCGGGGGCGGCCGGGTCGACGACGGTGACCCGGCGATCGCGGTGTTCCGCCCCTCGGCGGTCGCGGTCTACCGCGACGAGCCGCACGGCAGCCCGCGCAACGTCGTCCCGGTGACGGTGACCTCGGTCGAGCTGCTGGGCGACCTGGTGCGGGTGCGGGCCGGCGAGCTCGCCGCCGACGTCACGCCCGAGGCGGCGGCCGAGCTCGACCTGGTGCCGGGGCTGGCGGTGTTCCTCAGCGTCAAGGCCACCGAGGTCGACGTCTACCGGGCCTGACGCGACGGTCCGAGGTGGACGGGCCTGCCTACAGTGACCGCGTGACCACCCAGCCGTCCCGCTCGCGGGCCACCCTCACCGGCATCAGCTCCCGCGCGTGGGAGCACCCGGCCGACCGCGGCGCGCTCGTCGCGCTGCGCCGGCTCAAGGGCTTCGACACGGTGCTCAAGGCGATCTCGGGCCTCGTCAACGAGCGCACCACCCGGCTGCTCTACCTGGGCACCGCCGTGCGCGTCGACGAGCGGCAGTTCCCGACGCTGCACTTCCTGTTGCGCGACGCCGCCCGGGTGCTCGACGCCGACGAGGTGCCCGAGCTGTTCGTGCGCTCCGACCCGACCCTCAACGCGGTCACCATCGGCCTCGACAAGCCGATCATCGTCCTTAACTCCGCCCTGGTCGACCTGCTCGCCGAGGACGAGCTGCGGTTCGTGATCGGGCACGAGCTCGGTCACGCGCTCAGCGGCCACGCCGTCTACCGCACGCTCCTGCACCGCCTGATCAACCTGACCGGCGTCCTCAACACCATCCCGCTCGGCGGCCTCGGCATCCGCGCGATCATCGCGGCGCTCTACGAGTGGTCGCGCAAGTCGGAGCTCTCCGCCGACCGGGCCGGCCTGCTGGCCACCCAGGAACCCGCCGCCGCGATCCGCGCCCACATGCAGCTGGCCAGCGGCGGGCTGATGGGTGAGCTCGACCTGGCGACGTTCATGGCCCAGGGCCAGGAGTACCTCGAGAGCGGCGACCTGCGCGACTCCGTGCTCAAGCTGATGCTGGTCGAGAAGACCACCCACCCCTTCGCCGTCGTCCGCGCCGCCGAGC
Source organism: Nocardioides sp. WJ219 (assembly GCF_058559815.1). Lineage (NCBI taxonomy): Bacteria > Bacillati > Actinomycetota > Actinomycetes > Propionibacteriales > Nocardioidaceae > Nocardioides > Nocardioides sp. WJ219. Next base: position 223,393 of record NZ_JBZUJV010000001.1, read on the forward strand.
TGCGGCGCTGGGTCGACTCCGGTGAGTACGCCGCCATCCTCGGCGGCGCCTACCCGCGCCGCGCCGACGACGACGACGCCGGCGTCACCGACGCGGCCAAGGAGGCTGCGAAGTCCTACTCCAGCGCGTTCGAGTCCTCCCAGGACGCGCTCGGCAAGCTGGTCCACGACGTCGCCGGCGTCGCGGGCAGCATGAAGCTGTGGCTCGACGACCGGTTCCGCAAGGGGGAGTAGGGGGCCGTCGGAGTCAGCGCCGGCGCCGCCGCCGGCGCTGCGGCTCGACGACCCACAGCGTCGGCACGTCGGCGACGAGGTAGCACGACCCGGCGACGACGTTGCCGGGCTCGGGGGTCGTGGCGTGGGTCGAGCCCGGCAGGCAGGTGGTGACGACGAAGCCGGCGGTCTGCGCGCGCACGACGTGGAAGGGCTGGCCGGTCACGCCGTGGGTGTGCGTGGCCGCCTCGAGGACCGTGCCGGCCAGGTAGGCAGTCGGCTCGGCGTCCGCCGGGTCGCCGAACAGCCCGTAGGACAGGAACGACTGCGCCGCGAACCTGGTCGGCTCGGCACCCGGCTCGGGCTCGCCGAGCACGCTGACGGGCGACTCCCGGAACGCCGCCTCGTCGGCGAGCACCGACATCTCCAGACCCAGCGCGACGACCGACGCACGCAGCGGGCCGGACACCGTCGTGGTCAGGTGCGGACGCTGCTCGAGGTCGGCGGCCATCCGGGTGGCGAGCGCCTGGTCGTCGTCGAGCACGTCGGCCGCGGTGACCCGCCCGTGCGGTCCGAGGTCGGCCAGCAGCGCGCCGGGGCGGGCGTCGTACGACGGGACGAGGTCGAGCGTCTCGCCCTCGGCGTCGATCGTGACGACGACGCGCGCCCCGCTGGCGTCGCCGTAGCGGATCGACTCGACGCCGTCGACGCGGCCCGCGACCTCGGCCGGCATCGCGGACAGGTGTGCGTTGAGCTCGTCGAGGCCGGCGACGTCGAGGCCGATGCAGGCGAGGGTGGACGGCATGCCCGACACGCTACTGGCGCCGGTAACCGAACTAACTCGATAGAGTTATAGTCTCCAGTATGCCCCGCGTCGACGTCCACCAGCACGTGTGGCCGGACGCGCTCGTCGAGGCGCTGCGGCGCCGGTCACGCGGCCCCCGCATCGTCGGCGACCGGCTGCTCCTCGACGGGGAGCCCGACAGTGCGCTGGTGCCCGCCGACCACGTCCTGGCCGAGCGGCGCGCCATCGACGCCGGCGACGACATCGACCTGACGCTGCTCTCGCTCTCGAGCCCGCTGGGCATCGAGTCGCTGCCGCCCGAGGAGGCGGCGCCGCTGCTGGACGCCTGGCACGCGCTGGCCCTCGAGGTCGGACCCGGGCACGGGTTGTGGGCCGCGGTCAACGTCGTCGAGCCCGACCTCGACGACCTGCGACGCCTGCTCGCGGCCCCGACGGTGTGCGGGCTGCAGGTCCCCGCCACCGCGCTGCTCGACCCCGCCGCGCTGGAGCGGCTGGCGCCGGTGCTGGCGGTCGTCGAGGCCGCCGACCGGCCGGTGCTGGTGCACCCGGGCCCGGCCCCCGCCGCCGCGGACGACGTGCCCGGGTGGTGGCCGGCGCTGACGTCGTACACCGCCCAGCTGACGGCCGCGTGGTTCGCCTGGCACGTGGCCGGGCGGTCGCTGCTGCCCGACCTGCGCGTCGCGTTCGTGGCGCTCGCCGGCCTGGCGCCGCTGCACCATGAGCGGCTCGCTGCGCGGGGCGGCACCTTCGGTGCCGTCGACCGGCACGTCTACTACGACACCTCGTCCTACGGCCAGCGCGCCGTCGACGCGGTGGTGCGCGTCGTCGGCGTCGACCCGATCGTGCACGGCTCCGACCGGCCCCACGCCGTACCGCGCGACCCCGGGCTGGGGGAGGCCTTCTCCCACGCCCTGTTCGTCTCCAACCCCCACCACCTGCTGAACGGAGGAGCCCGATGACCACGGCAGCCGTACCTTCCCCTGCGGCGTGCGTCCTCGACGCCGACGACCTGCCCGCCCTGCCCGGGCGCGAGCTGACGTCGCGCGAGCTGCGCACCTGGGTCCGCGAGCTCGCGGCGCGCCCCGACCTCTGGGAGCGCCACGTGCGCCACGACGCCGAGGGCCGCCACTACGTCTCGCTCTACCGCGACGCCGACGTCGACGTCTGGCTGCTGTGCTGGAACCTCGAGGACGACACGGGGTGGCACGACCACGACACGTCCTCGGGTGCGGTCGCGGTGACCCGCGGCGCGGTCACCGAGAGCCGCCCGCGGCTCGGCGGCACGCCGGTGGTCAAGACGGTCCGCGAGGGCCGCACGATCGCGTTCGGGCCCGACCACATCCACCGGATGGGCGGCGCGGTCGACGGGTCGGTGTCGATCCACGCCTACTCGCCGCCGCTGTGGCGGATGGGCCAGTACGCGATCTCCGACAGCGGCGTGATGCGCCGCTTCTCGGTGTCCTACGCCGACGAGCTGCGCCCGATCTAGGCCGCGGGTCCTAGCCGGCCGGGCGCAGCGCCGCGACCGCCTCGGCGACCGGCACGTCACCGCCGACCACCACGGTCTGCACGCCGATCGTGTGGTCGGCGTCGAGCACCGCGGCCACGACCGCGGCCACGTCGGCGCGGGTGACGTCACCGTTGGCGTTGTCGGGGTCGCTCGACCGGGCCGGGTCGTCGTGCGGGACCTCCTCCTCGGTGCCGAGGAGCACCCGGCCGGCGGCGGGGTCGTGGGTGAGCCGGCCCGGGCGCACGATCGTCCAGTCGAGGCCGCTCTCGCGCAGGGCCGCGTCGGCGCCGGCCTTGGCCTCGACGTAGGCGCGCCACGCCGGGCTGACATCGTCGGGCAGCGGCTCGTCGACGCCCCACGCCGAGACCTGCACGAAGCGGCGGATGCCGCGCTGCTGCGCGGCCTGGATCGACAGCACCGCGCCACCGAGGTCGACGGTGCGCTTGCGCTCGATGTTGCCGTCGGCGCCGCCGCCGGCGGCGAAGACCACGGCGTCGCAGCCCTCGAACGCCGCGGCGACGTCGTCGACGGTCGCGTTCTCGATGTCGAGGAGGCGCACCTCCGCGCCGAGGGTCTCCAGCTCGCCGCGGTAGGACTCCCGGCGTACCAGGGCGACGGGGGTGTGCCCGGCCTCGCGCAGGAGCGGGTGCAGCTGGAGGGCGACGTGGCCGTGGCCACCGACGATCGCGATACGGCTCATGCCTCGACGCTAGCGCGGCGCCGTACGACGGCCGCTCGCCGACGGTGGTCGAGCCGCGGGGACGACGTCTCCGCGAGTCGAGACCCCCGCAGGGTGGGCATCGCGCCGGGTCTCGACTCGGGCTCGCTGGCGCTCGCCCGGCTCGACCAGCGTGGGTCCGACGGTGGTCGAGCCGCGGGGACGAAGTCTCTGCGAGTCGAGACCCCCGCAGGGTGGGCACCTCGCCGGGTCTCGACTCGGGCTCGCTGGCGCTCGCCCGGCTCGACCAGCGTGGGGGAGAGGTCTCGACTCGGGCTCGCTGGCGCTCGCCCGGCTCGACCAGCGTGGGTCACCGGTGGTTGAGGAGGTTGCGCTGGCAACCGTCTCGAAACCACGACCGACCCACCACTCCGGCACACTGGCCCGGTGACGAGGCGAGCACTGGTCCTGGGCGGCGGCGGCATCACCGGGATCGCGTGGGAGACCGGGCTCCTGGCGGGCCTGGCCGAGGCGGGGGTCGACCTGACCACCGCCGACCGCGTCGTCGGCACGTCGGCCGGGTCGATCGTGGGTGCCCAGGTCACGTCCGGCATCCCGCTCGACGAGCTCTACCGCCGTCAGCTGCTCCCGCCCGCCGAGCTCGGCGACACCGCACCCCCGGCCTCGGTCGGTCCGTCGGTGGCGCTGCGCTTCGCCGCGTCCGCGGTCCGTTCCCGCGGCGACGTCGAGCGGTTCGGCCGGCTCCTGGGCCGGCAGGCGATGGCGCAGGCCGCGCGCGGCAAGGTGCCGACGGTCGCCGAGCGCTACCAGCAGGTCGCCCAGCGGATCGGCGGCCTGGAGTGGACCGACCGCGACCTCGTCGTGACCGCCGTCGACGCGCACACCGGCGAGCTGGCGACGTTCGGCCCGCGCGGCGACGTCCCGGAGGTCTCGCTCGAGGACGCCGTCAACGCCTCGTGCTCGGTGCCGTGCGTCTACCCGCCGATCCCGATCGGTGGGCGCACCCTGGTCGACGGCGGGGTCCGCTCGGGCGCCAACGCCGACCTGGCCGCCGGCTTCGACCCGGTCGTCGTCCTCTCGCCGCTCGACCGCGGGTTCGGCCCGGTGCGCAGCGCCGCCCAGCAGCTGCGCGAGCTCGGCGTGCAGCACGTCGTGATCACCCCCGACGGCGTCTCGCGGATGGCCATCGGCAAGAACGTCCTCGACCCCGCGGCCCGGCCGCCGTCGGCGCGCGCCGGGCGCTACCAGGCCGCCGCGCACGTCGACGAGCTGCGCGAGCTCTGGGGCTGAGCGTCGGCGGGTCGGCTACGGCGCCAGCGCGGCCCGGCGTACGGCGGGCGCGACCGGCGAGAGCAGCAGCGCCTCGGGCAGCCGCAGCAGCACGTCGCGGCGGCCGTGCAGCGTGACCAGGCCGTCGCGCACGGCCGCACCCAGCTCGATCACGCCCTCCCAGACCATGTAGAGCGTCGCCAGCGACGCCTCGAGGGTCACGTCGACGTCGTAGCCGGGGTCGGTGAAGCACAGCGAGACGTCGTGCGGCTGGATCACCAGCCAGAAGCGGGTGCGGCGTCCGTCGGGCAGGTGCACGTGCAGCGTGGTGCGTGGGGTCGCGAACGGCGTGGGGTCGATGCCGCCGCGGATCCACCACATCAGCACCGTGGGGTCGAGCTCGTCGGCGCGCGGCTCGCCGAACGCCCAGCGCGCGCCCCACTCGGCGAGCCCGAACACGACGGGGTGCAGCTCGAGGCAGGCCGGGGTGGGGCGGTAGGCGTCGTCGGTGTGCTCGACCAGGCCGTGGCGCTGGAGGTGGTCGAGACGCTTGGAGAGGATCGCGCGCGACATGCCCGGCAGCCCGCGGCTGAGCTCGTTGAACCGGGTGGCGCCGACGATCAGGTCGCGCACGATGAGCAGGGTCCACCGGTCACCCAGGATCTCCAACGCCCGGGTGATCGGGCAGTACTGGCCGTAGCGCGACATCCGTCCATGGTGCGTCCGCCGGTTCAGTTTGTGAACTATCCGGGCGACGCGGATCGCCGCACCCTCGACGCATGACCGTCATCGACACCCCACCCCGCACCGGCGTCACCGACGCCGACGTCGTCGCCCTCGCTGCCTCCGTCGGCGAGGTCGCGGCCCGCCACGACGCCGCGCACGACCGCGACGCCACCTTCGTCACCGAGGCGTACGACGCCATGCACGCCGCCGGCTACCTCCGGCTCCCGGTGCCGCCCGAGCTGGGTGGCGGCGGCGCCACCCTGCGGCAGGTCGTCCTGGCGCAGGAGGAGCTCGGCCGTTGGTCGGGCGCCGCGGCCCTGTCCTCGACGATGCACCTCTACCTCACGTTCGTGCAGTGCTGGCGTCACCGGCGCGGCGCCCCCGACGCCGCCGGCGTGCTCGGCAAGGTCGCCCACGACCGGCTGGTGATGGCGACCAGCGGCGGCTCGGACTGGGTCTCGCCGACCACCGTCGCCACCGAGGTCGAGGGCGGCTTCCACTTCACCGGCCGCAAGGTCTTCTGCTCCCAGGCCCCGGTCGCCTCGGTGGTCTCGACCTGCGCCGTGCTGGGCGACCCCGGGCCCGACGCGGTGGTCCTGCACGCCGGCGTCCCGCTGTCGGCGCCCGGCGTGAGCGTCGTGGAGACCTGGGACACCCTCGGCATGCGTGGCACCGCCAGCCACGACCTGGTCCTCCAGGACGTGTTCGTGCCGGCCGACAAGGTCGTCGGCCGACGGCCCTACGGCACGCTGTCCGGTCCCCTGCTCGTGGCGGCGGTGCACTTCGCGCCGCTCGTCGGGGCGGCGTACCTCGGGGTGGCCCGGGGTGCCTGCGACGAGGCGGTCCGCCTGCTCTCGGCGCGCCCGTCGGTCGCGCCCGCCGCGCAGCGACAGGTGGGCGAGATGCGCCACCGGCTCCGGGTCGCGCACTGGGCGCTGCTCGGGGCGCTGGCGGAGACCGGCGAGGACCTCGCCGCCGACGAGGCGACCCTGGAGACCCTGATGACCGCCAAGCGCGAGGCGGTGGTCGCCGCCCGGGCCGTGGTCGACGAGGCCCTCGAGGCGGCTGGCGGCGCGGCGTTCTTCCGCGCCTCCCCGCTCGAGCGCGCCTACCGCGACGTCCGCGGTGGCCCGTTCCACCCGCTCACGCCCGAGGCGACGCTGGAGCTGGTCGGGCGGCGGGCGTTCGGGGGGTGAGGGGGCGGGTCGGGGTGGGTCGGATGTAACTCACCGTCCGCAGCACTTCCCCGCCCGTAGATGGGCGGGTAAGTGCACCGAACGGTGAGTTACATCGCCGCCGCCATCCCGCCGCCGGCGCCGCCGCCGACCCTCAGCCCTCGAGCGCCGCCACCGCGTCGGCGATCGCCAGCGTCCGCCGGGCGGACTCGACGTGCAGGTTCTCCACCATCCGGCCGTTGAACGTGACGACGCCGGAGCCCCGGCCGTCCTCCCAGGCCTGGATGAGCCCCCGGGCGTCCTCGACGGCCTGCGCGGAGGGGGCGAAGGCGGTGTTGGCGCCCTCGACCTGGCCCGGGTGGATGAGGGTCTTGCCGTCGAAGCCGAGCTGACGGCCCTGGTCGCACTCGGCGAGGAAGCCCTCGGTGTCCTTGACGTCGTTGTAGACGCCGTCGACGATCGCGATCCCGGCGGCACGCGCGGCGAGCAGGGCGGTGTGCAGCGACGGGAGGATCGGGGCGCGGCCGGGCACGTGCTCGGCGTACAGCTCCTTGACGAGGTCGTTGGTGCCCATCACCAGCGTCGTGAGCCGCTCGGAGGCACGGGCGATCGACAGGGCGTCGAGGATCGCCACCGGCGTCTCGATCATCGCCCAGAGGCTCGTGTGGTCGGGGGCGCCGGCCTGCTCCAGCGCCGCGACGAGCCGGTGCACCTCCTCGGCGCTGCCGACCTTGGGTACCACGACCGCGGCGGGACCCGCGGCCGCGGCGGCGGCGAGGTCGGCGTCGTGCCACGCGGTGCCGATGCCGTTGACCCGGATCGTGACCGTACGGCGCCCGTAGTCGCCCGAGGCGGCCGCGGCGCACGCCGCCTCGCGGGCGGCCGGCTTGGCGTCGGGGGCGACCGCGTCCTCGAGGTCGAGGATCAGCGCGTCGCACGGGATGGACTTGGCCTTCTCGAGCGCGCGCTCGTTGGAGCCCGGCATGTAGAGCACCGAGCGCAGGGGCGTGAAGTCGTCGGTCACACCTGCACCTCGATCGCGTCGTAGGCGGCCTTGAGGTCGGGGTCGATCGCGGCCAGCTGCTCGGCGAGCTCGACCATCACCAGGCACTGCTTGAGCGAGGCGTCGTCCTCCATCTTGCCGTCGATCATCACCGCGCCGGTCCCGTCGCCCATGGCCGCGACGACCCGACGGGCGTGGGCGATGTCCTCGACGCTGGGCGCGAAGACCCGGTTGGCGATGGCGATCTGCTTGGGGTGCAGGCTCCAGGTGCCGACGCAGCCGAGCAGGAAGGCGTTGCGGAACTGGTCCTCGCAGGCGGTGACGTCGGTGATGTCGCCGAACGGCCCGTAGTAGGGGTAGATGCCGTGCATCGCGCACGCGTCGACCATCCGCGCGATCGTGTAGTGCCACAGGTCCTGCTGGTACGTCGTGCGCGCGGCGTCGTACTGCGGCACGCCGAGGTCGTCGACCGGCGGGTCCTGGCGCACCAGGTAGCCGGGGTGGCCGCCGCCGACGCGGGTGGTCTTCATCCGACGGTCGGCGGCGAGGTCGGCGGGGCCGAGGGAGAGGCCCTGCATCCGCGGCGACGCGCCGCAGATCTCCTCTACGTTGGCGACCCCGCGCGCGGTCTCGAGGATCGCGTGCACCAGGATCGGCCGGTCGAGCCCGGCCTTGGCCTCGAGCTGGGCGAGCAGCCGGTCGACGTAGTGGATGTCCTCGGCGCCCTGCACCTTGGGCACCATGATCACGTCGAGCTTCTCGCCGATGGCCGGCACCAGCGTGGTCAGGTCGTCCAGCGCCCACGGGCTGTCGAGGCTGTTGATCCGCGTCCAGAGCTGGGTGGGCCCGCCGTGCCCGAGGCCGTCGGTGTCCTGCCCGATCCGCACCAGGCCCTCGCGGGCGGCGACCTTGTTGTCGGCCTTGACGGCGTCCTCGAGGTTGCCGAGCAGGACGTCGACCGTGCCGACCATCGTCGGGATCTTCGCCGCCATCTTGGCGTTGCTCGGGTCGAAGAAGTGGATCGCCCGGCTCGGCCGGAACGGGATCGAGGTCAGCGGCGCGGGCGCGCCGACCGCGAGCGGGCGGAAGAAGTCCTTGGCGCTCTGGGATGCGGGCATGCCGCGGAAGTTAGCAGTCGTTCACCACGCCGGGGTATGACCGATCTCTCCTCCCACCGACGCCGACCCGTCGTACATGTACGACGGGTCAGCGTGGAGATCGCGGTGACCCGTCGCATCGGTGCGACGGGTCAGCGGAAAAGCTCAGCGGCGGCGCTGCCACCACCGGCGGCGGGGCTGCTCCGCCGGCGCGGCTGCCGCGATCCGGGCGGCGCGTCGGGCGGCCCGTCGCTCGGCCCACGCGGCGACGGTCTCCTCGACGTCGCGCGGCATGGTGATCAGCGGTGGCCCCTCGGGGGCCCGGTAGCGCGCGGCGACGACGCGTTCGTTGAAGTCGGTGACGACCCGGCGTACCTCGGCCTCGAACGCGATCTCGTCGAGCTGGTCGTCGAGCTCGGCGTCCTCCTTGCGCAGCTGCAGGGTGAACGGGAGGACGGCGATCCGCTCGCGCTCGACCAGCTTCTTGAGCCACCAGTCGGGGTCGTGGCTCTCGCCGAGGCCCTCGATCGGCTTGCCGGCGCCGGGCAGGTCGTCGAAGTCGCCGCGGGCCATCGCGACCCGCAGCTGCTCCTCGACCCACCGGCCCTGGTGCTGGATGCGTGCCGCGGCGGCCGCTTGCCCGGTGCGGTCGTCGCGCTCGCGGTCGGGGTCGGACGGTCGTCGTACGTGCTCGCTCATCGGCCTCACCTCGCAGCCAGTCTAGGAAGGCGATCCAGCCCAGCCGCCGCGGTGGACGACCTCCTGCCACGGCGTACGACGGCGGCGCGCGGGTGAGCCCTGTGCGCCGCCCTCGGCGGGGTGGCCGATGGTGATGACCCCGATCGGGTCGTGGCTGTCGGGGATCGCGAACGCCGCGCGGACGGCGTGCTCGCGCTCGGGGACGACGCCGAAGAAGCAGGCGCCGAGCCCGGCGTCGGTGACGGTCTGCAGGATGAGCAGGCTCGCCATCGCGGCGTCGAGGTGCCAGAACGGCATCGACCAGCGGGTCTCGTCGCGGTCGGTCCAGCCCTTGTCCGGCTCGGCGTAGCGGTCGAGGTAGGCGGCCTTGCTGCTGCACGGCAGCACCACCACCGGGGCGCGCATCATGCCGGCCAGCCACGGCCCGGGGGTGTCGACGTCGTCGCTGCTCGCCCGCCAGAAGCGCTCGGTCTGGTCGGGGGCGTCGAGGACGACGAACGCCCACCCCTGGCTGAACCCGGCGCTCGGGGCGCGGGTCGCGTTGGCGAGCGCGCGGTCGATGATGGCAGGGTCGACCGGACGGTCGGCGTAGCTGCGGACCATCCGGCGGCGTCGGACGACGTCCTGGAACTCCATCCGGCGATCCTAGGGAGGCAGCGTGCCCGACGACTTCGAGCGGATGTGGGCCGACCTGGCGCCGGTCGGCCGGTCGGCGACGTCGGGCGGCTACTTCCGCCAGCCCTTCGGTGCCGCCGAGCGTGAGCTCGCCGCGTGGTTCGCCGAGCAGGCCGCGGCGCGGGGCCTGCGGCTCGAGACCGACCGCTTCGGCAACCAGGTGGCCTGGTGGGACCCGCCGCACGACGCGGGGGTGGCGCCGGTGCTCACCGGCAGCCACCTCGACTCGGTCCTCGACGGCGGCGCTTACGACGGCCCGCTCGGCGTCGTCTCCGCGCTGGCGGCCGTCGACCGACTGCGGGAGCGCGGCGTCGTCCCGCTGCGCGCGCTCGGGGTCGCGGTCTTCGTCGAGGAGGAGGGGTCGAGGTTCGGCCAGGCCTGCCTCGGCTCGCGGCTGGCGAGCGGGGCGGTGTCGTGGGACGTCGCCCGTGAGCTGCGCGACCGCGACGGGGTGGCGCTCGGCGACGTGGTCGAGGGCCCGTCCGTCGACGACACCGACACCGGCGACGGGGCCGGTGCCGGCTCGACGCTGCTCGACGAGGTGGCGACGTACGTCGAGCTGCACGTGGAGCAGGGCCGTGACCTCGTCGACCGCGGCGCGGCGGTGGGCGTGGCGAGCGGGATCTGGCCGCACGGGCGCTGGCGCTTCGACTTCGAGGGCGAGGCCAACCACGCCGGCACGACCCGCATGGAGGACCGCGCCGACCCGATGTTGACCTACGCGATGACCGCGCTGGCCGCGGCCAAGCAGGCGCGCCTGGCCGGGCAGCGCGCGACGTTCGGCCGCCTCGAGGTCACGCCCAACGGCACCAACGCCGTCGCGTCGCGGGTCACGGCCTGGCTCGACGCGCGCGGCGACACCGAGGAGGCGGTGACCGACCTGGTCGCCGTCATCGAGCGGCAGGCCGGCGAGCGCGCCGGGCGCGACGGCACGTCGGTGCGGGTCACCGCCGAGTCGGTCTCACCCGCGGTCTTCTTCGACGACGAGCTCGCCACGGGGCTGGCCCGCGGCCACGCCGGCGGCGACTGGCCGGTGCTGCCGACCGCGGCCGGCCACGACGCCGGGGTGCTGAGCGGCCGGGGCATCCGCAGCGCGATGCTCTTCGTGCGCAACCCGACCGGCGTCTCCCACTCGCCCGCCGAGCACGCCGAGGTGCCCGACTGCCTGGCCGGCGTCGAGGCGCTGGCGACGTCGCTCGAGCGGCTCACCGTGGCGGAGCCGGGCCGGTGACGGCGTACCTGCTCGAGCGCGCTTGGGTCGACGGTGCCGTCCGCGACGACGTGCTCGTCGAGGTCGCGGATGGCCGCTTCACCCGCGTCGAGGCGGGGGTTCGGGGGGAGAGCTGGCGGTTCGGGGGCGAAGCTTCGGCCCCGGAGCGCGGGATTCCCCGGTGGACCGGGGAATCCTGCACCAGCCCCACGCGCCTCCCCGGCCTCACCCTCCCCGGCCTCGCCAACGCCCACAGCCACGCGTTCCACCGCGCCCTGCGGGGGCGCACCCAGCGGGGGAGCGGCACGTTCTGGACCTGGCGCGAGCAGATGTACGCCGTCGCCGAGCGCCTCGAGCCCGACGGCTACCTCCGGCTCGCGCGGGCCGCCTACCGCGAGATGGTCGCGGCGGGCTACACGAGCGTGGGGGAGTTCCACTACCTGCACCACCGCCCCGACGGCACGCCGTACGACGTCGACGAGATGGGGGCCGCGCTGCGGCAGGCCGCGGAGGAGGCCGGCCTCCGGCTCGTCCTGCTCGACGCCTGCTACCTCAGCAGCGGGTTCGGGGCGCCGCCGGAGGGCGTGCAGGTGCGCTACAGCGACGGCACGGCCGCGCGGTGGGCCGAGCGCGCCGGCGGCGGACCCGCTGCGATCCACTCCGTGCGGGCGGTGCCCCGCGACCAGCTCCACGTCTTCCGCGGGCGGGCGCCCCTGCACGTCCACCTCTCCGAGCAGGTCGCCGAGAACGAGGCCTGCCTGGCGGCGTACGGCGTCACCCCCACCCGGCTACTGCACGACGAGGGCCTGCTCGGGCCGGGCACCACGGTCGTGCACGCCACCCACCTCACCGACGACGACGTCGCGCTGCTCGGCGGCACCGGCACCCACGTGTGCGTCACCCCCACCACCGAGCGCGACCTCGCCGACGGCATCGGGCCCGTACGCCGCCTCCACGACGCCGGTTGCCGGGTGAGCATCGGCAGCGACAGCCACGCGGTGGTCGACCCGTTCGAGGAGCTCCGCGCCGTCGAGCTCGACGAGCGGCTCGCGACCCAGCGGCGCGGGCACTGGAGCGCCGTCGAGCTGCTCGCGGTCGGCACCGCCCACGACGTGCTCGGGATCGACGACGCCGGCGCGATCGAGGTCGGCCGCCTGGCCGACCTCGTCACCCTCGACACGTCCTCCCCACGCACCGCCGGCACCGGTGCCGACGAGCACACGGCGGTCTTCGCCGCCACCGCGGCCGACGTCGTCCAGGTGGTGGTGAGCGGCACGGTCGTCTACACGTCCGCGGACGACGAGGAGATCGGGCGCGAGCTCGACGACGCGATCGGAGCACTGTGGAGGACGTCGTGGCCAGCACCCTGATCACCGGCATCGCCGAGCTCTCCACCCTCGACCCGCAGGCCCCCGACCTGCTCGGCCTGGTCGAGCACGCCGCGCTCGTCGTGGAGGGCGGAGCCGTCGCCTGGACCGGACCCGCGCACGCGGCGCCCGCCGCCGACGTCGCGGTCGACGTCGGCGGGCGTGCCGTCATCCCGGGGTTCGTCGACTCCCACGCCCACCTGGTCTTCGCCGGCGACCGCGCGGCCGAGTTCGAGGCGCGGATGGCCGGCACGCCGTACGCCGCGGGCGGGATCCGCACCACCGTCGCCGCCACCCGGGCCGCGACCGACGAGCAGCTCACCGCCCACGTCGCCCGGCTGGTCGCGGAGATGCGGCGCCAGGGCACGACGACGTTCGAGACCAAGAGCGGCTACGGGCTGACCGTGCACGACGAGGCCCGCGGCCTCGCGGTGGCCCGCCAGTTCACCGACGAGACCACGTTCCTCGGCGCGCACGTCGTGCCGGCCGAGCACGCCGACGACCCGGCGGCGTACGTCGACCTCGTGACCGGGCCGATGCTCGCCGCGGCTGCGCCGTACGCGTCCTGGATCGACGCGTTCTGCGAGCGCGGCGCGTTCGACGCCGACCAGGCGCGGGCGGTGCTCGCCGCCGGCAGCGCCGCGGGGCTCCGCGGCCGGCTGCACGCCAACCAGCTCGGCCCCGGCCCCGGTGTGCGGCTGGCGTGCGAGCTCGGACTCGTCGCCGTCGACCACTGCACCCACCTCGACGACGCCGACGTGGCGGCGCTGGCCGACTCCGGCACCGTCGCGACGCTGCTACCCGGTGTGGAGTTCTCGACCCGCCAGCCCTACCCCGACGCCCGCCGGCTCCTCGACGCCGGCGTGCGGGTGGCGATCGCCAGCGACTGCAACCCCGGCTCGTCGTACACCTCCTCGCTGCCGTTCTGCATCGCGCTGGCCGTGCGCGAGATGGGGATGACCCCGGCGGAGGCCCTGCACGCGGCCACCGCGGGCGGCGCGGCCGCGCTCGACCGCGACGACGTCGGCCGGCTCACGGTCGGCAGCCGCGCCGACCTCGTCGTCCTCGACGCCCCCAGCCACCGGCACCTGGCCTACCGGCCGGGGGTGCCGCTGGTGGCCGGCACCTGGCTCGGGGGCCGCCCGGTGAGCGCCGTCACCCCGGTCTGAGGTAGCCCGTCGCCACACCTAGGGCGGTTGCCCGATGTGGCCGCCTACCTCAGGAAGCGAGTCTCTTCCTACGACGCCGGCACCAGGTCGGTCGCTGAGGTAGCGAGGAGCACCGCCATGTGGGACCGCATGATCATCCAGGCCGAGACCGACTACCGACGCGAGCGGGTCACCCGCGCGATCAGCCCGCGCCGCCGCCGGCGCTCCGCCGACGGAGTCCGGATCCCCTTCATCGGGGGGTCGGAGAGCGAGACCAGGCGCGTCCGCTGACGCGCCGGCGGCTGGCAGGCACAGAATGGGGCCCGTGGCCATCCAGTCCAGCACCATGGTCGGACGAGACGCCGAGCTGACGGAGATCGCTTCGTCGCTCGGCGTTCGTCCGTCCCGACCGGCCGACAGGCTGGTCGACGTGCTGCTCTCGGGTGACGCGGGCGTCGGCAAGACCCGGCTGCTCCGCGCCCTGCGCGACGTCGCCGTCGACGAGGGCTGGCAGGTCTACGCCGGCCACTGCCTCGACTTCGGCGACAGCGCCCTGCCCTACCTGCCCTTCTCCGAGATGCTCGGCCGGCTCGCCACCGAGCAGCCCGAGGTGGTCGCCGAGACCGCCGCCGCCCACCCGGCCCTGGCCCGGCTGCAGCCCGTGCGCCGCCAGATGGCCGAGTCCGACCCGGTCGACGCCGAGGCCTCCGCGCTCGACCGCGCCGACCTGTTCCGCGCGATGCTGGCCGTCCTCGAGGCCGCCGCGCAGCGGGCGCCGCTGCTCCTGGTCATCGAGGACACCCACTGGGCCGACCGGTCCACCCGCGACATGCTCAGCTTCCTGCTCTCCCGCGTCGACGCCGGCGGGTTCGCCATCGCGGCGTCCTACCGCTCCGACGACCTGCACCGCCGCCACCCGCTCCGCCGCCAGGTCGCCGAGTGGTCGCGGCTGCGCGGCGTCGAGCGCGTCAACCTGTCACCGCTCGACGACGACGACGTGCGCTCGTTGGTCCATCAGCTCGTGCCCGGTGGGCTGCCGGAGACCGAGCTCGCCGGCGTGGTCGCCCGGGCCGAGGGCAACGCGTTCTTCGTCGAGGAGCTCGTCAGCGCCGCCGCCGAGCCCGGCACGTTCGTGCCGGCCGACCTGGCCGACGTCCTGCTGGTGCGCCTCGACCGGCTCGACGACGACGCCCGCCAGGTGGTGCGCACCGCCAGCGCCAGCGGCCGGCGCGTCACCCACGAGCTGCTGGAGGCGACGTCGGGCCTGGCCGGCGACGCCCTCGACGCCGGGCTGCGCGGTGCGGTCGAGATGAACGTCCTGGTCGCCGGCCGCGGCAGCTACGCCTTCCGGCACGCACTCCTCGGCGAGGCCGTGTACGACGACCTGCTGCCCGGCGAGCGCGCCCGCCTGCACGCCCGCTACGTCGCCGCCCTGCGCGACGGGACCGCCCGCGGCACCGCCGCCGAGCTCGCCCGCCACGCCCGGCTCGCGCTCGACCGCACCACCGCGCTGCAGGCCAGCGTCCGCGCCGGCAACGAGGCGGCCGCGGTCGGCGGACCCGGTGAGGCGGCGTACCACTACCAGCAGGCACTGGAGATCCTCAGCGGCGACCTCGACCGCGGCGACCTCGGCGACCACGGGATCGACCTGTCCAAGCTCGTGGTCCGCGCGGCCGATGCGCTGGTGGCCTCCGGCGACCCCGAGCGCGCGATCGCGGTCATCGACGAGCAGCTGGAGCGGCTGCCCGCCGACACCAGCGACACCTGGCGCGCCCGGATGCTCAGCGCCCAGGCGGCCGCGCTCTACATCACCGAGCTCGACGCCGAGACCGACCCGATCGTGGTCTCGCAGGAGGCCGTCGCGCTGGTGCCGCCGGGCGAGAGCGGGCTGCGGGCCCGGGTGCTGGCCACCCACGCCCGCATCCTGGCCGCCTACGGCCGCTACGACGACGCCGAGCAGGTCGGTCTCGACGCGCTCGAGCTGGCCGAGCGGCTCGACCTGCACGAGCTGGCCAGCGACGCGGTGACCACGCTGTCGGGGCTGAAGAAGACCGGGCCCAAGGAGGCCCTGCGAGCCGCGCTGGCCGAGGCCGTCGACCGGGCCGCCGAGTCCGACGCGATCCACGCCGAGCTGCGCGCCCGCTTCCTGCTCGGCCGCTCCTACGAGGACTGGGCCGAGTTCGACGAGGCCGAGCACTGGTTCTCCTCGGGCATCGAGCGGGCCACGGCCGCGGGGCTGCCGTGGGCGCCGTACGGGTTCGAGGCGCGCTGGCAGCTCTCGTGGGTGCACCTGGTGCGCGGTGAGTGGGACCGCGCCCTCGACCTGTTCGTCGTCGAGGGGCCGTTCCCGCCCCCCATCCCGCGGGCACTGCTCACCTCGATGCGGCTGCAGATCCTCCAGCACCGCGGCGAGGACGTCGCTGCGCGGGCCACCGGGCTGCGTCCGTTCTGGCGTCGCGAGGGCGCCGTGGCGATCCACGCGGCCCCGCTCGAGATGGTCGCCGCCGGGCGCAAGGGCGAGCCGGGCGGTGCCGTGGCGTCCTACGACGAGGCGGTGACGGTGCTCTCCCGCATCTGGCACGGGTGGTTCAGCGCCCGCATCCGCCTCGCCGCCGTCGCGATCGGGGTGCTCGCCGACGCGATGGCCCACCGCAGCGCCGCCGAGCGCGAGACCTTCCTCAAGGACGTCGACCGCCTCCACACCGACGGCCACGTCGTGCTCGACCGCTACACCGACCCGTCGGGCCACTGGGGACCCGAGGGACGGGCGTGGGTCAAGCGGCTCGACGCCGAGACGCTGCGCGCGCGCTGGCAGGCCGGCGTCGACGCGCCGCCGCTCGACGTGCTGGTCGAGACCTGGCGCGAGGCCGAGGCGTTGTTCGAGGACTTCGGGCACGTGCACGAGCTGGCCGTCGTGCGCACCAGGCTGGCCGGGATCCTGCGCGCGACCGGTGACCTGGCCGGGGCCCGCGTGCTCGGCGACCTGGCCCGCGAGAGCGCCCACCGGCTGGGGGCCCAGCCGCTGCTCGACGAGCTGCGGACGCTCGGCTCCGCGCCGGCCGCCCGACCGGCCGCCACGGTCGCGCTGACCGCGCGCGAGCGCGAGATCCTCACCCACGTCGCCGACGGGCGCAGCAACGGCGAGATCGCCCGGCTGCTCTTCATCAGCGCCAAGACGGTCTCGGTGCACGTGTCCAACATCCTCGGCAAGCTCGACGCCTCCGGGCGCACCGAGGCCGCGGCGATCGCCCGGCGTACCGGCCTGCTCGACTGATCGCGTACACGCTGCACGAAACGTAGGGTGGGGGCGTGTCCGCGCTCGACGACGTCGCCGCCCTGACCCGCCAGCGGTTCCGGCAGACGAACCCGGTCGGGGGCAGCACGCCGTCCCCTCCGCGCGACGCCGACCTGCCGCCCGGCCCGCGGTGGCCGGCCCTGGTGCAGACGGTCGCGCTGGTGCGGTTCCGGCACTGGTTCCACCCCTACCTGCACCGCACCTACGGCGACACCTTCACCGTCCGGCTCATCCCCGGAGGACGCCCGCTGGTGCTGGTGACGCGACCCGAGCACACCAAGGAGGTCTTCGCCGGGGACCCCGAGGTCTTCCACGCCGGCAAGGGCAACTCGATCCTCGGGCCCGTGATGGGCCTGCACTCCCTGCTCCTGCAGGACGGCGCCGAGCACAAGCGCGCCCGCAAGCTGATCATGCCGGCGTTCAACGGCCAGGCGCTCAAGGGCTACGCCGACCTCGTCAGCGACCTCGCCCGCGACGAGGTCGCGCACTGGCCCGACGGCGCGACGTTCCGCTCGCTCGACCGGATGAACGCGCTGACCCTCGAGGTGATCCTGCGGGTCGTCTTCGGCGTCAGTGACGAGGAGCGGCTGCGGCAGCTGCGGCCCCGCGTCAACGCCACCGTCGACATCTCACCGATCGTGCTGCTCGGCTGGGGCTACCCGCGGCTGCAGCGGTACGGCACGTGGAAGCGCACCGTCGACAACCAGTACGAGCTCGACCGGCTGATGTACGCCGAGATCCGCGAGCGCCGCGAGGCCCCCGACCTCGCCGAGCGCACCGACGTCCTCTCGCGGCTGGTCCGGGTCGGCACCGAGCCGGACGACGCGGGGTCGGCGGACAGCGACGACCGGCTCAGCGACACCGAGCTGCGCGACCAGCTCGTCACCCTCCTGCTCGCCGGTCACGAGACCACCGCCACCGCCCTGGCGTGGGCCCTCCACGAGCTCGGCCGGCACCCCGACCTGCACGCCCGCACCGTGCAGGCGGTCCGCGACGGCGACGACGCCTGGCTCGACGCGGTGATGAAGGAGTCGATGCGGCTCCACCCCGTCATCCCGATGGTGGTGCGCACGCTGATGGAGCCGGCCACCGTCGCCGGCCGCGACCTCCCGGCCGGCGTCACCGTCGGGCCCTCGATCATCGTCACCCACGGGCGCGACGACCACCACGCCGACGCCGACGCGTTCCGCCCCGAGCGCTTCCTCGGGCAGAACCCGCCCACCAACACCTGGATCCCCTTCGGCGGCGGCGTCCGCCGCTGCATCGGCGCCGGCTTCGCGCAGATGGAGGGCGTCGCGGTGCTCCGCGAGGTCTTCGCCGCCCACGACGTCACCACCGTCGGCGATGACGAGCCGCGGGTCCGCAACATCACCTCCGTCCCTCGCCTCGGGGCCCGGGTCCGGGTGACGCGCCGGGCCTGACGGGCGGCCCGACGACGGCGGGACTATCCCGCGGCCGGCGAACCCCACGACGGGTCGCGGCCGATGAACCCCATCAGGCGGGTGACGGGGTCGGCGTCGGCCGGGACCTCGACGCGCGGGCCGTACTGGCCACTGGAGCGGAGCAGGTCCTCGATCGGCTCCATGCCGGCGAGCAGCTCGGACGCGAGCTCGGGGTCGAGGTCGGCGGGCTGGCCGGTGGCGCGGGCGAGGTCCCAGGTGTGCATGAAGACGTCGGCCGTGTAGAACTGCGAGACCGCCCGGGGCACCGGCACGTCGCCGAGGTGCGGGTTGCTGAGCACCCGGTCGGCGGTGGCGGGGTCGTCGAGCAGGGCCTGGACGCCGTCGGCGTGCACCCGCCACGCCGCGACCGGGTCGACGTCGACCGACGGCCCGGCCGGCAGGGTGATCCCGGCGCCCGACTCGAGGAACGCGGGGAACCACTCGACCAGGTGCCGGACGACGTCGCGGGCGGTCCAGCCCTCGACCGGTGCCGGGGCGTCCCAGGTCCCGGGGCTGGCGCCGTCGACGCGGGCGGTGAAGCCGCCCGCGATCTCGCGGTGGAAGGTGGCGGGGTCGACGTCGCTGCGCATGCCACTCAGACTGCCAGCACCCGGCCGACTCATCGGGTCACCGGGAGAGGGCGACCCCGAGGCAGGCGAGGGAGGCGGTCGAGGTGACCGCGCGGACGACGTTCCACCGCACCCACGGGCCCTCGAAGGCGTCGCGGGCGGCGGTGAGCGTGGCCCTGCCGGCGGCGGGGTCGACCGCGGCGAGGGCGTCGTTGAGCGGGATGTTGCGCGCCACGGTCGTCACCACCGTCGAGGCGGCGAGCACCAGGGCGGCGACGGCCCACGGGCGGGCCGAGCCCGTCGCCCCGGCCACGGCGAGGCCCGCGAGCAGCGGTGCGCCGACGAAGGTGGCCAGGAAGACCGGGTTGACGATGGCGACGTTCATCTCCTGCATCGCGTGCACGAACACCCGGTCGTCGGCGCGGGCCAGGCCGGGCATCACGCCGCTGGCCCAGGTGAAGTAGGTGCCGGCCTGCAGACCGCCGGCGACCAGCGCGCCGAGGAGGAGGGGAGTCCGGAAGGGTTCGAGTGCGTCGATCATGGCACCCACTCCACCCCGGAACGACGAGACGATCCATGGCGCATGGTCGCGCGCGCATGCGTCAGCGTCTACCGTGGTCGGGTGGACGACCTCGCCGCCCTGCTCGACGGACCCCGCGCACGCGGCGCCTTCCTGCTGCGCTGCCTGCTCGACCCGCCCTGGTCGGTCGCCCTGCGCGACGACGCGCCGCTGTCGGTCACCGCGGTGGTGCGCGGCCACGCCTGGCTGCTGCCGGCCGACGCCGAGCCGGTCCGCCTCGGGCCGGGCGACCTCGCGGTCCTGCGCGGCGCGCCCGGCACGCCGTACGCCGTGATCGCCGACGACCCGGCCACGCCGGTCCAGGTGGAGATCCACCCCGGCCAGGTGTGCCGCGCCCCCGACGGCCGCGAGCTGCACGAGGAGATGCACCAGGGCGTGCGCAGCTGGGGCAACGCCGCCGTCGGCGAGACCGTGCTGCTCACCGGGGCGTACGCCGTCGACGGCGAGGTCGGCGGTCGCCTGCTGCGGGCGCTCCCCGTGGTGGTGGTGGTGCGCGCGGCCGAGCTCGAGGGACCCCTGGTCGACCTGCTCGCGGTCGAGATGGTGCGCGAGGCGCCGGGCCAGCAGGCGGTCCTCGACCGGCTGCTCGACCTGCTGCTGATCGCGGTGCTGCGGGCGTGGTTCGACCGCCCAGGTGCGGTGCCGCCCGGGTGGTGGTCGGCGCAGGCCGACCCGGTCGTCGGCCCGGCGCTGCGGCTGATGCAGCAGCACCCCGAGCACCCGTGGACCGTGGCCGGGCTGGCGACGACGACGGGCGTCTCGCGGGCGGCCTTCGCCCGCCGCTTCCACGAGCAGGTGGGTCAGCCGCCGATGGCGTTCCTCACCGAGTGGCGTCTCGAGCTCGCCGCCGACCTGCTCCTCGAGCCGTCGGCGACGGTCGCCTCGGTGGCGCGACGGGTGGGCTACGGTTCGCCGTTCGCCCTGAGTGCGGCCTTCACGCGCCGGCGAGGCGAGTCGCCGCGGGAGTGGCGAGCTCGACGCTCGCCGCCACCGCCTCGAACAGGTCGCAGTAGTCGGGGTAGTCGACCCGCGCAGCCGAGCACGTCAGGGTGACGCCCCACGGGGTCGCTCCGCCGACGACCCAGGCCCACTGGTCGCAGAGCACGTCGGCCGTGCCGACCCGGTGGGCGAACCGGTGGTAGCGCACCTCCGGGCCGCCGGGGCCGCCGTGGTCGTAGGTGTCGTCGTCCTCGAGCGCGAAGTCGTGGAGCAGCCCGCCGAGCTCGGCCAGCGCCCGCCGCCGCCATGCCGCCGCGTCGCCGTCGTCCTCGTCGAGGGCCACGGTGCGCATCGTGAGCTCGGGCCGGACGCCGCTGGCCGGCAGCGACGGTGCCCGGGCGGCGACGACGACACCGAGGTGCGGGCGCGAGCGGCGCCGCCAGGTCGAGGGGACGGACAGGGTCAGGTGGCCGTGGGTGATGGTGGTCATGCACCAGCCCTGCTCGGCGGCGCCCTGGGGACAAACCGGTCGCCCTCGGCCTGTGGACGACCGCCGGCTCACCGGCGTCGCGCAGGCCGGCGGGTGCCCCAGCCGGCCACCTCCGCGCCGACGTCGGCCAGCAGCCGCGCCGCGTCGGAGAGGCAGACCGCGACGGGCTCGAGGTCGGTGAGGGCCCACGCCCGGGCGAACCCCGCTCGCCGGACCTCGGCGGGGGACAGGGACGTGCGACCGCAGACCGCCACCACCGGGACCCCGGCAGCGCCGGCACGGCGGGCGACCCCGAGCGGTGCCTTGCCGTGCAGGCTCTGGGCGTCGAGCGACCCCTCGCCGGTGACGACCAGGGCGGCCCCGTCGACGGCGTCGTCGAAGCCGACCAGTTCGAGCACCACCTCGATGCCCGACCGGCGCTGCGCACCGAGCAGCGCGAGGGCGGCGAGACCCGCACCCCCGGCGGCACCCGCGCCCGGGGCGTCGCGCAGGTCGGCGCCGGTCGTGTCGGCGACCAGGTCGGCCCAGCGGGTCAGCGAGCCCTCGAGCAGCGTCACGTCGGCGGCCGACGCGCCCTTCTGGGGGGCGTAGACCGCGGCCGCCCCGGAGGGTCCGAGCAGCGGGTTGTCGACGTCGGAGGCCAGGGTGACCCGCACCCCCTCGAGCAGGGTGCGCACCGCGGCCAGGTCGACGGACGCCGCCGTCGCCAGGCCCCGCGCGTCGGGAGGGACCACGGCTCCCCGGTCGTCGCGCACGGTGGCGCCGAGCCCGACCACCAGGCCGAGCCCGCCGTCGGTCGAGGCGCTGCCGCCGAGACCCAGCACCACCTCGCGGCACCCGTCGGCGACGGCGGCGGCCAGCACCTCCCCGGTCCCCACGGTGGAGGCGGTCAGGGGAGCGGGTCCGGACCCGAGCCGTGCCAGCCCGGAGGCGTCCGCCAGCTCGACCACCGCGAGGTCGCCGCGCCGCGCGTAGGCGGTGGCGACGCGCTCGCCGGTCGGTCCGGTCACCTCGACGGGGACCAGGTCGAAGCCGGCCGCGGCGCAGGCGACCAGGGTGCCGTCGCCGCCGTCGGCGACCGGCACCCGGGTCGTGCTGAGGTCGGGTCGACCGCGGTGGAGGCCGCGGTCGAGGGCGTCGGCCACCTCGGCGGCTGTCAGCGAGCCCTTGAACTTGTCGCTGGCGAGCACGACCCTCATGCGGGTCGCGCCGCAGGAGCCGGTCCGGTCGACCCGCGCCGGACCAGCGTGGCCGGCATCCGCTGGCGGCGTACGCGCTGTCCCGGCTCCTTCAGGGCCAGCTGCAGCGCCTTGGCGCCCATCTCGGCCATCGGCAGGGCGATCGTGGTCAGGCCGGGTGCGAGGTACTCCGCGACGGCCACGTCGTCGAACCCGGTCACCGACATCGCGCTCGGCACCGGGACGCCGGCGTGGCGCGCCTCGGCGAGGATGCCGATCGCCATGTCGTCGTTGAGCGCCACCACGGCGGTGGTGCGGGGGTGGTCGTCGAGGACGCGCCGCATGCAGGCGCGTCCCCCGTGCCGGGTGAACTCGTCCTCGAGCACCGGCACGGCGTCGCGCGGCACGCCCGCGGCGTCGAGCGCGTCGTGGATGCCGGCGATCCGGTCGGCCACGGTGGTGAGGGTGCGGGAGCCGGCGACGACGCAGATCCGACGGTGCCCCAGCCCCAGCACGTGCTCGGCGATCAGCCGTCCCCCGTCGCGGTTGTCGGGCATCACCGCGTCGGCCCGGAGGTGGTGGCGACCGATGAGGGCGACCCGTCCGCCGGCCTGCGCGTACTGCTCCAGCTCGAGCCGCACGGGCGCCTCGACGTCGGGGTCGACGAAGCCCGAGCCGGCGACCAGGATCGCCCCGACCCGGTTGGCGACGAGTCCGCGGACCTGCTCGAGCTCGGTGCGCACGTCGCGACCGGTGTGGCAGATCTGGACCGTGAGGCCCTCCTCGGTCGCGACCTGCAGGACGCCGCTGGCGATCTCGGAGAAGTAGGGGTCGCCGATCTCGTGGACCACCAGGCCGATGCTGCGGGAGGTGCCGCCCGCCAGGGACCGGGCGTGCATGTTGGTCACGTAGCCCAGCTCGGCGGCGGCCTCGCGCACCCGGTCGGCGACCCGCGGGCTGACGCCGTTGGTGCCGGCCAGGGCACGCGACGCCGTGGCGATGGAGACCCCCGCGGTGTTGGCCACGTCGATGAGGCGGGGACGGGTGCCCGGCTGTCCCATGACGACTCCTGTCGGTCACGACCGGCGGAAAGTGACCCTTGCCACAGCCGATCCACTGTGTGTAGCGTCACTGTAACCGCTTACGTAAGCGCTTACAAATGTCTCGTCGCATCCGGTTCCACGGCACAGTGAAGGACTTCCCGATGACTGCATCCGCAACGCCGCGCCCCTCCCGGCGCGCGCTCGCCACCCTCGCCGGCCTGGTGCTGCTCACCCCGCTCGGCGCCTGCGGGCTCAGCTCCGACAACGGTTCGGAGGGCTCCGAGGACGAGATCGTCATCGGCATCTCCCTGCCGCTCACCGGCGACTTCAGCGAGCCGGGCAAGGGGGTGCAGCGCGGCTACGAGGCCTGGGCCTCCCACGTCAACGAGACCGGCGGCCTGCTCGGCAAGCAGGTCCGGCTCGAGATCCTCGACGACCAGTCCAGCGCCGACCGCGTCGCGTCCGACTACGAGAAGCTCATCAACCAGGACAAGGTCGACCTGGTCTTCGGTCCATTCTCGACGCGGCTCGTGGTCCCCGCCGCCCAGGTGGCCAAGGACTACGGCTTCCTCTTCGTCGAGCCGGCCGGCGCGGCCGACGAGGTCTTCGAGCAGGGCTTCGACAACCTCTTCTACGCCGCGCCCGCCGTGGCCGACGACCACTACAACCTGCTCGCCGACAAGATCCTCGCGATGCCCGAGGACCAGCGGCCCAAGACCGCGGCGTACGCCTCGATGGACGACCCCTTCGCGCAGGGCACGGCGTACGGGCTGAAGGAGAAGCTGGAGGCCGGCGGCGTGCGCACGGTGGCCGACGAGGTCTACCCGCCCAACACCACCGACTTCAGCAGCATCGCGGCCCAGGTCGCCGACTCCGACGCCGACCTCGTCGTGGGGGGCACCCAGTACCAGGACGCCGTCAACCTCATCGTCGCCCTGCAGCAGCTGGACTTCCAGCCGAAGATGGCGGCGTTCTCCACGGCGCCGACCAACCCGGAGTTCCCGGCGGCCATCGGCGACAAGACCGAGGGGATCCTGTCGCCGACCGGCTACACGCCCGACGCGACCTACCCCGAGAACCAGGAGTTCGTCGAGTACTACACCGAGCTCCACGGCAACCCGCCGGCCGAGGACGAGGCCAACGCCTGGACCACCGGCGAGGTCGTGGCCGCGGCGGTCGAGGACGCCGAGTGCGCCGACCCCTCGGCGGAGTGCCAGCAGAAGCTGATCGACTTCCTGCGCGACGCGACCGTCGACACCGTCGTCGGCCCGCTCAGCTGGGACGAGGAGGGCCGCCCCGAGAGCGCGCACCTGATCCAGCAGTACGTCGACGGCAAGATCCGCATCGTCCTGCCCGAGGACCAGGCCGAGGCCGAGTTCATCCCCGCCAAGCCGGCCTGGTGACGCGCGGATGTCCGGTCCGCTCCTGCTCCAGAGCCTGATCCTCGGGATCCTGCTCGGAGGCCTCTACGCCCTGCTCGCCGCAGGCCTGACGCTGTACTTCGGCGTCATGCGCGTGGTGATGATCGCCCACTCGGCGTTCCTCATCCTCGCCGCCTACCTCGCCTGGTGGTTCAACCGCGAGACCGGCATCGACCCGCTGCTGACCCTGGTGGTCACCGTGCCGCTGTTCTTCGTCGTCGGCGTCGGCATGCAGCGGTTGCTGCTGGCGCGGTTGCGACCGGCGACGCTGACGATGATGTCGGTGCTGCTGACCTTTGCGATCGCGCTGACGATCGAGGGCGCGCTCGGCTACGTGTTCAGCGGCACCCAGCGACGCATCCAGCTCGGGTACTCCTCCTCGAGCGTCGAGTTCCTCGGCGCCCAGATCGCCGTGGTCAAGATGGTCTCGTTCGGGCTGGCCGCGGTCTCGCTGCTCGCCCTGTTCCTGCTGATGACCCGCACCCGGTTCGGCCAGGCGCTGCGCGCCACCATCCAGCACCCGGAGGCCGCGCAGCTGCTCGGCATCAAGACCGACCGGGTGGCCGGCCTCGGCTTCGGGCTCGGCCTGGCGACCGCGGCGGTCGGCGGGACGGCGCTCGCGCTCGACTCCACCATCTACCCGTCGCTGCACTGGAACTGGATCGGCCCGCTGATGGCGATCATCGTGATCGGCGGCCTCGGCAGCATCCCGGGCGCCGCGATCGCCGCGATGATCCTCGGCGTCTCCCAGGCCCTGCTGCAGATCCCGCTCGGCACCACCTGGGCCCAGACGGTCTTCTACGTCGCCCTGTTCGCCACGTTGATGGTCCGCCCCCAAGGATTCTTCGGAGGTCGTCTTGCCCAGCGCTTCTAGCCCACCCGCCACCACGCGGGCGGCGCGCACGACCGGCTTCGACCGGGGGGTGACCGGCCTGCGCGTCGTGGCCCTCGCCGTCGTCGCGGTGCTCGTCGTCGCCTTCCCCTCGATGGCGCCGGACGCGTTCATCCTCTCGGTCGGCGTCACCATCGCCAGCTACGCCGCCTTCGCGGTCGGCTGGAACTTCATGGGCGGCTTCACCGGCTACATCTCCCTCGGCCACGCCGCCTACACCGGCCTGGGTGGCTACGCCACCGCGCTGCTGGTGATCGAGCTCGGGTTCAACCCCTGGGTGGCGCTGCTCGCCAGCGCGCTGCTCGTCGCGGTGCTGGCCGTGCCGATCGGCATCGCGTCGCTGCGGGTGCGCGGGGCGTCGTTCGTCATCGTCTCGATCGCCGTGGTGCTCATCCTGCTGCTCGTCTCCCAGAGCTGGGCCGGTCTCACCGGTGGGTCCAACGGGCTGCGGGTGCCGCGCCCGTTCGGCGAGGACGTGCTGCGACCCGAGCAGCACGAGCGGTTCTTCTACCTCAACGTCGGGCTGGTCGTGGTGGCCCTGCTGGTGTGGTGGGCGATCGACCGCTCCCGCTTCGGCACCGGCCTCAAGGCCATCCGCGAGGACGAGGACAAGGCCCAGGCCCTCGGCGTGCCGACCTTCGCCTACAAGCTCGTCGTCTTCGTCGTCTCGGCGTTCTTCACCGCGCTGGCCGGTGGCCTCTACGCCCTGTGGTTCGGCTACCTCGACCCGATCTTCCAGTTCTCGATCCTGATCGGCTCCTACATGGTGCTGATGTCGCTGCTCGGCGGCATCCGCAGCCTGTTCGGGCCGGTGCTCGGCGCCGTCGTCGTCGGCTACGCGCTGGAGTTCTTCAAGGCCCAGTACGGCGACACGCAGTTCCACCTCGTCGCCCTCGGGCTGATGCTCGCGCTGGTGGTGCTGTTCATGCCCGACGGCATCCTGCCGGCGCTGGGCAGCCTCGTCGACCGGCTCCGCCCCGGAGGCGGCGGCACGTCCATCCGCGAGGAGACGGCCGCCGAGCTGCTCGAGCGCAACCGCGCCATCGAGGCCGAGCGCACCTCCGCACCCCAGAAGGACGAGGTCGTCCGATGAGCACCTCCCTTGAGACCCGGGGCCTGACCAAGTCGTTCGGCGGCGTGCACGCCGTCAACGACGCGACGGTCAGCTTCCAGCACGGCAAGATCAACGCCCTGATCGGCCCCAACGGGTCCGGCAAGACGACGTTCTTCAACTGCGTGACCGGGATGATCAAGCCCGACGCGGGCCGGATCACCTACCAGGGCACCGACATCACCGGTCGGGCCCCGCACCGCATCGCCGGCGCCGGGATCGGGCGCAGCTTCCAGCTGTGCCGGATCTTCCCGCGGATGACGGTCCTCGACAACATGCTCGTCGGCGTCCGGCCGGCCGGGCTGGTGCACCGCCTGAGAGGCGCCCAGAACGCCGACGACATCGGCCGCGCCCGCGAGCTCCTGCGCCGGGTCGGCATCGACCACCTCGAGCGGTCCGAGGCCCGCGACATCTCCTACGGCCAGCAGAAGCTGCTCGAGCTCGCCGGGGTGCTGATGACCGACCCCGAGACGATCATGCTCGACGAGCCGGCCGGCGGCGTGAACCCCGCGCTCATCGGGCGCATCTCCACCCTCGTGCGCGAGCTCAACGCCGAGGGCCGCACGTTCGTCATCGTCGAGCACAACATGGACATGGTGATGAACCTGTCCGACCACGTCGTCGTCTTCGACCGTGGCCGGCCCATCGCCGAGGGTCCGCCGTCCGAGGTCCAGCAGGACCGCCGAGTCCTGGAGGCCTACCTTGGCGTCTGAAGCCGCCCCCGAGTACCTGCTCGAGCTCAACGACATCGAGGCCGGCTACGGCCGGGCAGCCCTCGTGCTGCGGGGCCTGACCGTCAAGGTCCCGCCGTCGAGCATCGTGTGCCTCGTCGGCCCCAACGGCGCCGGCAAGTCCACCGTCCTGAAGGTCGCCAGCGGGATGCTCACTCCCCGCTCCGGCTCGATCCGCGTCGCCGGGCGCGACGTCACCCGCGACGGACCCCAGGACATGCTCCGCAACGGGCTGTCCCACGTCCTCCAGGGCCACTCGGTCTTCAAGGAGATGTCGGTCGCCGAGAACGTCCGGCTCGGCGCCTACACGGTCCGGGACAAGGACGTCATCGCCGAGCGCATCGACTTCGTGCAGACCCTGTTCCCCGTCGTCAAGGAGCGCTGGACGGCGCTGGCCGGGGCGCTCTCGGGCGGACAGCAGAAGCAGGTCGAGTTCGCCCGCTCGCTGATGGTCAGCCCCAAGGTCGTCCTCCTCGACGAGCCCAGCATGGGCCTGGACCCCAAGACCACCAGCAAGGTCTTCGAGCAGGTCGTGCGGATGCGCGACGCCGGCATCGCCGTGCTCCTCGTCGAGCAGAACGCCCGGCGGGCGCTCGAGACGGCCGACATCGGCTGCGTGCTCGACCTCGGCCGCGTGCACCTCACCGGCCCGGCGCCCGAGCTGCTGGCCGACCCGCAGCTGGCCGAGCTCTACCTCGGCGGTCGCCCGGCCGGTGCGCCGGCGCCCTGACCGCCCACCCCCTCCTCCCCCCGACCTCGGAAAGCAGGCATCCATGGCCACCCGCACCCAGCGCATCATCATGAACGGCGTCACCGGACGCATGGGCTACCGCCAGCACCTCGTGCGCTCGATCCTGGCGATCCGCGACGAGGGCGGCCTCGAGCTGCCCAACGGCGACCGGCTGCAGGTCGAGCCCGTGCTCGTCGGCCGCAACCGCGACAAGCTCGCCGAGCTCGCCGGGCGCCACGGCGTCACCGACTTCACCACCGACCTCGACGAGGCGCTGTCGGAGGGCCCGACCGACGGTCACGCCCCGATCTACTTCGACGCGCAGGTCACCTCCGAGCGCAAGAAGTCCATCCTCAAGGCGCTCGCGGCCGGGATGCACGTCTACACCGAGAAGCCGCTGGCCGAGACGGTCGAGGAGGGGCTCGAGGTCGCCAGTGCCGGGGCCGCCGCCGGCACCGTCAACGGCGTCGTGCACGACAAGATCTTCCTGCCGGGCCTGGTGAAGCTGAAGCGGCTCGTCGACAGCGGCTTCTTCGGCCGCGTCCTCTCGGTGCGGGGCGAGTTCGGCTACTGGGTCTTCGAGGGCGACCTGCAGCCCGCGCAACGGCCGAGCTGGAACTACCGCGCCGCCGACGGCGGCGGGATGGTCCTCGACATGTTCTGCCACTGGAACTACGTCTTCGAGCACCTCTTCGGCCGGGTGGACTCGGTGATCGCCAAGGCGGTCACCCACATCCCCGAGCGCTGGGACGAGCAGGGCCGGCCGTACGCCGCCACCGCCGACGACGCGGCGTACGCCATCTTCGAGATCGGCGACACGATCGTGCAGATGAACTCGTCCTGGGCCGTGCGGGTCGAGCGCAAGGAGCTCGTCGAGTTCCAGGTCGACGGCACCCACGGCTCCGCCGTCGCCGGACTCTTCGGCTGCCGCGTGCAGCCGCGGGTGCGCACCCCCAAGCCCGTGTGGAACCCCGACATCCCCACCGACCAGGACTTCCGGGCGCAGTGGGACGAGGTGCCCGACAACCAGGAGTTCTCCAACGGGTTCCGCGCGCAGTGGGAGCAGTACCTGCGCGACGTCGACGCCGGCCGCCCGCACCCCTACGACCTGATGTCGGCGGTGCGCGGCCTCGAGCTGGTCGAGGCCGGCCTGACCTCCTCGGCGGAGGGCCGCCGCGTGACGCTGGAGACCCGCACGTGGTGAGCCTGGACCTGCCGGCGCCCGACGGTGGGTGGCGCACCCTCGAGCTCGGCCCGCCGGGGGAGTGGGCCGACCACCCCGACCGCTTCCGCACCCGGACGGCGTTCGCCGCCGCCCACGTCGCGGCCGACCCCCGCGGCGACAACGTGCCGGGCGCACCCGCGGCCGTCGACTGGGACGCCACGCTGGCCTTCCGCCGTGAGCTGTTCCGCTACGGCTTCGGGGTGGCCGAGGCCATGGACACCGCCCAGCGCGGCATGGGTCTCGACTGGGCCGCCACCCAGGAGCTCGTGCGGCGCAGCGCCGACCAGGCGCGCGGGCTGGGCGCCCTGATCGCCTCCGGGGCCGGCACCGACCACCGCCCCGAGGCAGCCTCGGTGGAGGAGGTGCTCGACGCCTACACCGAGCAGGTCGCGTTCGTGGAGTCGACCGGCTCGCAGGTGATCGTGATGGCCTCGCGCCGGCTCGCGGCCGTGGCCCGCCACGCTGATGACTACCTCAAGGTCTACGGCCGGATCCTCGACCAGGTCGGCGACCCGGTGATCCTGCACTGGCTCGGCGAGGCGTTCGACCCCGCGCTCGCCGGCTACTGGGGCAGCGCCGACGTCGAGGAGGCCACGGCGACGTTCGTCGACCTGGTCACGGCCCACGCCGACCGCATCGACGGCGTCAAGGTGTCGCTGCTCTCGGCCGAGCACGAGCGCGGCCTGCGCGCCGTGCTGCCGGCCGGCGTCCGGCTCTACACCGGCGACGACTTCAACTACCCCGAGCTGATCCGCGGCGACGGCACCCACCACTCCGACGCGCTGCTCGGCGCCTTCGCCGCCATCGCCCCCGCGGCCTCGCGCGCCCTGGCCGCACTCGACGACGGCGACCTCGCGGCGTACGACGCTGCGATGGCGCCGACCCTCCCGCTCTCGCGGCACGTCTTCGAGACCCCGACGTTCCATTACAAGACCGGGATCGCCTTCCTGGCCTGGCTCAACGGCCACCAGCCCGGCTTCACCATGGTGGGCGGGCTGCAGTCGGCGCGCTCGGCGCTGCACCTCGCCCGGCTCGTCGAGCTGGCCGACGCCGCCGGCCTGCTGCGCGACCCCGACCTGGCGGCCGCCCGGATGCGTGCCTGGCTCGACGTCGCGGGCGTGCGCCGATGACCGCCGACCCCCGCCTGGCGCGCCTCTCCCTCAACCAGCGCACGACGGCCGAGTGGTCGCTGCGCGAGGCCGTCGACGGGTGCGTGCGCGCCGGCCTGCCGGCCATCGGGCTGTGGCGCGAACCGGTGGCCGAGGCCGGCCTCGAGGTCGCGGCGCGGTGGGTGCGGGAGGCCGGGCTGCGGGTCTCGTCGCTGTGCCGGGGCGGGTTCTTCACCGATCGCGACGACGTGGCCCGCAAGGCGGCCCACGAGGAGAACCTGCGCGCCCTCGACGAGTGCGTGACCCTGGGCGCGCCGGTGCTCGTGCTCGTGCCCGGCGGGCTCCCGGCCGGTGACCGCGACCTGGGCGCCGCCCGGGCCACCGCGGCCGAGTCGGTCGCCGCCCTCGTGCCCGAGGCCGCGGCCCGCGGCGTACGCCTGGGCATCGAGCCGATGCACCCGATCTTCGCCGCCGACCGCGGCGTGGTCTCCACGCTCGCCCAGGCCCTCGACATCGCCGAGCAGCACCCGGCCGACCAGGTGGGGGTCGTCGTCGACACCTTCCACCTGTGGTGGGAGCCCGACGTGCACGCCACGATCGCGCGGGCCGCCGGGCGCATCGCGTCCTACCAGGTCGCCGACTGGATCACCCCGCTGCCGCCCGACGCCCTGCTCTCGCGCGGCATGGTCGGCGACGGCCACATCGACTTCGGCGCGTTCACCGCCGCCGTCGCCGCCGCCGGCTACGACGGCGACGTCGAGGTGGAGATCTTCAACGCCGACATCTGGGCCGCCCCCGGCGACGACACCGTCGCCACCCTGAGCGCCCGCTACCTCGACCTCGTGGAGCCGCACCTGTAGCCCACGGCGTGCCACATCTCGGAAGGAACCAGGCACCCATGAAGACAACCCGACCCACCACCGCAACCATCGCGGCGACCGCGGCGATCGCCGCCTGCACGCTGCTGCCCGGCCCGGTCTCGGCGCAGCACCCCACCGACCGACCGCGCCTCGCGATCGTCGTCCCGCCCGCGTCGCCCCGCGCCTGGGACCCCCTCACCGACACCAAGTGGGCCTTCGAGCGCGGCCAGGTCGTGATGACCGAGCGCGGGGTCGCGCCCACGGGCCCGCGCCGGCCGTTCGAGTACGCCGTGGTCACCCAGGGCCCCGAGCTGCGGTCGCTGACCTACCGCGCCGAGGTGCGGATCGACGAGCCGGTGACCCGCAACGACCGTGACGTCGTGCTGATCTGGAACTACCGGTCGCCGACGCGGTTCTACTACGCGCACCTCTCGCAGGACAACACGATCTACCCGCACAACGGGATCTTCGTCGTCGACGACGCCGACCGGCGCCGCATCGACGACCAGTGGGACGGTGCCGTGGGCGCGCCGCCCGCCATCGACGACACCGACTGGCACGACGTACGGCTCGACTACCGCGCGGACACCGGCGAGGTCGCGGTGCACGTCGACGGCGCCGACGAGCCGCTGATGACGGCCACCGACACCACCTTCGCCGGCGGCCGGATCGGCTTCGGCTCGTTCGACAACCACGGCCGGGTGCGCCACGTCGCGGCGCTCGGCGTCCGCCACCCCTGATCCACGTCGGTCCCGCGGCAGCACCGCGGGACCGACGGGGCTGCCGGCGGCAACCGGCAGCGTCCTTCAACAGGAGATCCCCACGGTACAAGCCGTGGGGAGGAAGAGAGTTCCCATGGCAACCTCACGCTGGTGGGTGACCGCCGCGGCCGGTGCGCTGGTCGCGGGCCTGCTCGCCCCGACGCCCACCTCGGCCACGGCCTCGCCCGTGGCCCCGGTGGCGGCGAGGGCCGCCGGAGACCCGATCGCCGACCCCGTCCCGCAAGACCCCCTGCGCTCCTCGCTCGGGCTGGTGCTCGAGGAGTACCACCAGTTCCCGACCTCGACGCCCACCCCGGCGCCGACCGACTACCGGTTGATGCGCCACAACCGCATCAACTACATCGGCGAGGTGCCCGACGGCACCCGCCGCCAGTACGTCCCCGACCTCAACGGCCCGCTCTACCTGCTCGACCGCGGTCGCGAGCACCTCTTCCTCGACGTCAAGGCGCAGTTCCCGAGCTTCTACTCCGGCCGCGGCATGGGCAGCGGGTTCGGGTTCGTCACGTTCGCCCCCGACTTCCAGGACTCCGGGCGGTTCTACACCGTCCACACCGAGAAGGCCGCCGACATGAGCAGCCTGCCGGCCACGACGTACCCGGCGCAGACGCCGACCTTCGCCCACAGCGTCGTGACCGAGTGGACCGCCCGCGACCCCGACGCCAACCGCTTCCGCGGGACGCGTCGCGAGGTGCTGCGGCTCGGCTACGCCAGCCAGATCCACGCCATCCAGCAGATCGACTTCAACCCGACGGCGCGCCCGCGCGACGACGACCACGGCCTGCTCTACGTCGCCTCCGGCGACGGCGGCATCGGCCTCAACACCGACCAGCCGCAGGACAAGGGCAACCCCTACGGCAAGATCCTGCGGATCGACCCGCGGGGCACGAACGGCCCGACCGGCACCTACGGCGTACCCCGGTCCAACCCGTTCGTCGGCGACACCGGGGCGCTCGGTGAGGTCTACGCGATCGGGATGCGCGACCCGCACCGCTTCACGTGGGACCGCAAGGCCCCGCACCGGATGTACCTGGGCCACATCGGCCAGCACGCCATCGAGGCCGTCTACGAGGTGCGCCCCGGTGACAACTTCGGGTGGAGCCCGCGGGAGGGCCGGTTCGTCTACGACAACGCCGACCAGTGCCGCCTCTACCCGCTGCCCGAGGACGACGAGAAGTACGGCTACGTCTACCCCGTCGTCGCCTACGACCACGACCCGCCGGCCGGGTGGCCGTGCGCGTCCGACAGCGGCCACGGCATCAGCGGTGGCCAGGTCTACCGGGGCGACCGGTTCCCGCAGCTGGCGGGCAAGTACGTCTTCGGCGACCTCGTCGACGGTCGCGTGTTCTGGGCCGACGCCGCGCGGATGAAGCAGGAGACCGGCCGCGAGGCGACCCTGCACGAGATGCAGCTGTGGAACACCGACGGCGAGCGGCTGCGGATGCCCGACCTCGCCGGTGACCACCGCATCGACCTGCGCTTCGGCGCCGACGCCCGCGGCGACCTCTACCTGCTGGCCAAGGCCAACGGCACGGTCTGGAAGGTCGTCGGCACCCGCAGGACCCCGTGGAAGGACGAGCCGGTGCCCTCGCTGGCCGACCACGTGGTGGCCGCCTGGGACTTCGAGCACCCGTTCGCCGTCGACGGCGCCAAGGAGGAGGACCAGGGTGCCTCCGCCACGCTCCTCGACCTGGTCAACGGCGGTGAGGACATGCGGACCGACGACGGGGCCTTCCCCGGCAGCCGGCACTCCATCCAGACCCAGCAGGTCAACCCGACCGTCGCCGGCAACGACGACTGGAAGGCCGGCGTCTGGGCCCCGGACGGGGCTCCGTCCCTGGCCCGCTTCGCGGGGGCCGAGGAGGCCACCGTGATGGGCTGGTTCAAGATGACCGGCACCGGCGTCGCCCTCGACTCCACCACGCCCGCCCCGGACGACCGGTACAACGCGATCGGGCTCGCCGGCGTCCTGTCCGGCAACTCCGACGGCCACGGCGTGCGGGCCCTGCTCGAGCTGATCGACGTCAACGGCGAGCTGCGCCTCGTCGCGCTGGGACGCCGGCTCGACACCGGGTCGTCGTCGACGTTCGCCGCCTCCGCCGACTGGCGCACGCTGCTGCCCCGCGGTCGGTGGGTGCACCTCGCGGCGACGTTCGACTACACGACGGGCGAGATGGCGCTCTACCGCAACGGCCGCGCGATCGACGGGTTCTACACCTCGACCGGCGACCCGTGGGCCGTCGACGGCACGGGGACGTCGGACACGCTGCCGCGCGGCATCAAGATCGGCGGCTCGTTCCCGCAGGACACCCGCGAGCGCAACCCCTGCGACTGCCGGTTCGACTCGCTGATGTTCCTCGACACCGCGGCCTCGCCCGCGCAGGTGCGGCAGCAGTACCGCCGCTACCTCGCGGGGCTCTGAGGCCACCCCGCTGACCCGTCGCCTCCGGGCGACGGGTCGGCGGACCCTCAGCGGTCGAAGGCCGCGCGCACCTCGCGCTCGGTGAGGCCGTAGTCGGCCAGGTCGTAGCGGTGCGAGGGCGCCTTGCCGCCCTGCTTCTGCTCGCGGTCGATCTCCTCGACCGCGGCCAGCGCGGCGGGGGAGAGGTCGAGCCCGAGCTGGTCGTAGATGCCGCGGACGGTGCCGATCGGGTCGGCGACCAGGTCGGCGAACGCGACGTCGGCGAACTGGGCGTCGTCGTAGGCCGGGCGCGCGTCGTGGTAGGCGTGGAACGAGCGCGACCACAGGTCGAGCTGGGTGCGGCCGACGGTGGCGGCGTCGTACGTCGTGGAGTGGCCGGCGGTCGTCTCGGCCGACAGCGAGCACGACGAGGCGATGCACACCACCGGGTCGCGGTGGGTGTGGACGACGAGCGCGTCGGGATAGACCGTCATCAGCGCGTCGAGGGCCGTCAGGTGGCTGGGGTTCTTGAGCACCCAGCGCTTGTCGGGGTCGTTGAGCCCGACGAGCTGGAGGTTCTGGCGGTGGCGGGCGTAGGCGTCGGTCCAGTCCTGGCGCCGCAGCCACTCGGTGTAGCGGGGCACGTGGGCCAGCGACTCGTAGGAGTTGGACTTGCCGGTCTGGCGCAGCAGCCGCCAGCACTCCTCGACCGTGGTGGCGTCCATGTAGTGGATCCCCCTGTAGTCGGGGCTCTCGACGTGGTGCGCGGCGAAGCCGGCCTGCATCGCCTGGAAGATCGGGTCGTCGTCCCAGGTCTCGCGCGGCGGGCGCGGCTGGGGGTACTGCGTCAGCCACATCTCCAGCCCCTGCGCTCCCGGGTCGGCGTGCAGCAGCCGGTGCAGCGCCGTCGTGCCGGTGCGGGGCAGGCCCATCACGAAGATCGGTCGCTCGATCGGGACGTCGGCGTGCTCGGGGTGCCGGGCGAAGGCGGCGTGGGTGAGCAGCACGCCGACCAGCGCGCTCTTGACCTCCGAGCGCTGGAAGTAGTTGCCGCGCGGGGTGAGCCCGGCCTCGGGGGACGCGAGGTCGTCGACCAGGATCCGCAGGCCCTCCTCGTGCTGGGTGCCGCCGAGGTCGGTGAGGCCGGTGGTGCGCTGCGCGGCCGCGACGATGCTCTCGTAGGAGCCGACGTCGGCCCGCTCGCGGGTCATGACGTTGTCGGTCACGGCGCGCTCAGCTGTGGAACTCGCCGCAGTCGACCGTCAGCGTCTGGCCGGTGACGGCCGAGGCGAGGTCGGAGGCCAGGAACAGGGTGGCGCGGGCGACCTCGGCGGGGGACGCGAGCCGCTTGAGGTCGCAGGGCGCCGCCTTCTCGGCGTACACGTCGTCGTGGGTGGTGCCGGCCTCGGACGCGAGCCAGTCGAAGTAGGCCTTGTTGACGTCCTCGTAGATGTAGGACGGCGCGACGCTGTTGACCCGGATGCCGCGCGGGCCGAGCTCGGTGGCCAGCGAGTGGGCCAGGTGGGCGAGCGCGCCCTTGGAGAGCTTGTAGCCGGAGTACTCGGGCTGGCTGCTGAACTGCACCGCGCTGTTGAGCATGATCACCGAGCCGTGGGTCTTCTCCAGCGCGTCGGCGAACAGCGAGGTGAGGCGCAGCGGCGCGAACACGTTGGTCTCGTTGGCCGCCCGCAGGGCCTCGACGTCGATCGTGCTGATCGGGTACATCGGCGGGATGCCGAAGGCGTTGTTGACCAGGCAGTCGACGCGGCCGAGCTCCTGCACGGCCCTGTCGACCAGCGCCCGGCGCGACTCCTCGTCGGTGATGTCGGTCGGGACGACGAGCGCCCGGCCGCCGTACGACCGGACCACCTCGGCCATCTTCTCCAGCCGCCTCTCGGTCCGGCTGACCAGCACGAGGTCGGCACCCATCCGGGCCGCCTCCTCGCCCAGCGCCCGCCCGAGCCCGGGCCCGACCCCGGACAGGACCACGACCTTGCCGCGCAGCAGCGGCTGCGCCTCGTAGGCGTCGGCGACGGGCGTGCTGTGGTGGATCGAGGTGGTGCTCACCGGCGGGTCCTCCGGACGTCGGCGGGCCTCGTCGCCCGCGGTGGGGTCACACTAGAACGTGTTCCAGTTTTTTACGAGGGTGCCGGGATAGTTCGAGACGTCATCAACCTAAGACGGGTCTTTGGACGTTGATGGCGTCACGGAGTATCCCCGCGGACCCGTCAGCTGATCATCCGGCGGGCGACGGCGCGCTGGCGGGCGGCGATGCGCTCGGCGTACTGCTCGGGGGTGATCGGTACGGCGTGGGGGAGGTGCTCGGCGACCTCGGCGAGGGGGACGACCTGGACGGTGGGCCCGTCGGCGTCCTGGGTGAGGTCGCGGGTCAGGCGCTGCCAGCGCAGCATCATCGAGCCGGTGCGGTGGCCGGTGGTCTCGAGCCAGTTGGCCAGGACGCCGTCGCCGATCCGGGGCTGGTGCTCGGAGACGACGACCCGGATCACCCCGTCGGGGTCGGTGGTGGCCTGGGCCTTGGTGAGCGAGGTCTGGTGGGTCTCGTAGTCGGTCGAGGCGTACCAGTCGGAGCCGATCTGGATGCCCTGGTAGCTGCCGTCGTCGCAGCGCGGGACGCTGATGACCAGCGCCTGGTCCTCGTCGAGCTCGTAGTGCCCGATCGAGGAGCGCTGCGAGGCCAGGCCGCCGGGCGTGGACTGCGGCGCGGTGAGCGTGTTGACCGGCTCCTTGCGCTCGAACCACTTCGGGAACTCGAACCAGGTCAGGATCGAGCCGGTGAGCGAGCGGGCCGCCACCTCGTACTTCTTGCGCAGCGTCGCCTCGGTCAGTGACCTGGCCGGCCGGCCCAGGGTGTCGGGGCGCTCGATGGTGAGGGTGCCGCGCTCCTCGGTGTCCCAGTCGCAGAACACCTCCCGCACGATCATCGTCTTCGCGCCCGGCTCGGCGACGTAGGTGAGCTCGAAGGTGCCGTCGTCGGCGACGTCGAGCTCGCGGTCGTCAAAGGCCATCAGCGACGTCGCCGCCGAGGTCGCACTGTAGGCGCCGCCCATCACCTGGAAGGACAGGTCGGACGACGTCCCGCGGCGGCCGCGGACGACGTACTCGACCCCCTCGCGCAGGAACGCGCTGAGGTAGATCGCGTCGGGGTTGTCGAGGCCCTGCCGGCTGAACTGGTGGGTCGGGTTGACGAACAGCGGCCGGTCGAGGTCGTAGTCGAAGGCCATCTGCATCGCCATCCGGATGCGGCCGGCGAGGTAGTCGTAGCCCTCGAGCCGGTCCTGCTCGGTGCGGATGAACGGCGCGTTGGCGATCAGCTCCTCGGCCTCGGCGATCGCGTCCTGCAGGGGCCGGGTGAGGTCGAGCGAGGCGCTCATGGGTCAGGAGGCCTTCGCGATGATGTTCTCGGCGTACTTCTCCAGGTGCTCGACCTTCTTCTCCAGCGGCTCGGTGTCGGGGCCCTTGAGGTAGGGCACCCGGAAGCCGACGATGCAGTCGGTGACGCCCTTGTCCTCCAGGCGCTTGATCCCGTCGAGGGTGTAGGCGTCGTAGGAGATGACGTGCACCTCGAAGTCGTCGCGGGTGTCGCCCTCCTCCTCGCGGATCTCGGCCAGGCGGGTGAGCAGCCGGTCGAGCTCCTCGCCGTCGCCGCCGGCGTGCATCCAGCCGTCGCCCTTGCGCACGGCGCGGCGCAGCGCGGCGTCGGCGTGCCCGCCCACCAGGAGCGGGATCGGCTCCGTCGGCGCCGGGCTCTGCTGCAGCACGTCGATGTCGTAGAAGTCGCCCTGGTAGCCGAAGAACTCACCCGACGTCAGCCCGCGCACGATGTCGAGGCACTCGTCCATCCGCTTGCCGCGCCTGGCCCAGTCGACCTGCAGGTTGGCGAAGTCCTCGGGCCACGGGCTGATGCCGACCCCGAGGCCGAGCCGGTTGCCGGACAGGAACGCCAGCGACGACGCCTGCTTGGCCACCAGCACCGGCGGCCGCACCGGCAGCTTGAGCACGAACGGCGTCAGCCGCAGGGTCGTCGTCACCGCGAACAGGTGCGCGCACAGCACCATCGTCTCGATGAACTCCTTGCCCTCGAGGAACTCCCGGTCGCCGGTGTCGGTGTAGGGGTAGGTGCTGTCCGACTCCTTCGGGTAGATCAGCGAGTCGGCGACCGTCATCGACGTGTAGCCCGCCGCCTCCGCCGCCCGGGCGAGCGGGGCGTAGTAGGTCGCGTGCGTCATGGCTTCGGCGTAGGAGAACCTCACGGGGCGAAGACTAGAACGTGTTTCAGTTATCTGCCAGGGTGGCGCCGTGGACCTCCAGGAGATCAGCGACCGCCTCGAGATCACCGATGTGATCACCCGCTACACCCGGGCCATCGACACCGGCGACTGGGATCGGCTGGACACCGTGTTCACCGCCGACGCGCAGGTCGACTACACCGAGTCCGGCGGCATCCGTGCGTCGTACGCCGAGGTCAAGCCGTGGCTGGCCGAGATGCTGCCGGCGTTCTTCCCGCAGCGCATGCACACCATCGGGCAGGTCGAGATCCTCTTCGGCGGCCCCGACGCCGCCGCCGTGGTGGCCTACTTCGACAACCCGATGCCGATGGACGACGGGCAGGGCGGCACCCGGATCGTCGAGATCGGCGGGATGTACCACCACGACGTCGTGCGGACGCCGGACGGCTGGCGGAGCCGCCGCCTGCACGAGCAGGTCGTCTGGAAGCGGGGCCTGTGATGCCCGACCTCACCCCCGACCGGCTCGCCAAGCGCCGCGAGGCGCTGGCCAGGCCGGCCACCGCCAGGGCGATCAAGCTGATGGCCCGCGCCCAGGTCAGGGTCTTCCGGCTGACGGGCGGGCGGGTCGGCAGCAGGTGGCGGATCGGAGCGGGGTTCCGCAAGCCGGTCCCCACGCTGCTGCTCGACCACGTGGGTCGCAAGAGCGGCACGGCGTACACGACCCCGCTGCTCTACCTCGCCCACGGACCCGACCTGGTCGTCGTCGGGTCACAGGGCGGGCTGCCCACCGACCCCCAGTGGGTCGCCAACCTGCGTGCCCACCCCGAGACCACCGTGCACCTGCGCCGCGAGACGCGCCCCGTGCGTGCCCACGTCGCGACCCCCGACGAGCGCCTGGCCCTGTGGCCGCGGCTCGTGGAGATGTACGCCGACTTCGAGACCTACCAGGCCACCACCGACCGGGTGATCCCCGTCGTCGTGCTCGAGCCGCGGTGATCGACCGACGCGGTTTGGTCGGCAGCGGGCCGTCGCTCACAATGGCCCGGTGACCGAGGACCAGCACGAGGACGTCGTCCGGGCGGAGCGCCCGACGCTCGCCGTGCTGTGGGGGGTGCTCTCCCTGGTCGCGGTGGCCGTGATCGTCGGCGGGGTCCTCGCCGTCGGCGCCCTCGTGGCCAGCCGCGCCGCCGGGTTGTCCGACGACGGTGCCGCCACCGCCGACGCGACGGCCCAGGAGACGCTCTTCCTGCCCTCGCCCACCGACAGCAACGAGCCGCAGTCCTACGTCACGCTCTCCGACGTGCCCGAGCCCGACCTGCCGACGTCGACGTTCAGCGACGCCCCCGCCGACGAGATCACGCTCGAGTCGGCGCAGTCCGAGGTCGGCCCGATGGAGCCGATCGACCTCACCGGCACCTACCCCGGGGGCGACGGGGCCGTGCTGCTGGTGCAGCGGTTCGAGGCCGGCAGGTGGGGTGACTTCGCCGCGATCACCGTGCTGGTCAACGGCGACCAGTTCTCCACCTTCGTGCAGACCGGCTCCGCCGGCGAGAACCGGTTCCGCGTCCTCGACACCGAGACCGGTGAGGCCTCCAACGAGGTCGCGGTCACCGTCACCTGACCCGCTGGTCCTCGCGGCGCACCCAGTACGCCGTCCACGCCGTGCCGGCGAGCCCGAGCCCGCCGATCACCACGCAGGCCACCGCCAGGGGCGCCAGGGCGGCGACGGCGCTGACCACGAGCGGGCCGCCGGACAGCCCGATGTCGCCGCACAGCCGCCAGCCGCCGAGGAACTGGGCGCGGCCGTCGTCGGGCGCGGCGTCGGCGCCCAGGACCATCACGATCCCCGACCCGAGGCCGTTGCCCGCGGCGATCAGCGCCACCACCGCGGCCACCGCGACGGCCGAAGTCGCCAGCGGCAGCAGCAGGGCGCCGACCGCCACCGTCAGCACGACGGGCACGGCGACGACGGTGCGGCCGTACCGGTCCATCAGCCAGCCGCCGGGGTAGATGAAGACGATGTCGATCGCGCCGGCGAGGGCGAAGATCAGCGACGTCGTGCTGGGGGAGATGCCGACGTGGTCGGCCCACAGCGGCAGCAGGCCGGTCCGCACCGACCGTGACGCCGAGATCACCACCACGACCACGCCGAGGGTGAGCAGCGTGCGCCGGTGCCGGCGCAGCACCTGCCACACGCCGAGGTGGCCGCGCTCGCGCTGGGCGTCACGGCGCTCCTGGCCGAGGTCGGGCATCCGCGCGGCGAGGCCGGCGGCCGCCAGCGCCGCGACGGCGGCGAGGAGGAAGACCGCGTCGAGGCCGCCGAGGGAGATCAGCCCGGCGCCGAGCAGCGGACCGACGAACACCCCGACCCGGTGCGAGCCGCCCAGCGTCGACAGCGCCCGTGCCCGGTGGCTCAGCGGCACCGCGTCGATCATGAAGCCCTGGCGCGCCATCAGGAACGTCGTCCAGGTCGCACCGCTGACCACCACCGACACCGCCAGCAGCAGCACCGACCCGGCCATCGCGCCCAGCAGCATCGCGGCCGCGTCGACGACGCCGGCGTACACGAGCGCGCGGCGCTCGCCGATCCGGGCGACCGCGGCGCTCGCCGGCAGCGACGCGACGAGCATGCCGAGGCCGAGGAGGGCCACGATCGCGGCGGCCGTGCTCACGTCGGCGCCGAGGTCGCGCGCCCGCAGCGCCAGCACGGGCATCACCGCGCCGTGCCCGATCGAGCTGACGATCGTGGGTCCGTACGCCGAGAGTGCGACGTCGCGCAGCCGGAAGTCGGCGGCGGCCTGCGTCATGTGGCCGATCCGTCGACGACGCACGCGCCGGCGAGCAGCCGCTGGCCGGCCTGGCGGCTGGCGGCGTCGGGGATCCGCAGCACGGTGACCGTCTCGGCGTCCGCGCCCGAGCCGAAGCGGAACGTCGGCTTGAGGTGGAAGGTCTGGCTGCTCTCGGTGAGGGCGTGCTCGTCGCAGCGGGGGATGACGACCCGCACCGGCACGCTGGCCGACGCCTGGCCGGCGGGCAGCACGAGCGGTCGGTCGAGCACCGGTCGCAGCAGCACGGAACCCTGGATCCCGGTGACCGTGACCTGGCCGGTCTCGGCGCGCCGCAGCAGGGTGACGGTGCCGACGACCGCGGCCCGGCGACCGGTGCCCTCGACCCGCCAGCCCGGGCCGTAGCGCAGCTGCACCGCCTGTGCGACGCGCTGCTCGTCGCAGGTGCGCTGGCGGATCCGGGTGACGTAGCCGGTGCCGCTCTCATCGAGCTCGTCGGTGACCTCGACGTCGTCGGCCAGCCCGAGCCGGCCGACGACCGGCTCGGCGAGCGCGGTCTCGGGGGCCGAGCAGTCGGGCGCCGGCAGCTCGAAGCGCAGGTCGAGCACGCGGCCCGCCTCGACCACGGTCTCGTAGTCGGTGTCGAAGGTGCCGTAGCCGGGCCAGTCGAGCCCGACGCCGGTCACCTCGAGCGCCTGGTCGGACTCGTTGACCACCCGCAGCTGGGCCCGGCTGCTGCCCTCGTCGGCGCGCAGCTGGATGAAGGACAGCGACACGCCGGTCGGCGGCGCGGCGCCGCCACCCCGGCTCGGGCGCTCGTCGCCGTCGTTCTCGTGGGTGCAGCCGCCGGCTGCCGCCACGGCGGTCAGCGTGGCGGCGACGAGGAGGGCGCGGGTGTGGCGCACGGGTCCATCCTGCCCTCCCCGGCCGCGGGCGCAGCGGTCGCCGGGGCGGGCGTCGTACGACGCTGCCCGGCGAGGACGCCGCCGAGCACCAGCGCCATGCCGATCGCCTGGACGGGCCCGAACGCCTCGGCGGCGAAGGCCACGCCGAGGACCGTGCCGGTGACCGGGTTGAGCAGTCCGACCAGCGCCACCGCCCCGGCCGGCATCCGCGACAGGCCGTGGAACCAGCAGGTGTAGGCCAGGATCGTCCCCGCGCCGCCGATCCACAGGAACCCGCCTGCCGCCGGCAGGTCGATGGCCGGGGGAGCGCCCTCGACGACGAGCGCGAGCGGCAGGAGCAGCA
Source organism: Nocardioides sp. WJ219 (assembly GCF_058559815.1). Lineage (NCBI taxonomy): Bacteria > Bacillati > Actinomycetota > Actinomycetes > Propionibacteriales > Nocardioidaceae > Nocardioides > Nocardioides sp. WJ219. The sequence continues at coordinate 266,044 of NZ_JBZUJV010000001.1, forward strand.
GGCCGCCGGCGACCAGCTGCCACGACACCATGGTGAGCAGGCCGACGCCCTCGGGACGGCCCCACTTCTTGACCAGGACGAACCCGAGCCCCGAGACCGCCACCGAGCCGAAGGCGCCGGCCAGGCCGAGCGCGGAGACGCCGCCGGGCGAGCGCAGCACGAGCAGCCCCACCCCGGCCAGGCCGACGAGGGCCGCGACGACCCGCTGGAGGCCGGGACGCTCGCGCAGCAGCACGAAGGCGATCGCCATCACCGCCAGCGGCGACGCCGCCTGCACCGTGGAGGCCAGACCACCGGGAAGGTGGTAGGCGGAGAGGAAGATCAGCGGGAAGAACAGCCCGATGTTGCAGGTGCCGAGCAGCGCGGCGCGCCACCACCACTCGCCGCTCGGGAGCCGGCGGACGACGGCGAGCAGCAGCAGCCCCGCCGGGAGCGCCCGCATCAGGGCGGCGAAGAGTGGTCGGTCGGGTGGCAGGAACTGCTCGGTGGTGAGGTACGTCGTGCCCCAGGCGACGGGGGCGACGGCGGCGATCGCGGTGGCGCGGAGCCTGTTGTCTTCCACGGAAGAGAATATATCTTCCGCGTGAGATATCGTCTAGTCCATGACCGAACCGGACCACGTCGGGCGGATCCTGCAGCAGTGGCGGGCCGAGCGCCCCGACCTCGACACGTCCCCGATGGGCGTCATCGGGCGACTGCACCGCCTCGCCGACCGGCTCGACGGCGAGCTGCGCACCGTGTTCGCCGCGGCCGGCCTCGCCCGTGGCGACTTCGACGTGCTGGCCTCGCTACGGCGCAGCGGGGCGCCGTACGAGCTGACACCGGGCCAGCTCGGGGCCAGCACCATGGTCACCTCGGGCGCGGTGACCAAGCGCGTCGACCGGCTCGTCTCGGCCGGCTACGTCGAGCGCACCGTGAGCGCCGACGACGCGCGCTCGCGCCTGATCCGGCTGACCGACGAGGGGTTCCGGCTCGTCGACGGCCTGGTCGAGCAGCACGTCGCCAACGAGCACCGGCTCCTCGCCGGCCTCACCGAGGCCGAGAGGTCCCGGCTCGCCCACCTGCTGGAGGCCTGGGGGCGAGCCCTCGACGCGTGAGCAGGCGGCTCAGGGCACGTAGTCGAACGTGTCCGGGTTGGGTCCGGTGCGCCCGGCCTCGCCGCGGTCGAGCCCGCTGATCGTCGCCATCTGCTCGTCGGTGAGCTCGAAGTCGAAGATCGCGAAGTTCTCCGCCATCCGCTCGGGCGACATGGTCTTCGGGAAGACGATGTCGCCGCGCTGGACGTGCCAGCGCAGGGTCGCCTGCGAGGGCGTCTTGCCGTGGGCCTCGGCGATCCCGGCGACCGCCGGGTCGTCGAGCACCGCACCCTGGGCGATCGGCGACCACGCCTCGACGAGCGCGCCGTGGCGGTGGGTGGCCGCGCGCGCCTCGTCGTTGAGGAGGTAGGGGTGCGCCTCGATCTGGTTGACGGCGGGGACGACGCCGGTCTCGGCGACGATCCGGTCGAGGTGCGCGGGCTGGAAGTTGGAGACGCCCACCGCGCGGGCCCGGCCGTCCTCGACGAACGACGTCAGCGTCCGCCAGGTCGAGACGTAGTCGCCGTCGTACTTCGTGGGCAGCGGCCAGTGGATGAGGAACAGGTCGATGTGGTCCAGGCCCAGCTTGGCCAGCGTCGCGTCGAACTCCCGGCGGGCGTCGTCGGGGCGGTGGAAGCCGTTGTTGAGCTTGCTGGTCACGAACAGCTCGTCGCGCGGGATGCCCGACGCCGCGATCGCGACCCCGGTCTCCTGCTCGTTGCCGTACATCTGGGCGGTGTCGATGTGGCGGTAGCCGGCCTCGAAGGCCTTGGTCACGGTGTCGGCGGTCTGGGCCGGAGGCACCTGGTAGACGCCGAAACCGAGCTGCGGGATGGTCGTGCCGTTGTTGAGGGTCAGGGACGGGATGGTCGTAGCCATACCCAGGACCACACCAGGAGTGGCCCCGTTGTTCCCAGACCCCTCCGGATGAGAGATACGTCGCGTCGGGGTCCGACGGTGGTCGAGGAGGCCGGCGTCGGGGTCCGACGGCGGTCGAGGAGGCCGGCGTCGGGGTCCGACGGTGGTCGAGGAGGTCGGTCACGACCGTCTCGAGACCATGCCACGCTGGTCGAGCCGGGCGAGCGCCAGCGAGCCCGAGTCGAGACCCGGTGAGGTGCCCGTCCTGCGTGGTTTCGAGACGGTTGCCAGCGCAACCTCCTCAACCACCGTCGGCGACCGGCCGTCGTACGACGCGCCGCCGGCGACGGCGCATCAGGCGCAGGCGGTGTCCAGCCGGGGCCAGGTCGCGACGGAGGTGCGGGAGCCGACGTAGGCGAACCGGCCGTCGGCCGAGAGCCACAGGTGCTGCCCGTCGCGCTCCCAGCCGGTGTCGCGCGCGCCGGCCGGCAGGGGCACGTCGGTGCGGTAGCGGCCGGCGACGGAGCCGCGCAGCGCGGCGTCTGGCGCCTCGACGTAGGCCCGGCCGCGGGGGCCGCCGTCGTCGACGAAGAGCATCTGCATGGTCTGCCAGCCGCAGTGCTCGGGGCCGGGGGACGTGAAGACCTCCGCGACCGGGACGGGCAGGCCGTCGGCGTCGGTCCAGACGCCGTAGCGCGCGAACCCGGCGATCTCGACCTCCTCGGGGAACTCGGCAAAGTCGCAGCGGGCCCACGACTCGACGTACCAGCCCGCGCCGCCGGCGCCGTCGATCGCCGGGCCGTCGCGCACGACGAGGGCCAGCAGCACGCGGCCGTCGACCTCGCGGGTGAGGAGCACCCGGTCGGGCTCGCTCGCCGCGACCGCGAGGTCGGGGTCGGGCGGCACCGCCAGGAACAGCCCCTCCGAGTACGCCGTCTCCACCGCGGCGAGCGGGCTGTCGCTGGTGGCGCCGCCCTCGTAGACCTCCGCCGCGCTGTTGCCGCCGGTCGGCGGGTGGACGCAGTCGATCGCGCGGCCGGCGGCGCCGTAGCGGCCGGTCGCGTCGAGCGGGCCGTCGTACGGCGTCGCGGCCGGCGGGATCCCGTCGGTGGCGAGGTCACCGTCGTCGCCGTCGTCGAGCACCGCGGGGACCGCGAGGGCGGTCATGGCCGCCACCGCCGCCACGCATCCGACGGCCCCCGCCGCCCGTAACCGTCGCCGGCGCCGAGTCCGGCGCGCCCGCCGCGCCACGCCGTCGACGTCGACGGGTCCGGTGCCGGCCGGGAGGCGGGCGTAGCCCTCGCGGAGCCGGTCGACCAGCTCGTCGTCGTGGTCGGTCACGTCGCCTCCTCGCGGTCGTTGCCGAGGTCGGGGGTCAGGGCCGCGCGGAGGGTGCGCAGCCCGTCGTGGGCGGCCCGCTTGACGGTGCCCTCGGCACAGCCGAGCAGGGAGGCGACCTCGGCGACCGGCAGGTCCTCGAGGTAGCGCAGCACGATCGTGTGCCGCTGCCGCGCGGGGAGTCGGGCGAGGTGGTCGAGCAGCACGAGCCGGTCCTCGGCGTCGACGACCGGCGCCCGGACCTCGGGCACGTGCGCCGCGCTGACCTCGCGCACCCACCACGCCCGTCGGCGCTCGGTCGCGACCTGGCGCACCAGCGCCGCCCGGGCGTAGGCCGCCGGGTCGCGCACGGCCAGCCGCGGCCACGCGAGGTAGAGCCGCTCGAGCGTGGCCTGCACGGCGTCCTCGCCGCGGTGCGGGTCGGCCGTCAGGGCGAGGGCGAGCCGTCGCAGCGCGGGCGTGACCGCGGCGACGACCTCGCTGAACTCCTGCTCGGGCACCCTGCCTCCGTCCCGTCCCCGCGGGGACCCTCGTCGACGAGACGCTGCCGGGCGGTCCGGAGGTTGAGTCGCCCGGCGATCCTCCTGCCGGACGGGTCAGCGCAACCAGGCCAGCACGATCCGCCCCACCCGCTCGAGCTGGTCGCGCTCGACGACCGACGGCACGTCCGTCGGGTCGTGGTAGGCGGCGTACGGCGTGCTGCCGAGGCGGGCGGCGGGCAGTCCGCCGTCGGTGAAGGACTCGTGGTCGCTGGAGGTCTCGAACGTCTGCAGGTCGGTCCGTACGCCGACCCGGCGCGCCGCCGCGACGAGCTCGTCGCTGACGCCGTTGGCCTCGCCGACGGTCTGCACCGGCACCACCGACCCCACGCCGACCCGGTCGAGCGAGACCATCGCCCGCAGCGAGCGGCGCTCGGCCCGACCGAGCGCGGCGACGTAGGCCTTGGACCCGTAGTGGTGCGCGTCGCCGGGCCCGCGCGGCTCCTCCGAGCCGAACAGGACGAGCACCACCGGCAACCGGGTGCGCCGCTCCTGCAGCGCCTCGGCGACCGCCAGCACCACCCCGACCCCGGAGGCGTTGTCCTCGGCGCCCGGTGCCCGCGGCACGGTGTCGAGGTGCGCGCCGACCAGCAGCCACGGCTCGCCTGGCTCGACGTCGCCGCGGGTGGCCACGACGTTGACCGAGGGTCCTGCCTCGACCGGGGTGTCCCAGGAGAAGCCCGCCGGGGTCGGGAACCGCTGCCGCTCGACGGTCCAGCCGGACGCCGTCAGTCGCCGCTCGGCCCACCGGGCGGCACGGAAGTACGCCGGGGTGTGGCCCGGTCGCGGCCCCACCTCGCCGGCCAGGAACTCCACGGCACCCACGGCGGTGGCGACCCGGAGGTCGTCGGGACCGACGCGGGGGAGCGGCGGCGGGTCGGGCGGGTCGGGTGGGGGAGCGCTGGTGGGTGACGGGGCGGGCGTCGTCGGCGACGGTGCCGCTGTGCTGGTCGGGGACGGCTCCGGCGCGCCGGGCTCGGGGTCGGACTCGGACGTGCAGGCGGCCGCGAGCAGCCCGGTCGCGAGGAGCAGGGCGGCGAGGCGCATGCCCCGATGGTGCCTCAGACCGCCGCGGCCTGGGGCTCGAGCGCGAGCTCGACCAGCATCTCGGCGTGCGCCACCGCGGAGTCGACGACCGGCAGCGGGGCGTCGCCGGCGCCGACGAGCAGGCCGATCTCGGTGCAGGCGAGCACCACCGCGTCGGCACCGCGCGCCGCGAGGTCGTGCATCACGTCGACGTACGCCGCGCGCGACTCGTCGCGGAAGATCCCCTGGGTGATCTCGTCGAAGACCACCCGGTCGACCAGCTCGCGGCCCGCGGCGTCGGGCACCACCACGGAGATGCCGTGGGTGGCGAGGCGGTCGGCGTAGAAGGTCTCCTCCATCACCCAGCGCGCGCCGAGCAGGCCGAGGGTGGTCCAGCCCTCGCGACGGGCGACCGCGGCGACGGCGTCGGCGATGTGGACCGCCCGGACGCCGTGGGCCGACGCGGCGGTCTCGAGCGCGGCGAAGTTCTTGTGCATCAGGTTGGTGCAGAGGCCGACGAGGTCGGCGCCGCCGGCCACGCACCGCTCGGTGGCCGCGGCCAGGATGGCCGCCGAGCCGGCCCAGTCGCCGCGGACCTGGCAGTCGCGGACCTCGGCGAAGTCGAGGGACTGGAGGGACACCCTGGCCGAGGCGTGCCCGCCGAGCCGGGCCGCGACCTGCTCGTTGACCAGTCGGTAGTAGGTGGCGGTGGAGTGCCAGGACATGCCGCCCACGAGGCCGATGGTCTTCATGGCTCCACCCTCCCCCGGGAGTGAGCCCCCAAGGAAGACCCGACCTCCTAGGGGAGGCCATAACCTGTGCCTATGGCTCTCGACCCGCGCCGGCTGCTCGTGCTGCGCGACGTCGCGCGCGCCGGGTCGATCAGCGCGGCGGCCCGCGAGCTGGGGTGGACGCAGCCGGCGGTCAGCCAGCAGCTCGCCCGGCTGGAGCGCGAGGCCGGCGGTCCGCTGCTGCTGCGCGGCCCCGGCGGGGTGACCCCGACCGAGGCCGGCCGCGCGCTCCTGCGGCGGGCCGACGTGGTGGCCGCCGAGCTGCACGCCGCCGCCGAGGAGGTCGCCGCACTCACCGAGCTCCGGGCCGGCCGGGTGCGGCTCGTCGCGTTCCCGTCGGGCGCGGCCACCCTGGTGCCCGAGGCGATCGGCGCCCTGGCCGCCGCCCACCCCGAGGTCGAGGTCGGGCTCGCCGAGGCCGAGCCGCCCGAGGCGGTGGCCGCCGTCGCGGCCGGTGACGCCGACCTCGCCCTGGTCTTCGGCTACGACGGTCCGCCGACCGGCCTCGGCGCCCTCACCTGGCGACCGGTCCTGCACGAGCCGGTCCACCTCGTGGTCGGGCCGGGGCGCCGTGGCCCCGGGCGACGCGGCCTGGCGGCGCTGGCCGACGCCGACTGGATCGGCGGGTGCGTCAACTGCCGCACCCACCTGGTCGACTGCTGCGCCGAGGCCGGCTTCGTGCCGACCATCCGGCACACGACCGACGACTACGTGGTCGTGCAGAACCTCGTGGCCCGGGGGCTGGGCGTCACGGTCCTGCCGGCCTCGGCCCTGGCGGCGTACCGCCACCCCGACGTGCGGGTGGTGCCGATGGCCTCCCTCGGACGCCGCCACGTCGGGCTGGCCTACCGGCCCGGCGCCGACGCCGTACCGGCGACCGCGGCGCTGGCGGCGGAGGTGGAGGGCGCCGCTCGTCGGGCGGCCGGAGCGGGGTGACCGGCGTCCGCCACTACCGGGACGCCGGGGCGTGGTGGCCCGCGGTGCGCGCGGCGGCCGCACTCTCACGGCGTACGAGCGAGGCGAGCAGGATGCCCAGGCCGAGCGGCACGACCAGCATCATCCCGAGCACGAACGCCGTGCCGCCGTCGGGTCCCCCGTCGACGACGAAGGCGATGCCGCCCAGCACCGCCACGAGGACGCCGACGACGCCGAGTGCCACGGCCAGCCCCGGCAGCCCGCGCTGCGGACCCGGCCGGGCCGCCCAGCGGGCGGCGGCGAGCACCACGACCAGCCCGGCGAGGATGACGAGCGCGGTCGCCAGGCGGAGCCACCACGTGACGGCGTCGTCGTCGGTCGCCTGGGGCAGCAGGACGAGGAGGGCCAGGCCGGCGAGCGCCTGCGTGGCTCCTCCGACCGCGAGCAGCGCCGCGCGGGCGCGGGTTCCGGTCACGCCGTGAGCACGGCGCCCGGGGGCCAGGCGCCGTCGGGGAAGCCGCTGAGCTCGCCGAGCTTGCGGTTGAGCTTGCTCTGCGCGGAGTCGCAGTCGCTCTTGAGGAACATGCCACCGGTGAAGAACGCCCCCTCCGCGACCAGGCACGCGGCGGCGAAGATGAAGATGCCGGCCGGGATGCCGACGATGGTCGCGGTCGAGGCCAGGGCGGCGACGAGACCGCCCACGAGCGCGACGAGAGCGGTGATCAGCCCGGCGTAGAACTTGACGAGCCCGGCCCGGACGCCGTCGAGGGCGTCGGCGGCGGTGTCGGTGAAGGTCTGCAGCTTCTCCATGGCGCTCTTGTGCAGCGCCGCCTTGGGGAAGTACGCCTCGGCAGCCTGGCCCTTCCAGTGGTCGTCGGCCTTCAGGAGCGCGCGGTCGACGGTGCCGACCTCCTCGCTCACCGGCGAGCCGATGTCGCTGCTCCACTGTTGACCGGCTTGCTCCACGGCGCCGAGATCACCCATGTTGCCGAAGATGAGGGTGGCGGCGTCCCAGAACTCGTTCCACTTCTCCTCCAGGTAGCCGAACGCGTCGCGGACCCGGTCGGCTGCCCAGCCGAGGCCCCACGGCACCCAGCTCAGCACGTCGTTGATGGCGTTGACGAGGTCGTTGAAGCCGTCCTGGAGCCGCTGGACGAGGCGGTTGATCTCCTCGATGAACTCGTTCACTGGTGCCTTCTCTCGTGAGGTCGGGTCGGGGTCGCGTCGGTCACTCGGAGACGGCGTCCCACAAGCCGTCGAACTGGTTGATGTTGGAGCCCTCGGCGCCCTCGAACGCGGCCTTCACCTGCCGCAGGCCGGCGGCGATGGTGGAGGTCTCCTCGGTGCCCTCGGTCAGCCGGTCGTTCACGAACTGCACGTAGGTGTCGTAGGTGGTGGTGAGCCCGGTGACCTGGGCAGCCCACGACAGCTCGCCGACCGTGAGGCCCAGCCCGCTGGTGCTGGTGGCGGCGGTGCTGAGGGTGGAGGAGACGTCGTCCCAGGTCTGGGCGTCGGTCTCGAGGGCCTGGAGGTCGGTCTGCAGGGTCATGTCTCTCCTCGGGGTGGGCGGTCGGGGAACAGGTTCGTCTCAGGTCATGCGGAGGCGGGCGGCGAGGGCCTCCGGGTCGCCGGCCAGTCGGTTCAGCTCGCCGAAGATGCTCTGGTCGACCACGTCGGAGGTGGTCCGGCTGCGTGCCTCGCGCAGGGCGTCGCGGTAGGCCTTCATGAAGTGCTGGCTCAGCGCCGGGCCGTTGGTGCGCTCGGCCCAGGCGGGCTCGACCTCCACCGAGGCCAGGGTGCCGACGCCGGACAGGGTCACCGTGAGGCCGCTCGACCTCCCGACGTGCTGGGCGGCGGCCAGGCTCTTCGCCTCCGCGACGACGCCGTCGAACTGGCGGTTGGCCTCGCGGAGGATCTCGACCATCGCGGCCAGCGACTGCTCGCTACGGGCGGCGAGCACGTCGGGCCGGGTGACCTCGTCGAGCCTGGCGTACACCGACTCCGACGACGGGGCCATCGAGCGGGTCGACGGCTCGTCGGCGTCGACCTCCGCGGCGAGGGAGTCGGCCCACTGCTCGGAGGCGACCGCGCCGGCCTTGGTGTAGGCCTCGACGACCGCGGCCCCGAAGGCCTCGGGCGCGATGCTCGCCTTCCACCTCGGTCCGACCACGAGGTCGGTGATCTCGCCCTGCGGCAGGAGCCGCACGGTGACCTCGCCGCTCTCGTCGGAGGCCGTCGCCTCCTGCAGCGACGCCTGCGCCTTCTCGAAGCGCTGGGAGACGCGGTCGAGGCCGTCGCGGGCGTCGGCGATCCGGTCGAGTGGGTCCTGCATGCACCGCTCCTGGGTCGAGCACGGATGGGTCACTGCGGTGGTTACGCATGCCCTCGCCGGAGCGGCGGAAACCCCGCTCCCTCCTCGCGTTCATGCCCGTCCTCGCGCCACCGACGTCCCGTCGGCGACACGGGGGTCAGGTGAGCGTCTGCACCTCGGCGCGCAGCCGCCCCATCTGCTCGTCGAGGTCGGTGGCGGTGCTGGCCACCGACCGGAGCGTCTCGCGCAGGTGGTCAGGCACGGTGCCGGCGTACTTGTAGTAGATCTGGTGCTCGACGCTGGCCCAGAAGTCCATCGCGATCGTCCGGATCTGCAGCTCGACCGGCACCTGGACGGTGCGGTCGGACAGGAAGACCGGCACCTCCACGATGATGTGCAGGCTCTGGTAGCCGTTGGCCTTGGGCTCGCGGATGTAGTCCTTGGTCTGCAGCACGGTGAGGTCGGGCTGGCGGGTGAGCATCTCGGCGAAGCGGTAGGTGTCCTCGACGAAGGCGCAGGTCACCCGGATACCGGCGATGTCCCGGACGCCGTCGCGGATCGCGTCCAGGTCGGGGGGCAGCCCGAGCCGGTCGATCTTCTCGAGCAGGCTGTCCATCGTCTTCAGGCGGGTCTTCACGTGCTCGATCGGCCCGTAGTCGTGGGTCTCCTCGAACTCCTCGCGCAGGATGGTGATCTTGGTCAGCACCTCGTCGATGCCGAACTTGTACTCCTGGCGGAAGCCGGCCAGGCGCCGCCGCAGGTCGCGGAGCACCGTCTCCGGCTCGCAGGCGGCGAGGTCGGGTCCGGCCAGGGCGCGGAGGAACTCGAGGTAGGAGCCGGTCTCGGGGGCCTGGAGCGTCACGTCCTCGAGCGTAGCCAGCGCAGGTCGGTCGCGACCTCGGGAACAACCCCGGCCGGACCCCCGTTGGACCCTGTGCCAGACTTGAGCCATTCGGACTCAACTTGTCTGACACCACACCACGAACCAACGGAGGAACCCCACCATGGCACGAGCTGTCGGCATCGACCTCGGTACCACCAACAGCGTGGTCGCCGTCCTCGAGGGCGGCGAGCCCACCGTCATCGCCAACGCCGAGGGCGCGCGCACCACCCCGTCCGTCGTCGCCTTCGCCAAGTCCGGCGAGGTGCTCGTCGGCGAGGTCGCCAAGCGCCAGGCCGTCACCAACGTCGACCGCACGATCCGCTCGGTCAAGCGCCACATGGGCGAGAGCTGGAAGGTCGACATCGACGACAAGTCCTTCACCCCCCAGCAGATCAGCGCCTTCGTGCTGCAGAAGCTCAAGCGCGACGCCGAGGCCTACCTCGGCGAGACGGTCACCGACGCCGTCATCACCGTGCCGGCGTACTTCTCCGACGCCCAGCGCCAGGCCACCAAGGAGGCCGGCGAGATCGCGGGCCTCAACGTGAGCCGCATCGTCAACGAGCCCACCGCGGCCGCGCTGGCCTACGGCCTCGACAAGGGCGACGACCAGACCATCCTCGTCTTCGACCTCGGTGGCGGCACGTTCGACGTGTCCCTGCTCGAGATCGGCGAGGGCGTCGTGGAGGTCAAGGCGACCTCCGGCGACAACCACCTCGGTGGCGACGACTGGGACAACAAGGTCGTCGAGTGGATGGTCACCAAGTTCAAGAACGCCAACGGCGTCGACCTGGCGGCCGACAAGATCGCCAAGCAGCGCCTGCAGGAGGCGGCCGAGAAGGCCAAGATCGAGCTGTCGTCGTCCTCGGAGACCACGATCCACCTGCCCTACATCACCCACGGCGAGTCCGGCCCGCTGCACTTCGAGGAGAAGCTGACCCGCAGCGAGTTCCAGAAGCTCACCGCAGACCTGCTCGACCGCACCAAGGTGCCGTTCCAGCAGGTGCTCAAGGACGGCGGCGTCGCGGTCTCCGCGATCGACCACGTCGTCCTCGTCGGTGGCTCCACCCGGATGCCCGCCGTGGCCGAGGTCGTCAAGGACCTGCTCGGTGGCAAGGAGCCCAACAAGGGCGTCAACCCCGACGAGGTCGTCGCCATCGGCGCGGCCCTGCAGGCCGGCGTCCTCAAGGGCGAGGTCAAGGACGTGCTGCTGCTCGACGTCACCCCGCTCTCCCTCGGCATCGAGACCAAGGGCGGCGTGATGACCAACCTCATCGAGCGCAACACCACGATCCCGACCAAGCGCTCGGAGATCTTCACCACCGCCGACGACAACCAGCCCTCGGTCGAGATCAAGGTCGCCCAGGGCGAGCGCCAGATGTGGTCGCAGAACCAGCCCCTCGGCAACTTCGAGCTCACCGGCCTCCCGCCGGCTCCCCGCGGCGTCCCGAAGATCGAGGTCACCTTCGACATCGACGCCAACGGCATCGTGCACGTCTCGGCCAAGGACCAGGGCTCCGGCAAGGAGCAGTCGATGACGATCTCCGGTGGTTCCGCGCTGGGCAAGGACGACATCGACCGGATGGTCAAGGAGGCCGAGCAGTACGCCGAGGAGGACGCCAAGCGTCGCGAGGCCGTCGAGGCCCGCAACCAGGCCGACCAGCTCGTCTACACGACCGAGAAGTTCCTGGCCGACAACGGCGACAAGATCCCCGAGGACGTCCAGAGCGAGGTCCAGGCCGACGTCGACGCGCTCAAGGCCACCCTCGAGGACACCGAGGCGTCGTCGGAGACCATCACGGCCGGCGTCACCAAGCTCAACGAGTCGAGCCAGAAGATGGGCGCCGCGATGTACGCCGCCGCCGAGGCCGAGCAGGCCGCGGCCGGTGGGTCCACCGGCGCCACGGGTGAGGCCGACGACGACATCGTCGACGCCGACGTGGTCGACGCCGAGGTCGTCGACGACGAGAAGCCCGAGGGCGACAAGTGACGGACGTCCCCGAGGAGAACCCGGACGTCGTCCAGGGCTCGCTCGAGGACGAGCAGGTGGCGGCGGCCGAGGCCGCCGCCACCGCGCCCGACGGTGTCCTCGACGACGCCGTCGAGGACGAGGTCCCCGAGTCGCCCGGTGACCGTCTCGTCGTCGCCGAGCGGCTCGCCGAGGAGCGGCTGGTCGACCTCCAGCGGCTGCAGGCGGAGTACCTCAACTACAAGCGGCGGGTCGAGCGCGACCGCGACCTGGTCAAGCAGAACGCGACGTACGCCGCGCTCGCGCCGATCACCGAGGTGCTCGACAACATCGACCGCGCCAAGGAGCACGGCGAGCTCGACAGCGGATTCAAGTCGGTCGCCGACCAACTCGAGCGCGTCGTCGCCGCCGCCGGCCTCGAGAAGTTCGGGGCGGTCGGTGACCCGTTCGACCCGACGGTCCACGAGGCCCTGAGCCACATCGGCCAGGACCCCGAGGTCACCGTGACCACCTGCAAGGTGATCGCCAAGGCCGGCTACAAGATCGGCGACCGGGTGGTGCGTGCGGCGCAGGTGCTCGTGGTCGACCCGGTCGACGGCTGAGCGAGCACCTACCGATGACGGCCCTGACGGCACCGACGGAGAGGAGGAACGAGGATGGCTGACCAGGACGGCTTCCGACCCGACTGGGCGCAGAAGGACTTCTACGCCGTGCTCGGCGTGGGCAAGGACGCCACCGCGGCCGAGATCAAGAAGGCCTACAAGTCGCTCGCCCGCGACAACCATCCCGACGCCCACCCCGACGACGCCGCCAAGCTCGAGAAGTTCAAGGCCGTCGCCGAGGCCTACGACGTCGTCGGCGACGCCGAGAAGCGCACCAAGTACGACGAGATGCGCCGCCTCTACGGCAGCGGCGGGTTCGGCGGCGGCGGCGGGGGTGCCGGGGGCGGGTTCAACCTCGACGACCTGCTCGGCGACCGCGCCCGCGGTGGCGGTGGGTTCGGCGACATGTTCGGCGACATGTTCGGCGGCGGCGCCGCCGGCGGCCGGCGTACGCAGCAGGCCCGCCGACCGGCCAAGGGCCACGACGTCGAGACCAGCGCGACGATCTCCTTCGACGACGCCCTCGAGGGCGTCACGATCTCGCTGCGGCTGACCTCCGACGCCGCCTGCCCCACGTGCTCCGGCACGGGCGGCAAGCCCGGCACCCGGCCGCGCATCTGCACCGAGTGCGAGGGCGCCGGCTACGTCGTCTCGAGCGTGGGCGGGGCGTTCTCGATCAACGAGACCTGCCCGGCCTGCGGTGGGCGTCAGCTCGTCTACGACGAGAAGTGCCCCACCTGCAGCGGCAGCGGCCGCGGCACCTCGGCCCGCACCATCCAGGCCCGCATCCCCGCCGGCGTCAAGGACGGCCAGCGGATCCGGCTGCGCGGCAAGGGCGCGGCGGGGGAGAACGGCGGACCGGCCGGCGACCTCTACGTCGACGTCAAGGTCCGGCCCCACCGCGTCTTCGGGCGCGCCGGCGACAACCTCACCCTCGACGTCCCGGTCTCCTTCGACGAGGCCGCGCTCGGTGCCGAGGTCAAGGTGCCGACCCTGGGCGGCGCCCCGGTCACCCTCCGCATCCCGGCCGGCACGCCCAACGGGCGCACGTTCCGGGTCCGCGGCCGCGGGGCGCCCAAGCCCGACGGCAGCCGCGGCGACCTGCTCGCCACCGTCGAGGTCCACGTGCCGGCCGTCCTCGACCAGGCCGCGCGCGAGGCCGTGGAGGCCTACCGCACCGCCACCGCAGGCAAGCCGCTGCGGGCCGGGCTGTTCGAGGACGCCTCGTAGGGGCGGGAGGAGTCGCGATGAGCTTCACGCAGCCGCCCGGACCCGACGCGCCGGTCTACGTGATCAGCGTCGCCGCCCAGCTCACGGGCCTGCACCCGCAGACCCTGCGCACCTACGAGCGCCTCGGCCTGATCACCCCCGGCCGCACCGGCGGCGGCGGGCGGCGCTACAGCCACCGCGACCTCGAGCTGCTGCGCTCGATCTCCGAGCTGACCTCCGCCGGCATCGGCATCGAGGGGGTACGCCGGATCCTCGAGCTCGAGCACCGGGTCGACGCCCTGACGGCCCGCAACGCCGAGCTGCGCGCCGAGCTCGACGCCACCCGCGAGGCCCTGCGCCTCGCCGCGACCCCCCGCCCGGCCGACACCCCGCCGGCACCCCCCAGCCGGCTCCCCGCCCTGCGCCACCCCGCCCCCAGCCAGGCGGTCGTCGTCTGGCGCCGCGGCTCCCGCTGACGGTCGTCCTTGCGGGTGAGGACCGGCCAGGGCGCTGCTGGCGAGCATCGGGTCCGTGGCACGCGTCCTGCACGTCGTCGGGGTCCCGTCCAGCGCCGGTGCCTACGCGCCGGGGCAGGAGCGGGCGCCGGCCGCGTTCCGCGAGCACGGACTGGTGGAGGCGCTGCGCGCGGCGGGCCGTGAGGTGCGCGACCGGGGCGACGTCGCCGGCTCCCGCTGGCAGCCCGACCGGGACCGCCCCGACGCGATGAACGTCGACGCGGTCGCCTCGGCGGCCCGGGCGACGGCCGCCGACCGGGCGCTGGCGTGGGCCGCGGACCACGACGAGGTGCTCGTGCACGTCGACATCGACGTGCTGCGGTGGGTCGACTTCCCGATCGCGGAGAACAGCCGCCGCCGCGACGGGCTGACCCTCGAGGAGCTCCAGACGGTGCTCGCCCGGCTCGTGGCGTCGCCGCGGTGGCGCGCCCTCACGCTCTGCGAGGTCAACCCCGACCACGCCCCCGACGAGGCGGCGTCGTTCGCCCGGCTCGTCGAGGTGCTGGCCTCCGTGCTCGGCCACGGCACCCGGGACGCCGCTGGCTGACCGCTTCCGCTACCTTCCTGCTGTTGCAAGTGACTTGCAAGAAGCCGGGAGGACGGGTGGACGGGTGGACGGGTGGACCAGGTGAGCGACGCCCCACGGGTGGTCGCGGCTCTCCCGTCCGGGGACCCGCTCGGCCTGGCGGCCGGTCGCCGGAGGACGGCGTCCTGGGTCGCGGCCCTCCTCGTGGGGCTGGTCGCGACCGTGCTGGTCGGCGTCGGCGTGGGTGCCTTCTCGGTGCCCGTCGGCACCGTCGCCCAGGCCGTCGGCCACCACCTGGTCGGCTGGCCCGCCGAGCGGACCTGGAGCGCCCCGCTCGACTCCATCGTCTGGCAGGTCCGGCTGCCGCGGGTGCTGCTGGGAGCCCTGGTCGGCGCCGGGCTCGCGGTCTGTGGCGTGGCCCTGCAGGCCATGGTGCGCAACGTCCTGGCCGACCCCTACCTGCTCGGGGTCAACTCGGGCGCGTCGAGCGGTGCCGCCGCGGCGATCCTCTTCGGCGTCGGCGCCGGGCTCGTGGAGTACACGCTGCAGCTGACGGCGTTCCTCGGGGCGCTGGCGGCGTCCCTGCTGGTCTACGTCGTGGCCCGGAGCGCCGGCCGGGTCACCTCGATCCGGCTGCTGCTCGCCGGCGTCGCGGTCGGGTACGCGCTGTACGCCCTGACCAGCTTCCTGATCTTCGCCTCGGGCTCGGCCGAGGGCGCGCGGTCGGTGATGTTCTGGCTCCTCGGCTCGCTGGGGCTCGCCCAGTGGAACGTCCCGCTCGCCGTGGTGGCGGTGGTCGTGCTCGGCTCGATCGCCCTGCTGACGGTGTGGGGACGCCGGCTCGACGCCCTGGCCGCCGGCGACGAGACCGCGCAGACCCTGGGGGTGCGTCCCGAGCGGTTCCGGCTGCAGCTGCTCGTGGTCGTCGCGCTGTGCGTCGGCGTCGTCGTCTCGGCGTCGGGCAGCATCGGTTTCGTCGGCCTCGTGGTGCCGCACCTGGCGCGGCGCGCCGTCGGGGGGACCCACGTCCGCGTCGTCGTGGTCGCCGCGCTGGTGGGGGCGATCCTGCTCGTCTGGGCCGACGTCCTCGCCCGCACGTTGTTCGCGCCGCAGGAGATCCCGATCGGGATCATCACCTCGCTCGTCGGCGCCCCGTTCCTGCTCGTGCTGATCCGCCGTCTCCACAGCGCGAGCGACTGACCCCTGCCCCTCGACCCGACAGGACCTCCCGGTGCCCACCACCTCCTCGCCCCGCTCGCGCGTCGCGACCCTCTTCCTGGCCGCGGGCGTGACCGCGGTCCTGGCCGCCTGCGGGTCCGCCGACGACGAGCGCCGACCGACGTCGCGCAGCACCGGCAGCTACCCGGTCACCGTCGAGAACTGCGGCGCCGAGGTCACCTTCGAGGAGGCGCCGGAACGGGTCGTCCTGCTCAAGAGCTCCGCCGTGCCCTTCCTGCAGGCGCTCGGCGTGCTCGACCGGGTGACGGCCCGCGCCGGGCAGTACCCCGCCGCGTACTACGACGCCGGGACCCTGGCCGCGCTCGACGAGGTCCCGCTGCTGACCGACGAGCTCGACAGCAGCGGGCACCTGCAGATCTCGAAGGAGGTCGTCATCGGCGAGGAGCCCGACCTCGTGCTGGGGGAGGTCGACAACCTGTCGCGGTCGGCGCTCGACGCCGTCTCGATCCCCCTGCTCGAGGAACCGGCGCTCTGCGAGCAGGGGACCGGCCGGCCCGGCTTCGACGACGTCGTCGACCAGCTGGAGCTCTACGGGCGGGTCTTCGGCCGGGAGGCCGAGGCCGAGCGCGCGGCCGCCGCGCTGCGGGACGACCTCGCGGAGGTGGCGGAGACGGTGGGACCGCCGTCCGGGAGGACCGCGGCCGTGCTCTACCCGACGGTGGGCGGCGGGACGACGTACGCCTACGGGACCGGGAGCATGGCCCACCCCCAGCTGGAGGCCGCCGGCCTGGAGAACGTCTTCGCCGACGTCGACGAGCGGGTCTTCGAGGTGACGCTCGAGGAGCTGCTGGGTCGCGACCCCGACGTCCTCGTGCTCCTGCACAGCGAGGGCGACCCCGACGCGGTCGAGGACGCGCTCACCACGCTGCCCGGCGCCGAGGACCTGACCGCCGTGCGCAACGACGACGTCCTGGTGCAGCTGTTCAACTTCACCGAGCCACCCTCGCCGCTCTCGGTCGCGGGGCTGGAACGCATCGTGGCGCGCTTCGGACCCGGCGCGTGATCGCCGCCGAGGAGCTCTCCTGGTCCTACGGCAGCGCGCAGGTGCTCCGCGCGGTGTCGCTCGCCGCACCGCACGGGCGGGTGCTCGGCCTGATCGGGCCCAACGGGAGCGGCAAGACGACGCTCCTGCGGCTGCTGCACGGCGCCCTGCGCAGCCCGACGGGGGCGGTGACCGTCGACGGTGCGCACCTGGGTGCGTTGCCGGCCCGGGAGGCCGCGCGCCGGCTCGCGGTCGTGGTGCAGGAGGCCGGCGGGGAGAGCGCGCTGACCGTTGCCGAGGCGGTGCTGCTGGGCCGCGCGCCCCACCTGGCCACCTTCCAGCGCGCCGGCGCGCACGACCACGCCGTCGCGGTCGAGGCGCTGACCCGCGTGGGGGCGATCCACCTCGCCTCCCGCCCGTTCGTCAGCCTCTCCGGCGGCGAGCGCCAGCGGGTGCTCATCGCCCGGGCGTTGACCCAGCAGGCCACCCACCTCCTGCTCGACGAGCCGACCAACCACCTCGACATCCGCTACCAGCACGAGGTGCTGGGCCTGGTCGCCGACCTCGCCCACGACCTCCACCGGACGGTCGTCGTCGTGCTGCACGACCTGAACCTCGCCGCGCGCTACTGCGACGACCTCGTCCTGCTCGGCGACGGCGGGATCCGGGCCACCGGACCGACCGACGACGTCCTGGTGCCCGACGTCCTCGAACCGGTCTACGGGATCGGCGTCGAGCGGGTCGAGGCCGGCGGGCGGCTCCACCTCCTGTTCCACCCGCTGCACCACGACACGAGGGAGACCGCCCGATGACCGAGCGACTGCAGGACGACATCAACACCTACTGGACCGACCGGGCCCCGTCGTACGACGCCTACCAGCAGCGGCCGGAGCGGCGCGGGCTCGACGAGCAGGCCTGGGCGCGGGTCTGGGCCGCCGCGCTCCCCGGCGCGCCGGCCGACGTGCTCGACGTGCTCGACGTGGGCACCGGCAGCGGGCACGTCGCCCACCTGCTAGCCGGCCTCGGGCATCGGGTCACCGGGATCGACCTGTCCGAGGGGATGATCCGCATCGCCCGCGACCGTGCCGCCCGAGCGGAGCACCCGCCCCGGATCCTGGTCGGCGACGCGGTCGCGCCCGCCTTCGCCGACGGCTCCTTCGACGCGGTCGTCGGGCGCTACGTGATGTGGACCCTGCGCGACCCCGCCGCCGCTGTCGGCAGCTGGGTGCGGCTGCTCCGGCCGGGTGGCGTCGTCGCGATGGTCGACAGCACCTGGTTCGCCGACGGCATGGACGAGCTGTACGGCGACCGCCCCGACGTCGCCCTGCCCCTGGCGGAGGCGCGCAGCATCGAGGAGACGGCCGACGTCCTGCGCCGAGGTGGCCTGCTCGACGTCGCCGTCATCCCGCTGCACGAGGTGCACGAGCTCGACCGCACGCACGGCGTCGCGCCGGGCCACGACGTCCGGCTGCAGTACGCCGTCACCGGGAGGAAGGCGTGCACGTGACGGGGCCGGGCGGGTACCTGTCCGGGTGAGTGCCATCTCCGACCTGCTGGCGGCGTGCCGCGAGCCCCTGGACCGCGTCGACCCCGCCGACCTGGAGGCCGAGGTCGCCGCCGGCGCACTGGTGGTCGACACCAGGCCGGTCGAGCAGCGCGAGCGCGACGGCGCCCTGCCCGGTGCCGTCGTGGTCGACCGCAACGTCCTGGAGTGGCGGCTCGACCCGACCAGCCCCCACCGCATCCCCGAGGCGACGTCGCGCGAGCTGCGGGTCGTCGTGGTGTGCAACGAGGGCTACAGCTCCAGCCTGGCCGCGCACACCCTCCGCCAGCTCGGGCTCCGCCGGGCCACCGACCTGGCGGGCGGGTACCAGGCCTGGCTGCGCGCGCCGGGACTCGGCTGTTCGACGGACCGGGGGCCGGATCCGGCCTAGACTCCGCGGGCCCGCGGGTCGCGACCGGCCCACCGCTCGTCGACGAGGACCGCCGTGACGCCCGACCCCGACCCGCCCGGCGACCTCGTCCCCCCGGGTCCCCCGATCGCGGACCCGCCCCCGCCTGCGGCCGGCGCGGCCGAGGACCGGCGGGACCGGCCCTGGGAGGTCCCGGTCACGGGTGTCTACGGCCGCTTCCCGGCCCACGACGGCCACTACCGCCCCCCGGCGTCGCGGGGGATGGCGGGGTGGGCACTCGGGCTGTCCCTCGCGCTGTGCATCCCGTTCGCGTTCGTCGTCGGCGCCGGTCTCGCGATCGCCGTCCTGGTCAAGGGGCGCGACGGCCGCGACCACGGCAAGGGGCTGGCCATCGCGGCGCTGGTCATCTCGGGCGTGATCCTGCTCGTCAACGTCGGTTACGTGGTCGTGCTGTTCTTCACCGGCTTCGACGAGACCGAGCGGGACGCCGACGGCCGCGTCGTCGACGGAGGCTCGGTGAGCTTCGACCGGATCCGGGTCGGCGACTGCTTCAGCGAGCCCGGGCTGGCCGACCTCCCGACGGACGGCAGCGAGGGGGAGGGCGCCGCCTACGTCGACGTCGTCCCGTGCGGCGAGCCGCACCAGGCCGAGGTCTTCCACGAGTTCACCCTCGACCACGGCGACTACCCCGGTGACCACGTCATCGAGGACCGCGTCGAGGACTGCATGCCGAGGTTCGTGACCTACGTCGGGACGAGCTACCGCAGGTCCCGGTTCGAGGTGGTCTTCTACTACCCGACCCGGACCACCTGGCGCCTGGGCGACCGCGAGATCACCTGCACCCTGGTCTCCCCCGACGCCCGCGACCTCGTGGGCAGCATGAGGGCGTCGCGTCGGTAGCGCGTGGACTCGGGCCGACGGCCGCCCGCTGGTTACAGTGGCGGGTCACCTCGGGCCGACCACGGGCCCTCGCCCGGAACCCCGACACCCAGCAGGACAGGACGTCATGACACTCGAGGAGTACCGCGTCGCGGTCATCGTCCCGTGCCACAACGAGGAGCTGACCGTCGGCACGGTGGTGCGCGACCTCAAGGCCGCCGTCCCGCACGCCGAGGTCTACGTCTACGACAACAACTCGACCGACGAGACCAGCCGGGTGGCGGCCGAGGCCGGCGCGATCGTGCGCACCGAGAGCCGCAAGGGCAAGGGCAACGTCGTGCGCCGCGCGTTCGCCGACATCGAGGCCGACGTCTACCTGATGATCGACGGCGACGACACCTACGACGCCGCGGCCGCGCCGCGGCTGATCGAGGCGCTCGTCTCCGGCCCGCTCGACCACGTGCTCGGCGTCCGCGTCGACACCGACACCGACGACGGCAGCTACCGCCCCGGCCACGCCATGGGCAACAAGGTCTTCAACCGGCTCACCACGGTGCTCTTCGGCGAGCCGGTCAGCGACATGCTCTCGGGCTACCGCGCGTTCTCGCGACGCTTCATCAAGTCGTTCCCGGCGAACTCGCAGGAGTTCGAGATCGAGACCGAGCTGACCATCCACGCCGCCAACCTGCGGGTGCCGCAGATCGAGGTCCCGATCGGGTTCAAGGACCGACCCGAGGGGTCGGAGTCCAAGCTGCGCACCTTCCGCGACGGCTTCAAGATCCTCGGCCTGCTGGGCCACCTGCTGCTCCACGAGCGGCCGCTGCTCGTGCTCAGCGGCCTCGGCCTGCTCAGCACCCTGGTCGGCCTGGTGCTCGGCATCCCGGTCGTCGCCGACTACGTCGACACGGGCCTGGTGGAGCGGTTCCCGACGGCGATCCTGGCCTCGTCGCTGGTCGTGCTCGGCGTGCTGCTCACCGGCATCGGGATGGTGATGAACGGCGTGCTGCGCGGCACCCGCGAGCAGCGGCGGCTGTTCTACCTCCAGCTCCCGGCGTTCCCGACCGGCGCGGTGGTCCACACGCCCCGGACCCATCGCGCCGTCGACCCCGTCGAGGTCCGGCTCTGAGCAGCGCCCGCCGCTACCTGGTCGTCGGCCTCCTCAACACCGCGCTCGACCTCGCGCTCTTCACCCTGCTCGCGGTCGGGGTGGGGGTGGCGGCCGTCGCCGCCAACGTGGTCTCGACGGTCGTGGTGATGACGATCAGCTTCTTCCTCAACCGGTCGTGGGTCTTCCGGTCCGAGGGCGGCGGGCTGCGTGCCTACGCCGGCTTCGTGGCCGTCACCCTGTTCTCCGGCCTGGTGCTGCAGTCGCTGGTCATCCTCGGCGTCATCGCGGCCGCCTCCGGCCTGGCGCCGGACCTCGGCGAGGAGGTCGTCACACCTGCGGCGAAGGTCGTGGCGATGGGAGTGGGGATGGTGTCGAACTTCCTCGGCTACCGCTGGGTGTTCGGGCAGGCGGGCGCGCCCGACCGTCCTCGACAGCCAGCAGCATGACCACCACCGCCAGCCCGTAGGTGAACGCCAGCACGTAGCGCCCGCCCGCGCTCAGCGGCGAGACCCCCGCGATGGCCAGCTGCAGGGCGAACGGCAGCGCCCACAGCCACGCGTGGCGGCGCCGGGCGGCGATCGCGCCGGCCAGCAGCAGCACCACGGCCACCGTGCGGACGCCGTGGGAGATGACGGGCCGGCACGCCGTGACGCCGTAGCAGTCGTACGCCGTGCGCCGCGTCTCGTCGCGCAGCCCCAGCACGCTGCCGAGCGGCGCCACCCGGTGCCCCTCGACGGTGCGGTCGTACTCGTGCGACCAGGGCGGGTACCAGTCGGTGCCCCGGTCGAGCGGGTCGAGGTAGCGGTAGGACTTCAGGAACAGTGCGTCGGTGGCGGTCGCCGGGTAGCGGGCGGCGACGTCGGCGACGATCGCGTTGAACGGCTCCCAGTCCTCGGGCTGGACGGTCTCGTAGCGGAAGCTCGCCGTCTTGCGAGCCAACGGTCCCGTCGACTTCAGCGGGTCGCTGCTCGAGGGGTCGAAGCTCGCCACGAAGGCGTCGAGGTCGAAGATCCGCGACAGGTCGGCGCGCTGCTCGGCGCTCAGGGCGTCGGGGTGCTCGTTGAGCACCAGGCCGAGCACCTGCAGCTGCACGCCCTTGGTCTCGACCGGGTCGGACGGGATGACGGTGTCGGTCGCCGTGGCCACGGCGATCCCGGCGTACACGGTGATGGCCGGCAGACCGACGGCGAGCAGCACCGCGACCCGCTGTCGCGTGACGAGCGCCATGACCACCGCCTGCACCACCAGCACGATCCAGCCGAACTGCACGGTCACCGCCATCACCAGCGAGACGGCCGCGGTCTCGGCGTACCACCGGCGGCCGACGGGCTGCTCGGCGTGCACGAGCCGGGCGAGCAGCGCCAGCCACCACACGAACGCTGCGCAGAACAGCTGGTTCTTGTGCTGGACCATGCTCCACAGCGCGATCATCGGGCTGGCCGCCAGGATGCCGAGCGCGGTGGCGCGGACCCGTCGGCTCAGCACCAGCGCGGCCAGGATCGACAGCGCCCGCCCGAACGCGACCAGGGTGAGCAAGACCGAGGCGGCCGAG
The DNA here is from genome assembly GCF_058559815.1 of Nocardioides sp. WJ219. NCBI lineage: Bacteria > Bacillati > Actinomycetota > Actinomycetes > Propionibacteriales > Nocardioidaceae > Nocardioides > Nocardioides sp. WJ219. The sequence goes on from NZ_JBZUJV010000001.1 coordinate 288,272, forward strand.
GCGACCACGAGGGCCGGCACCAGGCTGTCGAACAGCGCGATGCTCGCCGAGCACAGGGCGCCGTAGCCCAGCATCAGGAAGAACGGGTGGTGGTTGGACCACAGCCGGTCGCCGTCGGTGAGCAGGTAGGACGACGTCGGGTAGTCGAGGTACGGCGCGGTGTCGTCGGCCTCGGCCAGCGGGGGAGCGCCGGCGAAGTCGGACCGCGTCGAGAGGAACTCGGTGATCATGTTGGTCGGGTCGGGGCTCGGCTGACCCGGGAACGAGCTGAGGAACCACGGCAGCCACACCACGCCGAGGACCAGCGAGATCCGCCACCACCGGGCGAACACCCAGTCGAGACGTCCCAGCCACCGGCCGGCGCGGCCGTCCCCCCACGGCCGGTCGGCGACCCCGCCGCGCCACGCGCCGGCGAGCCGCCGGGCGAGGCTGAACAGGCCGACGTACACCCCCGCCGTCAGCACCAGGAGCAGCAGCGTGAGCACCGGGTGGTCGCCGACCTCGCGGGTCAGCAACGGGTACGGCGCCCCGGCGGGCGTGAGGTGGCGCGCGACCAGCCCGGCGGTCGTGGCCAGCACCAGCAGCGCGACGACGACCCAGGTCACGACCGGTGGCACCCACCTCGACACGCCACCGAGCATGCGCCGGAGTGTAACGACGACGGTGACCGACGGTGGTGGAGGAGGCCGGCCACGGCCGTCTCGAGACCACGGCGCCCACGTCGCCCTTGAGTGGTCTCGAGACGGTTGCTAGCGCAACCTCCTCGACCAGCGTGGGTCGCCGACGGTGGTGGAGGGGGCCGGCCACGGCCGTCTCGAGACCACCTCGCCCGGGAGCGGTGCGCACCCGTCCGCCGCTCCTTCCTAGGATGGTCGGGCCATGGCCAGCCTCGTCCCGACCCGTCCGCGCGGGCGGGTGGGTGCCGCAGGGGCGGTGGTGGGTGTGGGGCTGGTGCTGCTGAGCCCGCTGTTCGGCCGGGCCGACGTCTCGGGGCAGTACCGCCCGGCGTTGCCGCCCGACGGGTTGGCCACCGGCTGCTACCCGCTGCCGGGCGGCGTCGTCCCCGACTTCGCCTACGTGCTGCGCCGCGACGCCGACATGCTCACCGCCGACGGGCTGCGGCGGCGTACGGTGCTGCACTTCGACCGCGTCAGCGCGGTGGAGGCCGTCGAGACGGTGCGCACCCAGCTCGCCGCGGCCGGGGTCGCCGCCGACGTACGGGTCCGGGCGCGCGACTTCGACGACGCCGAGGGCGTGGTGCGCGGCGAGATGGTGCTCGACCTGCCGGTGGTGGCCCGGCAGTCCGACGACCCCGTCTGCGCCGACGCCAACTCGACCAAGCGCTTCACCCCCGACCTCGCGGACCGCTCGTGACCCCGACCACCACCGCCACCGAGCAGCGCGCACCGAGCGGCGTGCGCCAGCGGTTGCGCGAGCGGTGGGAACGGGCCGGCCGTGCCGAGCGGGTCCTGGTCTCGCTGATGGCCGCGGTCGTCACGCTCCGGGTACTCGTCTACGTCGGGGTGGCCGGCGGTGGCCCGGCCGGGAGCGCCGTGGCCGGGCTCGTCGGCGACGAGTCCTACTACCTCGACGCCGGTCGCGCCCTGTCCAACGCGGTGCGCGACCTGGTGTGGCTGCGCGGCCCGGACACCGCCGAGCTCGACCGGATCGCGGTGGGCAGTGCGTGGTTCATGCCCGGCATGTCGGTCGTGGTGACGCCGCTCTACCTGCTCGTGCCCGACGCGCCGATCGCCCTGGTCCGCGGCTACCTCCTGGTCGTCACCACCGCGCTGCTCCTCCTCACCGTGCTCCGCGTGCGCCGCACCTTCGGCGACCTGGCGGCCGCGGCGGTGCTGGTCTTCCCCGGCCTGGTGCCGATGTACGCCGCGTTCGGCGCCGCGGCCTGGGGCGACAGCGCCGCGGGGCTGATGGTCGTGCTGCTGCTCTGCCAGGCGGTCGAGATGGTGCGCGAGGTGCGGGAGCGCGGCTCGGCGTCGTGGCGCTCGGGCGTCGTCCTCGGGCTGCTGGCGATCGCCGCGGTCTACTTCCGCTCCAGCGTCGTCCTGGTGGTGCTCGGCATGCTGGGCGTCACGTTCGTGACCTCGATGGTGCTCGCGGCCCGGTCGGGCCGCCGCACCGTGCTGGTCTCCTACGTCGTCGCGGGGCTCACCTTCCTCGCCGTCCTGGCGCCGTGGAGCATCGGCGCCTCGGCCGCGCTCGACTCCCGGGTCCTCACCACCGTCTCGGTGCCGACCGTGCGTGCCAACACCTTCGGCGACCGCGACGTCGTCTGCTTCGGGGAGTGCGACGCCGGCACCAGCATCTGGTTCTCCCCGCTGCGCTACTCCCGCGAGCAGGGCCGCGCGGCCGGCGTCAGCGAGACCGTGATCGCCGACGAGATGTCGGCGCAGGCCCTGCGCGACGTCACCGCCACGACGTACACCCGTGACGTCGCGATCAACACCGGCCGCTACTTCGCCAACCCCGGGCGCTTCGCCAGCCTGCTGGCCTGGGAGGGCGCGCCGTACGACGTGGTGCCGGTCGTCCGGGCCGTGACGGCGGGTCTGTTCTACCCCGCGGTGGCGCTGATGGCGGTGCTCCTCGGCGCCGTGGCCCGCCGCTCGCTCGACCACCTGATCGAGCTGCTGCTGATCAAGATCGGTGTCGTCGCCCTGCTCGTCCAGCCGTTCGTGCACATCTCGGGGCCGCGCTACTGGACCACGATGGCGCCGCTGATCGGCCTCGGCGCCGCGCTGCTGTGGGTCTCGCGCCGCGAGCGGCTGGCCGGCACGCCGCCGGTCGGCGGCGCCGTCGCGCGGACGCTGTACGCCGCCCAGCTCGCGCTCGGCCTCGTCGTGCTGGCCGTCGTGGTGGCCGTCGCGCTGCTGGCGCTCTGAGGGCGGGCCGGCGGTCGATCCCGACAGGTGCGACACCGTGTCGCGATATCTTCGGGGGCACTAGTCTGCGCGAGGTGCGGCGATGGGGCCGCCGCGGCGAGGGGGTGCGACGTGGAGTGGTTCACCGACTACGTCGACGGGCTCGACTGGTTCGCCTTCCTCACGATCCCGGTCTTCACCGGCGTCATCGGGTGGCTGATCAACTGGTCGGGCCTGGTGATGCTCTTCGCGCCGCTGCGCTTCCGCGGCATCCGGGTGCCCGGGATGAAGGAGCTCTCCTCCGTCCTGCCGCGCAAGGTGCAGGAGATCCCCGGCATCCTGCAGGGCGGCATCGGCTGGCAGGGCATCGTGCCGGCCCGGGCGGCCAAGATGGGGAGCATCGCGGTCGACAAGGCGATCGCCAAGCTCGGCACGCCGGCGGAGTTCTACCAGCAGCTCGAGCCCGACCAGATCGCCGAGCACATCGTCACCGTGTTCCGTCCGGAGATCCCCGAGCTGGTCGACCGGGTCATGCGGGCCGAGCACCCCCGGCTCTGGCACGACCTGCCGCCGGCGCTGAAGGAGGCCGTCTACCACCGGGTGCAGGCACAGCTGCCGAGCATCGTGGGCCGGGTCACCACCGAGATCGGCATCCACATCGACCAGCTGCTCGACCCCAAGATCATGGTCATCGACCACTTCCAGGACAACCCCGGCCTGGTGGTCCGGATCTTCCGGGACTTCGGCCAGCGCGAGCTCGACATGATGGTCCGGTTCGGCTTCATCTTCGGGTTCCTGCTCGGCATCCCGGTCGCGATCGTCGACAGCATCGCCCACCAGGCCTGGCTGCTGCCGGTGCTCGGCGTCGTCGTCGGCTGGATCACCAACGCCCTCGGGATGTGGCTGATCTTCGAGCCGCCGGAGCCCAAGCGGATCCTCGGGTTCACCTGGCACGGGCTGTTCCTCAAGCGGCAGTCCGAGGCGGCCGAGGTCTACGCCCAGATCATCGCCGAGAACGTGATCACGCTCGAGCGCATCGGCGACTTCCTCCTCGACGGGCCGCGCGGCGACCGCACCCGGCAGATGCTGGCCACGGCGATGCGCCCCGCGATCGACCAGGCGGCCGGCCCGGCGCGGGGTGCGCTGCGGGTCGCGATCGGCAGCAGCCGGTTCGACTCCATCCGCGAGTCCGTCGCGCAGGAGGCCGTCGGCCGCACGCTGACGCCGTTCAAGGACCCCGAGTTCAGCGCCCGCCAGGCCGAGAAGATCCGGGTACTGGTGGCCAGGCGCACCAAGGAGCTCCCGCCCCGCGACTTCGTCGAGATGATGCGTTCCGCGATCAAGGAGGATGAGTGGATGCTCTACGCACACGGCGCGATCATGGGAGCGGCCGGCGGCTTCCTCCACCTGGCAATCTTCGGCGCGCAGGGGGGCTGATGACGCCGCCCGACCTGTCCAAGTCACCGCGCGACCCGGCCCGCCGTCCCGTCCCGCGGCGGGTGCCCCGTCCCGAGCCCGAACCCGATCCGAGCCTCGCCCGCGTGGCGGCGTCCGCGGCGTGGCACACCACCGAGTGGGGCGTGCGGACCTCGGCCCGCGCGTGGCTGCGGGTCGGCCGCGCCGCGACCAACCGCGACGAGGCCGCGGCCCTGGCCCGCGAGGCCGGCGCGGCGCTGCAGGTCGTCGGCGAGATCGCCCGCGCGGCGTCGTCCGGTACGCCGGTCGGCAAGGCGCTGCTCTCGGCCGGTGCGACGCTCGGCGTGCCCGACCCGGAGGGCGAGGGCGTCGACGGCCGGGCCCCGGGGTCGCGCGGCGTACCGCCGAAGGAGCCCGAGCCGACCCTGCGCGAGCGGGGCCAGGAGCTGCTCACCAAGTCGCGCGACGTGTGGAGCACCGACCAGGGCCACCCGGCGTTCGAGCGCATCCTCGGCGAGCTGGCGCCCGACGAGGCCCGGATCCTGATGCTGCTGCTCAACAAGGGTCCGCAGCCCAGCGTCGACGTCCGCACCGGCGGCCCGGTCGGGATGGTCTCCTCGCAGCTGATCGCGCCCGGCCTGACCATGATCGGGCCACGCGCCGGCTGCCGCTACGTCGCGCAGGTGCCGTCCTACCTCAACAACCTGTTCCGCCTCGGGCTGATCTGGTTCAGCCGCGAGCAGCTGCGCGACCCGATGGAGTACCAGGTCGTCGAGGCCCAGCCCGACGTGCTGGCGGCGATGCACTCGGTCAAGTTCGCCAAGGTGGTGCGCCGCTCCATCCACCTCACGCCGTTCGGCGAGGACTTCTGCCGTACCTGCCTGGTCGAGGAGGACGCCGCGACCGCGCCGTACCCCGAGCACGCCACCCCCGGCGACGGCGAGCCCGGCGCGCCGCAGGCCTGACCCCCGCAGGGTGCCTTCCCTCGCCGGGTCTCGACTCGGGCTCGCTGGCGCTCGCCCGGCTCGACCAGCGTCGTCGTACGACGGCTCAGTCGCCGGACGGGACCGTCGCGGTGATCGCCGTGCCGTCGCCGCGGCGGGTGCCGGCCGGGTTGGCGGGCTCGCCGCGCAGGCGGGGGCCGTGGCCGTCGAGGGCGACCTTGACGGGCTCACCGGGGCGGACGCTGACGGGCTCGCCCCGCACCTCGAAGGCGAGCGTCGCGGTGCCGTCCTCGATCTCGAGCTCGAGCTGGTCCTCCCGGACGCTGACCCGCACGCGGGTGCCGCGCAGGGTGAGGCGGAACACCAGCGCCTCCCAGCCGTCGGGGAGCCGCGGGTCGAGGTGCCACTGGCCGCGGTCGAAGTCGCGGAAGCCGCCGAACCCCGACACCAGCGCGCTCCACACGCCGCCGGTCGAGGCGACGTGGACGCCGTCGGAGGTGTTGGCGTGCCGGTCGGCGAGGTCGACGAACAGCGAGCCGTGGAAGTAGCGCAGCGCGAGCTCGTGGTAGCCGACCTCGGCGGCGATGATCGACTGCACGACCGCCGAGAGCGTCGAGTCGCCCGTGGTGATCGGGTCGTAGTAGTCGAAGTCGGACTTCTTCTGCTCCAGCGTGAAGTCGTCGCCACGCAGGAACAGCGCGAGGACGACGTCGGCCTGCTTGAGCACCTGGAACCGGTAGATCACCAGGGGGTGGTAGTGGAGCAGCAGCGGGCGGTTGGCGACCGGGGTGTTGCCGAGGTCCCACATCTCGCGCTCGAGGAAGTGGGCGTCCTGCGGGTGGATGCCGAGGTGCTCGTCGAACGGGATCATCATCGACTCCGCGCAGCGCTCCCACTCCGCGACCTCGCCGTCGCGCAGGCCGACGCGGCCCACCATCGCGAGGTAGTTGTCGGGCCGGTTGGCCTCGATGAAGCGGACGGCCTCCGCGGCCCGGCGCAGGTTGTAGCGCGCCATCACGTTCGTGTACAGGTTGTCGTTGACCACCGTCGTGTACTCGTCGGGGCCGGTGACGCCGTGGATGTGGAACGTGCCGCCGTCCTCGTCGCGCCAGAAGCCGAGGTCGGCCCACAGGCGTGCGGTCTCGACGAGGACGTCGACGGCCGCCCGGTCGAGGAACTCGTAGTCGCCGGTGGCGCCGACGTACTGGCTGAGCGCGTAGGCGATGTCGGCGTCGATGTGGTACTGCGCGGTCCCGGCCGCGTAGTAGGCCGACGCCTCCTCGCCGTTGATGGTCCGCCAGGCGTAGAGCGCGCCCTTCTGGGCGAGCTGGGCGGCGCGGTGCCGGGCCGAGTCGAGCAGGCTGTACCGGAAGCGCAGCGCGTTGCGGGCCGTCCCCGGGTTGGTGTAGGTCAGGAACGGCATCACGTAGATCTCGGTGTCCCAGAAGTAGTGACCGCCGTAGCCCGAACCGGTCACCCCCTTGGCCGGGATGCCGGCGCCGTCGGCGCGCGCCGAGGCCTGCGCCAGCTGGAAGAGGTTCCAGCGGGTGGCCTGCTGGAGGGCCGGTTGCCCGACGATCTCGACGTCGGACCGCTCCCAGAACGCGTCGAGCCAGTCACGCTGCTCGCGCTGCAGCGCCTCGATCCCCTCGGCCCGGACCCGGTCGAGGGTGCGCCCGCAGCGGTCGAGCAGCTCGCCGGTCGGCACCACCCGCGCCGTGTGGTAGCTGACGGTCTTGGTCAGCCGGATGGTGTGGCCCGGTTGGGCCTCGACCAGGTAGACCGCGCGCAGCAGGTCGTCGCCGCGCTGCAGGTCCTGGCTCGAGGGGTCCTCGGTCTCGAAGTCGTGGTCGACCGCCACGGCGATCGTCATGCCGGAGTTGGCGCACTTGTAGCGCACGGCCATCCGGTCGTCGGGGAGGACGCCGTGGTCGTTCTGGGGCTGGAGCACGCGGTGCCCGAACATGCTGGCCTTGCGGGGGTCGAGGTGACCGCCGGCCTTGGCGAGCTCGACCGAGGCCCCGCGGTCGGCGTCCTGGCGGTTGATCACCTGGGAGCTGATCGTCAGGGCCGCCGGCGCGTCGAGCATCGTCACCTCGAACGTCAGCACCGCCACGTGCCGCTGGGCGAAGGACACCATCCGGGTGCTGTCGATCTGCACCTGCTTGCCCGACGGCGTGCGCCACACGACGTGCCGCGACAAGATCCCGGTGCGGAGGTCGAGGCGGCGCTCGTACTCGACGACGTCGGCGGTCGAGAGCTCGAGCGGCTCGTCGTCGACGTACAGGCGGATGACCTTGGCGTCGGGGGCGTTGACGATCGTCTGGCCGACCTTGGCGAACCCGAACGCCTCCTCGGCGTGCTGGATCGGCCAGGTCTCGTGGAAGCCGTTGAGGAAGGTGCCGTTGGCCTCGAAGTCGCGGCTCTCCTCGTAGTTGCCGCGCAGGCCGAGGTAGCCGTTGCCGACGCTGAAGACCGACTCGGTGGTGCCGAGGTCGCTGGCGTCGAAGCGGCTCTCGACCAGCGCCCACGTGTCGATCGGGAACCGGCTGCGGTCGAGCGGGTCGACGGCGGGGGGCGCGACGTGGCTGGCGCCGTGGCGGCCCTCCAGCCTGGGGTCGACGGTGCTCACGTGGTCAGCTCGTCGAGGTCGCTGACGACGACCTCGGCACCGGCGCGGGTCAGCGCCTCGGGCCCCGCGCCGCGGTCGACCCCGATCACCAGCGCGAAGTCGCCGGCGGCCCCGGCCGCCACACCGTTGATGGCGTCCTCGAGGACGACGGCGCCCTGGTCGGGCACGCCGAGCTCGCGGGCCGCCTCCTCGAACATGTCGGGCGCCGGCTTGCCCTTCAGGCCCCGCTCGGTCGCGACGCCACCGTGGACGACGACGGCGAAGTAGTGGGTGACGCCGGCCGCATCGAGCACGTCGGGCGCGTTCTTCGACGACGACACGATCGCCATCGGCATCCCGGCCGCGCGCAGCTGGTCGAGCAGCCGGACCGAGCCCGGGTAGGCCACGACCCCCTCGTCGCGCAGCACCTGGCCGAACGCGTCGTTCTTGCGGTTGCCCAACCCGCACACGGTCTCCGCGCCCGCCGCCTGGTCCGCCGGGTCCTCCGGCGTGCCGTGCGGCAGGTCGATCCCGCGCGAGGCGAGGAAGTCGCGGACGCCGTCGTAGCGCGGCTTGCCGTCGACGTGCTCGAAGTAGTCGGCGTCGGTGTACGGCGCCTGGTCACCGCGCTGGGCGAGGAACCCGTTGAACATCTGGTCCCACGCGCGCATGTGCACCTCAGCGGTCGGCGTGATCACGCCGTCGAGGTCGAACAGCGCAGCCTGGTACTTCGCCCAGTCGACGGTCATGCCCCGACGATAGCGATCCCGGGCTCCCGCGCCGTGATCGGCGGCGCCATGATCCTGGTCGCACTCGGGGGGCGGGGGTGGGAGTGAGATCTCGGGCCGGCCCCGACCTCACCCCGCCAGCAGCGTGATCGTGAACACCGACCCGCCCTCGGGCAGCGGGGCGTAGGAGACGTCTCCGTTCTGCGCCTCGGCGAGGGTGCGGACGACGTACAGGCCGAGGCCGGTGCCGGTGGCGACGGCGCCGTGGGCGCGGGCGAACTCCGAGAACAGGTGGGCCGCGAACTCCGGCGGTACGCCGGCGCCGTGGTCGACGACGTCGATGGCGACGCACTCGCCCGCGGGGCGGACCCGGACCACGAAGGGGGCGGCGCCGTACTTCTGGGCGTTGCTGAGCAGGTTGGTGAGCATCTGCTCCAGCCGCAGGGGGTCGGCGCGGACGGGGCGTTCGTCGTCGACGACCACCTCGACGTCCCACCGCCCGTCGACCGTGCCGAGGATGAGCGGTCGCAGCTCGACGACCTGGTGGTCGATCCGCAGGGTGCCGCGCTGGATCTGGGCGGCGGTGAGCAGGTCGGCGGTGATCCGGTCGAGGATGCGCGACTGCCGGGCCACCGAGTCCATCAGCCGGCGGGTCTGGTCGGCGGCCATCGTCTCGCCGTCGTCGGCGAGGGTCTCGGCGACACCGGCCAGCACCGCCACCGGGCCGCGCACCTCGTGGGCGGTGGTGGCGATCGCGCGGCGGAGCAGGCCGACGTCCTCGGCGGTGGGGTCGAGGAAGACCAGCACCGACCAGCCGGTACGCCGCAGCGTCACCCCCACCCGACCGCCGCCGACCGCGGTCTCGAACGTCGCGTCGGGGTCGAGCCGGTGGTAGGAGACGAGCGCGGCGAGCTCGGGCGCCACCGTGGCCAGCGGCGTGCCGGACGTGTCGGTGCCGAGCAGGCGCGCGCCCACCGGGTTGGTGTGCACGATCCGGAAGAGCGGCTCGTCGGCCACCTCGACGACGCCGTACGGCGCCAGCCGCAGTGCCTCCCAGGCCGACACCTTGCCGGGGACCGGGGCCGGCCCGGGACGGCGAGCGGGCGTCGCCGGGGCCGCGGCCTCGGGAGGCGGGACGACCCGGGCCGGTACCTCCACCGCCGGAGCCGGTGCCGGCGCCGGTGCCGGGGCCGGGGCCGGTGCCGGGGCCGGTGCCGGGGGATTGGCGACCGGGACCACCGACAGCCCGCGCGCGGGCGGGAGGCCGCCGGTCGACAGCTCCCGCACCCGGTCGAGGATCGTGGTGAGCGGGGCGCCCTTCTGCACGTAGCCGTCGGCGCCGGCCGCGACGGCCCGGTCCGAGAGCTGGTCGGCGGCGAAGCCCGACAGCACGACGATGGTGGCGACCGGGCAGAGCCGCCGGATCGACGGCAGCGCCTCGATGCCGTCCATCACCGGCATCGCCAGGTCGAGCAGGACGACGTCGGGGCGGTGCATCCGGACGACGTCGATCCCCGAGGCCCCGTCGCCGGCCTCGCCCACGACGTCGAAGCCGCCGCGGATGAGGGCGATCCGGAGCAGGTCGCGCAGGTCGGGGGTGTCGTCGATGACCACCACCCGCAGCGGCCGGGTGCTGGGCAGCGGCTTCACGACGTCCGCTCCTCGGTCGTCGCGGGCCCGCCCGCCGGACCGGCAGTCGCGGGCAGGTCGTCGCGGTCGACCGCGGCGGGGCCGGTGCGGAGCAGCCTCGGGGTCTGCTCGTCGCCGAGCAGGTCGGTGATGATCCGGCTGGCCGACTCGATCGACGACGTCAGGGCCGCGTCGGCCCGCGCGACGTCGTCGAGGTCGAGCGCCATCTTGGCCACGACGAGGCCTTGCAGCACCGAGTCGTTGAGCTCGAAGGCCTGCTGCTCGCGCCGGCGGGGGTCGTCGAAGAGCTGGCCGCCCTGCACGAGCGAGCCGTAGCTGCGGCGCAGCGTCCAGTAGTAGACGGCCGCGGCCGCGGCGACGGCGTCCCAGACCGTCAACGGCCAGTCCCAGGCCGCCCGCATCGTCAGGTCGCTCTCGCCGGCGTCGGTGAACGTGGGCGCCAGCAGGTGCACGGCGAGCACGCCGTGGTGGACGGCGCCGGTCAGGAAGATCGCCGCGGTGGCGGCTCCGAGCGGGTTGGTGCGCAGCTGGTGGCTCCGGGCGAGCGGCAGCACGATCGCGAGGCAGATCGCCAGGTACGCGACGGCGATGACGGCGTTGCACGCCATCCCGGTCTGCCAGGTCATGGGGCCCTGCCTCAGGTTCGTGGGGGAGTCGGAGACGAGTGTGCCCCGAACCGGGGTGCAGCACGAGCGATTCCGGGGGAGGGCCACGACCGGGGTGGTGCAGGATCTGGTGAAGTTGAGTGGAACAGACTCAACTTTACGTGCGTTGATCCGCACGTAGCGTCCAGCACCGACCCCCAGGAGTACGCATGTCCCAGTTCGGCGCCGAGAAGTTCACGACCCGCAGCCGCGAGGCCATCGAGGCCGCGCAGCTCTCCGCGACGACGTCCGGCCACAGCGTCGTCGAGCCGCTCCACCTCCTGGTCGCGCTGCTGCGCGACCCCGACGGCGCCGCCCGCACCCTGGTGACCAAGTCCGGCGTCGACGCCGCCCCGCTGGCCGCGGCGGCCGACGCGGCGCTTGCCGCCCTGCCCCGCGCGAGCGGCGCCACCGTCAAGACACCGGCCGCCTCGCCCGCCATGACCCGGGTGCTCGCCGGCGCCCTCGACCTGGCCGCCGGCCTCAAGGACGACTACGTCGCCACCGAGCACCTGCTGATCGCCCTGGCCGGCACCGAGTCGCCGGCCCAGCGGCTGCTCGCCGAGGCCGGGCTCACCGAGAAGGGCCTGCGCGAGGGACTGACCGCCTACCGCGGCAACCGCCGGGTCACCAGCGAGGACGCCGAGTCGACGTACGAGGCGCTCGAGAAGTACTCCGTCGACCTCACCGCCGCCGCGGAGGACGGCCGGCTCGACCCGGTCATCGGCCGCGACAGCGAGATCCGCCGCGTCGTGCAGGTGCTGAGCCGACGCACCAAGAACAACCCGGTCCTCATCGGCGAGCCCGGCGTCGGCAAGACCGCCGTCGTCGAGGGGCTGGCCCAGCGCGTCGTCGCCGGCGACGTGCCCGACTCGCTCAAGGGCCGCCGCGTGCTCTCGCTCGACCTCGCCGCGATGGTCGCGGGCGCGAAGTACCGCGGCGAGTTCGAGGAGCGGCTCAAGGCCGTGCTCGAGGAGATCAAGGACGCCGGCGGCCAGGTGATCACGTTCATCGACGAGCTGCACACCGTCGTCGGCGCGGGCGCCGGCGGCGACTCCGCGATGGACGCCGGCAACATGCTCAAGCCGATGCTGGCCCGCGGCGAGCTGCACATGATCGGCGCGACGACCCTCGACGAGTACCGCGAGCGGGTCGAGAAGGACCCGGCCCTCGAGCGCCGCTTCCAGCAGGTCTTCGTCGGCGAGCCCAGCGTCGAGGACACCATCCAGATCCTCCGCGGGATCCGCGAGAAGTACGAGGCGCACCACAAGGTGCGCATCACCGACGCCGCGCTGGTCGCCGCCGCCACCCTGTCCGACCGCTACATCACCGGTCGACAGCTGCCCGACAAGGCGATCGACCTCGTCGACGAGGCGTCGTCGCGGCTGAAGATGGAGATCGAGAGCAGCCCCGAGGAGATCGACCAGCTGCGTCGCCAGGTCGACCGCCTCAAGATGGAGGAGTTCGCCCTCGACAAGGAGGACGACGCGGCCTCGGTCGAGCGGCTCGCGGTGCTGCGCGCCGACCTCGCCGACAAGGAGGAGGAGCTGCGCGCCCTCGAGGCCCGCTGGGAGCGCGAGAAGGCGTCCCGCGAGGGTGAGGGCGAGCTGCGCGTCCAGCTCGACCAGCTGCGCATCGAGGCCGAGCGGCTGCAGCGCGAGGGCGACCTCGGCGCGGCCGCGGAGATCCTCTACGGCCGCATCCCGGCGCTCGAGAAGCAGATCGCCGCGGCGGAGGAGGCCGAGTCCGCCGAGACCGACCCGCTGGTCGGCGACTCCGTCGGCGCCGAGCAGATCGCCGAGGTGGTCGAGGCCTGGACCGGCATCCCCACCGGCCGGATGCTCGAGGGCGAGACCGCCAAGCTGCTGCGCATGGAGGACGTGATCGGCGAGCGGCTCGTCGGCCAGCGCGAGGCCGTGGTCGCGGTGAGCGACGCCGTACGCCGCTCGCGCGCCGGCATCGCCGACCCCGACCGGCCCACCGGCTCGTTCCTGTTCCTCGGCCCCACCGGCACCGGCAAGACCGAGCTGGCCAAGGCGCTGGCCGACTTCCTCTTCGACGACGAGCGCGCCATCGTGCGCATCGACATGAGCGAGTACTCCGAGAAGCACTCGGTCTCGCGGCTCGTCGGCGCCCCTCCCGGCTACGTCGGCTACGACGAGGGCGGCCAGCTCACCGAGGCCGTGCGACGGCGCCCCTACAGCGTGGTGCTGCTCGACGAGGTGGAGAAGGCCCACCCCGAGGTCTTCGACATCCTGCTCCAGGTGCTCGACGACGGCCGGCTCACCGACGGCCAGGGCCGCACGGTCGACTTCCGCAACACGATCCTGATCCTGACCTCCAACCTCGGGTCCGGCTACCTGGTCGACCCCACGCTCGACCCGGAGAAGAAGAAGGAGTCCGTGCTGGCCGTCGTCCGGCAGAGCTTCAAGCCGGAGTTCCTCAACCGGCTCGACGAGATCGTCCAGTTCGAGGCGCTCGGCCTCGACGCCCTGACCCACATCGTCGACCTGCAGCTCGCCCTCCTCGAGCGCCGCCTGGCGGCGCGCCGGATCGCCGTCGACGTGACGCCGGACGCCAGGACCTGGCTGGCCGAGACCGGCTACGACCCGGCCTACGGCGCCCGGCCGCTGCGCCGCCTGATCCAGTCCGCCATCGGCGACCCGCTCGCCCGGATGCTGATCGGCGGGCAGGTCACCGACGGCGGCCGGGTCGGGGTCGACGTCGCCCCCCAGCGGGACGGCCTGCTGCTCACCACCTGACGGGCACGGTGCTCGACCACCGTGGGGACGGTGGTTGAGGCCCTCTGGGAGACTGGGCCGCGTGAGTGACAAGCCGATCCCGCGCCCGCCCCAGGTGACCCTGTACGGCGCGGCGATCGTGGGGGGCTCGGTCTTCATGGTGCTGCTGGCCTTCGACCGGATGGCCGGGCTCGGGTCGATCGAGACCCAGGAGGCGGCCGCCGACTTCGTGTCCACCGCGCCCGGTGACTCCCTCGGAATGAGCGCCCAGCAGGTGCAGGACCTGTGGCGGGTGCTGTGCCTGGTCGGTGGCGGTACGGCGGTCATCACCGCCGCTCTCGGCTGGCAGGCGCTGCAGCGGAGCCGGGGGGCGCGGGTGGCCCTGAGCGTCCTCGCCCCGGTGCTGCTCCTGGCCTGGGCGCCCGCCGGGTGGCCCGTCGTCGGGGGAGCGGCGGTGGTGGCGATCGGCGTCCTCACCCTGTGGCAGCAGCCCGCCCGCGACTGGTTCGCCGGGGTGACCCCGGCGCGACCCGCGCAGGTCGCGGCGGCCACCCCCGGGCGCGACGCACCGTCGGGCAGCGGCGTCGGAGGCCCGGGCACGACGCTGACCCAGGCGCCTCCCGCGACCCAAGCCGCCCGCACCGGCCTGCGTCGGGCGCCGTCCTCGGTGCAGACCGCCGTCCGGCTGACGATCGTCACCTCGGCCGTCGTCGCGGTCTCGATGCTGGTCACCCTGCGCGAGGCGCTCAACGACCGGTCGCGGCTCGAGGACGAGATCACCGACCAGATGTCGGGCCAGGAGCTCTACGACGACGTCGACGTCTCGCTCGTCGTCGACGGCCTGCTCGTCGCGATGGGGGTCTTCGTCGTGTGGGCGGTGGTCGCGGTCGTGCTGGCCGTGCTGACCCTGCGCGGCAACGACAACGCCCGGGTCGCGCTGGTCGTCTCGGCCATCAGCGCGGCGCCGGCCTCCCTGCTCGGCATCGCCCTGGTCGTGCCGCTGCTCGTGGGCGCGGTGTGCGTCGCGGTCGCCGTGCTGCTGCTGCGCTCCGAGGCGAGCACGTGGTTCGCGGAGCAGCGCCGCCGCCCCTGAGCGACCACCGTCACGTCGCGCCGAGGTCGGCGGCCCGCAGCCGGGCCGTCGCCTCGGCGATGACCTCCCGGCGCTTGCAGAACGCCCAGCGCACCAGGTGCCGCCCCGGCCCGTGCGGGTCGTCGTGGAAGCCCTGGGTCGGCACGGCGACCACGCCGGCGCGCTCGGGCAGGGCCAGGCAGAACGCCAGCCCGTCGTCCCAGCCGAGCTCGCGCACGTCGGAGGTCGCGAAGTAGGTGCCCTGCGGTGTCGTGGTCGACAACCCGGCCGCGGTCAGGCCGGCGACGAGGAGGTCGCGCCGCTCCTGCAGGTCGCGGGCCAGGGCCAGGGGCCAGTCGGCGTGCTCGGTGAGGGCGACGGCCGCCGCGGGCTGCAGCGGCGCGCCCGAGGTGTAGGTCAGCCAGGTCTTGGCCGCCACCAGTGCGTCGACCAGCGGTGCCGGGCCGGTGGCCCAGCCGACCTTCCAGCCGGTCAGCGAGTAGGACTTGCCGATGCTCGAGAGGGTCAGCGTGCGCTCGAACATGCCCGGCAGCGTCGCGATCGGCACGTGCTCGCCGCCGTCGAAGACCAGGTGCTCGTAGACCTCGTCGGTGATCACGACGAGGTCGTGCTCGATCGCGAGCGCC
This sequence comes from Nocardioides sp. WJ219, assembly GCF_058559815.1. Taxonomy (NCBI): domain Bacteria; kingdom Bacillati; phylum Actinomycetota; class Actinomycetes; order Propionibacteriales; family Nocardioidaceae; genus Nocardioides; species Nocardioides sp. WJ219. Next base: position 303,601 of record NZ_JBZUJV010000001.1, read on the forward strand.
GCGACCGCGTCGAGCTCGGTGCGGGTCAGCACCGACCCGGTCGGGTTGTGCGGGGTGTTGAGCAGCACGAAGCGGGTCCTCGGGGTGACGGCGGCGCGCAGCTCGTCGAGGTCGAGGCGGAAGTCGGGGGAGCGGAGCGTGACGGGGCGGCGTACGGCGCCGGCGACCTGCAGCATCGCCACGTAGGAGTCGTAGTAGGGCTCGAGCGCGACCACCTCGTCGCCGGGCTCGACGAGGCCGAGGAGCGCCGCGGCGACCGCCTCGGTGCAGCCGGTGGTCACCGCCACCTGGGTGTCGGGGTCGAGGTCGAGGTCGTAGTGGCGTCGTTGGTGCCCGGCCACCGCCTGCCGCAGCGCCGGGATGCCGGTGCCGGGCGCGTACTGGTTGGCGCCGTGCCCGAGCGCGTGCACGGCGGCCGCCAGCACCTCGGCCGGGCCGTCCTCGTCGGGGAAGCCCTGGCCGAGGTTGAGGGAGCCGGTGCGCACCGCGAGCGCCGACATCTGGGCGAAGATCGTGGGCGGGATGCCGTGCAGGCGGGAGGCGACCATGCTCGCTAGCCTCTCAGCCATGACCACGACCGACGACTCGCTCGCCGCCGACATCGACGCCACGTGCCGCCTGCACGGCGAGTTCACCCTCCGCTCCGGCCAGGTCTCCGACACCTACTTCGACAAGTACCTGTTCGAGGCCGACCCGCTCCTGCTGGCGCGCGTGGCCCGCGAGATGGTCCAGCTCCTCCCGCACGACACCGACCTGCTCGGTGGTCTCGAGCTCGGGGGCATCCCGCTGGTCACCTCGGTCAGCGGCATCACCGGCACCCCGGCGCTGTTCGTGCGCAAGGAGGCCAAGACCTACGGCACCGCCAAGCTCGCCGAGGGTCCGCCGTACGACGGCAAGCGGGTCACGCTGGTCGAGGACGTCATCACCACCGGCGGCGCCGTGCGCGACGCCGCGCGGGCGCTGCGCGAGGCCGGCGCGATCGTCGAGGTGGTCGTCTGCGCGATCGACCGCAGCCCCGCCGGTTCGGACCCGCTCGCCGACGTCGGCCTCGAGGTCCGCTCGGTGCTCACCCGCGCCGACCTCGACGCGGCCGCTCAGGCCTGAGGTCGGCCGGCGACGTCGCCGGTGTCGGTCTCAGACGCCTCGGCGAGCGGCGACGCCTCGCCGTGGAGGTGCAGCTCGCCGCGGTGCTTCCAGTACTCGTAGACGATCGGCATCACCGTGAACACCGCGATCGCGATCGCGGCGTAGTCGATGTTGTTGCCGATGAACTCGACCTGGCCCAGGAAGTAGCCGAGGAGGACGATGCTGACGACCCACGCCACGGCGCCGACGAAGCTCCAGACGAAGAAGCGCCGCCGCTCCATCAGGGTCACGCCGGCGACGACGGTGATGTAGGTGCGCACGAACGGGACGAACCGGCCGATGACGAGCGCACGGTTGCCGTGCCGCTCGAAGAAGGCGGAGGTGTTGTCGAGGTACTTGCGCTTGAGGATGCGTCCGTCGCGCTGGTAGAGGGGCGGCCCGATCTTGCGCCCGATCTCGTAGCCCACGACGTTGCCCAGGAACGCCGCGATGACGAGCAGCACGCATGCCGCCGCCAGCTCCACCAACGGCTCGCCGGTGCCGAGCACCTCGATCTGCTCACCCTCGGAGCCGGCGATGAACAGGCCCAGGGCGAAGAGCAGGGTGTCACCCGGCAGGAACGGGAAGAACAGCCCGCACTCGACGAACACGATGAGCAGGCTGATCCACAGGAACGTGTCGCCGTAGTCGCCGATGAGGTGGGCCGGTTCGAGGAAGTCGATACCGAAGAGCATCGGGGTCAGGGTGTCGGTAACGGCCGCAATCACGCCTGAACCGTACCTGTCGTAGGGTCGCCCGCGTGCCAGCGGACGACCCTGATCTTCCCCTGGGTCCGACCCCCCGCGCGCCGTACGACCCGATGCCGCACGGTCCTGCCGAGGTCGGCGTCGGGCCCTGGGAGGGCCCGTGGCCCACCGGCCCCGGCAGCGAGGTGTACGACGCCGCGCTGCTGGCCGAGGGTGACCGCCGCAACGTGGTCGACCGCTACCGCTACTGGAGCCTCGAGGCGATCCGCGCCGACCTCGACACCCGCCGCCACGACTTCCACGTCGCGATCGAGAACTGGCAGCACGACTTCAACATCGGCACCATCGTCCGCTCGGCCAACGCCTTCCTCGCCGCGGAGGTGCACATCGTCGGCAACCGGCGCTGGAACCGGCGCGGCGCGATGGTCACCGACCGTTACCAGCACGTGCGGCACCACGAGACGGTCGCCGACCTGGCGTCCTACCTCGGGGGTCTCGGTGTGCCGCTGTGGGGCATCGACAACCTGCCGGGCTCGGCGCACCTCGAGACCATGGCCGTGCCTCGTCAGATCTGCTTCCTGTTCGGCCAGGAGGGGCCGGGGCTCTCGGAGTCGGCGCGCGCAGCCTGCGCCGGCACCTTCTCGATCGCCCAGTTCGGCTCGACCCGCTCGATCAACGCCTCCGCCGCCGCCGCGATCACCATGCACGCCTGGATCCGCGCGCACGCCGACCTCACCGGCGACGTCGCCTGGCGCGGCTGACCCCGATGGTGACGTCGCCTGGCTCGCCTGACCCCGACGGTGGTTGAGGAAGGCGCGCTAGCGCCTGTCTCGAAACCACCGCAGGGTCGAGTCAGCCCCGGTGGTCTCGAGACGGCCGTGGCCGGCCTCCTCGACCAGCGTCGGTCACCGACGGTGGTCGAGCGAGGCGGACGGTGGTTGAGGAAGGCGCGCTAGCGCCTGTCTCGAGACCACCGCAGGGTCACGCCCGGCCCGACCCGGACTAGCGCTGGGTGACGTCGACGCAGCTGACGATCTTGTAGCCGCCGCGCCACTCCGACCGCGTCGGCTTGACGTAGACCCAGCGCCTGGCGTCGCTGGCGCGCGAGCAGCGCCGGACGGCGGCCCGGTCGAAGGCGCGCTTGGCCGGGTAGGCCTTGCCCCTCATCGCGAACGCCAGCGTGGCGCGGTAGCCGTGCGCGCGGGTGCAGACCGTGACGTCGAACCCGCGGCGGGTGTAGCACCGCGCCTCGGCGTCCGGCGGGGTGGCGCTTCGCACGGCCGGGACCCGCGCGACCCGCGGCAGCGGGGCGAGCGCGTTGCTGCCGCCCAGCAGCACGAGGTCACAGCGCACCCAGCGGGCGCCGCGCTGCTGCTCGGACACCGTCGGGACGAAGATCCCGTAGGAGTAGGCCGACATGACGCGCCGCTTGGTGTCGGGGCTCACCGTGCGGCGGAAGACCGGGCTGCAGACCTCGGTGGCGAAGCGGCCGACCTCGGCGAAGCTGGAGAGGTCGACACCCGCGGGCGCGTTGCGGACCACGAACGTGCGCGAGGTGTGGTTCCCGTTGCACGCGACGGCGGGGTCGGGGTCGGCGGCGCGCAGGTACTCGGCGTAGCTCAACGCGTGGCAGCTGCCGACCTCCGGCGGGACGGGGAAGATGCCCTCCGCGGCGGCGGCGCGCGCCGTCCCGGGGGCGGTGAGCACGGCGCCGGCGACGCCGACGGCCAGGAGGGTGCCGAGCAGGGCGCGCAGCGGGGATCGGGTCACGGTGGACTCCTTCGTCCGAGAGATGAGGCCGAGCGCGAGGACCGTAGACGACGATCGCCCGGTCTCGCAGGAGAACCGGGCGATCGCCGAGGCGTACGACGCGCGTCAGCGCCGGCAGCCCCGCAGGTCGAGCCGCTTGACCTGCCCGCGGTCGACGTGGACCTGCTGGGTGTCGAGGACCTTGCCCCGTCGCAGGCACGTCAGCGTGTAGCGCTCGCGCTTGCCGGGGGTGGTGCGGGTGGTGCTGGCGAACAGCGAGGCCTTCACGGTGTGCGACGGCGTGACCGAGGCGTAGTTGACGACCCGCAGCACGTAGGTGCCCGGCGTCGCGTCGGTGACCACCGCCTGCTCCTTCTCACCGGGGGCGTTGCCCGACGACGCCACCTCGACCAGCCGGCCGCGCACCATCTTGAGGACCTTCAGGTCGAGGTCGTCCGGCGTCGGCCAGTCGAGGTCGACGCGGAGCACCGCGGCCTTCCGGCGCACGACGTACTCGTAGCTGGTCGTGCTGCTCGGGGCGGTCGCCCCGCCGGTGAAGGTCTCGGTGGCGAACGGCGTGCGGGCGATCACCTGGTAGGTGCGCGGGCGCACGACCGGACGGGTCGAGGGGTTGACCAGCCAGTCGACCTCGCCGCTGCGGCCGACGGTCATCCGGGTGTCGACGAAGTCGGCGAACGAGCCCTCCCACGTCGGCGAGCGGAACGTCTTGCGCAGGCGGAGCACCGTGCCCGGCTTGGTGCGCCCGGTGAGCACGCCGCTGTGGCGGCGGTCGACGGCGTGCTCGAGGGCCACCAGGTAGGCCCCGCGGTTGCCCTTGCCGGCGTACCGCCCGGAGCCGACGTACTGGTCGACGACGGCGGGGTACGGCGGGTGGAACTCGTCTGGCCCGATCTCGAACGTGTAGCCGAAGCCGCCGGTGGCGTTGTAGCTGTAGTCCTCGGTGGTGCCGGTGGTGTCGTAGAGCTGCCAGCCGTGGATGTTGGCGTAGCCGTTCTGGGCGGTCATCCGGGCGCCGAGCCGCTTGAGCGACTGCTCGTCGGGCGCGTCGCCGACCGGCAGCCCGTCGGCGCCGGTGGTGGCGGGGTTGACGCCGTTGGGGCGCAGCACCAGGTCGCCGAACGTGTGGTTGCTGATCATCATCGTGATGTTGCGGGTGCGGACCAGGTCGCGGACGTTCTGCGTCTCCGGCTCGGAGAACGCCGCCGCCCCGCGGTACGTCGGGTCGACGGGCAGCGTGCTGGCCCCCGGGCCGCCCCAGAAGCCGCCGTAGTTGCGGTTGAGGTCGACCCCGGCGCCGTAGCCGCCGGGCGTCGCGAGCAGCGCGTAGCAGGTGCCCTTGGGGAACGTCCGGCCGTCGACGATGCGGCAGTTCTTGCGCATGTAGGCACGCCCGGGCGTGCCCAGGATGGCGCCGGTGCCGCCGCCGTCGACGTCGCGCAGGTCGATGTACTCGCCGTCGCGACGCGAGATGTGGAAGCCGTCGACGTTGACGACCGGGACCACGATGACGCGGGCGCGGTCGAGCAGCCGGGTGATCCGGTCGTTCCGGCCGTAGCCCTGGGCCAGGTCGATGGCGAACTCCATCGCCAGCTCGCCCGAGGGCCACTCGCGGGCGTGGTGCACCCCCATCAGCAGGAACGTCGGCTGCCCCGAGCTCGGCTTGTGCACGTTGCGGCCGATCTCGACGCCGTAGACGTCACGGCCGTTGAGGCTGCGCCGCTTCAGCTTGATGTGCTTGACGATCCGCGGGTAGCGCTTCTCCAACCGGTCCATGTCGCGCTTGTAGTCGACCAGCGTGCGGTAGCCGGTGCGGCCCGAGGGCAGCGGCGAGCGGCCGACCCGGGCGGCGTACGCCGCGTCGAGCTCGCGGACCTGCAGCCCGCGCTCGACGAGGTCGGAGATGCGCACGTCGTAGGACAGGCCCGAGCGCTCGAGCGCCGCCAGCTCGGCCGGGGCGTGCACGACGACCTCCACGTAGTCGCGGCCGGCGTGCTCGGTGAGGTCGAGCCCGAGGGCGACCAGGCGCTCCTTGTCGGCGGGGGTCGGGGTGTCGACGGTGATCAGCGACGGGTGGAACTCCGTGGCCACCTTGGCGACGGTCGACCGCTGCGGCGGCCCGGCCTCGGTCGGCGGCGAGGCGAGCAGGCCGGCCGCGAGCACGGCGGCGGCGACGAACGGGACGGCGCGAGGGACACGGCGGGTCACGGGGCACTCCTGGGACGGTGGGCTTTGTCGGACAACGCGTCACCGCCCCGGAGGTCACGCGCCGGCGGTCCCCCCGCCCACCGGGTCGGCCGGCGCGAGGGCCGCGCGCAGCGCCGTCACCCCGCGCGAGGTGTGGCTCTTGACCGTGCCCTCGGAGATGCCGAGCTCGGCGGCGGTCTCCTCGACGGAGAGGCCGAGCCAGTGCCGCAGGACGACGGTCTTGCGCTGCATCGCCGGCAGTGCCTGCAGCGCCTCGAACAGCGCACTGTGCTCCTCGACCGCCAGACCTGCGCGGGCCTCCGTGTCGTGGCCGTCGAGACCCGGGTGCTCGCGGCGCCACGGACGCCGGTGCTCGTCGATGTCGGCCCGCACGATTATCTGGCGGACGTAGGCCTCCTCGCGCCCGTCGCGTCGGACCCGCGGCCAGGCGACGTAGAGCTTGGTCAGCGCGGTCTGCAGCAGGTCGTCGGCGCGGTGCCAGTCGCCGCAGACGGCGTAGGCGATGCGGCGCAGGTGGGCCTGCCGGGCGCTGACGAAGTCGGTGAACTCCTGGTCGCGGCGGGCGTCCCTCACCGCTGCCCCTCGGCGTCCGCGCGCGGCGTCGCCTCGGGGAGGCCGACGACCGTGCTGCCGTCAATCCCGCAGATCGGGGCCGACCGCTCACCGTCCGGGGCGGTGCCCGTGACGGACTCGTGGGGGAGCAGGAGCCGGTCCGAGGCGGGGTCGTACCGCAGCTCGACGTCGACCTCGGAGAACTCGACCCGGTGCTCATCGGGGTCGACGTCGGCGAACGCGCGCATGGTGGCCGTGCAGTCGACGGCGTCCACGCAGATGCCGGAGCGCGGCGCGTCGTCGCAGGAGGGGAGGGCCTCGGACTCGAGCCGGTACTCGGGCGACGGGGTGGCGTCGACGTCCGGTGTCGCGGACGGCGTCGCGGACGGTCCGACGGCCGGCTCGACGGCGGTGGACGCGCCGCCCGGCCCGCCGAGGAGGGCCGCCACCACGGAGGCGGCGGCGACCGCCCCGACCAGGCCGGAGCCGGAGGCCAGACGCCGTCGCCGGAGCGCCCGGCGCGCCGGCACCAGCCTCTCGGTCGCCGACGGAGCCGGTGGGCCGTCGCCGAAGGAGCCGTCGAGCAGGTCGCGGAGGTCGTCGTCCAGGGGTGCGGTCACACCTGGTCTACGGAGTCCGACCCCGACCGGTTGTCATGGCGACGAAGGATCGTCAGCAGGTGCAGCACCAGCAGCTCCGAGACGGTCTCGCGCGCCGGCAGGTCGACCAGCTCGTAGACCCGGCCGACGACGCCGCGCGGGCTGAGGGTGACGTCGAGCTGCACCTCGGAGCCGTCGTCGTGGGGCTCGACACGCACCTCGAGCGTCACGCGACCCGGGGAGCGCACCTGGGCGACCAGCACCAGCCGGTGCTCGGTGCGGTCGGCGGTCACGACCTGCCAGAACCCGACCAGGTCGCCGCTGCGCAGCAGGGGACGCCCCGGTGGTCGGCGGCGCAGCGCCGGGCCCAGGGCGAGGCGGTCGATCCAGCGCCGCACGACCAGCGGCGCGGCGTCGACGTACCACTGCGGTCCGGTCTCGCCGGAGGCCACGACGGCCCAGGCGTCGTCGGGCTCGAGGGTCACGACGGCGGAGCGGCTCGAGGTGTGGAGGGTCCGGCGTCGTCGCATGCCAGCGAGGCTACGGGGCACTACGTTGACACCATGCCTATCGCCACCCCCGAGAAGTACGCCGAGATGCTCGACGCCGCCAAGTCCGGCGCCTACGCGTTCCCCGCCATCAACGTGTCGTCGTCGCAGACGCTCAACGCCGCCCTCAAGGGCTTCGCCGACGCCGGCAGCGACGGCATCGTCCAGGTCTCCACCGGTGGCGCGGAGTACCTGTCCGGTCCGTCGGTCAAGGACATGGTCACCGGGTCGGTGGCCTTTGCGGCGTACGCCGCCGAGGTCGCGAAGAACTACCCCGTCAACATCGCGCTGCACACCGACCACTGCCCCCAGGACAAGCTCGACGGGTTCGTCCGGCCGCTGCTCGACCTGTCGATCGAGCGGGTCAAGGGTGGCCAGGCGCCGCTGTTCCAGTCGCACATGTGGGACGGGTCGGCGGTGCCGCTGGAGGAGAACCTCACGATCGCCTCCGAGCTGCTGGAGAAGTGCATCGCCGCCAAGATCATCCTCGAGATCGAGGTCGGCGTGGTCGGTGGTGAGGAGGACGGCGTCGAGAACGCCATCAACGACAAGCTCTACTCCACCCCCGACGACGCGATCGCCACCGCCAAGGCGCTGGGCTACGGCGAGCGCGGCTACTACATGACCGCGCTGACCTTCGGCAACGTGCACGGCGTCTACAAGCCGGGCAACGTCAAGCTGCGTCCCTCCGTGCTGCGCGACGCGCAGGCCGCGGTCGTGGGGGAGTTCGGGCTCGAGGAGGGCGCCAAGCCCTTCCACCTGGTCTTCCACGGCGGCTCGGGTTCCTCGCCCGAGGAGATCGCCGAGGCCCTCGACTACGGCGTGGTCAAGATGAACGTCGACACCGACACCCAGTACGCCTTCACCCGGCCGGTCGCCGCCCACATGTTCGGCAGCTACGACGGCGTGCTCAAGGTCGACGGCGAGGTCGGCAACAAGAAGGCCTACGACCCGCGTGCCTGGGGCAAGGCCGCCGAGGCCGGCATGGCCGCCCGCGTCGTCGAGGCCTGCGAGCACCTCCGCTCGGCCGGCAAGACGCTCTGACGGGCGGTCGGACCATGCGCTCTCGGGGTCGTGCTCGTCTCGTCGTCCTGGCCGTCGCCTCGCTCGTGGCCGGCCTGCTCGTGGCCACCTCGCCGGTGGCCCCGACCTCCGCCGCCGGCGTGCGCGACCGCGCGCCCGAGGCGGCGGTGACCGCCCGCGCCGTCGTCCCCCGGGTCGCGTGGCACGAGTGCGCGTACTTCTACGGCCCGGACATCGACCGGCGCCTGGAGTGCGCCACCGTCAAGGTGCCGCTCGACCACGACCGGCCCCACGGCGCGACCACCCCGCTGCTCGTCTCCCGGCTCAAGGCGTCGGGCCCGGGCCGCCGCATCGGCACCCTGTTCGTCAACCCCGGCGGCCCGGGTGGGTCGTCGGCCGACTTCGTCGTGTCCGCAGCGCTCGAGCTCGGACCGCAGGCGCAGCAGCGCTTCGACATCGTCGGGATCGACCCGCGCGGCGTCGGCGGCAGCGGACGCACCGTCTGCCGCGGACGGGTGTCCTACCCGCCCGCGGAGTTCCCGGTGGGGCGCCGGCAGGTGCGGCAGTGGCTCGCCGCCGACGACGACCTGCGCCGCGCCTGCGCGCGCGACCGGAGCCGGCTGGTCGACCACGCCACCACCGCCGACGTCGCCCGCGACATGGAGCTGGTGCGGCGCGCCCTCGGCGACCGCCGGCTGACCTACTACGGCATCTCCTACGGCAGCTACCTCGGCGCGACCTACGCCGCGATGTACCCCCGGCGCGTCCGCGCGCTCGTCATCGACGGCGTCCTCGACCCCGTCGCGTGGTCCGGCAGCACGCGGGGCCCCGTGCACCAGCCGCAGACCACGCGGCTGCGCAGCGGGTACGGCGCCTACGAGGCCCTGACCGCGGCGCTCACCGAGTGCGACCGGGTGGGGTCGCGGCGCTGCCCGATCGCGCCCGGTGCGCTGACCACCTGGAAGCGCATCCTCGAGGCCGCGCGGGAGGGCCGCCTCGAGGTCGAGGGCGAGCCGCTGACCTACCAGACCGTCGTCGGGCTCGCGCTCGGCGCGCTCTACGACCGGCGCTCGATCCAGCCGCTGACCCGGTTCCTCGCCGAGCTCGACGCCGGTCTCGACACGCTCGCCACCCGCCGCGGCGGCGACGATCGCGTCGACGTGGCCGCCTCGCCGGCCTACCGCCACGTGGTCGCGGCGGCCGAGGAGCTGCGGCGCCGCGGCCCTTACGCCGCCCCGCAGCCGACGGCGTCCCGCGCGGCGGCCCCGGTGAGCAACGTGCTGTTCCCGGCGGTGCTGTGCAGCGACGGACGCAACCCGCGCCCGTCGTACCGCTGGGAGAAGGCGGCCAGGCGGGCCGACCGGCTCACGCCGTGGTTCGGCCGGCTGTGGACCTGGAGCTCGTCGCCGTGCGCCGAGCGGGGCATCGGCTCCAGCGCCGACGCGTTCCGCGGGCCGTGGCGCACGCGGACGTCGTACCCGCTGCTCGTGGTGGGCAACACCCACGACCCGGCCACGCCGGTCAGCGGCGCCCGGCGCGCGCACGCGCTGTTCACCGACTCGGTGCTGCTGACCAACGACGCGTGGGGCCACGGCGCGCTCGGCGGCGGGAAGTGCGTCACCCGGGCGATGACGCGCTACCTGGTGCACCGCGCGCTGCCCGCCGACGGGACGGTCTGCCGGCAGCCGCAGCCCCTGTTCCGCTGAGGCGTTTCACGCATCGGGGAGCGGGCCGCGATGATGGGGCCATGAGCTCCTTCGGCGACCTGATGGCCGGCCCTCCGCCCACCCACCTGCCCCCCGACCCGGCGACCGACGCCCTGTCCACCGGCTCCTCGCCGGTCGACACCGTGCGCGCCTTCCCCGCCTCCCCGGTGGCGTGGGCCGCCCTCGCCTCCGAGGCGGTGGCCACCGGCCTCGACCCCGTCACCGTCTACGCCTACGCCCGCGTCGGCTACCACCGCTCCCTCGACCTGCTGCGCCGCAACGGCTGGAAGGGCCACGGCCCCGTCCCGTGGGAGCACGAACCCAACCGCGGCTTCCTGGTCTGCCTCTCCCTCCTCGCCAAGGCCGCCCGCACCATCGGTGAGGACGAGGAGTGGGTCCGCTGCGCCGAGTTCCTCCGCGACTCCAGCCCCACGGCGTACGACGAGCTGCTGGGCTGACGCGGTCGGGCGGCGCGGCGAGCGGGCAGTAACTCACCGTTCGACGTACTTGCCCGCCCGAATGCGGGCGGGTAAGTGAGCCCGACGGTGAGGTAGTCGGCGCCCGGCGGCTCGACAGCGCCGCCCGGTCCACGAGCTCCTCCACAGGCCCGGCGCCAGCGGCTGCGCGTCGGCGCCGCAACGGGCACGATCCCGCCCATGGATCCTCGCGTCGTGGCCAAGCTCGCCACCAGCGGCGGCCTGATCACCCGCGCCGAGGCGCTCGACCTGGGGGTCAGCCCGACGTACATCACCGGCTACCTCCGTCGCGACGAGTGGGTCGTGGTGCACCGCGGCGTGTACGCCGACGGCGAGGTCTGGAGGTCGCTCGACGCCTACCGCGGCCGGCCGCTGATGCGCGCCCGCGCCGCCGTGCTGGCGATGAAGCGCAGCTGGGTGCTCAGTCACGACTCCGCGGCACACGCCCTCGGGCTTGAGGTGCTGCGGCCCGAGCGGGCCTACGCCCACATCACCCGCCCCGGGTTCACCAACGCCTGGACCAAGGGCGACGTCAAGCACCACCTCGCGCGCTACCGCGCCGCGCAGGTGGCCGTCGTCGACGGCCACCCGACGCTCGACATGGCTCGGACCGTGTGCGACGTCGCGCGCGAGCACGGCCAGCGGGCCGGGTTGGTCACGGCCGACTCGGCGCTGCGCAGGGGGGTCGGTCGCGGCGACCTGTGGGAGGCGGTCGACGTGATGCGGCACTGGCCCCACGTCACCACGGTCCGCCGGGTCATCGACCTGGCCGACGCGCGGGCCGAGTCTGCGGCCGAGTCCCTGGCCCGCGACTTCGTGATCGGCCTCGGGATCGGCGACGTGGACCCCCAGTTCCCGATCCGGCTCGCGGACGGCGGGCTCGCCTGGTGCGACCTCCGGGTCGGCAACCACGTCTTCGAGGTCCACGGCCGGGTCAAGGTGCTGACACCCGAGCAGGGTGGCGTCGCCGACCGCAGCGCGCGGAGCGTGCTGTTCGACGAGCGCAAGCGCGAGCGGCTGGTGACGGCGGAGGGCGTCGGGCTGACCAACCTCTCTACTACGAGGACTTCTTCGGCCAGGCCCGCGACCGTGCGGCCACGCGTGCCCGGGCCGACTGGGACGCGTCCGTACGCCGCCACGGCGCCGAGCTCCACCCGCACCTCGCGCGCAACGCTCGCGAGCTGCGGGAGCGGTTCGGGCGTCGCGACGCCGTCTGAGGTGGCGGTCGCTGGTCGCCGTACCGCGCCGGGTGGGGGGTGCCGGGTGGGGCACTACCTCACCGTCCGACCGACTTACCCGCCCGAATGCGGGCGGGTAAGTGCACCGGACGGTGAGTTACTTGCGACCGACCCGACCCACCCGACCGACCCCCGCCGCCACTACCGCGACTCGGCCCGCAGGTGGGGGAACAGGATGGTCTCGCGGATGCCGACGCCGGTCAGGAGCATGACGAGCCGGTCGATGCCGAGGCCGGTGCCGCCCATGGGTGGGGCGCCGTACTCGAGTGCCCGCAGGAAGTCCTCGTCGAGCTGCATGGCCTCGGGGTCGCCGCCGGCGGCGAGGAGAGACTGCTCGACCAGCCGCTCGCGCTGGATGACGGGGTCGACGAGCTCGGTGTACGACGGCGCGAGCTCGACGCCGCCGATGATCAGGTCCCACGCCTCGACCAGGCCGGGCTTGCTGCGGTGCTCGCGGGCGAGGGGGCGGACCGAGACGGGGTAGTCGCAGACGAAGGTGGGCTGCAGCAGGGTCTCCTCGACCAGCTGCTCGAACATCTCCAGGATGATCTCGCCGGCACCCCAGCCGGGCTTGAGGTCGATGCCGCGGGCGTCGCAGATCGCGCGGAGCCGGGCGGCGTTGTCGTCGGTCTCGTCGGTGGAGATCTCCTCGCCGATCGCGTGACCGATGCCCTCGGCGATCGGCAGCCAGCGCCACTCGCCGGACAGGTCGATCTCGCGACCCTTGAAGTCGGTCACCACCGTGCCGACCCCGGCCGCCTCGGCGGCGTTGAGGACGACGGCGCGCGTGCGCTCGGCGGCGGTGTGCTGGTCGCCGTAGGCCTCGTAGAACTCCAGCATCGTGAACTCGGGGGAGTGCGTGGAGTCGGAGCCCTCGTTGCGGAAGATCCGGCCGATCTCGTAGACCCGGTCGACCCCGCCCACGACGGCACGCTTGAGGTACAGCTCGAGCGCGATGCGCAGCGTGACCTCCTGGTCGAAGGCGTTCATGTGGGTGCGGAACGGCCGGGCCGCGGCCCCGCCGTGCACGGTCTGGAGCATCGGGGTCTCGACCTCGAGGAACCCGGCGTCGTCGAGGGTCGTGCGCACCGAGCGGAGCACGGCGGCCCGGGTGCGCACCATGTCGCGCGCCTCCTGGCGCACGATCAGGTCGGCGTACCGCTGCCGGACCCGCGACTCCTCCGAGAGCTCCTTGTGCAGCACCGGCAGCGGCCGCAGCGCCTTGGACGCCATCTGCCAGGACGACGCCATCACCGACAGCTCGCCGCGGCGCGAGGAGATGACGCGCCCGGAGACGAACACGTGGTCGCCCAGGTCGACCGAGCGCTTCCACGACTCGAGCGCCTCCTCGCCGACCTCGGCCAGCGACAGCATCACCTGGAGCCGGGTGCCGACGCCTTCCTGCAGCGTGGCGAAGCAGAGCTTGCCGGTGTTGCGCACGAACATCACGCGACCGGCGACGCCGACGACGTCCTGGGTCTCCTCACCGGTCTCGAGGTGCGCCCAGCCGGCACGCACCTCGGCCAGCGTGTGGGTGCGGGGGACGCCGACGGGGTAGGGCTCGTGGCCCTCGGCGAGCAGGCGCTCCCGCTTCTCCCGGCGCACGGCCTCCTGGGAGAGGTCGTCCTCGGAGGGGTCGGCGGGCTCGGCGCTGCTCATCCCCCAACGCTATCGAGCGCGGTCACGGGAGCACCATCGAGTACGCCGCCGGCAGCAGCGTCCACGAGCGGTGGCGCTCGGGCCCGTCGATCTCGCCGTCGGCGCTGATCCAGAACGCCTCGCCGCTGACCGAGACCCGGGTGCCGCGCCGGGTGTCGACGTCGTCGCGTTCGTGGTGGCTGCCGAGCCCGAGGCGGGCGCCGTACGCCAGTCGCGCCAGCGGACTGGTGGCGCGGGAGATCAGCACGTCGATGCGGCCGTCCTCGGGGTCGGCGTCGGGCGTGAGCTCGGTGCCACCGCCGACCGAGGACCCGTTGCCCAGCGCCACCATCAGCACCTCGGTGTCGAAGTCGGTGACCACCTCGCCGTCGACCTCGACCCGCAGCCGCAGCACCGGTGGCCGCCAGGCGGTGATCAGGGCGCCGATCGGGTAGCCGATCCGGCCGAGGTTGAGGCCGCCGACACCGAACGCCGCGAGCCGGTGCTTCCACCGGTGCCCCCGGCGGCTCGCGGCCGCCCCGGCCCCGACGTGGACGCTGTTGACCACGATCTCCCCGACCTCGTCGACGATGAGGTCGAGCGGCCGGACGGTCCCGGAGAGCAGCACGTGGGCGGCGTCCTCGACGTCGAGCGGGAGGCCGATGCCGCGGGCGAAGTCGTTGCCGGTGCCGAGCGGCAGCAGGCCGAGGACGTTCTTGCCGAGGTCGTTGCGGCGGTGCAGGGCCGCCACCACGGCGTGCAGGGAGCCGTCGCCGCCGGCCACGACGATGGTCCGCGACCCGGCCCGGTGCAGCACGCCGTCGAGCTCGCCCGGCTCGGACGTCGCCTCGACCTCCACCGAGACGTGGGGACGCAGGACGGCCAGCGCGCGCTCGAGGTTGGCCTCGTCGGACGTGCCGGCTCCGCTGTTGGTGATCACCAGGAGGGGCTCCGTCATGGCCGCCATTGTGGTGGTACGCGGCCGCCGGGAGGTGACCGCCCTCGCGCGTCGCCGTGGAACTCCTGACGCCACCCGTCGGTCGGTCGCACCCACCCCAGTGCCGGCATGGCCCGAACGGGCCATGCCGCCTCCCCAAATCAAGGGGCATAACCCTGGCCGTCCGGTCAGGAATGCCGGTTGTGCCTAGCGTCACAGCGTTGCTCAAGGGTCGAGCAGCAGGCCGGAACGTCGGCCACACGTCACGGCCTCGTGGGGGGCCGTTCTGGGAGGAAAACACATGCGTCATCACCCCTTGCTCCGCGGCAGCCGCACCGTCGCCGGTCTCGGCGCCGGTCTGGTCGCCGCCTCCGGGCTCGCGCTCGTCAACTCGCCGTCCGCCGGCGCCGCGGCGTCCGACGAGACCGTGCTCTCGCACACCATGACCTTCGGCGACACGCGCGCCACCGGTCACAACGACTTCGTCGACGACGGCGTCCGCGTCTGGACCGAGGGCGCCACCGGCACCGACAAGGCCGCCGGCTACTTCGACGCCGACCAGGCGCTCACCGAGGCCGCCGCCGTCGAGCCGACGATGACGTGGACGGCGACCCCGGGCACGACCAACACCGTGCGCCCCGGCATGCAGCTCGTCACCGACTTCAACGACGACGGCGTCGTGGACGGCATCCTGGTCGGCGAGCCGACCTACGCCGACGGCAGCAACCTGTACGGCGACCGGTGGTGGCTGTCCAACAGCTCGGCGCAGTTCGTCAAGGACGCCGCGCCGGCCACCGGCGGCGGCTACGGCTCGACGTGGCACGGCACCCTCGACCAGTGGTCGGCCGCCTTCACGAGCGCCCGGGCCGTCTACGGCGGCTGGTCGCTCGGGTCGGGTGTCAAGGGCGACGGCGTCATCTCGCAGATCACCGTCGGCGAGACCGCCTACACCTTCGAGAAGTCCCCCCAGCCGACCCCCACGGTCCTCTACGCCAACGACGTCGACACCTCCGAGACCCGCGCGACCGGGCACAACGACTTCCGCGAGGAGGGCGGTGTGCACGTCTACACCGAGGGCACCACGTCGACCGACAAGGCCGCCGGCTACTTCGCCACCGACGTGCCGCTGGCCGAGTCCGGCGAGCCCCGGCTGGAGTGGACCGGGTCGGCCGCCCGGCCCGGCACCCAGCTCGGTGTCGACTTCAACGGCGACGGCACCGAGGACGGCATCCTCGTCGGCGAGCCCATCTACGGCAACGACTGGTGGCTGACCAACGGCTCGCAGCAGTTCGTCAAGGACGCCGCCCCCTCCCACACCGGCGGATCGGGCACCGACAACCACGGCGTCCTGGCCCAGTGGCGCACCGCCTTCCCGCAGGCCACCATCGTCCGCGCGGGCTGGTCGCTCGGCTCCGGTGTCCTCGGCAACGGCGTGATCGGCAAGATCACCGTCGGCCTGGAAGAGCTCACCTTCTCCGGCGCCAACCGCGCCCCGCAGGCGCCCGACGCCACCGCGGTCACCCCGGCCGGTGTCCCGGTCTCGATCGAGCTGGCCGGCACCGACGCCGACGGCGACGAGCTCACCTACGACGCCGAGCGGGGCTCCGTCGACGGCAACGTGCTGACCTTCCCGACCCCGGACGACGTCACGGGCGTCCTCACGTTCGACTACACCGTCTCCGACGGCACCGACACCACCGAGGGCCTGGTCGCCATCCGCGTGGTCAGGGCCGTCTCGGTCGTCGACCTCACCGTGACCCCCCAGAAGCTGAACACCTCCACGCGCGGCGCCAGGGCCAGCGTCTCGGTCGAGTCGACCGGCCGGGTGGGCGGCGTCGTGCGGTTCTTCGACGGCGCGAAGCGGATCGGCCTCGCCGAGGTCAAGCGCAACGGCACCGCCTCGCTGCGCCTCGGCCGTCTCGACCGCGGCCAGCACGAGTTCCGCGCGGTCTACGCCGGCAACAGCTTCACGCGCCCCGCCGAGGACCGGAGCAAGAAGTTCGTCAAGCGAGGCTGACGCCGCCGTGAGCGCCGTTCCTTGGTAGCGTGGCGCCGCAAGAGGCCCCGGGTGCACTTGTGCCCCGGGGCTTTTGCGTCGTCCGACCCCGAACCGAAGCGGAGTGCTTGATGCCGGCCATCGCGATCATTGGCGCCCAGTGGGGCGACGAGGGCAAGGGCAAGGCCACCGACCTGCTCGGCAGCCGCGTCGACCACGTGGTCAAGTTCAACGGCGGCAACAACGCCGGCCACACGGTGGTGATCGGGGACGAGAAGTACGCCCTGCACCTGCTGCCCTCCGGCATCCTCAGCCCCAACTGCACGCCGGTCATCGGCAACGGCGTCGTCGTCGACGTCGAGGTGCTGTTCGAGGAGCTCGACGCCCTCACCGCCCGCGGCGTCGACGTCAGCAAGCTCAAGGTCAGCGCCAACGCCCACGTCATCCCGAGCTACAACAAGGCCGTCGACAAGGTGACCGAGCGGTTCCTCGGCTCGCGCCGCCTCGGCACGACCGGGCGCGGCATCGGCCCGACGTACGCCGACAAGATGAACCGCATCGGCATCCGCGTCCAGGACCTCTTCGACGAGAGCATCCTGCGCAAGAAGGTCGAGGGCGCCCTCGACCTCAAGGGCCAGGTGCTCACCAAGATCTACAACCGCCGCGCGCCCGAGATCGACGAGATCGTCGAGGAGCTGCTGGCCTACGCCGAGCGGCTGGCCCCGATGGTCTGCGACACCGGCCTGTTCCTCAACCAGGCGCTCGACGCCGGCGACACGGTGCTGCTCGAGGCCGGCCAGGCGACCCTGCTCGACGTCGACCACGGCACCTACCCGTTCGTCACCTCGTCGTCGTGCACCGCCGCCGGCGCCTGCACCGGCTCCGGCATCCCGCCGATGCGCCTCGACCAGGTGATCGCGATCGTCAAGGCCTACACGACCCGTGTCGGTGAGGGCCCGTTCCCGACCGAGCTGTTCGACGACGCCGGCGAGCACCTGCGCAAGATCGGTGCCGAGTACGGCACGACCACCGGCCGCCCGCGCCGCTGCGGCTGGTACGACGCCGTCATCGCCCGCTACGCCGCCCGGGTCAACGGCGTCACCGACTTCGTGCTCACCAAGCTCGACGTGCTGACCGGGCTCGAGCAGGTGCCGGTCTGCGTGGCCTACGACGTCGGCGGCGTGCGCCACGACGAGATGCCGGTCAACCAGAGCGACTTCCACCACGCGGTGCCGATCTACGAGTACCTCCCCGGCTGGTGGGAGGACATCTCCGAGTGCCGCACCTTCGAGGAGCTGCCGGCCAACGCGCGGGCCTACGTCGAGGCCGTCGAGGCGATGTCGGGAGCCCGGATCTCGGTGGTCGGCGTCGGCCCCTCCCGCGCCGCGACGATCGTGCGGCACGAGCTGCTCTGAGCCGTCGCTCAGAGGAAGGTGCTGGACCTCGTGCGCGAGAGCAGCGAGTACGACGAGTACTTCAGCTTCTCGACCCCGAGCTCGCCGGTCCACGTCGGGTCGGAGCTGAAGGCGGTGCCGTCGCTGAGGTAGGCCCCGCCGATCTTCTCCCCGAGGCCGTCGGGGACGTCGACGACGGCGACGATGTAGAGGTCGTCGTACCCGTCGCCGTTGAGGTCGCTGACCGAGATGCCCGAGATCGTCGGCGAGTCGAGCGTGTCGGACTCGTCGAACCACGGGTCCTGGTCGAACGTCGTGCCGTTCCACGACCAGACGTTGATCTTGGGTCCGTACCCGGTGATCCCGACGAGCTCCTGGGCACCGTCGCCGTCGACGTCGGCCGCCAGCACGTTCTTGACGGCGAACCCGCCGTCGTCGACGGTCGTCGGGTCGCCGGTCACGGCGAAGGCGCTGCCGTCGGACTGCAGCAGCGTCGCCTGGGGGCCCGGCTCGTCGGAGGTGCGGCTGACGTGGACGGCGTCGTCGAGGCCGTCGCCGTCGGCGTCGGCGACCACGAGGCCGCCCTCGGGCAGCGGCCCGGCGAACCAGGTGGTGGTGGCGGCGAAGGCGCCGGTGCCGTCGCCGAGGGCGACGTCGACCTGGACCTCGGTCTCGCTGGTCCGCGTCATCAGCACGAGGTCGAGGTCGCCGCCGCCGTCGACGTCGCCGAGCGAGACCGACACGTCGAGCGAGCCGCTGACCAGCGGGCTCTCCGGGGTCCGGATCGGCGACGACGGCGCGCCGGGCACCGACATCGAGGCCGCCATCCGGGGCGGGTCGTTCTGGATCCGGACGACGTCGAGCGTGCCGTCGTTGTCGACGTCGCCGCTGACACCGACGAGCGTCTGGGGCTGCTTGCGGAGCTCGGGAGCCGCCAGCGACGAGCCGTCGGAGCGCAGCACGCTCATGCCCTGCAGGGTCAGCATCGCGACGTCGCCGTAGCCGTCCCCGTCGACGTCGCCGGTGACCGCGCCGGAGGTGTCGGGCTCGGGCGGTCCCGACTCGGTGGGGTCCGACTCGGTCGGGTCCGACTCGGTGGGGTCGGAGGACTGCGAGGTCGGGTCGGTCGGGCCCGGGTCGACGATCTCGGGGTCGTCGTCGCCGCTGACGACGGCGGCGACCCCGCCGATGATCATGGCCAGCACGGCGACCGCGGCGACCGCGGCGATCACGAGCCGGTTGCGACGGCGGCGGTCGTCACCGCCCGTCGGACCCGCGGGCGACGGCGCGGCGTACGACGGCGGGGGCGGCGGGGGAGGTCCACCGGCGCGGGTGACGTCGGCGTGCACGGGGTCGGGCTGCGTCGGGGTCATCCCGCTGGCCGGCACCGGCACCGCCGGCGGCACGGGCCCGGCGGCCGGGCGCGGCGGGTGCGAGGGGATGCCGGCGAGCGAGCGCAGGTCGTCGCGCAGCACCGAGGCCGACTGGTAGCGCTGGGCCGGCTCCTTGGCGAGGGTGCCGGCCAGGATCCGGTTGGCGTGCTGGGTGAAGTCGTCGGTGCCGGCCAGCTGCGGCAGCGGCGCCTGCTGGTGCGCCACCGCCACCTCGACGTCGGACCCCTCGTAGGGCGGGCGGCCGGTGATGGCCTCCCACAGCAGGCACCCGACGGCGTAGACGTCGCTGAGGGCCGAGCCCGGCTCGCCGGCGATCCGCTCCGGGGCCAGGTAGCTCCAGGTGCCGGGCACCGACCCGGGCTGGGTCAGCGGGCTGGCATCGGTCTGGGCGACGCCGAAGTCGCACAGCAGGACGTGCACGCGGTCGAGCCGGTCGTCGCGCAGCAGCACGTTGGCGGGCTTGACGTCGCGGTGGACGACGCCCACGCGGTGGGCGTCGCGCAGCGCATCGGCCACCTGGGCGCACAGCTCGGCGGCCAGGGCCGGCGGCATCGGCCCGCGCTGGGCGAGCAGCCTGCCGAGGTCGCCGCCGGCGGCGTACTGCGTGGCGATGAAGGGGATGCCGCCCTCGACCCCGTGGTCGAAGATCTGGACGACGTGCGGCGACTGGAGGCGGGCCAGGGCCGCGGCCTCGCGCTGGAACCGCTCGACGAACTCGGGCGACTGCGCGAGGTGGCCGATCACCACCTTGAGGGCCACGGGGCGGGCTAGGCGCTGGTCGGTGGCCATGTAGACCACGCCCATCCCGCCGACCCCGATCACGGAGTCGATGCGGTAGGGACCGAACGTCGAGCCGGGCCCGGGTGGGGGGCTGCCGGGGTTCACCATCGTGCGTCCTCCAGGATCTCGAAGCGTCCGTCGCCGTCCTGCTCGGCGAACTGTTGGTCCCACGCGAGCCAGCGGCTGGTGGTGAAGGTAGTGCCGTTGGACCGTGCGACCTGGATCCGGCCCGTGCGCTGGGGGCGGATGATCCCGATCGAGACCAGGTCGTCGAGGCCGTCGCCGTCGACGTCGCTGACGGCGAGGTCGGGGCCGAGCGGGTCGAGGTTGTCGTAGCGGATGTTGCCGACGTTGGGCGACGGGGTGATCGTGCCGCCGTCGTCGAGGCTGAAGGTGCTCAGCGCGAGGAAGCCGGTGTCCTGGTCGGCCACGACCACCTCCTCGCCGCCGTCACCGTCGACGTCGGCCGTGCGCAGGATGACGTCGCCGGACTCGAAGGTCGCGGAGGTGCTCACCGGCTCGGCGAAGCCGCCGCTGCCGTCGCCCAGGCGCACGTCGAGCGTCGCGGGGTAGCGGAAGTCGGCGTCGGCCTCCGGTGCGAAGACGAGCGTGACCAGGTCGACGACCTCGTCACCGTCGACGTCGCCGGGGCGGAAGTAGGTGGAGGCGACCGGGAGCTCGAGCCGCTCCTCGGGGGCTGCGAACGCGGAACCGTCGAACGCCCAGCTCGACAGCACGGCGCTCCCGTCGCCCTCGTCGACCACCTCGATGCTCAGCAGGTCGTCGACGCCGTCGCCGGTGACGTCGCCCAGGGCGTCGTAGGTGTCGCGGGGCCGCGACCCGCCCGGCAGGTCGGTGTCGACGGCGCCACCCTCGGAGAGGGTGCCGGTGACGGTGACCGGGCCCTTGCGGCCGGGCTGGCTGAAGGTCAGCACGTCGGCGGTGTCGTCGTCGTCGAGGTCGCCGCGCAGCCGCCACGTGCCGTTGCCCGAGCCGAACGCCGCGAGGTCGTCGGTGCGCGGGTCGACGAACGCGCCGGTGCCGTCGGAGGACCACGTCGTCGAGACGGTGGCCTCGGGGTCGGCGGCGTCGTAGTCGACGCTGACGTCGCCCCTCCCGTCACCGTCGAGGTCGCCGGTGAAGCCCCCCTCGGGCGTCACGGGGGCGGTCCCGCTGGGGTCGCCGCTGGGGTCGCCGCTGGTCGCCGCGCTGGTCGTCGGGTCGTCGGGCTCCGCGCCGCCGTCGCCCAGCACCACCACGCCCACGACCACCGCGACGGCCAGGGCGAGCACCGCGGCGACGGCCACCAGCGCCGCGCGACCACGTCGGCGGCGCGGCGGTGGCGCGGCCGGTGTCGGGGTGGGCGTCGGCGTCGGGGGGCGGTACGACGGGGGCGGCGGCGGGCTCGGGGGCGGCGGCCCGGTGGGGGTCGGGGAGCTCCCCAGCAGCGGCACCGTGCCGGGCTCACCGGCCGGCACCGGCGGCAGCACGGCGTCGGCGCCGGGCAGCGTCGCGGCCGCCAGCAGCGCCGTGCGCAGCTGGTCGGCGTCGGCGTCGGCGTAGCGGTCGCGGGGCTCCTTGGCCATCGCGCGACGCAGGACCTCGTTGACCGCCCGGACGGCGGGGGAGTCGCCGGGCAGCTGGCGCACCACGGCGTTCTGGTGGGCGACGGCGATCTGGACGTCGGTGCCGCGGTAGGGCGGCAGGCCGGTGAGCGCGGCCCACAGCAGGCAGCCGACGGCGTACACGTCGGAGGAGGGGGTCGCGGGCGCGCCCCGGCCGCACTCGGGGGCCAGGTAGCTCCAGGTGCCGGCGACCGCACCCGGCGTGGTCAGCCCGTCGGAGGCGACGCGGGCGATGCCGAAGTCGCACAGGTAGACGTGCGGCACCTCGTCGGAGCCGGTGTCGTCGCGCAGCAGCACGTTGGTCGGCTTGACGTCGCGGTGCACGACCCCGGCCCGGTGGGCGTCGTGCAGCGCGTCGGCGGTCTGGGCGCAGACCCGCAGCGCGCCGGCCACGGTCATCGGCCCGTGCCGGTGGAGGTAGGTCCCGAGGTCGCCGCCGCCGACGTACTGGGTGGCGATGTAGGGGCACCCGTCGTGGGTGCCGTAGTCGAAGATCGCGATCACGTGCGGGGAGTCGAGCCGGGCCAGCACCGCGGCCTCGCGCTCGAAGCGGATCCGGAACTCGTCGTCGTCGCCGAGCGAGGAGGAGACGACCTTGAGCGCCACCCGGCGGCTGAGCGCGGTGTCGGTGGCCCCGAGGACCACGCCCATGCCTCCGCGACCGATCTCGTCGTCGATGCGGTAGCGACCGAAGTGGTCGCCGACGCGGGGCTGGGTCGGCATGGGAGCGTCCTTCCCGGGTGGGTCGCCGTCGAATCGCGGGCGAGGGGTGAGAGCAGGCGGTGCGGATCGGGCACTACCTTGCCCGGTCGGGCCCGGTGACCGAGCGGGCGGCCACCTCCGGCGCGTCGTCGGCGCGTCGTCGGGGCGTCGTCGGTGCCGCGCGGCGCCCGTCATGATGCGGGGCCGGCGGCGGTTCTGACTAGGCTTCCGGCCCGTGAAGACCCTCGTCATCGGCACCGGCGGCCGCGAGCACGCCCTGGCCCGCGCGCTCTCCCTCGACCCGGGCGTCACCGAGGTGCACGCGGCGCCGGGCAACCCCGGCATCGCCGAGGTGGCCACCCTGCACGACGTCGACCCGCTCGACGGCGAGGCGGTCGCGGCGCTGGCCGAGCACCTCGACGCCGACCTGGTGGTCGTCGGACCCGAGGCGCCGCTGGTCGCCGGCGTCGCCGACGCCCTCACCGTGCGGGGCATCCCGGTCTTCGGCCCGAGCGGTGCCGCGGCCCGGCTCGAGGGGTCCAAGGCCTTCGCCAAGGAGGTGATGGCCGCCGCCGGCGTGCCGACCGCCGCCGCCCGGGTGTGCCTGACGGAGGCCGAGGTGGCCGCCGCGCTCGACGAGCTCGGGTCGCCGTACGTCGTCAAGGACGACGGCCTGGCCGCCGGCAAGGGCGTCGTGGTCACCGGGTCGCGCGAGGAGGCGCTCGCGCACGCGGCGGGCTGCGAGCGGGTGGTGGTCGAGGAGTTCCTCGACGGGCCCGAGGTCTCGCTGTTCGCGCTCTGCGGCTACCGCGAGGCCGACGGCTGCACGGTCTACCCGCTGCTGCCCGCGCAGGACTTCAAGCGGATCGGCGACGGCGACGCCGGCCCCAACACCGGCGGCATGGGCGCCTACACGCCGCTGCCGTGGGCGCCGGACGGGCTCGTCGAGGAGGTGCTGCGCGACGTGCTGCAGCCGACTGTCGAGGAGATGGCCCGCCGCGGCACCCCCTTCACCGGCCTGCTCTACGCCGGCCTCGCGCTCACCTCCCAGGGCGTGCGGGTCGTGGAGTTCAACGCCCGGTTCGGCGACCCCGAGACCCAGCCGCTGCTGGCCCTGCTCGACGCGCCCCTGCTGCCGTTGCTGCTCGGCGCGGCCACCGGCACCCTCGCCGACGTACCGCCCCCCACCTGGCGGCCGGGCGCGGCCGTGGGCGTGGTGATGGCCTCGGCCGGCTACCCGGCCACGTCGTCGGCCGGCGACCCGATCACCGGGATCGCCGCGGCCGAGGCCGTCCCGGGGGTGCACGTGGTCCAGGCCGGCACCGCGCGCTCGCCCGAGGGTGCGCTGGTGACCGCCGGCGGCCGGGTGCTCGCCGTCGTGGCCGTCGGCGACTCGGTGGCGGCCGCCCGTGCCACGGCGTACGACGGCGTCGCCCGCGTCTCCTTCCCCGGCGCCCAGCACCGCACCGACATCGCAGCCGGCGTCTGAGCCCTGAGAGGATGGGCGCCGTGACCGTGCCCAACGTCCTCGCCACCCGGTACGCCGGCGCCGACCTCGCCGAGATCTGGTCGCCCGAGCACAAGATCGTGCTCGAGCGGCGGCTGTGGATCGCGGTGCTGCGCGCCCAGCGCGACCTGGGCGTCGAGGTGCCCGACGGGGTCGTCGAGGCCTACGAGGACGCCGTCGCGCACGTCGACCTCGGCAGCATCGCGGCGCGCGAGCGGGTCACCCGCCACGACGTCAAGGCCCGGATCGAGGAGTTCAACGCGCTCGCCGGCCACGAGCACGTCCACAAGGGCATGACCTCGCGCGACCTGACCGAGAACGTCGAGCAGCTGCAGGTGCGCCAGTCGCTGGCGCTGCTCCGCGACCGGGCCGTGGCCGCCCTGGCGCGGCTCGCGCGCCTGGCCACCGAGCACGAGACGACCGTGATGGCCGGCCGCTCCCACAACGTCGCCGCCCAGGCCACCACGCTCGGCAAGCGGTTCGCGACGGTCGCCGACGAGATGCTGATCGGCGTCGAGCGGGTCGAGGACCTGCTGGCCCGCTACCCCCTGCGCGGCATCAAGGGCCCGATGGGCACCGCCCAGGACATGCTCGACCTCTTCGACGGCGACGCCGCCCGGCTGGCCGACCTCGAGCAGCGGGTGGCCGCCCACCTCGGCTTCGAGCGCGTGCTCACCAGCGTCGGCCAGGTCTACCCGCGCTCGCTCGACCTCGACGTGGTCTCGGCGCTGGTCCAGCTCGTCGCCGGTCCCTCCAACCTGGCCACCACGATCCGGCTGATGGCCGGCAACGAGCTGGTCACCGAGGGCTTCAAGGAGGGCCAGGTCGGCTCGTCGGCGATGCCGCACAAGATGAACAGCCGCTCCGCCGAGCGGGTCAACGGCCTGTCCGTCGTGCTCCGCGGCCACCTGGCGATGGTCGGCGAGCTCGCCGGCGACCAGTGGAACGAGGGGGACGTCTCCGACTCCGTCGTCCGCCGGGTCGCCCTGCCCGACGCGTTCTTCGCCGCCGACGGGCTGTTCCAGACGTTCCTCACCGTGCTCGACGAGTTCGGCGCCTTCCCGGCCGTCGTCCAGCGCGAGCTCGACCGCTACCTGCCGTTCCTGGCCACCACCAAGGTGCTGATGGCCGCGGTGCGCAACGGCGTCGGCCGCGAGACCGCCCACGAGGCGATCAAGGAGGCGGCGGTCGGCACGGCGCTCGCGATGCGCCAGGGCCAGGCCACCAACGACGTGTTCGCCAAGCTCGCCGCAGACGAGCGGCTCGGCCTGACCGCCGACCAGCTCGCCACCCTCGTCGCCGAGCCGATCACCTTCACCGGAGCCGCGGTCACCCAGACCCAGGCCGTCGTGCGCCGGGTGGCCGAGGTCGCCGCGCGCCACCCCGACGCGGCGGCGTACACGCCCGGCGCGATCCTGTAGCCGCCCGGCGGCACGCCGTGAGACCCGACTAACACCGTCGCGGACGCCGGGCGCGGCGCGGCCAGCCGCCACCATGGAGCCATGACCGCTCCCGTCACCGTCGCGATCACGCGGGTCCTGCCCGTGGGTCACGAGCCCGAGATGATGAGCTGGCTCAACGCCGGCATCTCCCTGGCCGAGAAGTTCCCGGGGTTCCTCGGTGCGGGCTGGGTGCGCACCGAGGCCGACTCGGAGGAGTGGCACATGCTCTACCGGTTCGCCGACCAGCAGTCGCTGGAGCAGTGGGAGCACTCCCCGCAGCGCCAGTGGTGGCGCTCGGCGGCGTCCGGGCTCGGCGTGGTCGAGGCGCGCGTCGAGCGGCGTACCGGCATCGAGGGCTGGTTCGACGTGCCGCAGTCGAGGGTGCTGGAGTCCGAGGCGCCGCGGCCCGCGGCGCCGCCGCGGTGGAAGCAGGCCTCGGTGATCTTCCTGGTGTTCTTCCCGCTCAGCCTGGCGGTCAACTGGCTGGCCCGGGAGTACCTCGCCGAGGTGGTCCTCCCGCTGCGGGTGCTGGCGATCGTGCTGGTGATGACGCCGGTGATGACCTACGTCGCCCTGCCCTGGGTCACCCGTCGGCTGCAGTGGTGGCTGCAGGGCGAGCCGCCGCCCTGGCGGCGCTGACGACCGGCCTCACGACGTACGCCGCGGACCACCGGCCGGTGGTCCGCGGCGCACGCTCCGGTGAGCCTGCGTGGGGTCAGCTCACAGGTCGATCGGGCGCAGCACCCGGTTGATGCCGTGCGCGACCTGCTTGTTGCCGCGGTTGATGTCGAGCAGCGGCACGATCGCCCGCGGGTCGAGGTCGTCGCGGTCGAGGTCGGCCAGGCGGACGGTGTCGCGATCGGGCCGGACGCCGAACGAGGCGCCGGCGGCGGTCGCGACCGAGGCGCGCGCCTCGGCCGCGGCGACGACCTTGGGCGAGGTCAGCGTCTTGCCGGCGACCACGTGGTAGAGCAGCACGGTCTCGAGGGTGTCGATGTCGCCCGTGAGCGCCGCGACCCGCTTGAACACGGCCTTCTCGCGCTGGGGGCTCCGGCCGGTGAGGTCCGTGACGAGCCGGCGGAACGCGCCGTCGGTCGGCAGGAACACCGTCAGCCGCTGCTTGCCCTTCGTGATCAGGCCGAGCGGGCTGCCGGGCTTCTCGGCGAGGACGGCGAGCACGGCGGCCTCGACGATGTCGAAGTCGTGCTTGTTGCCATCGAACGCCGTCCCGTCGGCGCCGAGCACCTTCACGAGCGGCTTGGTGCCCTGCGCGGCCTGGGCCGACGGCGCGGGACCCGCGACGCCGAGGCCGGCGACGGCGACCGCCGAGGCGAGGGTGGCGGCGAGGCGAGCGGTGGTGCGCTTGTGCATGGGGGTGTCCTCTCGTCACGGACGCCGGTTGCGTCCGACTCGGAGGGGATTCGCGGTGCGGTCGGGTCCGGATTGGACAAGACGTCGAGGATTTTCCAGAACTTTCTGGACACCCTGTTCGGGCGCTGGTGCGCGGTCAGACGCGGGCGTCGCCGCCCCAGTTGGCCAGCTTGGTCGCCACCGTGTGCAGGTCGGCGCGCCAGACGTCCTCCGGGCCCGCGGGCAGGACGGCGTCCCACTCCACGGCGTAGGAGCCCAGGACCTGCGGCAGCCGGGCGGTGCGCGCGAAGAACCACAGGTGGAAGTGGCTGCTGCCGTCGCCCCACCGGTCGACGTGGACGCGGCCGATGTGGGGGAGGTGCTCGATGATCCGCACCAGCCGGTTGGTGATCCGGCCGAGCTCGGAGGCCCGGTCGTCGTCGAGCTCGCCCATGTCGAGGTGCTCGCGGGTGTGCAGGAGGAGCACCAGCGGCAGGCCCGACGGGGCGCCGGTGTGGGTGAGGACCCAGGTCTCGTCCTCCCACACGACGCGGTCGGGGGCGAAGCCCTCGGTGCAGGCCGCGCACGGCTTGTCCGCGGACTCGCCCCACCGCGGTGGCTCGTCGGCGGGCGGGCGCAGGGGCTTGGGCACGACGGCGCCGTCGTGGACCTGCCACGGGAAGACGTCCCAGGTGGCGATCTCGGGGGCCGGCAGGTGCCCGGCCTCCCCGGCGCTCTCGACGGCGCGGGCGTGGACCTCTTCCGCTGACTCCGGCATGTCGACAGCCTGCCACCCGGGGACGGCCTGGTGCGCGACCGGGGTGCCGGAGCGGCGATTGGTTTCTCGATCGGTTTTGTCGACTAAGATCGGCGTGTGCTCACGACCGACTCGCTGGCCCTGCCGACCCCCGACGACGCCGAGGTCGTCGTCCCGGCACCGGGGCCCGGGCCGGGCAACTGGTCGGGTGCCGCGAGCGCGGTGCTGGTCGACGGGACGTTCTGGCTGACCTGGCGCACCCGCCGGCCGCTGTCGGAGGGCCGCGGCGTCACGGTCGTGGTCGCGCGCTCCGACGACGGCCTGCGCTTCGAGCAGGTCGCCGAGGTGCACCGCGACGCGTTCGGGTGCGAGTCGTTCGAGCGCCCGGTCCTGCTGCCCGTGCCGGGCGTGGGCTGGCGGCTCTACCTCTCGTGCGCGACGTACGCCTCCAAGCACTGGTGGGTCGACAGCCTCACCGCGGCCACACCCGCCGACCTCTCCGACGGCGTGCGCCAGGTGGTGCTGCCCGGTGACCCCGGGCCGTCGGGCGTCGCGGTCAAGGACCCCGTCATCACCCACGACCCCACACGCCTCGAGGGCTGGGACATGTGGCTGTGCTGCCACCCGCTCACCGAGCCGGGCCACGAGGACCGGATGACCACCCGCCACCTCACCAGCCCCGACGGCCTGGTGTGGACCGACCGTGGCGAGGTGCTGGCCGGCCGTCCCGGCGCCTGGGACCAGCGGGGCGCGCGCGTCTCCGCCGTCCTGCCCGGCCCGGAGGGCGCGCCGCTGCGGGTGCTCTACGACGGCCGCGCCGACGCCGAGTCCAACTGGTACGAGACCACCGGCCTCGCGGTCTGGGACGGCGAGCGCCTCGTCGCCGACGACACCGTCGGCCCGATCTCCTCACCCGACTCCGACGGCGCCTGGCGCTACGCCGCCGCCGTCCCGCTGCCCGACGGCCGCACCCGCTTCTACGTCGAGGCCGCCCGCCCCGACGGCGCCCACGACCTGGTCACCGTCGTCCGCTGACCGAAGGTGACCCGTCGCATCGTGGCGACGGGTCAGCGGGAAATCTGCGGTGACCCGTCGCATCGTGGCGACGGGTCACCGAGAAATCCGCGGTGACCCGTCGCACATGTACGACGGGTCAGCGGGAGACGCGCTGGTCGAAGGAGCCGCGGCTGACGGGGGAGAGCCAGTCGCGGAAGTCCTCGCCGGTCAGGCGGGAGAGCAGGTGGATGTCGGCGGCGAACTCCTGGATCAGCTCGGCGCGCTCGGTCGGGTCGAGGAGCGGCCGGTGGGTGTCGGCGCCGGCGAGGCGCGCCAGCAGCGGGACGCTCGCCCGGCGCCAGAGCCGGGGTGGCACGAACTGCGCCAGCGCGGCGCCGGTGCGCACGACCGGGCCGAGGGTGCGGGTGCGCCAGCCGGGCTCGGCGTAGGACCGCGCGTTGTCGCGGGGGATCGAGCCGACCAGGCCCTCGCGGATGCCGAGGAAGCGGCAGGCGCGGTCGACGGCCGCAGCCGGCTCGTCGACGAGGTCGCGGTAGCGCAGCACCAGCACCTGCTCGCGCGGGACGTGCTGGAAGAGGTGCTCGAGCTGCTCGCCGTACAGGCCGAGATCGCGGTAGCGCCAGAACGGGGCGTAGCCGCGGGCGACGCGCTCGTCCTGCAGGTCGAAGGCGCGGCGGAAGTCGCCGACCGGCTCGAGGCCGTCGGACCACAGGTGCATCCAGTTGCTGTAGGCGCGGTCGACCGGGTCGCGGACCACCGCGATCAGCCGGACGTCGGGCAGGGCCTCGCCGATCCGGCGGTGGGCGCCGCGGCTCCAGAGGTAGAACGGTGTGCTCTCGCCGCGCACCTGGTCGGGTCGGGCGCCGGCGAACAGGGCGGCGTAGTCGTCCGCGCGCCAGACCCACTCCTGCTGGGAGTGCCGGTCGCCGGGGCCGCGCCAGTGCGGCGGCGGGGCGTCGTCGCAGAGCCAGAACTTCGGCTCCTTGGGCTGGGTCAGGAACGCGTCGGGGTGCTGCGTCAGCGCCGAGTGCAGCGCGGTGGTGCCGGCCTTGGGTGCTCCGACGATGAGGAAGTCGGGCCTCGGATGACGACGCATGAAACAAGACTAGATCACGTTAGTTACCAATCAATCCGAGTCCGGACATTTCACCCCTAGGATCGCCTCGTGCTCAACATCCCGGACGCGCCGGTCATCGAGGGTGCGCGGCACCTCCACTCGGGCAAGGTCCGCGACCTCTACGAGCTGCCCGACGGGCACCTCCTCATGGTGGCCAGCGACCGGATCTCGATCTTCGACTTCGTGCTGGCCTCGACGATCCCCGACAAGGGCGAGATCCTCACCCGGATGTCGCTGTGGTGGTTCGACCAGCTGGCCGACCTGGTGCCGAGCCACGTGGTCTCGACCGACGTGCCGGAGGGTGTGGCCGGGCGCGCGGTGGTCTGCGAACGTCTGGACATGTTCCCGGTCGAGTGCGTGGCCCGCGGCTACCTCACCGGTTCGGGCCTGCTCGACTACGCCGCCACCGGCGAGGTGTGCGGGATCGCGCTGCCCCCGGGGCTGGTCGACGGCAGCCGGCTGCCCGAGCCGGTGTTCACCCCCGCCACCAAGGCCGAGCTCGGCGACCACGACGAGAACGTGTCCTACGCGGCCGTGGAGGCCGAGGTCGGCGCCGACGTGGCCGCCACCCTGCGCGAGCTCACCCTCGCCGTCTACGCCCGCGCCGAGGGCATCGCCCGCGAGCGCGGCATCATCCTGGCCGACACCAAGCTCGAGATGGGACGCCGTCCCGGCGACGCGACCGTGGTGCTCGGCGACGAGGTGCTCACCCCCGACTCGTCGCGCTTCTGGCCCGCCGACGACTGGACGCCGGGCCGCGCGCAGGCGTCGTACGACAAGCAGATCGTGCGCAACTGGGCGCTCTCGCCCGAGTCCGGCTGGGACCGCGCCTCCGGCGACGC
Organism: Nocardioides sp. WJ219; assembly: GCF_058559815.1. Lineage (NCBI taxonomy): Bacteria > Bacillati > Actinomycetota > Actinomycetes > Propionibacteriales > Nocardioidaceae > Nocardioides > Nocardioides sp. WJ219. The sequence goes on from NZ_JBZUJV010000001.1 coordinate 334,048, forward strand.
CCCGCCCCCGCTGCCGCCGGAGGTCGTCGAGCGCACCCGCGCGCGGTACGTCGAGGCCTACGAGCTGCTGACCGGGGAGCGGTGGTAGCCGTGGCCGCACCCGTGCGCTTCGAGGTCTCCTGCGAGGAGGCCTACGACTACCTGGTCGCCCCGGCCAACCGGCCGGAGTGGCAGTCGAGCCTGAGGGCGGTCGCCGCCGTCACCGGCGTCGACGGCGTCGTCGGCCAGTCGTGGACCGACGTGACCGTCGTCGGCGTCCGGCCCCGGATGGAGCTCACCGACGCCGACCGGCCGCACCGCTGGTCCGAGCGCGGCGCCTGGCGTGGCTTCCACGCCACGCTGACCCTCGCCTTCACGCCCGTCGGCACCGGCTGCGACGTCGCCGTGATGATGGACGTCGGCGGCACCGGCCCGGCCCGACCCGTCGCGGCGCTGCTCGCCCGCACCGCCCCCGGCGCCGTCCGGTCCGACCTGCGGCGTGCCGCCAAGGTGCTCGCCGGCCGGTGAGGTGGGGGCCGCCCCCGCTCACGCCCCCGACGGACCGGAGGGGAGCGCCCGCCGGGCGGCCGCGGTGGCCTCGCCGACGTCCTCGAGGAAGGCCGTGATCACCGCGAGCTCGGCGTCGGAGCGGGCGGCGACGACGGGGGCGAGGTGGGCACCGAGGGTGCCGAACATCTGGCCGCCCACCTCCATCGCGTGCTCGGTCACCGAGACCACGACCGAGCGCCGGTCGTCGGGGTGGGGCGCGCGGGTGACGTGACCGGCGCGCTCGAGGCGGTCGAGCAGGGCCGAGGTGGCCGGGGCGCTCAGGCCGAGCGCGGTGCTGAGCCGGCCCGGCGTCGCGGGGGAGCCCTCGAAGCCCCAGTCCATGACGAGCGCGAGGCCGTTGAGGTCGGTGCGGTGCATCTCGTTGCCCCGGCCGGCGGCGCCGACGTAGAGGTCGCTCTCGGTGGTGACGCGGCGCAGCGCCCGGATGGTCCGGGTCTGGGCGAGGGGTCTCTCGGGCGGGCGCTTGCTCGACGGCACGGGTTCAGCCTACTGTTTCGATCGTGGAAATATTCACTGGACGGAAGTTTCTCCCGCACCTCGTCGGCCGACGCCTCAGCTGGGTGGTCGTGGTGGTGGCCGTGCTGTTCTCCGGGGTGCTGCTCGGCTCGGGCATCGAGCCCGACGAGATCGACAACTCCTCGGCCAACCTGCCGACCGACGCGGAGTCGGCGCTGGCCGCCGCCGCGGTCGACGAGATCGGCGCGGCGGAGTTCTCCCTGGCGCTCGTCGTCCTCGACCGTGACGGCGAGCGGCTGACCGGGGAGGACCGCGCCGCCGTCGAGGAGCAGGTACGCCGCCTCGCCGACCAGGCGCCCGAGGGCCAGCAGCCCTTCCCGGCGTTCGCCGAGGACGGCGAGGCCGCCTTCGTCGGCGTCCCGGTCCGGGCCGACCTGTCCGAGGACGACCGCGACGCCGTGGTCGAGGACCTGCGGGCCGCGGTCACCGACGCCGACCTGCCCGACGGGCTGCGCGCGCAGGTGACCGGCGGGCCGGCGTTCGGGTTCGACCTGGGCAAGGTCTTCGACGGCGCCGACACCCGGCTCCTCGCCGTCACCGCGGCGGTGGTGGCCCTGCTGCTGCTGATCACCTACCGCAGCCCGTGGCTCTGGCTGGTCCCGCTCGCCGTCGTCGGCGTCGGCGACCAGGTCGCCGCCGCGCTCGTCGCGATCGCCTCGCGCCTCCTGCCGTTCAGCACCGACGGCGCCTCGGTGGGCATCACCTCGGTGCTCGTCTTCGGCGCCGGCACCAATTACGCCCTGCTGCTCATCGCCCGCTACCGCGAGGAGCTGCGCCGCACCGACGACCGGTACGACGCCATGCGGCACGCCGTCGACCGCGCGGCTCCCGCGATCCTCGCGAGCTCGGGCACCGTCGTGCTCGCGCTGCTCTGCCTGGGCCTGGCCGACAACCCGACGAGCCGCAACATCGGCTTCGGCGGGGCGATCGGCATCGCGACCGCCGTGGCCTACGCGCTGCTGGTCCTGCCCGCCGCGATGACCTGCTGCGGCCGCGGGCTGTTCTGGCCGTTCGTGCCGCGGGTCGGGCAGGACGACCCGACCCGCACCGGCCTCTGGGCCGGGGTGGCCCGCCGGGTCACCGCGCGACCCGTGGTCGTCACCGTGGCCACCACGATCGTGCTCGCGGCCCTGGCGATCCCCGTGCTCGGGGCGAGCGTCGGCCTGTCGGAGACCGAGCAGTTCTTGGAGGAGCCCGAGTCGGTCACCGGGCAGCAGGTGCTCGCGGAGCACTTCCCGGCCGGCGCCTCGCAGCCCACGACCGTCGTGCTCCCGGCCGAGAGCGCCGACCAGGTGCGCACCGCGCTGTCCGACCTCGACGGCGTCCAGTCGGTCGAGCCGGCCGGCGAGGGCGACGGCCGGGCGGTGCTCGACGTCGTCGTCCGGGCCGAGCCGGCCTCGGAGGACGCCTTCGAGGTGGTCGAGTCCGTGCGGTCGGCCGCCGCGGACGCCGGGGGCGACGACGTGCTCGTCGGCGGACCCGACGCCGAGGCCCTCGACGCCGCCGACGCCGCCGACCGCGACCAGCGCCTGATCATCCCGCTGATCCTGGTGGTGGTGCTGCTCGTGCTGCTGGTGCTGCTGCGCTCGGTGGTCGCGGCGGTGGTCCTGGTGCTCACCGTGGTCGCGACGTACGTCGCCGCCCTGGGCGCGAGCTGGTTCGCGTTCTCGCGGTTCCTGGACTTCCCGGCGCTCGACCTCAGCGTGCCGCTGCTGTCGTTCCTGTTCCTGGTGGCGCTGGGCGTCGACTACAACATCTTCCTCACCACCCGGGCCAAGGAGGAGGCCGAGCAGCCCGGCACCACGACGCCCGAGGCCATCTCGGTCGCCCTGGCCGTGACCGGCGGCGTGATCACCAGCGCGGGCATCCTGCTCGCCGCGGTCTTCACCGTGCTCGGCGTGCTCCCACTGATCGTGCTGGCGCAGATCGGCGTCATCGTGGGGTTCGGCGTGCTGCTCGACACCCTGGTGGTGCGCAGCGTGCTCGTGCCCGCGCTGGTGACCCTGCTCGGTCGCCGGTTCTGGTGGCCGGGGCGCCTGTCCCGCCCGAACGGGGCGTGGCCGTCGTCACCTACGGATGAGTAGGTTGACCGCGTGACCGACTACAACCTCGCCAGCCTGCTCGAGGACACCGCCGCCGCCCACCCCGACCGCACCGCGATCGTCTTCGGCGACCGGCGGCTGAGCTATGCCGAGGTGGACGCGGCGGCGTCCATGGTCGCCGGGCTGCTGGCCTCGCGCGGCATCGAGCGGGGCGACAAGGTCGCGCTCAGCTGTCCCAACCTGCCCTACTTCAGCCTGGTCTACTACGGCATCCTCAAGGCCGGCGCGACCGTGGTCCCGCTCAACGTCCTCCTCAAGGGCCGCGAGATCGCTTACCACCTCGCCGACTCCGAGGCGAAGGCCTACTTCTGCTTCCAGGGCACCGCCGAGCTCCCGATCGGTGCCGAGGGCCACACGGGCTTCGAGCAGACCGACGGGTGCGAGCACTTCTTCGTCATCACCGCCGACCCGGCCGGCGCCAGCCCGATCGAGGGCACCGAGACGCTGGGCCAGGGGATGGCCGGCCAGGCGCCGACGTTCGACACGGTCGCCACCGACGAGGACGACACGGCCGTCATCCTCTACACCTCGGGCACCACCGGGCAGCCCAAGGGCGCCGAGCTGCGGCACCGCAACATGCGCGACAACGCCCTGCTCGGCGGCGACCTGTTCGGTGCCGACATCGAGCGTCCCGACACGCTGCTGTGCGTGCTGCCGCTGTTCCACTCCTTCGGCCAGACCGTGATCCAGAACGGCGGCTTCGCCTACGGCGGCACCGTGGTGATGCTGCCGCGCTTCGAGGCCGACGCCGCGCTCAAGGCCATGGCCGCCGAGGGCGTCACCTTCTTCGCCGGCGTGCCGACCATGTACTGGGGGCTGCTGGGCGCGCTCGACGACGCCGGCATCGACGTCGCGGCCGTCGCCGCCGAGGTCCGGGTCGCGGTGGCCGGCGGCTCCGCGCTGCCGGTCGAGGTGCACAAGGACTTCGAGCAGCGCTTCGGCGTCCAGATCCTCGAGGGCTACGGCCTGTCCGAGACCTCGCCGGTGGCGTCGTTCTCCCGGCTCGGCGACGGCGTCCGCGTCGGCTCGATCGGTACGCCGGTCCCCGGTGTGGAGATGACGCTGCTGCAGCCCGACAGCTGGGACGAGATCGGGCCGGGCGACGACCCGGAGCAGGCCATCGGCGAGATCGCGATCAAGGGCCACAACGTGATGAAGGGCTACCACGGCCGGCCCGACGCGACCGCCGAGGCGATCAAGGACGGCTGGTTCCGCACCGGTGACCTCGGGCGGCGCGACTCCGACGGCTGGTACTACATCGTCGACCGGTCCAAGGACATGATCATCCGCGGCGGTTTCAACGTCTACCCGCGCGAGATCGAGGAGCACCTGCTCACCCACCCCGACGTCTCGCTGGCCGCCGTGATCGGCGTCCCGCACGACAGCCACGGCGAGGAGATCAAGGCCGTGGTGATCCGCGAGAAGGGCTCCGAGCTCACCGAGGACGAGCTGATCGCGTGGTGCAAGGACGAGATGGCCGCCTACAAGTACCCCCGCATCGTGGAGTTCGCCGAGGCGCTGCCGATGACCGCGACCGGCAAGATCCTCAAGCGCGAGCTCTCCTAGGCGGCCGCGGTGGTCGCACGGACAGCGGGCCTCACGCTCGCGGTGCTCCTCGTCGCCGTCGGCGCGCTCTGGACCTTCCAGGGCCTCGGCTACGTCGAGGGCAGCTTCATGACCGGCAGCAGCACGTGGGCGACGATCGGGCCGATCGTCGCCGGCCTCGGGCTGGCGCTGGGCATCGTGGTCGTGCAGCGCTCGCGCGGCGGCGGTTCGTAGGCGGCTCGTAGCCTGGCGGCATGACCAAGGACGACGTCGACTACGCCGTCCCGGCGCCCGTCCCGTCCTCGCGCTCCCGGGGCGCGCGGCCCGCCAATCCCAACGGGGCCCTGTGGGGCGGCCGGCCGCGGACGCTGCTGGTCGGTGGCTGCTGGGCGGCGGCGGTCCTGCTGGCCCTGCCGCTGCTGGTGCCGCTGCTGGTGCCCGACCGCCACGGCGCCGACTCACCCGAGGCCGCGGTCGCGCAGCTGTTGCAGGGCATCGCCGACGTCGACCCGGTCGCCGTCGTCGCGGCGGTCGACCCGGACGAGAGCGCCGACGCCGACCGGGCGCAGGCGGCGTACGACCGGCTGGACGGCCGGCTGCTGCGCCAGGGTGAGCCGCCCCCGGCCGAGGTGACCGCGGTGCTCGCCGCCGCCGAGAGCCAGGTCGACGGCGACGCCGACCTGACCTCGGTGGCCACCCTCGCGGCGCTCGACCTCGACCTCGACGGGCTCGAGCTGCGCACCGAGCCGGGAGCGGGCGGCGTCTCGCGGGTCTACCTGGTCGACGGCGTCCTCGACGTCACGCTCGACCCAGCACGGCTGCCCTCGGCCTCCGACCTCGGGCGGGCGTCGTACTCGATGCCGCTGTCGGAGGGCTGGCGCCGCGACCGCCGGGTGCCGGTCGAGCCGTACCTGGTCGCGGTCGAGCGCGACGGACGCTGGTACGTCAGCCTCGAGGCGAGCGCCGATGCCCTGCTGGACGGCGAGCGGTGACCGACCGGCGTACCCGCGAGCTGGTCGGGGTCGCGCTCTGGGCCGCCGCCGCGGTGGCGTGGGTGGTGGCGATGCTGCTGCCGTGGTTCCGCGCCGGCGTGACGGCCGCGACCACCCCGCTCGAGGCGGCCGAGCTGCTGCGCTCGGGGGTGCTCGACGTCCCGCCCGCGACCGGGTACGCCGTCCTCGTGCTGCCCGCGATCGCCCTGCTCCTGCTGGGGATCGCGCCCCTGCGCGGCGGCGGCGTGATGGCGGTGCGGGTGCTGCTGTGGCTGACCGGCACGGCGGCCGGGGTGCTGCTCGTGGTGTTCCTGGGCCGGCTGTCGGCGTACACGTTCGGCCCCGGGGCAGTGCTGGTCGTGCTGGGCTGCGTGCTGGGCGGCGCCGCGCTCGGGTGCGCGACGGTCCGGGTGCCGACTACGCGAACGGGTTCGGCAGCGCCCCCGGCAGGCGGGTGAGGATCTCGCGGGCCTCGGCGGCGACCTTGTGCTCGACGAGCACCTCGTAGCGGGTGGCCACGACCTGGGTGACCGACTGGAAGTCGCGCTGGCCGTGGGTCATCGCGTAGCCCAGCAGCGCCCAGATCACGAAGAACAGCACGCCGAAGAGCATCGTCGAGACGATCGTGACGAGCGCGTTCTCGTCGGTGAAGAGGGAGAAGATCACGCCGATGAACAGGCCGAACCAGGCGCCCGACGCCGCCGCGCCGGCGGCGACCCGGCCGGTGGTGAGGCGGCCGGTGATCCGCTCGATGCGCTTGAGGTCGGTGCCGACGATCATGCAGTTCTCGACGGGGAAGTGCTCGTCGGAGAGGAAGTCGACGGTCTTCTGGGCCTGGGCGTAGTCGTCGTACACGGCGAGCGACTGCGGGAACTCCAGGCGCATCGGGTTGAGACCCGCGCGCGTCGGTCGTCCGGAGGGGGTGGACATGCTCATGTCAGGAGTGTGCCGCACGGTCGATAGCATGGGCGCGTGCCCAAGGTCGTCGTGGACGTGATGCCCAAGCCCGAGATCCTCGACCCCCAGGGGAAGGCGGTGCTCGGCGCGCTGCCCCGGCTGGGGTTCGACGGCGTCACCGACGTCCGCCAGGGCAAGCGGTTCGAGCTCGAGGTCACCGGCGAGGTGACCGACGAGGTGCTCGCCCGCGTCCACGAGATGGCGCGGACGCTGCTGTCCAACCCGGTGATCGAGAACTTCACCGTCCACGTCGGCGAGGCCGTCGCGGTCCAGCCCGAGGTGAGCGCGTGAAGGTCGGCGTCGTCACCTTCCCGGGCTCGCTCGACGACGTCGACGCCCAGCGCGCCGTCCGCCTCGGCGGGCACGAGGCCGTCGCCCTCTGGCACGGCGACCACGACCTCCGCGGCGTCGACGCGGTCGTGCTGCCCGGTGGCTTCTCCTACGGCGACTACCTGCGCTGCGGGGCGATCTCGCGGTTCGCCCCGGTGATGACCGAGGTCATCGAGGCCGCCGGCAAGGGGATGCCGGTGCTCGGCATCTGCAACGGCTTCCAGATCCTCTGCGAGTCGCACCTGCTGCCCGGTGCGCTGATCCGCAACGACACCCGCCGGTTCGTCTGCCGCGACCAGCGGCTGCGCATCGACAACGCCTCGACCGCCTGGACGTCGTCCTACGACGAGGGCCAGGAGGTGACCATCGTGCTCAAGAACGGCGAGGGCGGGTTCGTCGCCGACGCCGAGACCCTCGACCGGATCGAGGGGGAGGGCCAGGTGGTCGCGCGCTACCTCGGCGACAACCCCAACGGGTCGCTGCGCGACATCGCCGGCATCACCAACGAGCGCGGCAACGTCGTCGGCCTGATGCCCCACCCCGAGCACGCGGTCGAGGAGCTCACCGGCGCCGGCACCGACGGCCTGGGCTTCTTCACCTCGCTCGCCGCTGCCGCGTTCGCGTGAGCAACCCGGTGAGCACGCAGTGAGCCCGCAGTCCCTCTTCCGACGCGTCGCCGTCGCCGAGGCGGTCACCTGGGCGCTCCTGCTCTCGGGGATGTTCCTCAAGTACGTCACCGAGACGACCGATGTCGGCGTCCGCGTCGGCGGCATGCTGCACGGCGTCGTCTTCGTCGCCTACTGCCTGACCACCGTGGTCGTCGCGGTCGACCAGCGCTGGTCGCTGCGTCGTACGGCGGCGGGGCTGGTGGCCTCGGTGCCGCCCTTCGTCACCGTCGTCTTCGACCTGGTCTCCGAGCGCCAGGGCGCGTTCGGGCCGTGGCGGCTCACCGGCGACGCCCCGGCGTCCGGGCTCGACCGGCCCGTGGCGTGGCTGCTGCGCAACCCGGTCCGCGGCCTGGTCGCGGGCCTGGCCGCCGTCGCGGTGCTCACCGGCGTCGCCCTCGTGGTGGGCCCGCCGGCCGGCTGACCGGTTGTGGCTAGGCCGTCGCCGTGACCAGCCAGACGGCGCCCGGGAACCGCACCGCGCCGTCGACCAGGTGGTCGAGCAGGTGGGCGCGGACGTCGTCGCGCACCGCCGCCCAGCCGTCGGGGCCGAGGCTCGGCTCGAGCAGGTCGCGGACCCGCCGTCCGGTCGAGGTGGCGAGCAGCGTGGTCATCCGGTGGTCGATCCCGTCGGTGCCGTCGAAGCCGTAGTCGACGGTGAAGTCGAACGGTGCCAGGGCGACGTCGCGCCAGCCGGCCTCGTCGAGCAGGGTGCGCGTGTGGCCGGGGTCGGCGAACGCCGTCGGCCCGGGCGCGAACGGCGGCTCCGGCTCCTGCTGCTCGTCGAGCCGCGCCAGGAGGACGTCCTGGCCGAGGGTCAGCATCGGGTTCTCCTCCACGGTGCGCCAGCAGGCGAACGCGACCCGCCCGCCCGGTGCGGTCACCGACCGGAGGTTGGCGAACGCCGCCACCGGGTCGTCGAAGAACATCACGCCGAAGCGCGAGACCACCCGGTCGTACGGCCGGCCGGGTGCCGCGGCCGCCAGGTCGTCGGTCTGGGCGTCGGCGAGCAGCACCGTGGCCGGTGGGACCCGACGCCGCGCCGCCTCGACCATGCCGGGGGAGACGTCCACCCCGACCGCCTCGGCGCCCGCCGCCACCGCGGCGAGGAGCAACGTGCCCGTCCCGCACCCGACGTCGAGCACGCGCTGTCCGCCGGCGAGGTCGGCGGTCGTCAGCAGCTCCTGCGTCAACGGCGCGAACACCGCGTCGAAGAGCGCCTCGTTCTCCACCCAGCCCGCCGCGCCCTCGGACCAGCCCTGCCGCATCTGCTCGTTCGCCACGGGAGCCAGCCTAGGACGCCAGCCGCTACCTCGTACCGGACTGCAGCCTGGTCCAGGTGGGGCCGTCCACGACGCCGGACTGGGTGAGGCCGACGCGGCGCTGGTAGCGCTTGACGGCCGCGGTGGTGTCGGCGGCGAAGGTGCCGTCGACGTTGGTCTTCACGCCGACGTCGGCGGCGTTGATCGCCCGCTGGACCCGGCGCACCCACGGGGCGTAGGCGCCGGACGAGCCGTGCTTGAGGATCGGGCGGGAGCCGGTGGACAGCAGCGCCGTCCAGTCCTTGCGGAACCAGCGGTCGTCGTCGGGCTGGTCGTGCGCGGCCTTCCAGCGCCGCACGCTCGCCACCAGGCCGGGGCCGTAGGAGCCGTCGACCGGGCCGCCGTAGTACTGCTGCTCCTTGAGCAGGCACTTCAGCGCAGCGACGCGGACGGTGGACGCCCGGTAGCCCGCGCGCGGCGGCTCGAGGGTGCCGTACTCGACGTAGTCGAGGGCGGCCTTGCCGCCGCAGTGCGACTCGGGCGCCGCGACCTGGCCGCGGCCGAGGTCGAGGTAGTTGGAGTCGATGTTGATCCGCACGCCGCCCCAGACCTCGTCGTGGCCGCCGCGGTACTGCTTGACCCGGCCGCCCGGGCGCCAGCCGTCGTTGGCGATGTACGACGACGACGTGTTGGCCACGCCGTCCCAGCGGGCCAGCCAGATCCGGTCGGGCAGCGTGTACGCCGCCGGCCGGGTGCGACGGACGTCGTCCATCATCTTGATGCCGGAGCTGACGCTGGAGTAGACGCCGGTGGTGAAGCCGAGCTTCTTGACCGTCGTCACCCAGTCGCTGATGAACGCCAGCGCCGACTCGCGGCAGTGGGTGTTGGTGTGGTCGAAGCCCTCGAGGTCGTACCAGAGGGTGCTGCCGGCCGGGATGCCGAGCCGTCGCGCGTCCTGCACCGTCTCGGTGGCCGAGGCCCGGCCCATCTCGCGGGCACGCGGGTAGCGGCCCTTGCCGCGGAACGGGTCGATGGTGAAGTCGTCGCGGTAGCGCGGGAAGCGCGGCTGGCACGACGCCTGCGGGCCGAGGGTGATCGGCAGCAGCTTCCACCCGTTGCGGAGCTGGGTGCGGATCCACGCCGGGGTCAGGTTGGGCTGGCTGCGGCAGGCGCGGGAGTCACCGGAGATGTAGATGCCCGCGGCCAGGAACGGCGAGGTGGCCAGCCAGCGGTCCATCGCGGCCTGGGTCGGGGCCAGGCACTGGTCGAAGCCGTAGCCGGTGAAGTCACCGGGGGTCGCCGGCACCCCTGCCCGGCGGGCCTGGGCGGCCGGCGCCTGCTCGGCGGCCACGGTGGACGCCCCGGCCGGCGACGGCGTACCGCCGCCCAGGGCCTGGCCGGTCGCGGCGACGACGGTCAGGCAGGCCAGGCCCGAGACCACCGACCGGAGGAGCCGTCGTCCGGTGGAGCGGGGCGGCGTGGGGGGCAGGGTCGAGCGCATGGCGGAGCTCCTGGGGAAGAGGCGGGGTGTCCGTCGTCCCGCCGACCATAACCTCAGGATTCACACCAGTCACAGACGTTGCGCGAACTACAGGGCTGTAGTTTCGGGCGACGCGGCTCAGCCGGCCGGCGGACCGCCCCAGCCCTGGCCCGGCGGCGGTGCCTGCGGGGGCGCCTGCGGGGGTGCCTGCGAGGGTGCCTGCGGGGGTGCCTGCGAGGGTGCCTGCGGGGGTGCCTGCGGGGGGTAGCCCGGCTGCTGGGGCGGGTACCCGGGCTGCTGCGGCGGGTAGCCCTGCTGCGGGTACGGCTGCTGCTGGGGGTGGCCGGGCTGCTGGGGGTAGCCCTGTTGCGGGTACGGCTGCTGCTGGGGGTAGCCCTGCTGGGGATAGCCCTGCTGGCCGGCCGGGGAGCCGCTGACCAACGGGCCGTAGGCCGTGCGGGCCTCCGACGGCACGGTCATCGCGTACGCCGCCAGCAGCGGCAGCGTGACGAACGCCGCGACCGCCCAGCCGGTGTTGGCCAGGAAGCCGAAGTCCTCGGCGTTGGCGATGCCCATGGCGATGAGGCCGAGCACCACCAGGCCGGCGACGATGCCGAGCAGCACGACCCGGTTCTTGCGGATGTCGGAGGCGAGGCTGGTGCCGAAGGCCGCGGCGCCGGCGGCGACCAGGGCGAGCACGGCCACCACGACGGGGGCGGCCTCGAACTCCTCCTGGGCGACCATCGCGAGCACCAGGACGACGGCGTAGACCGCGGCGCCGGCGGCCGAGACCATCAGCGCGGCCGACACGGTCCGCTCCCAGGCGGAGACCGGGTCGTGGGTCTGGGCGGTGCTGCGTGCTTGGGCGCGGGAGACGGCGAACGCTGCGGCCGCGCCGAGCAGCAGCAGCCCGCCGCCGGGGATCCCGGAGGAGCCGACCGGGCCGAACACCCCACCGTTCCACTTCTCCAGCGGCGGCCAGCTGAACAGGCCGTCGCCGTCGCTGGCCAGGGCGAACAGCGCCACCACCAGGACCGTGAAGGCGCTCGTCGCGAAGACCCGTCGCCAGGCGGCGGACGGGCCGCCGAGGGTGGCCTGGTACGCCGGCCACCCGACGACGACGAGGGGCATCACGAGCATCGCGACGACGACGAGGAGGAAGGCACTGAACGGGTCGAACAGGTCGGTGTCGTCGCTGACCAGGCCGTGCACCAGCCAGGTCGCGAACAGCAGCACGGTCAGGGCGACCGCCGCGAGGATGGTCACCTTGGCCACGGTGTTCCAGAGCCGGTCGTCGGTGTGACCCGGCTCCTCCTCGGCCTGGCGCGGCTGCACGGTCATCGCGACGCCGGCCAGCGCCATCGCGATGCCGCTGCCCAGCGCGCCCGCGGTGTCGTCGTTGACGTTGACCAGCTCGAGGATCACCGCGGCCAGCACGCTGACCAGCAGCGGCACGGTGAGCGCGAGCTTGAGCAGCCGGTAGTGCTGCGTCGTCCACGCCGGCACCAGGCGGGCCTTGGCGACGTACGGCACCGCGAGGGCGACCACCGCGAGCAGCACGCTGATGATCACCCACCACAGGTTGCCGCCCTTGGCCCAGGGGAACTCGTCGTCGCTGAGCGTCCACGGCATCCCGAGCGCGGCGAAGAGGAAGAACAGGGCCGCGCCGTCACGCACGTAGTCGGAGACCGGCCACCCGACGAACGGGTTGACCTTGGGCGCGACGGGCTGGCCGTAGCCGGGCGGCGGGCCCTGCTGCGCGTAGCCCTGCGGGGGGTAGCCCTGCTGCGGCGGGTAGCCGGCCGGGGCCTGGTAGCCCTGCTGCGGCGGCTGGTACGCCGTCGGCGGCGCGGTGGGGTAGCCGGGCTGCTGCGGCGGGGGCATCGGCGCCTGCGGCACCGGCTGGGACATCGGGGGTGGCATGGGTGGCATGGGCGGCTGGGACGGCGGCGGTTGCGGCTGGTGGGCTTGCGGCCCACCCGGACGCACCACGGTCTCCTCGGCGAACGCGGTGGTGGGGGTGGGCTCGGAGGTGCTCGCGGTGGTGGCGCCCGTGGACGCCGGAGGGTGGGCGGCGGACGCGCCGCTGTCGAGCGCGCGACCGCACGAACCGCAGAAGGCACCGCCCTCGTTGCTCGCCCCGCAGTGTCCGCAGAAGTTGGCCATGCGCGGAAACCTATACCGTTCCGGGCTCGCCGGACCGGCTCTCCCGCGCCCACCCGGCGCGGCCGGTGGCCGGCGGTGGTGGGGGTGTGCGCGGGTCGCCAGCCGAGAGCCGGGCGCTGCGGTACCGGGAGCCTGCCGGAGGGTGGTCTCGAGACGGCCACGGCCGTCTCGAGACCACTCCCTCGGCCGGCCCCGGGTCAGGCGGCCTCGGCCACGGCCACCGAAGTCCGGCGGCCGCGGAGGTGGAGCGCCAGGCCCACCACGAACGCCAGCGTCGCGAACGACGCCGAGGTGAGGAACGCGGCGCGGGCGCCCGGGAGGAACTCGCCGGGGACGGCGCCGACGGCGTACACCGAGACGATCACGGCCAGGCCGATCGCGCCGCCGAGCTGCTGGAAGGTCTGGAGCAGCCCGGACGCCGACCCGGCGTGCTCGGGGTCGACCCCCGTCAGCACGATCGAGGTGACCGGCATGAAGGCGAGGCCGGCCGCCAGCCCGTTGAGCAGCATCGGCCCGAACAGCCCGCTGAGGTAGCCGTCGGAGGCCGACAGGGTGCTCAGCCACGCGAAGCTCGCCGCCAGCCCGACCGCCCCGGTCATGATCATGGGGGTGGCGCCGAACCGGGCCAGCAGGCGTGGGGTCACCCGCGACATCGCAAAGATGCCGAGGGTCAGCGGGAGGAACGCCAGGCCGGAGGCCATCGGGCCGAAGCCGAGCTCGCCCTCGATGAACTGCACGGCCAGGAAGAACATCGACAGCTGGCCGCCGACCACGAACGCCATCACCGCGAGCCCGCCGACCCGGCGCGGGTCGCGCAGCAGCTCCGGACGCAGCATCGGGTGCGCGACCCGGCGCTCGGTGCGGGCGAGGAGGGCGATCAGCAGCGCGCCGACCGCCAGCCCGCCGAGCGTGCGGACCGAGGTCCAGCCGTGCTCGGGGGCCTGGATCAGGGCCCAGACGACGGCGACGGCGCCACCGGTCGCGGCGACCGCGCCGACGACGTCGAACCGGCCGGGACGCCGGGTGGTCTCGTCGAGGTAGCGGCGGGTCAGGGCGAGGACGGCGAGACCGATCGGGACGTTGATGAACATGGTCCAGCGCCACGACCCGAGGTCGGTCAGCGCGCCGCCGAGCAGGAGGCCGATGGACATGCCGCCGGAGGACACGGCGCCGAACAGGGCCAGGGCCCGGTTGCGGGCGGCCTCGTCGGGTGCGCTGGTGGTGAGCAGCGCGAGCACGCCGGGGGCGGCCAGCGCGGCGCCGACGCCCTGGGCCGCGCGGGCCGCGACGAGCAGGCCGGGCGACTGGGCCAGGCCCCCGACGAGGGAGGCGACGGTGAACAGGGCGAGGCCGACCTCGAACATCCGGCGGCGTCCGAAGACGTCACCGAGGCGGCCGCCGAGCAGCAGGAGCCCGCCGAAGGCGAGCGTGTAGGCGTTGAGCACCCACGAGAGGCCGGCCGGCCCGAAGGACAGGTCGTCGTCGATGTGGGGGAGGGCGACGTTCACGACCGTCGCGTCGAGGATGAGCATGAGCTGTGCGACGAGGACGAGCGCGATGCCGGCCGCGGCCTTGGTGGCGCCGGGCGGCAGGTCGACGGGCGCCTCGGAGGCGGGGGACATCGTCTGGTGTGACATGAGAGGTGCAGTCCTGTTCTGGCGCGACCGCCGACGTGGACGTAGAGTGGAGACGTTCTCCGGTTCAGGGAGAAACCATACGGAGACTGTCTCCGTTTAGCAACCCGAGGGGGACGTCCGTGCGTGCCGACGCCCAGCGCAACCGCGACCGGATCGTCGAGGTCGCCCGCGTGGTCTTCCGCGAGCAGGGCTACGACGCCTCCCTCGACCTCGTCGCCAAGCGCGCCGGGGTGGGTGCGGGCACGCTCTACCGGCACTTCCCGACCCGCGACGCACTGCTCGACGCGATCATGCAGAGCTGGGTCGACAAGGTCACCGACGCCACCGACGAGGTGCTCGCCTCCGGCGGGTCCGACCGCGACCTGCTGGTGCGCTGGTTCGAGACGTACGTCGCGCTGATCAGCCTCCACAAGGGCGGACCCGCCAAGATCACCACCGCCATGGGCGACCCCGACTCGCCGATCCACACCAAGTGCCAGGTGCTCTCCCACGCCGCCGGCCGGGTGCTCGACCGGCTCCAGGCCTCCGACGCCCTGCGTCCCGGCATCGACAGCGTGCAGGTCTGCCGGCTCGTCGGCGGCGTCGCCGCGGTCGCCGACCAGTCCGAGCTGCGCCCCGACGACGTCCGCCCGCTGCTCGAGGTCGTGGCCGACGGCCTGCTGGTCTGAGGTCGGCCGCGACTCGGTAGATTCGCACCCGTGCCCGAGCCCGTCGCTCCCCCGTCCCTGGACACCGTCGCCGTCGCCGCCGAGGACCCCGGCCGCGAGCAGCCGTGGGCCGACCTGGGCCTGAAGACCGACGAGTACCAGCGGATCCGCGAGATCCTCGGCCGCCGCCCGACGTCGTCGGAGCTGGCGATGTACTCGGTGATGTGGAGCGAGCACTGCTCCTACAAGTCGACCAAGGTGCACCTCAAGCAGTTCTCCGAGATCCCCCAGGAGACGCCGGTCGGCGCGATGCTGGCCGGCATCGGTGAGAACGCCGGCGTCATCGACATCGGTCAGGGCTACGCCGTCACCTTCAAGGTCGAGAGCCACAACCACCCGTCGTTCGTCGAGCCCTACCAGGGCGCGGCCACCGGCGTCGGCGGCATCGTGCGCGACATCCTGGCGATGGGCGCGCGGCCCGTGGCGGTGATGGACCCGCTGCGCTTCGGGCCCCTCGACGCCCCCGACACCCACCGGGTGCTGCCCGGGATCGTCGCGGGCGTCGGTGGCTACGGCAACTGCCTCGGCCTGCCCAACATCGGCGGCGAGGCCGTCTTCGACGAGACCTACCTCGGCAACCCGCTGGTCAACGCGCTCTGCGTCGGCGTCCTGCGCCACGAGGACCTCCACCTCGCCAAGGCCTCGGGCGCCGGCAACCAGGTGATCCTGTACGGCGCCCGCACCGGCGGCGACGGCATCGGCGGCGTCTCAGTCCTCGCCTCCGAGACCTTCGAGGCTGCGGCTGACGGGAAGGGCGGCCCGGCCAAGCGGCCCGCCGTGCAGGTGGGCGACCCGTTCATGGAGAAGCTGCTCATCGAGTGCACCCTCGAGCTGTTCGCGGCCGGCGTGGTCGCGGGCATCCAGGACCTCGGCGGCGCCGGCCTGTCGTGCGCCACGTCCGAGCTGGCCAGCGCGGGCGACGGCGGCATGCACGTCGAGCTCGACCGGGTGCCGCTCCGCGACTCCACGCTCGCGCCGGAGGAGATCCTGATGAGCGAGAGCCAGGAGCGGATGATGGCGGTCGTCGAGCCCGACGACGTCGCGGCGTTCCTCGAGATCTGCGCGAAGTGGGACGTCGAGGCCGTCGTCGTCGGCGAGGTCACCGACACCGGCCGGCTCGAGATCGACTGGCACGGCGAGCGCGTGGTCGACGTACCGCCGCGGTCGGTCGCGCACGACGGGCCGGAGTACTCGCGCCCCTACGCCCGCCCCGACAGCCAGGACGTCCTGCAGGCCGACGCCGCCGAGGCGCTGCCCCGCCCGGCCTCGGGCGAGGAGCTGCGCGCCACCCTGCTGCGGCTGGCCGCCAGCCCCAACCTGTGCGACAAGTCGTGGATCACCGACCAGTACGACCGCTACGTGCGCGGCAACACCGTGCTCGCCCAGCCGAGCGACAGCGGCATGATCCGCGTCGACGACGAGACCAACCTCGGGGTCGCGGTCTCCACCGACTGCAACGGCCGCTTCGCCCGGCTCGACCCGTACGCCGGCGCGCGGCTGGCGCTGGCCGAGTCCTACCGCAACGTCGCGACCGGTGGCGCCGTGCCGCTGGCGATCTCCGACTGCCTCAACTTCGGCTCGCCGGAGGACCCCGCCGTGATGTGGCAGTTCGCCGAGGCGTGCCGCGGGCTCAAGGACGGGTGCCTCGAGCTCGGCATCCCCGTCACCGGTGGCAACGTGTCGCTCTACAACCAGACCGGCGAGACCGCGATCCTGCCGACGCCGGTGGTGGCCGTGCTCGGCGTCGTCGACGACGTGACCCGGCGGACGCCGTCGGCGTGGGCCTCGGTCGAGGGCGACGAGGTCGGTGACCGGGTGTTCCTGCTCGGGCAGACCCGCGAGGAGCTGAGCGGCTCGGAGTGGGCGCACGTCGTCCACGGCCACCTCGGCGGGCTCCCGCCCGTGGTCGACCTGGCTGCCGAGAAGCGGCTGGCCGAGCTGCTGCACGACGGCGTCGGCCTGCTCACCTCGGCGCACGACCTCGCCGACGGCGGCCTGGCCCAGGTCCTGGTCGAGGCGTCCCTGCGCCACCTGTGCGGGGTCACGGTGGCCCTCGAGGGCGTGCACGCCGACCCGTTCGTGGCGCTGTTCTCCGAGTCGGCGGGCCGGGTGCTGGTCACGGTCGCACCCGACGACGCGGTGCGGCTCGGCGAGCTCGCCGGCCGCCACGGCGTCCCCCTCACCGAGCTCGGCACGACCGGCGGCGACGTCCTCGCGATCGACGGGCTGCCCGACGTCAACCTGCTCGAGCTGCGCTCGGCCTGGATGGCGACGCTGCCGGCGGCGATGGCGTGAGCCAGCCCGGTCAGCCCGGCGCGTTCCGGTGCCCGGGCTGCAGCGGGACGGAGTTCGAGCCGGGGTTCGTCGACGACGACCGGCAGGGCCGGATCCGCTGGATCGCGGGTCGCCTCGAGCGCGGGCCGATGGGCAACGCGCGCAAGCTCGGGCTGCGCAAGACGTCGGTGATCGCCTACCGCTGTGTCCAGTGCTCGCGGCTCGAGCTGTACGCACTGGAGTAGGGCCCGGGCGGCCCCAGGCCCCGTGCGGCAGGATCGGGTGGTGCGCCGACGAGGGTTCCTGACGCTCGCCGCCGCGACGGCGCTCGGCCCCACCCTGGCCGGCTGCGGAGAGGACCCCGACGTGAGCGACCCCGACCTGCCGGCGCCCGAGCGCCACACGTACGGCGACGACCCGAGCCAGTACGGCGTCCTCTTCCGGCCGGCCGACGAGCCGCGCGGCGTGGTCGTCGTCATCCACGGCGGGTTCTGGCGCACCGAGTACGACGCCGAGCTCGGCACCCCGCTCGCGGAGGCCCTGGCCGCGGAGGGCTGGGCCGCCTGGAACCTCGAGTACCGCCGGGTCGGCGTCGGGAACGGCGGCGGTGGCGGTGCCCCCGAGACGTTCGACGACGTCGCGGCCGGCATCGACGCGCTGGCCGACCTCGACCTCGACACCTCCACCGTGGTCACCCTCGGCCACAGCGCGGGCGGGCACCTCGCCGCCTGGGCGGCCGGGCGCGACCGCTACGACTGGCCGGCGCGGGTCGCGGTGACCCACGTGGTCAGCCAGGCCGGGGTGCTAGACCTGCAGGCCGCCGAGGACGCCGGCCTCGGCGGCGGCGCCGCCGGCCTGCTGCTGGGCCACCGGCCGACGGCCGCCGACGAGCGCTACGACCCCGCGCAGCAGCTCCCGCTCGACGTACCGGCCTGGTGCGTGCACGGCAGCGACGACGCGATCGTGCCGCTCGCGCAGTCGGCGTCGTACGTCGAGCGGGCGACCGCCGCGGGCGCCACCGCCGAGCTGGTCGAGGTCGACGGCGACCACTTCGTCGTCATCGACGTCGACAGCGACGCGTGGGCCCGGCAGCTGGCGGTCCTCGACGGCATCCGCCCGCGGTCCTAGCGGCTCAGGCGGCCCGGCGCATGGTGCGCAGCCCGACGACCAGCCCGACGGCGGCGACGCCGGCCGCGGCGAGGGCGCCGTACGCGATCGTGTCGGCCGGCCAGGACCCGGCGAACAGCGCCCGCTCGGCCTCGATGATGTAGCCCAGCGGGTTGAGGTCGGCCAGGAAGCGCAGCCAGCCCGGGGCGCCGTCGAGCGGCAGCAGCACGCCGGCGAGCAGCAGCAGCGGGAAGATCAGCGTCTGCTGCACGGTCCAGAACAGCCAGTCCTGACCGGCCGAGACGATCGCCAGCGCGAACGACAGCGCGCCGATCCCGATGCTGAACAGCGCCAGGATCGCCAGGCCCACCACCACGCCGGGCAGGTGCAGGTCGAAGCTGAAGGGCGTCACGACGACGACGATCAGCACGGCCTGCGCCAGCATCGGCACGACCTCCTTCAGCGCCCGGCCGACCATCAGCGCCGAGCGCCGCAGCGGCGAGACCAGCAGCCGTTCGTGCGAGCCGGTGTTGATCTCCAGGGTGAGGTTGGAGCCGGTCATCGACGCCCCCATCAGGGCGGTCATCACGATGATCCCGGGCACGAACCACTGCAGCGCCGACCCGACGCCGGCGATCCCGGAGGTGTCGGGCAGCAGCGGCGCGAACAGCGCGAGGAACACCAGCGGCTGCACCATCGCGAACAGCACCGACGCCGGCTCGCGCAGCATCGGACGGAGCTCGCGCATCATCACGTTCCACGTGTCGGCGAGGAAGCCGGGCTCGCGGACGTCGTCCCACGACGCGGTGGTCGCGGTCGGGGCGGGGGCGGTCGTGGTGCTCATGCTGCTGCTCCTTCAGTCGTCGGGGCGGTGCTCTTGTCGGTGCTGGCGTCGGTGCTGGCGTCGGTGCTGGGGTCGGCCTCGTTGCTCTCGCGCAGGCTGCGCCCGGTCAGGTGGAGGAAGACGTCGTCGAGGGTGGCGCTGGCGACCTCGATCCGCGTGGCCGGCGTGCCCGCCGCGGCGAGGTCGGTGACCAGGGCGGGGGCGAGCTCGCGGCCGTGCGCGACCCGCACCGAGACGCTGCTGCCCGCGACCTCGACGGTCGCCTCGGCGATCCGGCGCGCCCGCTCGGCCGCCCGGGCGGCGTCGTCGGGTCCGGCGAAGCCGAGCGCGACGAGGTCGCCCAGGCCCGACTTGAGGCGGGTGGCGGTGTCGTCGGCGATCACCAGGCCGTGGTCGATGACGATCACCCGGTCGGCGATCGCGTCGGCCTCCTCGAGGTAGTGCGTGGTGAGCACGATCGTGGTGCCGAGCTCGCGGTTGAGGCGCTGCACCTGCTCCTGGAGGTTGACCCGGTTCTGCGGGTCGAGGCCGGTCGACGGCTCGTCGAGGAACATCAGCCGCGGCTGGTGGACGAGCCCGATCGCGACGTCGAGCCGGCGCCGCTGGCCGCCGGAGAGGGTCGAGACCGGGCGGCCCGCGTGCTCGGCGAGGTCGAACGCCGCGAGGAGCTCGTCGGCGCGGGCCGCGGCCTCGCGCCGGCCCAGGCCGTGGGCGCGGGCCTGGCCGACGACCTCGTCGCGACCGCGTTGCTGGTGCCCCGCGGCGTTGCCCTGCCCGACGTACCCGATCGAACGGCGCACCGCCCGCGGGTCGCGGACCACGTCGTACCCCACGACCTCGGCGGAGCCCGACGTCGGGGCGACGAGGGTGGTGAGCATCTTCAGGGTCGTCGACTTGCCGGCGCCGTTGGGGCCGAGGAAGGCGACCAGCTCGCCCTCGGCGACCTCGAGGTCGAGGCCGCGGACGGCGAGCACCTCCTGCTTGTGACGCGTGAACGTCTTGGTCAGTCCCTGCGTCCGGATCACCGGACCTGTGTGGTGTGAGTGGGTCATGCCGCTCACGCTAGGTAGCCTTTAGGCCACTTGTTGACCTCAATCGGAACGAGTCTGAGGACATGTCCACCAGCGCCCGGATGCTCTCCCTGCTCTCCCTGCTGCAGACCCACCGCTACTGGCCGGGCGACGAGCTGGCCAGCCGCCTGGAGGTGAGCGGCCGCACCCTGCGGCGCGACATCGAGCGGCTGCGCGACCTCGGGTACGTCGTCGACGCCTCGCGCGGCGTGGCCGGCGGCTACCAGCTGCGCGCCGGCGGCCAGCTGCCACCGCTGCTGCTCGAGGACGAGGAGGCCGTGGCGATCGCCGTGGGCCTGCGGTCGGCGGCCGCCGGGTCGGTGGGCGGGCTGGAGGAGACCTCGGTGCAGGCGCTGACCAAGGTGGTCGCCCTGATGCCGCCGCGGCTGCGGCGGCGGATGGACGCGCTGGCGACGCAGACCGACACCCCCGGGCCCTGGTCGTCGGGCCCCACGGTCGACGCCACCATCCTCACCGCCCTCGCCCAGGCCTGCCGCGACGACGAGCCGCTCGAGTTCGACTACCAGGCCCGCGGCAGCGACCTCACCCACCGCCGCGTCGAGCCCCACCGCCTCGTCTCGCTCGGCCGCCGCTGGTACCTCGTCGCCTACGACCGCGACCGCCTCGACTGGCGCTCCTTCCGCGTCGACCGCCTGTCCTCGCCCACCACCAGCGGCGCCCGCTTCCGCCCCCGCGAGCTGCCCGGCGGCGACGCCATCGCGTTCGTCGAGGCCGGCTTCCGCCGCATCCCCCAGCTCCACGACGTCCGCGTGCGCGTCGCCGCCCCCGCCGACGTCGTCGGCAGGTCCGTCGGCCGCTGGGGCGACGTCACCGCGGTCTCCGACTCGACGTGCCTGCTCGAGATGCACGTCGACGACCTGCAGTGGCCGGTGATGGTCCTGGCCCAGGTCGGCGCGCCGTTCGAGGTCGAGTCACCCCCCGAGCTCACCGCCCACTGCGCCCGCGTCGCCGACCTCTTCCGGACCGCGGGGGCAGCGGCGGGGTAGTCCCGGACCTTCGGCCCCACACGACGCCTCTCAGGGGCCATGTTGTCCGGGACCATCCCAGCGGCCCGCCCCCCGGGGTGCCGACTACCCCGGCCGGCCGGTCGGGACGCGGACCTCGGGGCCGGGTCCGGGCTGGCAGTGGGGGCACCACCACGTACGCCGGTGGGCGGGGTCGTTCGGCAGCTCGGCGACCACCTCGACCCGGGTCCCGCAGCGCAGGCAGGGACGACCGGCACGGCCGGTGACCCAGTGGTCCTCGCCGCGGCGCGACAGGCCGGTGGTGACCTGGTAGGCGCCGGGCACGGTCGCTGAGTGCTTCAACGCCGTGGCAGCCCGCGCGACCAGCCGTTCGAGGTCGACCTCGTCGACCGGCGTCCACGGGCTCACGCCGAGCAGGAACGCCAGCTCGTTGACCCACAGGTTGCCCAGCCCGCAGATCCGGGTCTGGTCGAGCAGCGCCGAGACCACCGGCGTCCCGGCCACCGCGCGGAGGCGGCGGACGGCCTCGTCGGGGTCCCAGTCGTCGCGGAGGGGGTCCGGGCCGAGGCGGCCGACCCAGCGGGCCTCCTCCGAGGTCGGCGCCAGGTCGAGGTCGTGCAGCCGCAGGCCCCACGCCGTCGACCCGGAGTCCAGCCCGAGCACCAGCCGTACGTCGGCCATCAGCCGCCGCGGCAAGACCTTGCCGGCGCCCGTGACCGACCACTCGCCGTCCATCCGCAGGTGGCTGTGCAGCGTGACCGGGACGCCGTCGTCGGCGCCGGAGAAGCGGGTGAGCAGGTGCTTGCCCCACGTCGCGTGCTCCACGACCCGGCGTCCGCCCAGGTCGCGGGTGGCCAGCCGGGGCACGCGCAGGTCGGAACGCGTGACGGTCCGGCCCAGCAGCGACCGGTCGAGCCGGCGCGCGAGCTTGTAGACGCTGTCTCCCTCCGGCACGGCCCCAGTCTGCCGAGCGGCCGCGGCGTCCACGGTCACCCGTACGGTCACGAGCCCGCCCGCCTCGCTAGTTTGGAGCGGTGCCCGCCCGACTCCGTCCCGCAGCCCCCGCCGACGTCGCCGCGGCCCGCGAGCGGCTGACCGCGGGCGGCGCCGAGCCGGCCGACCTCAAGCTGCTCGTCAAGCACTACCTCGCGCTGCTCGAGGCCAAGGCGCCCGGCCACTCGGTCGAGGTGCGGGTCCCGCCGTACGCCGCCGTCCAGGTGGTGCCCGGCGTCCGGCACACGCGTGGCACCCCGCCCGCCGTCGTCGAGACCGACGCCGAGACCTGGATCGCCGTCGCCACGGGGTCGCTGGCCTGGGTCGACGCGCTCACCGACGCCCGGATCACGGCCTCCGGCGAGCGCACCGACCTCACGCCCTACCTGCCGCTGGGGTAGCCGACCGGGGCGTGGATAGGTTGACCGGATGAGCGACCAGATCCGCGCCCGAGTGACCGAGCTGATGCCAGGGATCCGTCAGGACCTCGAGGACCTGGTCCGCATCGAGTCGGTGAGCGCCGACCCGGCCCGGGCGAGCGAGGTGCAGCGCAGCGCCGAGGCCGTGGCCGAGCTGTTCCGCGCCGAGGGCTTCGCCAGCGTCGACATCGTCTCCGCCGACGGCGGCGCCCCCGCCGTGATCGCGCACAAGCCGGGCCCCGACGGCGCGCCCACGGTGCTGCTCTACGCCCACCACGACGTGCAGCCCGAGAACGACCACGCCGACTGGGACAGCCCGCCGTTCGAGCCGACCGAGCGCGGCGACCGGCTCTACGCCCGCGGCGCCGCCGACGACAAGGCCGGCATCGCAGCCCACCTCGGCGCCCTCCGCGTCTTCGGCGCCAGGTACGACGACCCGCTCCCGGTCGGCGTCACGATGTTCATCGAGGGCGAGGAGGAGGTCGGCTCCGACACCCTCCCGGCCCTGCTGGCGGCGCACCAGGAGGCGCTGCGCGCCGACGTGATCGTGATCGCCGACTCCGGCAACTGGGACATCGGCGAGCCGGCGCTGACCACCAGCCTGCGCGGGCTGGTGCGCGTCGACGTCGAGGTCCGCACGCTCACCCACGCCGTCCACTCCGGCATGTGGGGCGGCCTGGTGCCCGACGCGATCATGACCCTGACGCGGCTCCTGGCGTCCCTGTACGACGACGACGGCGCGCTCACGATCGAGGGGCTGCTCAGCACGCCGGCCGCCGACGTCGAGTACCCCGAGGAGCGGCTGCGCGCCGAGTCGGGCGCCGCCCCCGGCGTCGACTGGGTCGGCCGTGGCCCGGTCGTCGAGCGGCTGTGGACCCAGCCGGCGCTCACCATCACCGGGCTCGACGCGCCCAAGGTCGACGGCGCCAGCAACACCCTCACCCCGGCCGCGCGGGCCAAGCTCAGCCTCCGCGTCGCCCCCGGCGACACCACCGCCAACGCGCTGGCCTGCCTGACGGCCCACCTGGAGAAGCACGTGCCGTGGGGCGCCCAGCTCACCGTCACCACCGTCGACACCGGCGAGGCCACCAGGATCGACGCCACCGGCCCCGCCTACGACGCCGCCCGCGCGGCGTTCACCGAGGCCTGGGACGGCACCGAGCCCGTCGACATGGGGGTGGGCGGGTCGATCCCGTTCATCGCCGAGTTCCTCGAGGCCTTCCCCGAGGCGAGCGTGCTGGTCACCGGCGTCGAGGACCCCGACACCCGCGCCCACGGCGCCAACGAGGGCCTCCACCTCGCCGAGTTCGAGCGGGTCGTGCTCGCCGAGGCGTTCCTGCTGCGCAACCTCGGAGCGCTGTAGGGGTGGAGCAGTGCGTGCCGCGACGCTCGACTTCCTGAGCCGGCACCGCCGCGAGCGGGTCGGCCCGATCACCGACCGCCTGGTCGTGACGATCGAGCGCGAGAACCCGGCCTACCGGGTGCACCACGTCGCCAGTGCCGACCTGCGCCACTCCTGCGCGACCAACGTCGAGCGGATCCTCGAGCTGCTCAGCGACGCCGTGCGCGCCGGGGCGGCACCACGACGCTCCGACCAGGACCCGGCGTACGACGCGGCGCGGGCCACCGGCGGCCGCCGGGCCGAGCAGGGGGTGCCGCTCGACGACGTCCTCCGGTCGTTCCGGCTGGGCGGCCGGGCGGTGTGGGAGGACCTCATCGCGCGCGGCGAGGACGTGCTCGACGCCGCCGAGCTGCGCGACATCGGCACCCACCTGTGGGAGGTCGTCGACGTCACCTCCGCCCAGGTCGCCCTCGCCTACCACGCCCACGAGCGCGCCCTGGTGCGCGCCGACGAGCAGCAGCGCGCCGAGCTGTGGGAGGGGCTGCTCGGCGGCCGCGGCCGCGAGCGGGGCTTCGCCCACGACGCCGGGCGGCTGCTCGACCTCGCCCCCGAGGCCGACCTGCTCGTGGTCACCGCAGCCGACCTCGACCGGCGGCTCGCCGACGACCGGCTCGCGCCCCACGCCACCGCCTGGGTACGCCGCACGGGCGGCGTCGTCGGCCTCGTGGCGCTGCGCGACGACAGCCCGGCCGACGCCCTGGCGGCCCTCGGGGTCGTCGCCGAGCGCCTGCGCGTGCCGGTCGGGGTCTCGAGCGTGGTGCCCGGCCTCGCGGCGGTGGAGCCGGGGTTCCGGGAGGCCACCCTCGCCCTGCGCGCCCAGGGCGGCACCCCGGGACTGGCCGCCTTCGACGACAGGCTGCCCGAGGTCCTGCTCCTCAGCTCACCCGACATGGCCCACCGGCTGGTCGCCCGCTGGGTCGGCCCCCTGCAGGTGCTGCCGGCCCCCGAGCGGCGGGCGCTGCTCGACACCCTGACGGCCTGGGTCGCCGTCGGCGGCTCGGCGACCGCGACCGCCGCCGCGGTGCACTGCCACCGCAACACGGTGGTCAACCGGCTCCGCCGGGTCTCGAGCCTGACCGGCCTGTCGTTCCAGGACGAGGCCCCGCCCGTCGAGCTCGACCTCGCCCTGCGGGCCCACGCCCTGGGACTTTCCCACCCTCCTGGATGAAATCCTGTGCACGGTGCACAACCGTCCGGCGGCGAGGCTGGGCGCCGACGCCATGGTGCGGGGCGGTGACGGCTGTCACAGTGGGAGGACGAACGCTGCTCACCCGGTGACCTGCTCGGAGTCCGGGTCGTTCGCAACCATGGGGATCCACAGATGACTGCTCTCGACCACGGTTCCGGCACGCCCGCGGACCACGACGACCCGTTCGCCGGGCTCAACCGCCGCAAGTTCATCGGCTACGTGATGGCGGGCAGCACGCTCGTGGTCGCGGCCGACCTGGTCTCGGGCCGGCCGGCCCGCGCGGCCATCCCGTCCGGCCCGCAGATCCCCGAGCTCTACGACCTCGAGGACCTCCAGACCGACGCCGCCCTGGCGACCTCGCAGCTGATCACGGTGACGATCACCAAGGAGGGCCGCGCGAAGTTCGCGCTCCCGCGGATGGAGGTCGGCCAGGGGATCATCACCTCGACGGCGATGATCCTCGCCGAGGAGCTCGACCTGCCCGTCGACAAGGTCGACGTCACCCTCGCCCCGGCCCGCCCCGAGCTGCTGCTCAACCAGCTCACCGGCGGCTCCAACACCACGTTCTCGACCTACACGCCGATCCGGGTGGCGGCCGCAGTCGCGCGCCAGCGACTGCTCGAGGCCGCCGCGATCCTCTTCGGCACGACCGCCGACCGGCTCTTCACCACCGGCGGCGTGATCAGCGACCAGCTCGGCCGGAGCGCGACGTACGGCGAGCTGGCCTCCGACGCCGCCAGCCAGGTCGTCGAGGCGGTCGAGGTGGTGCTGCGGCCGAAGGAGAAGTTCAAGGTCCTCGGCCGCCCGCGCAACCGCACCGACGCCCGCGCGGCGGTCACCGGCCAGAAGGACTTCACCACCGACCTGCAGGTGCCCGGGGCGCTGCCCACGATGGTCTGCCGCGCACCCACGCACCAGGGCACGCCGAGGCGGCTGCGCAACAAGGCCGCGGTCCTGCGGATGCCCGGCGTGACCCACGTGGCGCAGGTGCCCACCGGCATCGCCGTGCGGGCGCGCACGTTCGGCCAGTGCATCGACGCGATCCGCAAGATGGACGTCGAGTGGAAGCCCGGTCCGGTCGCCGGCGAGTCCGACGCGACGGTGCTGCGCAAGCTGCGCAAGGGCGAGCTGCCGATGGTCGTGCCCGAGGTGCCGATCCTGGCCAAGACCGTCGAGACCGACTTCGTCTTCGCGTTCCGCAGCAGCGCCGCCCTCGAGCCGTACGCCGCCATCGCCGACGTCCGCCCCGACCGCGCCACGGTCTGGGCCGGCCTCAAGGTGCCGATCCTGGCCCAGCAGAACATCGCCGCGGTCCTCGGACTGCCGCAGAACGCGGTCAAGGTCAACGTGATCACCGGCGGCGGCTCGTTCGGCCACAAGCTGTTCGGCGACCACGCGATCGAGGCCGCGACCATCTCCAGGGCCATGAAGGTCCCCGTCAAGCTGATGTGGCACCGCGCCGACGAGCCGCGCCACGGCCGGCTGCACCCGATGGCGACCTCGCGGTGCCGGGCCACGGTGCTCGGCGACCAGGTGCTCAGCTTCGAGCAGCGGCACACCAGCGTCACGACCGACTTCAGCCACGGGCTCGGCGAGATGATCACCTCCCAGGCCGACGAGCTCGACCCCATCGGGCTCGGCGGGCTGTCGTTCGCCCAGACGATCTTCACCCTGACCCAGGAGCTGCCCTACAACTTCGGCGTGGTCACCCAGCTGCTCAACGAGCCGCTCGAGTTCGAGGACAGGTTCAGCACCGGCAGCATGCGCAACATCTACTCACCCGACACCTGCGTCGCGGCCGAGCTGACCATCGACCAGCTCGCCCGGAAGGTCGGCAAGGACCCCCTGCGGTTCCGCCTCGACATGCTCAAGAACGAGCGGGTCAGGACCGCGCTGCGCAAGGTCGCCGAGGAGGGCGGCTGGGGCCGCCGGATGGCGCCCGGCACGGCCCAGGGCATCGCCATCCACAAGGAGTACAAGGGCTGCACGGCTGTGCTCGCCGAGATCGACTGCCGCCCGCAGACGGTCAACCGCAACCTCGGCAAGGAGACCCTCACCGGTCCCCGCGTCACCAAGCTGGTGATCGCGGTCGACGCCGGCCTGGTGATCAACCCGCGCGGCATCGAGGCCCAGATGCAGGGCGGGGCCATGGACGGCATCGCCCTCACCCTCACCAGCAGCTGCCACTTGAAGGACGGCCGCTTCCTCGAGGCCAGCTGGGACAACTACTTCTACACCCGCCAGTGGAACGTGCCGCCGAAGGTCGAGGTCCACATCATCAAGTCCGACTCGCAGACGCCGGGCGGTGTCGGCGAGGCGGCAGTGGGGTCGACGGCCGCCGCGGTCGCCTGTGCCTACGCCCGGGCCACCGGGACGCTGCCGAAGTTCTTCCCGATCAACCACGACGAGATCTCGTTCAAGCCGAAGTCGTTCGTGCCACCCGTCCCGCCGTCGCCGACCAACGGCCTCAAGCTCACCCGCTGAGGGAGGAGACGAACCCATGCCCAAGCAGACCTTCATCCTCAACGGCAAGACCGTCACCGTGAACGTCAACGACGACGTCCGGGTGCTCTGGGTGCTGCGCGACCTGCTCGGGGTCACCGGCCCCAAGTACGGCTGCGGCATCAACGTGTGCAAGGCGTGCACGTCGCACATCAACGGCAAGGCGTTCAACCCGTGTGCCGTCAAGGTGGGCGACCTCAAGCCCCGCGACCGGGTGACCACCATCGAGGGGCTCGCCAGGACCACGCCCGGCGACCTCCACCCGATGCAGCAGGCCTGGATCGACCGCGACGTCGCCCAGTGCGGCTACTGCCAGCCCGGCCAGATCATGGAGGCCGTCGCCCTGGTCAAGCGCGTCCGCCGCGAGGGTCGTGAGATCCGCGACTCCGACCTCGACCGGATCCGCAACATCTGCCGGTGCGGCACCTACGTCCGCATCCGCGAGGCCATCGAGCAGGGCGCCCGCGCCATGAGGTGAGGCGCGACCCGCCCGAGCTGCACGTTTCGACCTGACTCGACTTTCTCAGTAGACTTACCGGATGGTCGTCACGCAGCAGCCCCCCGTCGACACGTCCGCGGGCGACGCCGTCCGCCCGCACCACCGCGTCGCCGTGATCGGCGGCGGCGCCAGCGGCGTGCTGACCGCCATCAACCTCCTGGCCCGCAGCGCCGACCTCGGCCTGCGCGTCGAGATCCACGAGGCGAGCGGGATCGTGGGCCGCGGCGTCGCCTACGGCACCAACGACCCGCGGCACCTGCTCAACGTCCGCTCGCGCCACATGAGCGCCCTGCCCGACGTGCCGTCCGACCTCATCGAGTGGGCCCGGCGCACCGGCCGCAGCGACGACCCGCAGGCCTTCCTGCCCCGCCTCGACTTCGCGGCGTACCTGCAGGACAAGCTCGCGGCGGTGGCCGACCACCGGCTCACCATCTGCGCGGGTCGGGTCGACGACGTCGTCCCGGTCGCCGGGCGCGGGACCTACGAGGTCCGCACCGACGACGTGACCACCACCGTCGACAGCGTGGTCCTCGCCTACGGCAACCAGCGGCCGCGGCCCCTGCTCCTCGACGGCGACACGCTGCCGGCGGCGCCCTGGCACCTCGCCGACCCGTGGGACCTCGGCGCCCTGCGGCTGCTCCCCGACGACGCCACGATCGTCGTCGTCGGCACCGGCCTGACCGCCGTCGACACCGTGATCACGCTGCTCGAGGAGGGCCCACGGCGCCGCGTGGTGATGGTCAGCCGCCACGGCCGGCTGCCGCACGCGCACGTCGCCCAGCAGTCGACCGCGTGGGTCCAGCCGGTCCCCGAGGGTCCGCTCACCGCCGACCTGCTCGCCGCGCACGTCACCGACCAGGTCCGGGCCGCCGCGGCCCAGGGGGTCGGCTGGCGCGCCGTCGTCGACGGCCTGCGCGCCGCGACGCCGTCGCTGTGGAAGCGGCTCCCGCTCGCCGAGCGACGCCGCTTCCTCCAGGTGCACGCGCGCGAGTGGGAGGTGCGCCGCCACCGGATGGCGCCCCAGGTCGCCGCGCGGATCCGCGCCTACGAGGACGACGGCCGGCTCAGCATCCTCGGCGGTGGCGTGGCCACCATCGCCGACCGCGGCGACCACTGCCTGGTCACCGTCGGCGAGGTCCCGACCCCGATCGCGGCCCAGGCCGTGGTCAACTGCACCGGCCCCGCCACCGACATCACCCGCAGTGCCGACCCGCTGCTGCTGGCCCTGCGCGAGCGCGGGCTCGTCGTCCCCGACTCGCTGCTGCTCGGCGTCGAGACCCTCGACGGCGGCGAGCTGGTCGACGAGACCGGCGCCGCCGCCCCCGGCCTGTACGCCGTCGGCCCGCCGCGCAGGGGCACGCTCTGGGAGTCGACCGCGATCCCGGAGATCCGCGCCCAGGCTGCCGCGGTGGCCGACGGCATCCTCGCCCGCGCGGCCCTGGGGGCCGGCCTCGGCGAGGTCGTCGCCCCGGCCTGACGGGCACTACGGCGCCGGGCTACGGCGCCGGCAGGAACACCCGGAACGTGCTGCCGACGCCGAGCTCGGACTCGACCTCGATCCGGCCGCCGTGCCGCTCGATGATGCGGCGGCAGATGGTCAGCCCCAGCCCGGTGCCCGGCTGGGCGACGGCCTGGGGGTTGGTGGAGCGGAAGAACTCGGTGAAGAGCCGCTCCTGGTCGTCGGCCGAGATGCCGATGCCCTGGTCGGCCACCGACAGCTCGACGTCGCCGGGGCGCTCCACCAGGGTCAGCGTGATGGTGCCGCCCGGCGAGGTGTACTTGATGGCGTTGCTCACCAGGTTGGTGAGCACCCGGTCGAGGTCGCCGGCCTCGCAGCACACCAGGACCTCGCCGTCGGGGGCGCTGAGCTCGAGGGTGAGCCCGCGCCGCTCGGCCGCCACCCGGGTCAGCTCGATCGCGTCGAGCAGCACCGGGACGGCGTCCATCGGCTCGGTCGGCTTGGCGCTGTCGGGGTCCTCGACCTGGGCCAGGAGCAGGAGGTCGTCGACGACGCGGGCCATCCGCCGGGCGGCGCGGTCGAGCGCCACGATCGAGCGGCGGGCGTCGCCGACGATCGACGGGTCGCCGTCGAGCAGCTCGACGTAGCCGGTGACGGCGCCGAGCGGGTTCTTCAGCTCGTGGGACACCGTGCTCAGCAGCTGCGACTTGTACGTCGTCAACCGGCGCAGCTCGGAGACGAGCTGCTGCTCGTGGACGAGGTTGCGGGAGTTGATCACCGCCTGCCCGATGTCGCGGGCGATGTCGAGGGCACCGGCGCGCTCGTCGGCGCTCCAGTGCAGGTGAGGGTCCTCGCGGCCGAGCACGATGTGGCCCAGGCTCTCGCGGCCGGCGCCGAGCGGCACCAGCATCGCGGTGCCGAGGCCGAACATCGAGAGCGCCTCCTGGCTGGTCCGCACCTCGTCGTCGTCGAGGAACGGGTCGGGGGGCTCGTGCCGGCCCCCGATGACGACCTGCTGGGCGTGCCACGTCCGGCGCGAGATCGCCCGGATGGTGTCGGCCAGGGCGGGGGGCAGGTCGGCCGTCGGGGTGCCGGTGGCCGGGAGCGCCCCGGTCGCGTAGGTGCTGATCGTCACGAAGTCGGCGCGGAACCCCTCGAGCAGCGGCTGCCGGCAGTCGTGGAGCACGCTCTCCAGGTCGCCCTGCGAGGTGGCGAAGCGCACCACCCGCCGGGCGGTCTCGGCCAGCCGGATGCGCTCGGCCAGGTCGTGCCGCTCCACCGCCATGCGCAGCGCCCGCTCGGCCTGCGCGGCGTACCGTTCGAGCAGGTGGCGCTGGGTGGGGCCGGGCCGGCGTCCGCTGATCGGCACGTCGATCGAGAGCAGGCCGATCATGGTGTCGTGGGCGTCGTAGAGCGGCGCGATCAGCAGGTCGAGCGCGTGCCAGGCGTCGGGGGAGTCGTTCGGCTCGAGGGCGGGCACCCACCCGATCGGCCGGCCGCCGGCCTCGAGCCGCTCCTCCGGCACGAACCGGAACCGGCCCCAGTCGTCGGCCCGCTCGAGCTCGGGGAGCACCAGCGACACGGGGGTGGCGAGCCCGATCATCGCCGGCGTGGCGTCGTTGCTGCCCTCGACCGAGACGGAGTACATCTGCTCCCCGAGCACCACGCTGATGATCGCGATCTCGAAGCCGACCATCTCCGCCACCGAGGAGGCGACCAGGTCGAGGGCGTCACGGGACCCGGCGTCGGACCAGGTGGTGACGTCGATCTGGGGGCGGGGGAGAGGGGATCCTTCGGCCAAGGTGCGAACCTCGCTAGGGGCAGACCCCCAGACTACGGCGCCACCGGTGAGTCGGTGGCCGAACCGCCCAGCGTCCGCACTTCGGTCCAGGGCGGTCCTGGCCACTACGCTGGGCTCGTGCCCTACCAGAGCAGTCGCTCCCGGCCCGGCGGCGACGGCCGGCTGACCGCGGCACTCGACCCGCACGACCAGGGACCCCAGGACGCGTGCGGCGTCTTCGGTGTCTGGGCGCCGGGCGAGGACGTCGCCAAGCTGACCTACTTCGGTCTCTACGCCCTCCAGCACCGCGGCCAGGAGTCGGCCGGCATCGCGGTGAGCAACGGCCGCCAGATCCTGGTCTACAAGGACATGGGGCTGGTCTCCCAGGTCTTTGACGAGACGACCCTGAACTCGCTCAAGGGCCACCTCGCCATCGGCCACAGCCGCTACTCCACGACCGGCGCCAGCACCTGGCAGAACGCGCAGCCGACGTTCCGGCCGACCGGCGACGGCTCGATCGCGCTGGGCCACAACGGCAACCTGATCAACACCCACGAGCTGGCCGGGCTGGTGCGCGAGCTGCCCGGCGACGACGGCGAGCTCGACCTGCACGTCAAGGGCCTCGACGTCTCGACCAACGACACCAGCCTGGTCACCGCGCTGCTGGCCCACCACCCCGACACCACGCTCGAGGAGCGGGCGCTCGAGGTGCTGCCGCTGCTGCGCGGCGCGTTCTGCTTCGTGTGGATGAACGAGGACACCCTCTACGCCGCCCGCGACCCGCAGGGCATCCGGCCGCTCGTGCTCGGCCGCCTCGACCGCGGCTGGGTGGTGGCCAGCGAGGACTCCGCGCTCGCCACCATCGGCGCCAGCGTCGTGCGCGAGGTCGAGCCGGGCGAGATGGTCGTCATCGACGCCGACGGGCTGCGCACCTACAAGTTCGCCGAGCCCGAGCGCAAGGGCTGCGTCTTCGAGTACGTCTACCTCGCGCGTCCCGACGCCACCATCAGCGGCCGGAGCGTGCACGAGGCGCGGGTCGAGATGGGCCGCGAGCTGGCCCGCCAGTTCCCGATCGACGCCGACCTGGTCATCCCGGTGCCCGAGTCCGGGACCCCGGCCGCCGCCGGGTACGCCGAGGAGTCCGGCATCCCGTTCGGCCAGGGCTTCGTCAAGAACGCCTACGTCGGCCGCACCTTCATCGAGCCGAGCCAGACCCTGCGCCAGCTCGGCATCCGGCTCAAGCTCAACGCCCTGCCGCACATGATCCGCGGCAAGAAGATCGTCGTCGTCGACGACTCGATCGTGCGCGGCAACACCCAGCGCGCCCAGGTGCGGATGCTCCGCGAGGCCGGCGCGCTCGAGGTGCACGTGCGGATCTCCAGCCCGCCCGTGAAGTGGCCGTGCTTCTACGGCATCGACTTCGCCACCCGCGCCGAGCTGATCGCCAACGGCCTCGACGGCGACGAGATCGCCGCCAGCGTCGGCGCCGACAGCCTCGGCTACATCTCGCTCGAGGGCATGGTCGAGGCGACCGGCCAGCCCGCGACCGCGCTCTGCCAGGCGTGCTTCACCGGCGAGTACCCGGTGCCGCTGCCCGACGAGAGCCTGCTCGGCAAGCACCTGCTCGAGACCTCGATCCAGGCGCCCACGCACGGCAAGGCGCTGCCCGTGCTCAACAACCCGTGAGGACCAGCCCGTGAGGACCCGCCCGTGACCGAGCAGAACGCCTACGCCCGCGCGGGCGTCGACATCGACGCGGCCGACACCGCGATCGAGCTGATGAAGGGCTGGGTGGCCAAGGCGTCCCGGCCCGAGGTGATCGGTGGCCTCGGCGGCTTCGCGGGGCTCTTCGACGCCTC
The DNA here is from genome assembly GCF_058559815.1 of Nocardioides sp. WJ219. Classification (NCBI taxonomy): domain Bacteria; kingdom Bacillati; phylum Actinomycetota; class Actinomycetes; order Propionibacteriales; family Nocardioidaceae; genus Nocardioides; species Nocardioides sp. WJ219. Next base: position 367,339 of record NZ_JBZUJV010000001.1, read on the forward strand.
CGCGCTGACGTCGTACACCCGGCCGCTGCTGGCGACCTCCACCGACGGTGTCGGCACCAAGGTCGCCATCGCCCAGGCAATGGACAAGCACGACACGATCGGGTTCGACCTGGTCGGGATGGTCGTCGACGACCTGGTGGTCTGCGGCGCCGAGCCGCTGTTCATGACCGACTACATCGCCACCGGCCGGGTGGTGCCCGAGCGCATCGCCGCGATCGTCAAGGGCATCGCCGAGGCGTGCATCGAGGCCGGCTGCGCCCTGGTCGGCGGCGAGACCGCCGAGCACCCCGGCCTGCTGGGTCCCGACGAGTACGACGTCGCCGGCGCCGCCACCGGTGTCGTCGAGGCCGACCGGCTGCTCGGGCCCGGACGGGTCCGGCCGGGCGACGCGGTGATCGCCCTGGCGTCGTCCGGGCTGCACTCCAACGGCTACTCCCTCGTGCGCCACGTCCTGCTGGGCTCGCCCGGTGACGGCGGGCAGGGCTGGGCGCTCGACCGCGACGTGGCCGAGCTCGGGCGCACCCTCGGCGAGGAGCTCCTCGAGCCGACCCGGATCTACGCCAAGACGTGCCTGGCCCTGGCCGCGCACACCGAGCTGCACGCGATGTCCCACGTCACCGGCGGCGGTCTCGCGGCCAACCTGGCGCGGGTGCTGCCGGCCGAGCTGCGCGCCACCCTCGAGCGCGGCACCTGGAACCCGCAGCCCGTCTTCGACGTGGTCCGCCGCGCCGGCGACCTGAGCCAGGACGACCTCGAGTCGACCCTCAACTGCGGCGTCGGGATGGTCGTCCTGTGCCCCCCCGACTCGGTCGACCCCGCCCTGCACCTGCTGGAGGGCATCGGGGTCCGGGCGTGGGTCGCGGGGCAGGTCGACGTCGACCCCGACCAGGCCGCGACGGTGCGTCTGGTGGGCCAGCACCCCGACTGGTGAGCGGCGCCGCAGGGGTGCCGAAGAAATCACGTCACCAAACGGGCATCCCGCGTGCCGGAACAGACACCGAACAGGTAGCGTTACGACCACGAGATTCTGTCAAAGAAGCCCGGGACGCGTTCGCCGCGCCCGGCCAAGTGTGCGAGGGGGCTGGACCCTATGGGCCGCGGCCGTGCGAAAGCCAAGCAGACGAAGGTCGCCCGCGACCTGAAGTACCGTACTCACGAGACGGACTTCGGAGCGCTCGCGAAGGAGCTGCACGGGGGGCCCGACGACCCGCCGTCTCCCGTCGAGGAGCCCGACGACGAGTGGTCGGACTACGCCGGCCCGCCTCGCGACTGACGCTCCCCTCGCGCTGACCCTCCCGCCGCCGTGACAGTGTCGGGAGGGCGCGGCGGTGTGCGGATTACCCGGTGCACCGGGTAACCCTGCGCCCGCCGGCAGCGACCGCTCAGCCCAGCCAGATCCCGCGCAACCGACCGACCTCGCGCATCCGCTGCTCGGCGAGGCGGTCGGCGGCGAGGGCGGGGGGTACGCCGTCGGCGGCGGCCAGCTCGAGCACGGTGCGGGTGGTGTCGTAGATCAGGGCGGCGCGCTGCTGGGCGCGCTCGAACGAGAACCCCCGCAGCTCGTCGGCGACCTGGATGAGCCCGCCGGCGTTGACGCAGTAGTCGGGGGCGTAGACCACGCCGCGGTCGGCGAGCGTCTTCTCGACGCCGGCGTGGGCCAGCTGGTTGTTGGCGGCGCCGCACACGACCCGCGCCGAGAGCACCTCGACGACCTCGTCGGTCAGCGCGTGGCCGAGCGCGCAGGGGCTGTAGACGTCGAGGGGGGAGGCGACCAGCGCCTCGGTGGACGCGACCACCTCCACCGACGGGTGCTCGGCTCGGATCCGGTCGAGGGCCGGCTCCCACACGTCGGTGACCACGACCTGCGCGCCGGCCTCGACCAGGTGGCCGACCAGGTGCCGCCCGACCTTGCCGACGCCGGCGACGCCGACCCGGCGGCCGTCGAGCACGTCGCGGGTGGTGCCCCAAGCGGCCTCGGCGGCGGCGAGCATGCCGCGGAACACGCCGTACGCCGTGAGCACCGAGCTGTCGCCGGCCCCGCCCTGGGCGACGGTGCGCCCGGTGACGTAGTCGCACTCGCGGGCGACGTGGTCCATGTCCTCGGAGTAGGTGCCGACGTCGCAGGCGGTGTGGTAGCGCCCCGCGAGGGACTGCACGAAGCGGCCGTAGGCGCGCAGCAGCGCCTCGGACTTCAGGGTCGCGGGGTCGCCGATGATCACGGCCTTGCCGCCGCCGAGGTCGAGCCCGGCGAGCGCGGCCTTGTAGGACATCCCGCGCGAGAGGTCGAGCACGTCGGCGAGGGCGTCGCCCGTCGAGGCGTAGGGGTGGAAGCGGGTGCCGCCCAGCGCGGGGCCGAGGGCGGTGGAGTGGATCGCGACGATGGCACGCAGGCCGGTGGCGGGGTCGTTGGCGAAGACGACCTGCTCGTGCTCGGGACCGAGCTCGAAGACGTCGGAGGGCGCGGCAGGGGGCGGGGACGTGAGCGACATGGGTGGTGTCCGTTCCGGAGGGTGGGCGACCACGGGGTGGGTGGTCTCGGACCGGTCCGCAGGGGTGGCGCGAAACCGGTGCCGCACAGCCTAGGTCGACGACGCAGGGTGGGTCAGGCGGGTCAGCCCCGTCCCACCGCCGTCAGGGCCTCGACGCCCTCGCTGATCGCCGCGCGCAGCGTGTCGAGCAGCGCGTCGACGCCGGTGAGGTCGCCGCCCCGGGCGAGCTCCTCGATCGCCTCGGCGGCGGCGCCGACCCGCACCAGGCCGAGGTTGAGGGCGCTGCCGCGCAGCTGGTGGGCGTCGGCCGCGGTGCGCTCGGCGTCGCCGTCCTGGACCGCGATGCTGATCTGCGCGAGCGCGCCGTCGATCCGGGACAGGAACGACATCCGGGTGCGCTCGAAGAACGAGACGCCGTCCTTGACCATCTCGCTCAGCAGGGCGACGCGCTCGGGGTCGAGGGCGCCGGCCGGCACCGCCGACCGGGCGACGTCGGCGGGCGCACCCCCGGCGGGCCCGAGGGCGGCGCCGGCCCGGGCGACCGCGGCGGCGAGCTGGGCGGGGTCGACCGGCTTGGTCAGGAAGTCGTCCATGCCGGCCGCGAGGCAGCGGTCGCGCTCGCCGGGCAGGGCCGAGGCGGTCATCGCGACGATCGGCACGTGGTGGTCCCGCTCGCGTGCCCGGACCGCCCGGGTGGCGTCGAAGCCGTCCATCCGCGGCATCCGGCAGTCCATCAGCACCAGGTCGAACCCGTGGCCCTCGGCGAGCGCGTCGACGGCCTCCGCGCCGTTGTCGACGGAGACCACGGTGCAGCCGAGGTTCTCGAGCATGCCGGTGGCGACGAGCTGGTTGACGGCGTTGTCCTCGACGACGAGCACGTGGAGGCCGAGCTGGGGGTGGTCGTCGCGCACGGGCACCTCGGAGGGTCGGGGATGGTCGTGAGGGGCGTCGAGCAGGACCGCGTAGAGCGACGAGGCCCGCACCGGGGTGGTCACCGAGCCACCGAACCCGGCCGCGCGGAGCTCGTCGTCGCCGACCGCGCCCTCGGGTGCGACGAGCACGAGGTCGAGCGTGGGAGCCGCGGCGGCCAGCCGTCGTCCGAGGTCGAGCCCGCTGGCCTCGCTGCCGTGCGCACCGAGGCCGACCAGCGCCACGTCGTACGGCGAGCCCTCGGCGTCGGCGGCCGTCAGCGCCGCGACGGCGTCGTCGGGCGACCCGACCTGGTCGACCGGCAGCTGCCAGGCCCGCAGCTGGCGCGCCAGGAACACCGCCGACGTCGGGTTGTCGTCGACGACGAGCACCCGGCGGCGGCGCAGGGGCTGGTCGAGGTGGGCGCGAGCGGTCTCGGCGGCGACGGCGCCGAACCGGGCGGTGAACCAGAACACGCTGCCGGCCCCCGGCGCGCTGCGCACGCCGACCTCGCCCTCCATGCCCTCCACGAGCTGGCGCGAGATCGCCAGGCCCAGGCCCGTGCCGCCGTGCTGCCGGGTGGTGGAGCGGTCGGCCTGGGTGAAGGCGTCGAAGAGACCCTCGACCTCGTCGTCGCCGATCCCGATGCCGGTGTCACGGACCTCGACCTGCAGCACCACGCCGTCGGGCTCGGCGGCGGCCGGGTCGGTCGACGTCGGCGCGAGCTGGACGTCGACCACGACCTCGCCGGCCTCGGTGAACTTGACCGCGTTGCTGCCCAGGTTGGTGAGCACCTGCCCCAGCCGCACCGGGTCGCCGCGGACCAGCCGGGGCACCTCGGGCGCGACGCCGACGACGAGGTCGAGGCCCTTGTCCTGCGCCGGACCGGCCAGGATCATCATCGTCTCCTCGATGACGGTCCGGACGTCGAACGCGATGGTCTCGAGCTCGAGCTTGCCCGACTCGATCTTGGACAGGTCGAGGATGTCGTTGATCAGGGCCAGCAGGGTCAGCCCCGCGCCCCGCAGCCCGTCGGCCAGGCGGCGCTGCTGGGGGTCGAGGTCGGTGTGCAGGAGCAGGTCGGTCAGGCCGATGACGCCGTTCATGGGGGTGCGGATCTCGTGGCTCATGGTGGCCAGGAACTCCGACTTGTGCCGCGAGGCGGCCATCGCCTCGTCGCGGGCCTCGGCGAGCTGGGCGGCGGCCCGCTGGCGCTCGGCGACACTGCTCAGCTGGTCGCACACCTGGGTCATCGCCGACCAGGTGTAGTCCGGGTCGTCGGCGGCATGGGCCACGATCTGCGCCACGCAGGCCATGGCCCGGCCCGCCTGCACCGGCAGGCTCATCAGGACCGCGTCTGTGCCGGCCAGCGGCGTGCGCACCATCGCGTGCGTGCGCCAGCACTCGTCGGCGGCCTCGAGGTCGGGCTCGGGGGAGCCCGGGGGAACCGGCTCGGGAAGCCGGAGGACGCTGAGCGGCTGGCCGCGCTCGGAGCGCAGCGCCACGCACAGCGGCGTCCACTCGGGGGAGTCGCGGAGCAGGTGGGCCGAGCGCACCAGCGCGTCGGCCAGGGTGCTCGACCGGTTGGCGGCCTCGGCGAGCTGCTGCAGCAGGACCAGGCGGCGGGTGGCGTTGGTGGCGGTCTCGAGGGCCTGGCGGCGCTCGGTGACGTCCTGGCCCGTGCCGCTGAGCCGGACGGCGACGCCGTCCTCGTCGCGCTCGACCTCGCCGATGCCGCGGATCCAGCGCACGTCCCCGGTGGAGGTGAGGGAGCGGCCCTCGAAGACGTAGCGGTCGGCGCCGTTGAGGGCCTCGAACAACGCCTGGCGGAACGCGTCGCGGTCCTCGGGGTGCACCCGCTCGAGGAACCCGGCGTAGGTCGGCGTGAAGTCCCCGAGCTCGACGCCGTAGACCTCGTAGAGCTCGGGCGACCACACGATGCGGTCGGCCGCGACGTCGTAGGTCCAGCTGCCGAGGCGGGCGATGCGGTGGGCCGTGGCCAGCTGGATCTCGCGGTCCTGCAGCTCGTCGAGGAGCCGGCGGCGCTCGGTGTGCTCGGTCAGCCGGTGCAGGTAGCCCAGGGTCCCGGTACCGGAGGCGTCGGGCACGGGGGCCGAGCTGGACAGCGCCCAGATCCGGGTGCCGTCGCTGCGCACGACGAGCACGTCCTCGTTGACGACGCCGGGATGGCCGTCGCGCATGCCCTGCAGGTGCCGCTCGAAGTCGGCCCGGCCGGCATCGTCGGCGAGGTCGAAGCCGGAGAGGTCGGTGATGGACTCGAGCGGGTGGCCGACCAGGTCGGCGAACCGTTGGTTGGCCATCAGCGTCTCGCCGTCGAAACCGATGAGCCAGAGCGCGTCGGGGGTGGCGTCGAAGAGCCGACGCATCAGTGCGTCGTCGCTGCCGAACATCCGATCACCTCCCGCGCCATCATGACGCCTCGATCGCCTGGGCGTCGCCTATCAGGGGGGTGAGGGAGGCTGAGCCGGCCACGCGCACGCGTGGCCGGCTCGGGCTGAGCGGATCAGCCGATCAGCTGCCGGAGACGGCCTGCTTGAGCTTGGCGCCGGCCTTGAACGCCGGGGCGGTGCTGGCGGCGATGTCGATCGTCTCGCCGGTCTGGGGGTTGCGGCCCTGGCGGGCGGAGCGCTCGCGGGTCTCAAAGGTGCCGAAGCCCGGCAGCGTGACCTTGTCGCCCTTGGCGAGCGCGGCGGTGATGGCGTCGAGGACGGCGGTCAGGGCCTGGTCGGCCTGCGCGCCGCTGAGGCCCGTGTCGGTCGCGATGGCCTCGCGCAGCTCGGTGCGGTTCATGAAGATCTCTGTCCTCTCGTAGGGAGGCGGCCGCCTCTGGCCGCGGCTGCCGACCGTAGCGCAGCGCGGGGGCGAGGCGTTCATCAGGATCCTCACCCGAGCCGGGGCGCCTGCACCACCAGCGCCCCGTGGGTGCCGTAGCCGAGCAGCGCGCCCCCGGCCGAGGAGCCGTCGAAACCGACGAGGAGCGGCCCGCCCCGACCCGGCAGGTCGACGACGGTGGGCCACGGGATGTTCGTCGGGTACGCCGCGTCGAGGGTGCCGTGCTGGCGCAGGTCGAGGTCGAGGACCGGGTACGCCGCCCGCGAGCCGCGCGGCCCGTCGCGGCCGTCGGAGGCCAGCACCCACCAGGTGCCGTCGCGGTGGACCAGGGTCGGGCCCTCGGTCGCGGTCCGCCCCGTCGCCGAGGCGTGCAGCTCCAGCCGGTCGAGGTCGGCGCCCCGGGCCACGACGGGGTGGAAGCGGAAGAACCGGGTGGCGCTGACGTAGGTCGCGAGCCACCCCTCGGGCGTGCGGACCAGGTGGGGGTCCCAGGTGCCGACCGAGCGCAGGCCGTCGACCGGGAGCGCCAGCGGGGCTGCGTCGAGCACGTGGCTCCCGCGCGTCACGTCGGACGTCGTGGTCGCGACGGTGGTGGTGACCCGGGGGTGGAGCCGACGGTCGAAGTCGCCCCACGTGCTGGTCGCCACCAGCCACCGGTCACCGTCGCGGAGCAGGTGCGTGGCGTGGTCGCCCAGGACGCGGCCGCCCCGGCGGAAGAAGAGGTCGGCGCGGTGGGCCAGGACGAGCGAGTCCGGGTCGAGCGCCCAGACCGAGGTGTGGCCCGTCCGGAAGCCCCCGGGCCCGGCGCTGGTGGCGGTCAGCAACGCCGACCCGCTCCCGTCGTCGTACGCCGTGCCGTCGGCGTGCGTGACCACGCGGACGTCGCGCAGCCCGAGCTGCCCGAAGCAACCGGTCCGGTCGCCCTCGGCGGCCAGTCCGGCCAGCACGTCGGGGTCGTGCACGTCGGGGAACCGGTCGACCAGGGAGAGGTCGACCACCGCGCGCGCCACCCACCCGGTGGCCTCGAGGACCAGCGCGGTGACGATCGGCCCGGTGAGCGCGATCGCCAGCGCCGTCGGCGCGGAGCCGGCGCCGTGGCGCCGGCTCACGTGCCTCGTCGTGCCGCCGGGGCCGCCGACGTGCAGGGCGACCTGGCGGCCGTCCCACGTCGCCCGCAGGCGGGCGTCGCCGACGGTCAGCGCGACCTCCGTCGGCCCGTCGACGTCGCGCTCGCCCGCGACGTACGGCGCCGCGGGCAGCGCCGTCCCCGGCTGCACGACCGCCACCGGCCGCAGCCGGGCGACGGGTGCGAAGGACGGGAGCCCGAGCGGGGCCGGCGAGGCGTCGTTCAGCGCAGCGACCCGGGCCACATCCGGTCGACGGAGTAGCGGTCGCCGATGGAGAAGTCGAACTGCACCAGCCGGGCGTCGTCGAGCACCCGCTTGCCCTGGCGGTCGAGGTCGTCGGCGGTGATCTTGCGACCGCTGGGGTCGAGCAGCCGGCCCTGCTCCAGCGCCGGGACCTTGGCCCGCAGGCGGTCGAGCAGCACGAAGTACGGCGGCACCGGCGCGTCGACCATCTCGTACAGCATCGGCAGGAACTGCGTCGGGCTGCTCTGCGGCAGCTGACGGCGCGGCGTGCCCTCGCTGCTCCACAGGAAGAACGGCGTGGTGTACATGTCCTCGTCCGGGTTCTGCTCGGAGATCGAGGAGTCGTAGATGCCGGGCAGGTGGTCGCCGTAGAAGACCACCACGGTCTTCTCCTTGGACCGCTTGAGCTCCTGGAGGAACTCGGCGAGGGCCTCGTCGGTGTGCGCCAGCCCGCGCGCGTAGCTGCCGATGCGCTCGGCCTGGGCGTCCTCGACCCCGGTCACGCCGATCGGGTCGGAGTAGTTGCCGTCGACCGGGATGTGGTTCTGCATCGTGACCAGGTTGACCATCAACGGCGCCTCGGAGTCGTCGATCTGCTGGCGCACCTCGTCGAAGGCGGAGGCGTCGGAGATGAACTCGTTGTCCTCGATCCGCTCCTGCTCGGACAGCGTCGTGTCGTGGATGAAGGTGTCGAAGCCGAACACGTCGTAGACCTGGTCACGCTTGTAGAAGCTGGTGATGTAGGGGTGCACGGCGACGGGGGTGTGCCCCTGCGCGCCGAACCAGCCGACCGCCGACGGGTAGTCGTCGTACTCCGGCACCAGCATCTGGTACGGCGAGTTGAGCTGGGGCTCGAACAGGCCGATCGACTGACCCGTGAGCAGCTCGAACTCCATGTTGGCGGTGCCCCCGCCGTAGAGCTGGGCTAGCATCGTGCCGGACGTGCCCGACTGCATCAGGGCGCGGGTCCGGGGGATCGGGTCCTGCTCCAGCTCGAAGCCCTGCAGCGCCGTGGGGTCGGAGAACGACTCGCTCAGCACCATCACGACGTTGACGTCGTCGAGGGAGCCGGTGCGGTTGCGGTTGACCTTGGCGGCAGCCCGCTCGTAGCGGGTGGCGAGGGCGTCCATCGTCTCCTCGCCGTAGCCCTCGGGGGTCTCCATCGCCACGGTCGGCATGTTGTAGAGGAAGCCCCCGACGAACCCGTTGGCGAGGTAGTTCTCGTTCTGGTCCCAGTAGCGCCACCGACGGGAGTCGCCGACCTCGTAGAGGCCGCGCCACCCGTTGCCGGGGTCGTTGAACTTGGTGGCGTCGACGAGCAGCGCGATGGCCATCGTCATCACCGCGGCCCGCAGCAGGACCGCGCCGAGCTGGCGGCGGGGGGAGAGGTCGGTCGGCCAGACCGACATCATCGGCGGCTCGAACCGGCGCCCCAGGAACCACGCGGCCCACACGACCGCGGCCAGCCCGAGGGCGGCCACCACCAGCATGGTGGGGGAGACGAACGAGGTGAGGAACTCGTGCTGGCTCAGGAAGTCGACGTCGCTGGGGTAGATCGGCTCGGACCGCAGACCGAGCTTGAGCCGGTTGGCCACCGCCACCACCACCGTGAACGACGCCACGATGCCGAGCGAGAGGATCACCCGGTTGGTCAGCCCGATCAGCACCACCAGGATCAGCCAGATGACGAAGCTGTCGACGACGTAGCTCAGCCCGTCGACGAACGTCGACTCCCACCAGCGCCGCTCGGCGCCGATGAGGCCCGACAGCTCCAGGACCAGGGCGCAGGCCATCGCGCCGAACCACGAGACCCGCTGGGCCCAGAGCATCGCCTGCCACGGAGTACGCTGCGGGCGCGCGTCGTCGACCTCGCTGGTCGGGTCGACCGGCTCGTCGAGGAGCTGCTCTGACAACGCGTGGCCTCAGGTGCGGGGCTGGTGGGCCCGGTGCGGACATGACGGGGTGCTGCGGACGTCGGACCGGCTCGCGTCGCGACGCTGCGACCCGGTCGTAACCGCCTAGGTTATCGACTTCGACGCCCCGAGTTCATTTCCCGTTCCGCGGGCGGTCAAACAGACGGTGGCGGCGTGGCGGTGGTCACTCCCGACCCGGCGGGGCGGCGTCCGTCGGCTGAGAGACCGATTCTTGCCCGTCGTACCCTAGGGGGGTATGGTAATCGGCATGGACCACGGCAACCCCGGCTACGCCACCCGCAAGGACGACTACCTCAAGCGCATGAAGCGCATCGAGGGGCAGGTCCGCGGGATCGAGCGGATGATCGACAACGACACCTACTGCATCGACGTGCTCACCCAGGTCTCGGCGGTGACGAAGGCGCTGCAGGCGGTCGCGCTCGGGCTCGTCGACGAGCACATGAGCCACTGCGTGCTCGACGCCGCCCGCGCCGGCGGACCGGAGGCCGAGGCCAAGCTCAAGGAAGCATCCGCTGCGATCGCGAGGCTGGTGAAGTCATGACCACGACCACCTACACCGTCACCGGGATGACCTGCCAGCACTGTGTCGCCTCGGTCACCGAGGAGGTCACCGACGTCGCCGGCGTCACCGGCGTCTCGGTCGACCTCGACTCCGGGGCGCTCACCGTCACCAGCGACCAGCCGCTCCTCGACGGCAGCGTGCGCGCGGCCGTCGAGGAGGCCGGCTACCGGCTGGCATGACCACCGTCGCCAGGCTGGGGGCCTTCGCGGTCGCGTTGGTCGCGGTCCTCGTCGCCGCGATCGGGGTCGGCCGGGCCACCGGTCCCGTCGGCCCGATCGGTCCCGAGGATGACGACCGGCAGGTGCTGCACGCCGACGACGAGGAGGGCCACGGCCACGCGACCACCGAGACGAGCACCGAGACGAGCACCGAGACGACCACCGAGACGCCCGCGAGCCCGGCCGAGCCCGGCGGGCTCGCGAGCAGCCAGGACGGCTACACGCTGGTGCCCGAGCGGGCGACCTACCGCCCCGGCACCCGCGAGCTCGGGTTCCGGATCGAGGACGCCGAGGGCGAGCCGGTCACCGCCTACGACGTCGAGCACGACGAGCGGATGCACCTCGTCGCCGTCCGCCGCGACCTCACCGGGTTCCAGCACGTCCACCCCGAGCTCGACGCCTCCGGCACCTGGCGGGTGCCGCTCGACCTGGCGCCGGGGTCGTGGCGGGTCTTCGCCGACTTCGTGCCGACCGGCGGCGACGGGCTCACGCTCGGCGTCGACCTCGCCGTGCCCGGCGAGCCCGACCTCGCCCCCGCGGCGCCGCTCAGCGCCACCGACACCGTCGACGGCTACACGGTCGACGTCGGGGGCGAGCTCGTCGCCGGCGAGCACGCGGCGCTCACGCTCGACGTGAGCCGGGACGGCGTCCCGGTCACCGACCTCGACCCCTACCTGGGTGCCTACGGGCACCTGGTCGCACTGCGCGAGGGCGACCTCGCCTACCTCCACGTCCACCCCGAGGACGGCCCCGCCGGACCCACCCTCGAGTTCGGGGTCGAGGTGCCGAGCGCCGGTCGCTACCACCTCTACCTCGACTTCAAGCACGCCGGCGTCGTGCGCACGGCGTCGTTCACCCTGGAGGCCGGCCATGACGGTCACGACGACGACCACTGAGCTCGCGATCACGGGCATGACCTGCGCGTCGTGCGCCCACCGCATCCAGCGCAAGCTCAACAAGCTCGACGGCGTCGACGCGACGGTCAACTACGCCACCGAGAAGGCGAGCGTCTCCTACGCCGACCCGGTGACCCCCGCCGACCTGGTCGCGGCCGTCGAGGCCGCGGGCTACACGGCCGCGCTCCCGAGCGCCGAGCCCGAGCCCGGCACCGACGAGGCCGCCGACCCCGGCCGCAGCCTGCGCGACCGGGTGCTGGTCAGCGCCGTGCTCAGCATCCCGGTGGTCGTGATGGCCATGTGGCCGGCCGTCCAGGTCGACGGCTGGCAGTGGCTCTCGCTCACCCTCGCCGCGCCGGTGGTGGTGTGGGGGGCGTGGCCGTTCCACCGCGCCGCGTGGGCCAACCTGCGCCACGGCGCCGCGACGATGGACACGTTGGTGTCCCTCGGCGTGCTGGCGGCGTTCGGCTGGTCGGTCTACGCGCTGCTGTGGGGCACCGCCGGGACGATCGGGATGACCCACCCGTTCCGCCTGGTCATCGAGCGCACCGACGGCGCCGGCACCATCTACCTCGAGGCCGCGGCCGGCGTGACCACGCTGGTGCTCCTCGGGCGCTGGGTCGAGGCGCGGTCCAAGCGCCAGGCCGGGGCGGCGCTGCGGGCCCTGCTCGACCTCGGCGCGCACGACGTGGCGGTGCTGCGCGGGGGTCGCGAGGTGCGCGTCCCCGCCGCCGACCTCGTCGTCGGCGACACCTTCGTCGTCCGGCCGGGGGAGAAGGTGGCCACCGACGGCGAGGTCGTCGAGGGCAGCTCCGCGGTCGACGCCTCGCTGCTCACCGGTGAGTCCGTGCCGGTCGAGGTGGCCGCCGGCGACGCGGTCGTCGGGGCGACGGTCAACGTCGGGGGGCGGATCGTGGTGCGCGCGACCCGCGTCGGCGCCGAGACCCAGCTGGCCCAGATGGCGCGGCTGGTCGAGGACGCCCAGAGCGGCAAGGCCGCCGCCCAGCAGCTCGCCGACCGCGTCTCGGGCGTCTTCGTCCCGATCGTGCTGGCGCTGGCGGCCGCCACCCTCGGGTTCTGGATCGGCACCGGGGCCGGGACGGCGGCCGCCGTGACCGCCGCCGTCGCGGTGCTCGTCATCGCCTGCCCGTGCGCCCTCGGCCTGGCCACCCCCACCGCGCTGCTCGTCGGCACCGGACGCGGCGCCCAGCTCGGCATCCTGGTGAAGGGCCCCGAGGCGCTGGAGCAGGCGCGCCGGGTCGACGTCGTCCTGCTCGACAAGACCGGCACCGTCACCACTGGCGAGATGACCCTGCGCGAGGTGGTCGGCGACGAGCGCACCCTGCGGCTCGCCGCCTCGCTCGAGCACGCCTCCGAGCACCCGGTCGCCCGCGCGATCGCCCGCGGCGTCGAGGACCACCTGCCGGTCACCGGCTTCGCCAACCTCGAGGGCCTCGGGGTCACCGGCGTCGTCGACGGGATCGACGTCGTGGTGGGCCGGCCGAGCCTGCTCGCCGACCGCGGCCTGCACCTGCCCGACGACCTGCGCCGGGCGGTCGACGAGGCCCGCGCCGGCGGCGGCACCGCCGTCGCCGTCGGCTGGGACGGCGCCGCCCGCGGCGTCCTCGTCGTTGCCGACACGGTCAAGCCGACGTCGGCGGAGGCGGTGACCCGGCTGCGCGACCTCGGGCTCACGCCCGTGCTGCTCACCGGCGACCACGAGGTCGTGGCCCGTGCCGTCGCCGCCGAGGTCGGCATCGACGCCGAGCACGTGGTGGCCGGGGTGCTCCCGGCCGACAAGGCCGCTGTCGTCCGCCGGTGGCAGGACGACGGCCACGTCGTCGCCATGGTCGGCGACGGGGTCAACGACGCGGCCGCCCTGGCCCAGGCCGACCTCGGTCTGGCGATGGGCACCGGGTCCGACGTCGCCATGGAGGCCGGCGATCTCGTGCTGGTACGCGGCGACCTGCGGGTCGCGGCCGACGGCATCCGGCTCTCGCGGCGCACCCTGTCCACGATCCGCGGCAACCTCTTCTGGGCGTTCGGCTACAACGTCGCCGCGATCCCGCTGGCCGCCGCAGGTCTGCTCAGCCCGATGATCGCCGGCGGTGCGATGGCGTTCTCCTCGGTGTTCGTGGTGCTCAACTCGCTGAGGCTGCGCCGGTTCCGCTGACGGGTGCCGACGCCCGCGATCTTGCGTACGGTGTGTACGTGACGTCGACCGGTACGCCGGCCCGCGAGCTGCCCACGGTCCGCCGCGACGACCGCGGGCTGCCCGTGCTGGGCCGCGCGCTGTCCTACGCCCGCGACCCGATGGCGCTCTTCCAGCGGCAGTGGGACCACTACGGCCCGGTCTCGCCGCTGCCGATCCTCGGCGACGAGTGGGTGATGCTGCTCGGCCCCGACGCGTGCCAGGCGGCGCTGACCAACCCGCACAAGGCGTTCGTCAACGGACCGGCGTGGGCGCGGCTGGTGGGGCCGTTCTTCGACCGCGGCCTGATGCTGCTCGACCTCGAGGAGCACCACCTGCACCGGCGGATCATGCAGGAGGCGTTCACCCGCCCCCGCCTGAGCGGGTACGCCGCCGGGATGCACCCGGCGATCGAGCGCGGGCTCGCCACCTGGCCGGGCGGCGCGTCGTACACCTCGTTCAGGACCTACCCGGCGCTGAAGCAGCTGACCCTCGACGTCGCCGCCGACATCTTCATGGGCGGCGCCGAGGACTCCACGCCGGAGGAGATGGCGCGGGTCAACGAGGCGTTCATCGCCTGCGTGCAGGCGGCGTCGGCGCTCGTGCGCAAGGACCTGCCCCTGACCCGGTGGGGGCGCGCCCACCGCGGCCGCGAGGTGCTCGAGCAGTGGCTCCGGCACTACCTGCCGTCGCGCCGCGCGCGGCTCACCGACGACCTGTTCTCCCAGCTGTGCCACATCGAGACCGACGACGGCGAGCGGTTCTCCGACGACGACGTCGTCAACCACATGGTGTTCTTGATGATGGCCGCGCACGACACCTCGACCAGCACGCTGTCGACGATGCTGCAGCACCTCGGCCAGCACCCCGACTGGCAGGAGCGCTGCCGCGCCGAGTCGGCGGCGCTGCCCGACCGGCCGTCGCTGGCCGAGCTCGACACCCTGACCTCGCTCGACCTGGTGATGAAGGAGTGCCTGCGGCTGCGCGCGCCGGTGCCGGTCGTGGTGCGCCGCACCGTCGCGGACGTCGTCGTCGAGGGCGTGCGCATCCCCGCCGGGCGCTACGTCACCGTCGCCGCGCAGTTCTCCCACCTGATGCCGACCCTGTGGTCGGACCCCACGGCGTTCGACCCCGAGCGGTTCGCCCCCGACCGCCGCGAGGACAAGAGCCACCGGTTCGCGTGGGAGCCGTTCGGCGGGGGCGTGCACAAGTGCCTCGGCATGGTCTTCGCCGGCATGGAGGTCACCGCGGTGATGCACCACCTGCTGCGCCGCTTCGAGTGGCGGGTCGACCCGTCGTACGTCGCCCCGCTCAACAACCACTCGCTGCCGTTCCCCCGCGACGGCCAGCCCGTCGAGCTGCGCCGGCGCTGAGGGCCCCGGACGCGGAACAGCCCGCCGACGAGGTCGGCGGGCTGTCTCGGTGGTCGGTCGTGCGGGTCAGCCGTGCGGGTCAGCCGTGCTCGGCGGCTGCCGCGGCCTCGGCCTCGGTGGTCGCGCCCGCGGTGGAGAGCGCGCCGCTCTTGTCCTCCAGGTGCGCCCGGATGAACCAGTGGAACAGCTCGAGGTTGTCGGTCTGCGAGATCAGCATGTCCTGGGTCACCGGGTCGAGCTCGTCGAGCTCCTTGATCTGCTCCCGGTAGGTGGTGATCACGCCGTGGTAGACCATGTCGAGCGCCCCGAGGTGCTCCTGGGTGGTCGCCCGCCCGATCGAGTACTCCGCCCACTGGCGCTGCTCGACCAGCGCGCCGGGCGTGCCGATCGGCGAGCCGCCGAGGGTCGCGATGCGCTCGGCGAGGTCGTCGGCGAAGCCGCGGACGGCCTCGACCTGGGGGTCGATCATCTCGTGCACGGAGATGAAGTGCGGGCCGACGACGTTCCAGTGCACGTGCTTGAGCGTGAGGTGCAGATCGGTCGTGGCGTTCAGGCGGTCCTGCAGGATCGCCACGACGCGCTCGGCGTCGGCGGTCTCGATGCCAGGGGTGGTGTAGCGGAGCTTGCCGTTGGTAGCCATGTTTTCAACGTAGTGAGGTGCCCAAGGGGGGACGTCACCACAAGGGGTGGTCCAGCTGTGCGGGGCGACTCCTAGTTTCGTGGGATGGCACATCCCGGGAACCCCGCATGACCGCGCCCGACCACGGCTCGGACGACCCGAGGGCCGCGCAGACGCCCGAGGAGATCAGGGCCGACATCGAGCGCACCCGGGCCGACCTCGCCGCCACCGTGGGTGAGCTGGGCGAGGCGCTCGAGGTGCGCAAGCAGCAGGCCAGGACCGGCGCGACGTACGCCGGGGCCGCCGTCGGCGCGGTCGTCGTGGTGGTCGTCCTGGTCAGGATCGTGCGGCGGGTGCGGTCCGCCCGCGACGGGCGTTAGGTGTGCTGGGCCGGGCAACCGGCTGACCCGCTGGGTGCCGCCGTGGTAGGCAAGCACCTGTGAAGACACTGTTGCGCTGCCCGTGCGGCGAGGAGATCCGCGGCGTCGACGAGGACGAGCTGGTCGACAAGGCCCAGGCGCACCTCGCCGCCCAGCACCCCGGGCGCGAGTACGAGCGCGAGATGATCCTCTTCATGGCGACCTGAGCGGCGCCCGGACATGGTGGGACTGGTGCTGGGGCCGCTGCTGCGGCACGTCGACGAGTGCTCGGCGACGATCTGGGTCGAGACCGACGGGCCCGCGCGGGTGCGGGTCTCGATCGAGGGCGGGTACGCCGAGGCGCCGACGTTCCTCGTGCACGACCACCACTACGCCCTGGTGTGCGTCGAGGGGCTCGAGCCCGGCCGGCACCACCCCTACACGGTGGAGCTCGACGACGCCCGGGTCTGGCCCGAGCCGGGCTCGGAGCTGCCGCCCTCGGTGATCCCGACGCTCGACCACACCAAGCCGCTGCGGCTGGCCTACGGCTCGTGCCGCACCTCGGTCGGGCACCACAAGGGCGACAACGAGGTCCACGGCTTCGACGCGCTGCGGGCCTACGCGCTGCGGATGGCAGGGATGACCCCGCGCCAGGACGACGACCCCGACCCCGGCCCCCCGCGGTGGCCCGACCTCGTGGCCTTCCTCGGCGACCAGGTCTACGCCGACGAGACGACCCGCGAGATGGTCGAGTTCATCGAGACCCGGCGCTCCCTCGACGAGCCGCCCGGCAAGGAGCTCAAGGACTTCGAGGAGTACGCCCACATCTACTGGCTCGCCTGGCGCGACCCGGTCAACCGGTGGCTGCTGTCGACGCTTCCGAGCCTGATGATCTTCGACGACCACGACGTCCGCGACGACTGGAACACCTCGCGTGCGTGGAAGGACAAGATGGAGGCCACCTCGTGGTGGCACGATCGGATCGTCGCCGGGCTGGCGTCGTACTGGGTCTACCAGCACCTGGGCAACCTCACCCCTGCCCAGCGGGCGGTCGACCCGCTGTGGACCGAGATCGTCGCGCACGCCGACGAGCCCGGGTGGGACGCCGGGCCGATGCTCGACGCGTTCGCCGCGCGGGCCGACCAGGACCCGTCGTGCTACCGGTGGAGCTACGCCCGGGAGTTCGGCACCCAGGCCCGCCTCGTGGTCATCGACTCGCGCGCCGCGCGGGTGGTCGACCCGGGGGCGCGCGACATCCTCGACGCCGACGAGAAGGCGTGGGTCGACAGCCAGCTGCGCGGCGACGTCGACCACCTGCTGATCGCGACCTCGCTGCCCTACCTGCTCGCCGAGGGGCTGCACTACGTCGAGGCCGCCAGCGAGGTGCTCGCCGGCGGTGGGTTCGGCAAGCGCCTCGAGGGGTTCGGTGAGTGGGTGCGCCAGACCGTCGACCTCGAGCACTGGGCGGCCTTCCAGGCCGGGTTCATGTCGGTCGCCGAGATGGTGCTCGCCACGGGGCGTGGCGAGCGTGGCCGACCGCCGGCCACCATCACGTTCCTCTCCGGCGACGTGCACCACAGCTACCTCGCCGCGGTGAAGCCGCTGCCGGGCGTGCACAGCCGGATCATGCAGGCGGTGTGCTCGCCGATCCGCAACCCGCTGTCACGTCGGTGGCGCTTCGCCACCGCGGCGCTGGCCTACGGCGTCGCCGGGCCGCTCGGCCAGGTGTTCAAGCGGTCGCGGCGGGTCCCCGACGCGCCGTTCGAGTGGAGGATCGTCGAGGGGCCGTGGTTCGACAACAACCTGGCCACCCTCGAGGTCCGCGGCCGCGGCCTGCGCATGTGGTGGGCCACCGGCCGCCCCGGCAAGGAGCCCGACCTGCCCCGGCTGGTGCGCGCGACCGACGTCAGCGTCGACTGCTGAGGCCGGCGGCCTCGACCAGCGACGGGCCGTACCAGGTGATCAGCCGTCCGCTGACCAGCTCGGTCGGGGTGCGGGTGAACGCCTCGGGCCCGTCGTCGGCGGTGAAGACGTAGGGCTCGTCGGGCAGCAGCACGACGTCGGCGCCGGCCGCGTCGACCTCCTCGACGGTGACGCTCGGGTAGCGCGCGCCGCCGGACCGCGCCGACGCCGGGGCGGCGGCGTACACGTTGGCCCAGCCGAGGCGGCGCAGCAGGTCGGTGGTGAAGGTGGGGGCGCCGACGACCATCCACGGGTCGCGCCAGATCGGTACGGCGACCGTGCGGGTCACCGGCGGCAGCGGGCCGCACCACAGGTCACGGGCCTCGGCGAGCCAGGCGGGTCGCGTCCAGCCGAGCGCGTCGACCAACCGCTCCATCGAGGCGACCGCCGCGGGGACCGTCTCGATGTCGGTGACCCACACCGGCACGCCCGACTCGCGCAGCCGGCGCACGTCGAGCTCGCGGTTCTCCTCCTTGTTGACCACCACCACGTCCGGGGCGAGGTCGCGGATCGCGGCGAGGTCGGGGTTCTTGGTGCCGCGGACGCGGGTCACGCCGCGCGCGTCGAGGTCGGGCGGGTGCGTGCACCAGTCGGTGGCGCCGACCACGCCCGCCGGCTCCACCGAGACCAGGGCCTCGGTGAGCGAGGGGACGAGGCTGACCACCCGGGCGACGGGGGCCGTCAGCGGCACCTCGGTGCCGAGGTCGTCGCGGGGCGGAGCCGGGGCGCTCATGACCTGCTCACCGCCTACCTACCGCCGCAGCCCGAGGCCCGTGGCCGAGGCCGCCGCCCAGGCCCGCTCCGCGATCTCGCCGTCGAGGGCGGCAGCGACCTCGTCGGGGATCGGCGTCGCGCGGCGGGACTTCATCGAGACGTGGACGTACATGATCTCCATCGTGCAGGCGATCGCGTCGCGGCCCTCGTCGACGACGAAGGAGATGCCGTGCAGGGCCTTGCCGGTGCGGCCCACGAACGCCGGGCGCACCGAGAACGGCTCGCCGAGCCGCAGCTCGCCGAGGTAGCGGATGTGGTGCTCGACGGTGAAGAACGACATCCCGCGGTCGGTGATGTAGGAGCCGTCGACCCCGAGCTCGCCGACCCGCTTCCACGGCGCCCAGGCACCGAGGTCGAAGTAGCGGGTGATGTTCATGTGGCCGTTCTCGTCGATGTAGTCCTCGGGGACGGTCATCTCGAAGTACGCCGGGAGGCTGCGGACCTGGTCCAGGGAGGGGAGCGACGTCACGCGGGCGACGCTAGCGCCCGGAGGGTGGCAGGGTGGTGCCGTGCCCCCTCACCCGTCCGGAGCCCCCGCCGTCACGTCGTGGCTGCTCAGCCAGCGCGAGCGCGGCAACCCCTGGACCCGGCTCGACGACCACCACCCCGGCGACGCGGCCTGGTCCGAGGGCAACCTGGTGCGCCCGCTCGTGCACGGGGCGACGTACTTCGCCGAGCTGTGCGAGCGGATCGAGGCGACCCGCCCCGGTGACCTGGTGCTGTTCACCGACTGGCAGGGCGACGCCGACCAGCGGCTCACCGACCGGCCGGGCAGCGAGGTCGTCGAGGTCTTCAGTCGCGCCGACGAGCGCGGCGTCGACGTGCGTGGCCTGGTCTGGCGATCGCACAGCAGCATCGCCGGCTTCACGTCCGAGGCCAATGCCGACCTGGGGCGCCGGCTGCAGGAGCGCGGAGCCGAGGCGATCCTCGACATGCGGGTCCGCACCGGCGGCTCGCACCACCAGAAGCTGGTGCTGATCCGGCACCGCGACGACCCGGCTCGCGACATCGCCTTCGTCGGCGGCATCGACCTCGCGCACTCCCGGCGTGATGACAGCGACCACGAGGGCGACCCGCAGGCGCTGGACAACATGCCCGACGAGTACGGCCCCACGCCGGCCTGGCACGACATCCAGGCCGCGATCACCGGCCCGGCCGTCCACGACGTCGAGACGGTGTTCCGTGAGCGGTGGGAGGACCCGACCACCCTGCGGCACAGCCCGATCATCCTCATTCGCGACCGGCTCCGCGGCCTCGACACCAGCCCCGACCCGCTGCCGCCCCAGACGCCGCCGCCACCCCCGGTCGAGGGCGGCACGCACGTCGTCCAGCTGCTGCGCACCTACCCCGACCTGCGGGGCGGTCGCGACTACGCGTTCGCCAACGGCGGCGAGCGGAGCGTGGCGCGCGGCTACACCAAGGCGGTCGAGCAGGCGCGGCGGCTGATCTACATCGAGGACCAGTACCTGTGGGGCGCCCACGTGGGCGACGTGTTCACCGAGGCGCTGAGCACCCACCAGGACCTGCACGTGATCGCGGTCGTGCCGCTGCACCCCGACGTCGGCGGCATCAACCGCCTCGCCCAGCTGGCCGGACGCCGCCGCGCGATGCTGGAGATGACCGAGGCCGCGCCCGACCGGGTGGCCGTCTACGGCATCGAGAACCGGCGCGGGATCCCGGTCTACGTGCACGCCAAGACCTGCATGGTCGACGACACCTGGGCCACGATCGGCTCCGACAACTTCAACCGCCGGTCGTGGACCCACGACTCCGAGCTGTCGGCGGTGGTCGTCGACACCGCGGGGGAGTACGCGCGCCGGCTGCGGCTCACGCTCGCCGCCGAGCACCTCGACCGCGACGTCGACGACCCGATGACCGACCTCGCCGACCTGGCCGACCCGCACGCGATGTTCGCGGCGTACGCCGAGAGCGCGGCCGCGCTCGACCGCTGGCACGACGAGGGTGAGCGCGGGCCGCGGCCGCCTGGTCGGCTGCGCCGCTTGCACCCGCCGGAGCTGAGCAAGGCGAGCCGGATCCTCGCCACGGGGCCGTACCTGTGGCTGCACGACCCCGACGGCCGACCGCGCGCGCTGCGGCGTCGCGACGAGTTCTAGGGCGCGATGACCAGCTCGGCGACGAGGTCGTCGGCGAGCGTGAAGCGGTAGCGCAGGGCGGCGACGCCGCCGGGGAAGTCACCCTCGAGCCGGACCAGGGCGACCCAGTGGGCGTCGTCGACGCGCTCGGCGCCGACGAGCTCGGTGGTGTAGGTGTACTCGCCGCCGGAGTGGCGCAGGAAGTCGAGGACCGCGGCGGTGCCCCGGAAGGTGTGGCCCTCGTCGACGACGACGGCGTCGGGGGTGAAGGCGCGGACGGCGACGTCGACCTCGCCGGCGGTGTGGGCGGCGAGGTAGGCCCTGATCGTGGCGGGGAGCTGCGTGGTCGGGACGGTGGCGGGTGTGGAGCTCGGTGTGGAGCTCGGTGTGGTGGTCATGTGACCCACGGTGCGGCGTCCGGCGGGGCGAGGGTCAAGCACGGGACCCTCCCCCGGGGAGAGGGTGCAGACTGCCTGCATGCTGGCGATCGGGGAGTTCTCCCGCCTGACCCACCTCAGCGTGCGGACGCTGCGCCGCTACCACGACGCGGACCTGCTGGTGCCCGCGACGGTGGACGACGCGTCCGGCTACCGCTACTACGGCGCCGACCAGATCCCGACCGCGCAGGTCATCCACCGGCTGCGCGAGCTCGACGTCCCGCTCGCGGACGTGCGGCGCATCCTGCGCGCCGCCGACCCCGACACCCGCGCCGGCCTCGTCGCCGACCACCTGCGACGCCTCGAGTCGGAGCTCGACCGGACCCGGGCCGCCGTGGCGTCGCTGCGGCGGCTGCTGCGGCCCGAGCCCGCGCCGGTGCACGTGGAGCTGCGCGCGGTCCCGGCGACCACGGTCGCGGCCGTGGAGGGCGACGTGGAGCGCGACGACGTCCTCGCCTGGTACGCCGGCGCGATGGCCGAGCTGGACGCGGCGGTCGACGACCCGACCGGCGCCCCCGGAGGCGTGTACGACAACGCGCTGTTCGAGGTCGACCGGGGCCACGCGCTGGTCTACCGCGCGACCGCACAGCCACCGCGCCGGGGCCGGGTGCACCCGGTGACCCTCCCGGCGGTCGAGCTGGCCGTCGCCACCCACGTCGGCGAGCACGACGACATCGACGTGACCTACGGCGAGGTCGGCGCCTGGGTCGTCGCCAACGCGCTCGCCGTGGCCGGCCCGATCCGGGAGGTCTACCTGGTCGGGCCGCGGGACACCCCCGACCCGTCCGCGTGGCACACCGAGATCGGGTGGCCGGTCTTCCGGGTCGCCGCGCCCTGACCCGGGCTCAGGCGGCCGGGGCGTCGATGAGCCGGGCGAGACGGTGCTCGGCGAGGGACGCCGCCGCCCGCCGTCGTGGCCGCGCCGGCCGCGGTGGGGCGGGCGCCGAGGAGTAGTAGCGGTGGTCGGTGGGCGTGGTGGTCGCGACGCGGTGCCGGCCGGGGCTGGGCACCGTGCGTTGTCGCCAGCCGGGGGCCTGCTTGGCGAGGTTGCAGGCGACGCAGAGCCCCTGGGTGTTGGCGGCGCTGGTCTCCCCGCCGACGTCGGCCGGCGTGACGTGGTCGTCGTGGGCGGCGACGGCGTCGCACCACGGGGTGCGGCACAGGCCCTGGTCGCGCAGGCGGAGGGAAGGTGTGCAGCCCGCGGGTGGTGAGTCGCTGCGTGGTGCTCAGGCCGACGAGCTGGCCGGCAGGGTCGGCGTACAGGCGGCGTACCCAGGCGCCGGCCTCGGTGTCGGGGTCGACCGCGTGGGCGAGGAGGTGGCGCGCCACCTCGGCCGGGACCGGGCCGTAGCCGGGCACCGTGGCCGGCTCGGTGCCGCCGCCGAGCAGCGAGGTGTCGGAGATGACGACGTCGACGGTGACGGACACGTCGGACGCGGTGGCCTGACCGGTGACGCGCTCGACGAGCGTGTCGGCCATGACCTGCCCGCGGCTGCGACCGGCCGGGTCGCCGGCGGCGAGGGCGGCGGAGGCTGCCTTGCTGAGCGCGGCGTACGCCGCGACGCCCTGCGCCATCGGGACGAGCGCCCCGAGGTAGGCCATCGCGTCGGGCGCGGGCCGCAGGCTCACGCGCCGCTCGGCCTCCGCCCGCCGGGCGCGCCGGCACGCGGCGGCGGGGTCGAGCTGCTGGGCCCTGCTGCGGGCCAGGCCCGCGAGTCGCTGGGTGCCGACGCCGTCGAGGGTCTCGGGGTCGGCGCACAGCTCGGCGTCGACCTGGGCACGGTGCTCCGGGTCGAGCCCGCTGGTCTCGGTGACGATGACCTGCGCCCGGTGCTCCGACAGCCGCCCCTCACGCAACGCGGCGAGGGTGTGGGGGAGCTCGGCGTGCAGGTCCTTGGCCATCCCGAGCAGCACCTGCCCGCGGTGCGGCGACTCCCGCCGCGCCAGTCCCACCTGCGCCGCGACCCCCCGCCCTCGCCTCTCGGCTGCCACCCCCTGCGCGGCCTGCTGCGCCCGCTGCTACGCATCGAGGTCGACCGCGAGCTGCGCCTGCAGCGCGCACAGCGTGCCCTTGAGGTCCTCCATCGCGCGCAGCAGGTCGACCCGCTCGGCGTCGGTCTCGGCGGAGCGGCCGATGGGCAGCGCGCCCTCGGCGAGGGCGGTGCGCCACTCGTCGATGCTGGGTGCGTTGGTCATGAGGTGAGTTTAATCGACAACACGTTCGATCACAAGCGAGGTTCACAACGGCTGGATCTACTCAGCGGATCGTCCGGCGCTTGATCGCCGCCTACGGGCTCGGGACATCGCCCGACTCTGCCCGGGTCAGGGTCTCCGTGCCGGCGGAGCCAGCAACCTAGGGTTCCTGGATGGACGACACGGCCGCGACGGGTGCGTTCCCCACGCCGGAGTTCAAGCGGATGTGGTGTGCCGAGTCGGTCTCGACGCTCGGGTCCCACGTGACACTCCTGGCGCTCTCGACCCTCGTCGTGCTGACGCTGGACGGGACGGCGCAGGATGTCGGCTGGCTCAACTCCGCTCGATGGCTTCCCTACCTGTTGTTCGGCCTCGTCGTGGGCGCCATCGTCGACAGGTGCCGCCGTCAGCCGCTGATGGTGGCGACGGACCTGGTCCGCGCCCTCTTGCTGACGGTCATTCCGGTCGCTTGGGCTGCGGACTTCCTCTCCCTGCCCCTGGTCCTCGTCGTGGTCGCCTGTTTCGGTGTCGCCTCTCTCGTCGGTGACGCGGCCTCCATGTCCTTCCTGCCGAGGATCGTCCCGACGGCGCACCTGCAACACGCACATGCGCGTATCGACACGACCGATGCGGTCGCGCAGAGCGCCGGGCCCGCGTTGGCGGGTCTGCTCGTCAAGCTCGTAGGTGCGCCGCTGACCCTCCTCGTCGACGCGGCCACCTACCTGTTCTCAGCCGCACTGGTGCTCACCATCCGCGTGCCTGAGGTGAAGGCCACGCCGACCCAGCCCCCCAATATCGTCCGCGAGATCAAGGAGGGCGTTCGCTGGGTCTATCGAGGCTCTGGGCTCCTCCTGCTCGCGCTCACGACCCACGTCTGGTTCTTCGGCAACGCCATCCTCGGCGCCGTACTTGCGCCATATGCTCTTGTCACGCTGGACCTCGGCCCAGTCGCGTTCGGACTGGCAACGGCCCTCGCCGGGATCGGGAGCATTGCGGGCGCGCTCGCATCGAGCTCCGGGGGGCGGCGGCTCGGCACCGGCGGTGCCATCGTCGCAGCGCACTCGATGACCGCCGCCGGCGCGGCCGTGATGGCCCTCGCCGCTGTCGGCACCACTTCGTGGGTCGCTGGTGGGGTCCTCGCTCTGGGGCAGGCATGCTGGGGCTTCGGTCTGGCCTTTGGGAACTCTCACGAGGAGAGCTACCGGCAGGCGGTGACGCCGGACGAGCTGCGGGCCCGGACGATCACGACGATGCGTTCCTTCAACCGGGCCATCCTGGTCGTCGGTGCACCGCTCGGCGGGCTGCTGGCAGTCCGGACCAGCAACCTCCTCGCGCTCGGATGCGCTGCGACGATCTTCGCCGCTGTCGCCGTGGCGCAGTTCCTCTCGCCGATCAGAACGTTGCGGTTTGAGCTCGGTGACAGCACCTCCACGGTCCAGGCCTGACTCGGACGATGGGCGCCGGTAGCGTCCAGGGATGCCCAGTCCTCGCCGACCCAGTGCTCGTCGGCGCAGCGCGTCGCCGCGCCGCAGCGGGTCGCGACAGTCGCAGCGGCCGTTGCCGGTGGCGGGGCCGGGGGAGCGGGTGTGGGTGCTCGACGTCCCGTACGGCACCCAGGTCGACGGCGCCAGCTGGCACCCGGCGGTCAAGGCCCACCTGCACGTCGGGCGCGCCCTGCCCGCGCACCTCGCGCCCTACGCTCCGGGGCCGCACACGCTCGGGCGGTTCGTCGAGAACGAGCTCAACCCCGGCGATCCGACGCCGGTGCCCGAGCCGACCGACGACCTCGAGCCCCGCGAGATCCAGTACGAGGCGGCCGATGCGATCGCGGCCCGCGCCGCGGCGGGCGGGCGTCAGTTCCTCCTGGCCGACGAGCCGGGCGTGGGCAAGACGATCTCCGCGGTCCTCGGCGCGACGGCGGTGGGTGACCTCCGCGGCGCGCGGCGGGTGCTGGTCGTGGCCGACCGGCCCGCCGCGATCACCATCGGGCACTGGTGCCGCACGATCACGGCGCTGGGCGACGGGGGTCTGGAATGGGTCGTGATCACGTGGGACCGGCTCGAGAAGGTCAAGGACCACGCGTGGGACGTGATCATCGCGGACGAGGCCCACGCGCTGCGACGTACGACGACGAAGCGGTGGAAGCTCTGGGCGAGGATCTCGGGGCACGGGCGGCCGCACGACGAGGCGCCGTTCGTCATCGCGACGACCGCGACACCCGGGCACACGCCGCTCGAGCTGCCGTACCTCGCACCCGCCTACGCGCAGGTGCTCGGCGAGCCGATGCGCAGGTGGACCTCGGCGGCCCAGCCCGAGGCGGCGTTCACCGCCGCGCTCGAGCGCCACGGCGTCGGGGTGGAGCCCGGCCGGTACGGCGCGACGTGGACCACCGATCCGGCGCGCCGCGCCGCGGACCTCAAGCTGGTGCGCGGCTGGCTCGCCGACGAGCGACCACCGGCGATGCTGCACCGCGCCGCGCCGTGGGGGCCCGTGCCGATCTCCAGCATGCCGGTGGCGCTCACCCCGGCGGAGCGGACGGCGTACGAGGCCGAGTGGGGGGAGTTCTGCCGGGAGATGGACCTCGCCCGACGCGGCCGCAACGTCGCACAGGGTCGGACCGCGCTGCTGCGCTTCCGGCAGAAGGCCGGACTGATCCGGGTCGACTCGACGGTCGCCTGGATCGCGCAACAGGTCGACTCCGAGCGACAGGTGGCGTGCTCGGTCGAGTTCGTCGCGACCGCCGCCGACCCCATCGCCGACCGGCTGCGTGACTCCGGCATCGACGTGGCCACGATCTACGGCCGGGACCGGTTCGACGCCGAGGCCGAGCGGCTCCGCTTCCAGACCGGACGGGCGAAGGTCTGCGTCTTCACCACGGTCGCCTCGATCAGCCTGCACGCCGGCGAGACCCTCGCCGACGGCCGCGAGGCGAGCACCGAGCCGCGGGTGGGCGTCTTCCACCAGGCCCGCTTCTCGGGCATCGCCGCGCGCCAGGTGACCGGCCGCACCCACCGCGACCACCAGGTCTCCCCGTGGCACGTCGCGTACGCCGAGGGCACGGTCGAGGAGCAGGTCGGCAGGGTCATGGTGGAGCGGGTCGCGGCAGCCTCTGACACCGTGGGAAGCGACACCACCGGCCTCGCCGACCTCGCGCAGCTCCTCGGGGCCGATTGGCTCCCGCCCGCGACGCTGACCGAGGCCGGCACCTGATCGAGCCTGGCTACGCCGATGCCCGGTCGAGGGCGATGTTGTCCACGGCCGCGGTCGCGATGCGGTTGAGGGTCGCCGGGTCGACTCCCGCCTTGGCGAGCGCCTCGATCCCGCGGTGCGTGGCGACGACCAGTGCGCCGAGCGCCGCGGGGTCAAGGTCCGGGTCGACGTGCCCGGCGGCCTGGGCCTGCTCGACGAGCTGCCGGCAGCTGTCGAAGAGCGACTCGAACGTGGCGAGCGAGCGTGCGGCGATGGCGTCGTTCTCCCAGGCCAGCTCGGCGGTGCC
The DNA here is from genome assembly GCF_058559815.1 of Nocardioides sp. WJ219. Taxonomy (NCBI): domain Bacteria; kingdom Bacillati; phylum Actinomycetota; class Actinomycetes; order Propionibacteriales; family Nocardioidaceae; genus Nocardioides; species Nocardioides sp. WJ219. Next base: position 394,067 of record NZ_JBZUJV010000001.1, read on the forward strand.
CTTGGCCAGCAGGCAGCCGAGCCGGTCGGTGGCGGTCTCCGGCGAGGCGAGCCACGCGCGGATCCGGTCGAGCGCCTCGTCCTCCGGGCCATGGACCTGGGCTGTCACGCCCTCGGTGGCGGCAGCGCAGTAGTCGTCGAAGACCCGCTGGAACAGGGCCTCCTTGTCGCCGAACGCGCCGTAGAGGCTGCCCTTGCTGAGCCCCGTCGCGCGGGCGAGGTCGTCGACGGACGTGCCGTGGTAGCCGGTCTCGTTGAACTGCCGGCGCGCGGCCGTCACCACGGTCTGCTCGTCGAACTTCCTCGGTCGGGCCACGGCTCCATCCTACCGAGTTCTGAACAATCGGTCGAGAACTTCTGGACGATCGTTCCAGAACGTGGTTATAGTGGACCGTATGTTCAGAACTCTTCGTCCCGCAGACCCCACCGAGCTCGCCGGCAAGCGCGCCTTCGTCACGGGAGGTTCCCGGGGGATCGGCGCAGCCGTCGTGCAGCGCCTGCTCGACGGCGGCGCGACCGTCGTCACCACCGCGCGGACCGCCACCGACGAGACGCCGACGGCGGCCACCTTCCTCCAGGGCGACATCAGCACGCTCGCCGGCGTCCAGGAGCTCACCGCGGCAGCACTCGACCAGCTCGGCGGCGTCGACATCGTCGTCAACAACGCGGGCGCCGCACGCACCCACCTCGGCGGCACCTCGACCATCCCCGACGAGGAGTGGCTCGACGCCCTCGCCCTCAACTACCTCTCCGCCGTCCGGGTCACCAACGCGCTGCTGCCGGCCCTGCGGGAGGCCGGCGCGGGCAGCGCGATCGTCAACATCTCCTCCTCCGCGGCGCTCATCCCTGCGCCGCCGCTGGCCCACTACGGCGCTGCCAAGGCCGCGCTCAACGCCTACGGCAAGGCGTTGGCGACCGAGCTCGCCCCCGCCGGGATCCGCGTCACCACGATCGTGCCCGGCAACGTGCTCACCCCCGGCGCCGACGCGATCCGCCAGGACTTCGCGGACGCGGCGGGCGTCTCGCTCGCCGACATCACCGCCGATGTCCCCCTGGGGCGTCCGGGGGACCCGCGTGACATCGCCGAGGCCGTCGCCTACCTCGCCTCGGACCGTGCGCAGTGGGTGACCGGAGCGACCCTGACCATCGACGGCGGCCAGCTTCCCGTCATCTAGGCGCGGGCCGGGACTACACGTTTCGCCGGTACTGCCCGCCCACCTCGAAGAACGCCTCGGTGACCTGACCCAGCGTGCAGACGCGGGCGGCGTCCATCAGCACCGCGAAGACGTTGTCGTCGGACGTGGCGGCCGCCTTGAGGCGCGCGAGCGCCGCCTCGGCGTCCTCGGCGTGGGTGGTCTGGAACTCGCGCACCTTGCGCAGCTGCGACTCCTTCTCCTCGTCGGTGGCGCGGGCCAGCTCGACGTGGGTGGGGGTGCCGTCGTCGCCGTCGCGGGCGGGGCGCAGGAAGGTGTTGACGCCGACGATGGGCAGGCTGCCGTCGTGCTTGCGGTGCTCGTAGAGCATCGACTCGTCCTGGATGCGGCCGCGCTGGTAGCCGGTCTCCATCGCGCCGAGGACGCCGCCGCGCTCGCTGATCGCCTCGAACTCGCGCAGCACGCCCTCCTCGACGAGGTCGGTGAGCTGGTCGACGATGAACGAGCCCTGGAGGGGGTTCTCGTTCATGGCCAGGCCCCACTCGCGGTTGATGATCAGCTGGATCGCCAGCGCGCGGCGTACGGACTCCTCGGTGGGGGTGGTGACCGCCTCGTCGTAGGCGTTGGTGTGCAGGCTGTTGGCGTTGTCGTAGATCGCGATCAGCGCCTGCAGGGTGGTGCGGATGTCGTTGAAGTCCATCTCCTGCGCGTGCAGCGACCGGCCGGAGGTCTGCACGTGGTACTTCAGCTTCTGGCTGCGCTCGTTGGCGCCGTAGCGGTCGCGCATCGCGATCGCCCAGACGCGGCGGGCGACGCGGCCGATGACGGTGTACTCGGGGTCCATGCCGTTGGAGAAGAAGAACGACAGGTTGGGCGCGAAGTCGTCGATGTCGAGGCCGCGGGCGAGGTAGGACTCGACGTAGGTGAAGCCGTTGGCGAGGGTGAACGCGAGCTGGCTGATGGGGTTGGCCCCGGCCTCGGCGATGTGGTAGCCCGAGATCGAGACCGAGTAGAAGTTGCGCACGGCGTTGTCGATGAACCACTCCTGGATGTCGGCCATCATCCGCAGCGAGAACTCGGTGGAGAACAGGCAGGTGTTCTGGCCCTGGTCCTCCTTGAGGATGTCGGCCTGCACGGTGCCGCGCACCGTCGACAGCGCGGTGGCCTCGTCGATGCCACGCTCGCGCGCCTGGTCGAGGACGGTGTTGAGGAAGAACGCCAGCACCGTGGGGGCGGGGCCGTTGATGGTCATCGATACGCTCGTCGACGGCGCGAGCAGGTCGAAGCCGTCGTAGAGGATCTTCATGTCCTCCAGCGTGGCGACGGAGACGCCCGAGGTGCCGACCTTGCCGTAGATGTCGGGACGCTCGTCGGGGTCGCGGCCGTAGAGGGTGACCGAGTCGAACGCCGTCGAGAGACGAGTGGCCTCGCCGTCGGCGGAGAGCACCTTGAACCGGCGGTTGGTGCGCGCGGGGTCGCCCTCGCCGGCGAACATCCGGGCGGGGTCCTCGCCGTCGCGCTTGAACTTGAACACCCCGGCGGTGAAGGGGAAGAAGCCCGGCAGGTTCTCGCGTCGCCAGAAGCGGACCAGCTCGCCGTGGTCGTCGTACGACGGCAGCGCGACGCGGCGGATGTGGTTGCCGCTGAGCGACTCGCGGGTCAGGGCGGTGTGGATCTCGCGGTCGCGGACCACCACGACCTGCTCGGTGCCGGAGTAGGACTCGACCACCGACGGCCACGCCTCGACCTGGTCGCGGACCTCGCGGGGCAGCTCGTCGCGCGCGCCCTCGACGAGCCGGTCGATCTCGTCACGCGACTCCAGCTCGCCGGCGACCGCCTCGAGCCGCTGCAGCCGTCGCGCCTGCTCGGCGAGCGCCTCGGTCGTGGCGTGGTAGTCGCGCACCGTCTGGGTGATCTCGGCGAGGTAGCGGACCCGGTCGCCGGGGATCGAGGGGTGCAGCTCGGAGGAGGTGCGACCCGTGGCCGGCGCGAGGGTGCCCTCGTCGACGGGGAGTCCCTGCTCGGCGAGCAGGTCGCGCAGGTGCTGGTAGAGGGCGGTGACGCCGTCGTCGTCGAAGCGGGCGGCGGAGGTGCCGAAGACCGGCATGTCGGAGGGCTGCTGGCCGAACGCCTCGCGGTTGCGCACCAGCTGGCGTCCGACGTCCCGCAGCGCGTCGGCGGCGCCGCGGCGCTCGAACTTGTTGATCGCGACGACGTCGGCGAAGTCGAGCATGTCGATCTTCTCCAGCTGTGAGGCCGCGCCGAACTCGAGTGTCATCACGTACATGGAGGTGTCGACGAACGGCACGATCGCGGCGTCGCCCTGCCCGATGCCGGGGGTCTCGACGACCACGAGGTCGAACCCGGACGCCTTGAGGATGGCGATCACGTCGGGCAGCGCCGCGGGCAGCTCGTGGGCGCCGCGGGTCGCGAGGGAGCGGAAGTAGACCCGGTCGCCGTCGAGGGAGTTCATCCGGATCCGGTCGCCGAGCAGCGCGCCGCCGCCCTTGCGCCGGGTCGGGTCGACCGCGAGCACTGCGACCCGGAGCTTGTCGTGCTGGTCGACGCGGAAGCGGCGTACGAGCTCGTCGGTGAGCGACGACTTGCCGGAGCCACCGGTGCCGGTGATGCCCAGGACGGGGGAGGTGGACCGCTCGGCGGCTGCGCGCACGGCGGCGAGGACGTCGTCGCCGAGCCGGCCCTGCTCGGCGCCGGTGATGGCGCGGGCGATCGCGAACCGGTCGCCGCTGAGCACCTGCTCGGCGTCGACCTGGCGGTCGGCCCACAGGTCGAGGTCGCAGTCGCGGACGACGGAGTTGATCATCCCGGCCAGCCCCATCCGCTGGCCGTCCTCCGGGCTGAAGATGGTCACGCCGCTCGCGCGCAGCCGGTCGATCTCGTCGCGCACGATCACCCCGCCCCCGCCGCCGACGACCCGCACGTGACCGGCGCCGCGCTCGCGCAGCGACTCCACGAGGTACTCGAAGTACTCGATGTGGCCGCCCTGGTAGGACGACACGGCGACGCCCTGCACGTCCTCCTCGAGGGCCGCGTCGACGACCTCCTGGACCGAGCGGTTGTGGCCGAGGTGGATCACCTCGCAGCCCTGGCCCTGGAAGATCCGCCGCATGATGTTGATGGAGGCGTCGTGGCCGTCGAACAGGCTCGAGGCCGTCACGAGCCGCACGGGGTGGGTGGGCACGTAGAGATCGGGTCGGTCGGCCACGGAGGCTCCTCGGTCAACTGGTCGGACGTCCAACCAGTTTAGTTGGACATCCGACCAGTTGCCAGCGGGGACGTCGTCCGACCTGTCCCGGGCCGGGTGGGCGTGTCGTGGCCGGCGTTCGTGCGCGGGTGGATCAGCCCTGGTGCTGGGTGGCCATCTCGCGCTCGGCGCGCTGCTCGTCGAGGTGCGGGCGGTCGAGCTTCTCGCCCTCCACGTCGACGTTGGGCAGGATCCGGTCGAGCCAGGCCGGCAGCCACCAGGCCTTCTCGCCGAGCAGGTACATCAGGGCCGGGATCAGCGTCATCCGCACGACGAAGGCGTCGAAGACGACCGCGGCTGCCAGGGCGAAGCCCAGCGACTTGATGATGGGGTCGTCCTCGAGGATGAACCCGGAGAACACCGCCGTCATGATCACCGCCGCGGCGGCCACCACCCGGGCCGAGCTGCGGAAGCCGTCGACGACGGCCTCGCTGGTCGATGCGCCGTGCACGTGCGCCTCGCGCATCCGGGTCACCAGGAAGACCTGGTAGTCCATCGCGAGGCCGAACACGACGCCGATCAGGAAGATCGGGATGAAGCTGACGATCGGCTGGCCCTCCATCAGGCCGAAGGTGCCCTCCTGGAAGATCGCCACGGTCGCGCCCAGGGTGGCCAGCACGGAGAGCACGAAGCCCAGGGTCGCCGTCAGGGGCACCAGGATCGAGCGGAAGACCAGCATCAGCAGCAGGAACGCGAGCCCGACGACGACCGCGAGGTAGATCGGCAGGGCGCCGTTGAGGCGGTCGGAGACGTCGGTGGTGATCGCGGTGAGACCGGTGATGCCGATGTCGGTGCCGGTCTCGTCCTCGATGCCGGCCTCGCCCGAGCGCAGGTCGTCGAGCAGGTCCTGGGTCGCCGGCTCGTCGGGGCCGTACTCCGGGACGATCAGGGCCGTGGTGCCGGGCGGCGTCTCGCCCTCGGCCGGGGTGCCCCCCAGGGCTGCGGCGTCGGCGGCGGCCTGGACGCCGCCCTGCTCGCTGGCCCAGGCGACGACGTCGTCGAAGGCCCGGGCGCGCTCGGCGTCGTCCTCGATGCCGCGACCGTCGATGACCAGCTGGAACGGCGCCTCGCGGCCGGGGCCGAAGCCGTCGGTGAGCAGGTCGCTCGCCTTGCGCTGCGTGGTGTCGCTCGGGGCGGTGCTGTCGGTCGGGAACGCGAGGAAGAGGTCCTTGAGCGGGAGGGCGAGCGCGCCGAGGGCGACGACGACCAGGATCGCCGCGGCGACCGGGCGCTTGCCGACGATGCGCGCCCAGCGCACGCCGTTGTTGACGATCTTGCCGTCGGCCTCGCGCTTGGGCTCGTAGCGGCGGACCCGGCCGCCGAACGCCTTGGACTTCAGCATGCCCAGGATCGCGGGCAGCAGGGTGAGGGCGACCAGCACCGCGAGCAGCACCGTCGCGGCGGCGGCGAGGCCCATCGTGGTGAGGAACGGGATGCGCACGACCGTGAGGGCCGCGAGGGCGATGAGGACGGTCAGGCCGGCGAAGACGACGGCCGACCCGGCGGTGCCGGTGGCAACCCCGACCGCCTCCTCGCGGTCCTCGGTGTGCTCGAGCTCGCTGCGGTAGCGGGCGAGGATGAACAACGAGTAGTCGATGCCGACGGCCAGGCCGATCATCGTGGCCAGCGTGGGCGCGCTCGAGCCGAGGTCGACGAACGCCGACATCGCGGTGATGCCCGACAGGCCGAGGCCGACACCGAAGATCGCGCTGAGGATGGGGAGCCCGGCGGCCACCATCGAGCCGAAGGTCAGCACCAGCACGAGCAGGGCCAGGCCGATGCCGATCAGCTCGGCCGTCCCGCCCGGGGGAGCGAACTCGCCCATGCCCTGGCCGTTGGCCTCGGCCACCAGGCCGGCGTCGCGTGCCTGCTCCATGGCGTCGATGACCGCGTCCTGGCTCTCGGGCTCGACGTCGGTGATCGTCTCGACGTCGAAGACGAACGTGATCACGCCGATGCGGCCGTCCTCGGTGACGGGCGCGAAGGACGCCGCCGCACCCTCGGGGGCCGGGCCCTCGAGTGCGAGCACCGGGTTGATCGCGTCCTGGGCCTCCTGGTCCGCGAGCTCCGTCGGCATCTGGGGCCCGTCGACCAGGTCGGCCACCAGGTCGGAGACCGCGGCGTCGTACGGCGCCTGGTCGAGGCGCTCGCCCTCCGGCGCGGCGACCACGACGTTGACCGTGGCCTCGTCGAAGGCGTCCCGGCTGTCGGGGAACAGCTCGGCCTGCAGGTCGGCGGCCTCCTCGGACGGGATGCCCGGGATGGTGAACGCGTCGGTGCTCGGCTTGGAGAACGCCGCGGCGAAGGCGCCGACGGCGACCAGCAGCACGAGCCAGCCCGCCACGAAGAAGGGCCAGCGACGGTAGGCCGTCTTGCCGAGCCGGTAGAGATAGGTGGCCATGGGGGTCTCCTGTGCTGGCGTGGGTGGAGTCCGGCGCTCAGGCGCCGAGCAGGGAACGGGCGGTGCGGAGGCTCTGGTCGAAGTGGTGGGAGAAGGCGCGGGTGCGCGAGTCGTCGAGGAACGCGTCGAGCGAGGCGTCGAAGAGGGCCGCGAGCAGGGTGATCGCGACCTTCGCGCCGGTCTTGCCGAAGGTGCTGCCCTCGCGGGCGACGACGTGGTCGATCACGTCGGTGCAGATGGCCTCGTAGCGCTGGTGGATCGCGCCCATCAGCCGCGGGTTGGACCGGAGGGCCCGCCTGGTCATCGCCAGGACCTCCCGGTCGACCGACGACTCGCCCAGCAGGGGCAGGACGAGCGTGCGGAGGTCGGCCAGCAGGTCGCCGTCGGGGCCGCCGGCGCGGAACTCGACGACGTCGTCGTCGTCGAAACCAGGCCAGTCGCCCAGGACGGCGTCGAGCTTGCCGGGGAAGTAGTTGAACAGGGTGCGCCGGGACACCCCGGCCGCGGTGGCCAGGTCCTCCATGGTGAAGCCGTCGAGGCCGTGCTCGTCGGTGAGCCGCAGCGCGTACAGCGTGATGCGCTGCGACGTGGCAGCCCGGTCACGCCTTGCACTCTTGGTCACAGAGTGCAGTGTTGCACTCGCCTGGTGACGAGTGCAAAACGTGTGGATGTGATCTGGGTGACTTCTGCGAGATCAGCCGGCGGTGAGCAGGCGCCGGGTGTGCTCGAGGTGGTCGCGCATCGCGCGCTCGGCGGCCACGGGGTCGCCGGCCAGGACGGCGTCGACGATCGGGGTGTGCTCGGTGTGGATCTCGGCGAGCGAGCGGCCGGTGGCCGTGGTGGGTGGGCCCAGGAGGGCGGTGGTGGCGCGCAGCTGCTCGACGATCGCGGCCGCGCGGGCGTTGCCGGCGGCCACCAGCACGGCTCGGTGCAGGGCGCGGTCGGCGGCCCAGAACGCTGGTTCGTCACCGTGCGCGGCGGCGTCGGCCATCGCCTCGTGGAGGTCGGCCAGGTCGGGGCAGCCGCGGGCGGCGGCCCGGCCCGCGGCGGGGGGCTCGAGCGCCAACCGGATCTCGAAGATCTCCTCGACGTCGTGGGTGGTCGGCAGCACCACGCGGAAGCCGCGGTTGCGCGCGATCTCGACCAGCCCCACCTCGGCCAGGCGCAGCATCGCCTCGCGAACCGGGCTGCGCGAGACCCCGAGGACCGTCGCCAGCTGGTAGACGGAGTAGACCCGGTCGTCGCGGAGCTCGCCGCGCTGGACGCCGTCGCGGACCGCCGCGACCACGGCGTCGGTCAGCGACGCGGCGTCCGGTGGCAGGCGGAGTCCGTACACCGGTAACATGTTACTCATGACCGGGACCCTGGACGCGACGACCGCGACCCACGACGTCGCGACCGCGCTCCGCGACGCAGGCCTCGAGGTCCGCGACGACGCCGGCACCCGGGGGATGTACTCCTCCGACGCCTCGCTCTACCGGATCCCGCCGCTGGCCGTCGTCCGGCCGCGCTCGGTCGACGAGGTGGCCGCGGCGCTGGCCGTCGCCCGCGAGACCGGGGTGCCGCTGACGTCGCGCGGTGCCGGTACGTCGGTGGCCGGCAACGCCGTCGGCCGCGGCATCGTGCTCGACTTCTCCCGCCACCTCGGCCGGGTGCTCTCGGTGGACCCCGAGGCCCGCACCGCCGTGGTCGAGCCCGGCACGGTGCACGCCGTGCTGCAGAAGGCCGTGGCGCCGCACGGGGTCCGGTTCGGCCCCGACCCCTCGACCCACCCCCGTTGCACGATCGGCGGGATGATCGGCAACAACGCGTGCGGCTCCCGGTCGCTGGCCTACGGCCGCACCTCCGACAACGTCGCGGGGCTGCGCCTGCTCACCGCGGCCGGCGACGAGGTCGTCACGTCGTACGACGCCACCGGGCGCCCGGTCGTGACCGGCGGCGCGACCGTGCTGGCCGGCGTCCGCGACGTGATGGGCGCCCATCTCGCGACGGCGCGCACCGAGCTCGACCGGTTCGGCCGGCAGGTGTCGGGCTACGCCGCCCACCACCTGCTGCCCGAACGCTTCGACCTGACCCAGGCGCTGGTCGGCTCGGAGGGAACTCTCGTCGTGGTCACCGAGGCCACCGTGAGGCTGGTGGCCGACGCCCCGGTGCGGGTCGTGGTGGTGCTCGGCTTCGACGACATCGTCGCGGCGGGGGAGGCCGCCCCGGCGGTGGTCGAGCACGGCCCGACGTCGTGCGAGGGCCTCGACTCGCGGCTGCTGTCGGTGCTGCGGGCACGCCGCGGCGACGACGCGGTGCCGCCGCTGCCGCGGGGCGCGGCCTGGCTGTTCGTCGAGCTCGCCGGTGACGACCGCGACGAGGTGCTGGCCCGCGCCGAGCGGCTCGCCGCCGCCGGGCTGGGCGTCGACACGCTCGTCGTACCGGACCCGGTCACCCAGGCCCGCCTCTGGCGCATCCGCGAGGACGGCGCCGGGATGGCCGGGCGCTCGCCGGCCGACCGCCCCGCCTGGCCCGGGTGGGAGGACGCCGCGGTGCCGCCGCACATGCTCGGCTCCTACCTGGCCCGCTTCGACGAGCTGGTGACGTCGTACGGCATGACGTCGGCGCCCTTCGGGCACTTCGGCGACGGCTGCATGCACGTGCGCCTCGACTACCCGCTCGACCGGCCCGACGGCACCGCCGTGCTGCGGGCGTTCCTCGACGACGCGGCCCGGCTGGTGGGGGAGTACGGCGGATCGCTGTCGGGCGAGCACGGCGACGGGCGCGCCCGCTCGGAGCTGCTGCCGCACATGTACTCCGCCGAGGCGATCGCGATGTTCGCCGGCATCAAGCACGCCTTCGACCCGGGCAACCTGCTCAACCCCGGCGTCCTGGTCGACCCCGACCCGGTCGACGCCGACGTCCGGGTGGCCGGCACCTTCCCGCTGGGGCGCCCGCAGGGCCGGCGCACGCTCGCGATGGCCTACCCCCACGACGACGGCGACCTCGCCCAGGCCGTGCACCGCTGCACCGGCGTCGGCAAGTGCCGCGCCGACAACACCGCGGCCGGTGGCGTGATGTGCCCGTCCTACCTGGCCACGCGCGAGGAGAAGGACTCGACCCGGGGGCGGGCGCGGGTGCTGCAGGAGGTGGTCCGCGGCGAGCTCGCCTGGTCGGCCCCCGAGGTGCACGACTCGCTCGACCTCTGCCTCTCGTGCAAGGGGTGCGCGTCGGACTGCCCGACCGGCATCGACATGGCGACGTACAAGTCCGAGGTGCTGCACCAGACCTACCGGCGCCGGCTGCGACCGCGGTCGCACTACACGCTCGGTCGGCTGCCGATGTGGTCGCGGATCGCCGGCCGGGTGCCGCGGCTGGCGAACCTGTCGCTGCGGCTGCCCCTGCTCGGCGCGCTGGCGCTCTGGCTCGCCGGCGTCGACCGGCGCCGGTCGGTGCCGGCGTTCGCCCGGCGCTCGTTCCGGCGGACCTTCGAGGCGGGGGAGCGGCGCGGGACGACGGGAGGGAAGCCGGTCGTGCTCTTCGCCGACTCCTTCGGCAACGCCTTCGACCCCGACGTGCTGGCGGCGACGGTGCGGGTGCTCGAGGACGCCGGCTACGCGCCGCGCCTGCCCGACTCGCAGCTGTGCTGCGGACTGACCTGGATCACCACCGGCCAGCTGGACGCCGCGAAGAAGATCCTGGGCCGCACCGTCGCGTCGCTCGCCGGGGCCGCGCGCGACGGCGTACCGATCGTGGGGGTGGAGCCGTCGTGCACCGGCGTGCTGCGCAGCGACGTGCGCGAGCTGGTGCCGGGGCCCGACGCCGAGGCGGTGGCCGCCGCCACCCGCACCCTGGCCGAGCTCCTCGCCGAGACGCCCGGCTGGACCCCGCCCTCGCTGACCGGGACGACGGTCGTCGCCCAGCCGCACTGCCACCACCACGCCGTGCTGGGCTGGCAGGCCGACGCCGACCTCCTCGCCTCCACCGGCGCGCTGGTCACCCGGCTCGCCGGCTGCTGCGGTCTCGCCGGCAACTTCGGCGTCGAGATCGGCCACTACGACGTGTCGGTCGCCGTCGCCGAGCAGCAGCTGCTCCCGGCCCTCGACGCCGCCCCCGACGCGGTGGTGCTCGCCGACGGGTTCTCCTGCCGCACCCAGGTCGCCGACCTGCGCGACCGGCCGTCGCTGCACCTGGCGCAGCTGCTCGACCCGGAGCGGTCGACGAGGTCGACGAGGTCGACCGGCTAGAGCCCGGCGACGTAGCGGTCGAGGGCGCTGACGGCGTCCTCGGGCTCGAACCCGGTCGCGACCAGCCTGGCGAGGTCGAACGTGCTCTGCAGCGGGCGCGGGGCCAGCGACTTGCCGGCGAAGTACTCCTCCGTCGAGACCCGGCCCACGTCGGTGCCGTCGCGGCCGAGCAGCTCGAAGACGCGCGTCGCGACGTCGGCCCACGAGGTCGGGTCGCCGCCGTTGCTGACGTGGTAGACGCCGTACGCCGCGCGCTGCTCCAGCAGGTGCCGGGTCGCTCGCGCCAGCTCGTCGGTGAACGTGAGCCGGCCGACCTGGTCGTCGACCACGCTCGGCGAGACGCCGTCGCGGGCCAGCCTGGCCATGGTGCGCACGAAGTTGTGGCCGGCGCCGATCAGCCACGAGGTGCGGACGACGTAGTGGCGCTTGGCGGTGCTCACGGCGAGGTCGCCGGCGGCCTTGGTCTGGGCGTAGACACCCAGTGGCGACAGGGGTTCGGACTCGTCGTGCGGGGTGCGGGTGCCGTCGAACACGTACTCGGTGGAGTAGTGGACCAGCGTGAGCCGGTGGGCGTCGGCGACCTTGGCGAGCGCCGCCGGCGCAGCGGCGTTGGCCGCCCACGCGGCGACCCGGCCCTCGGGGGTCTCGGCCGCGTCGACCGCGGTGTAGGCCGCCGCGTTGAGCACCACGTCGTGCTCGTGCCACGGCCAGGCCGCCACCGCCGCCGGGTCGGTGACGTCGAGCTCGTCGAGATCGACGCCGACGGCGCCGGGGAACGCCGCGAGCAGCGCCTGGCCGAGCTGTCCCTTGCTGCCGACCACCAGCGTGGTGCGTGGCCGCATCGGGACGGCGTCGGCCAGCCGTGGGTTGGTGCGGTCCTTGTCGGAGATCTCGGCCTCGGCCAGCGGGATCGGCCACGGGACCGCCGCGTCGGGGTCGGCCAGGTCGAGCGCCGGGTAGGCCTGGCCGGGTCGCCAGTGCTCGTTGACCAGGTAGCTGTAGGCGACGCCGTCGTCGAGGGTCTGGTAGCTGTTGCCGACCCCGCGCGGCACGAAGACCGCGGTGTGCTCGTCGAGCTCGACGGTGAACGTCGCGCCGTACGACGGCCCCTCGCGCATGTCGACCCACGCGCCGAACGCGCGCCCGCCGGTGACGGAGACGAACTTGTCCCACGGCTCGGTGTGGATGCCGCGGGTCGAGCCGCGGCGGGTGTTGAACGAGACGTTGTTCTGGACGGGGTCGAAGTCGGGCAGGCCGAGCGCGACCATCTTCTCGCGCTGCCAGTTCTCCCGGAACCAGCCGCGGGCGTCCTCGTGCACGGCCAGGCGGACGACCAGGAGGCCGGGGACGGGGGTCGTCTCGACGGCGAGGTCGTTCACGCCTGCCCCTTGGCGGCGTACGCCGCCTCCGTCGCCTGCTTGTGCGGCCCCCACCAGTCGCGGTGGGCGGCGTACCACTCGATCGTGGCGGCGAGGCCGGCCGCGAAGTCGGGGTAGGCCGGCGTCCAGCCGAGCTCGGTGCGCAGCTTGGTGGAGTCGATGGCGTAGCGCAGGTCGTGGCCGGCGCGGTCGGTCACCAGGTCGTAGTCGTCGGCCGGGCGCCCGAGGTGCTCGAGGACCATCGCCACGACCTCGAGGTTGTTCTTCTCGCCGTCGGCACCGATGAGGTAGGTCTCGCCGATGCGTCCGCGCTGGAGGATCGTCCAGACCGCCGAGCTGTGGTCGGCGGCGTGGATCCAGTCGCGCACGTTGGCGCCGGTGCCGTAGACCTTGGGCCGGCCGCCGTCGAGGACGTTGGTGATCTGGCGGGGGATGAACTTCTCGACGTGCTGCCACGGGCCGTAGTTGTTGGAGCAGTTGCTGATCGTGGCCTGCACGCCCATGCTGCGGACCCACGCGCGGACCAGGTGGTCGGAGCCGGCCTTGGCCGCGCTGTAGGGGCTGCTCGGGTTGTACGGCGTCGACTCGGTGAACCGCTGCGGGTCGTCGAGCTCGAGGTCGCCGTAGACCTCGTCGGTGGAGACGTGGTGCAGCCGGGTGCCGTGCCGCCGGCACGCCTCGAGCACGCAGAACGTGCCGACGATGTTGGTCTGGATGAACGGCCCCGGCTCGGAGAGCGAGTTGTCGTTGTGCGACTCCGCCGCGAAGTGGACGACGGCGTCGTGCTCGCCCACCAGCCGGTCGACCAGCGGCTGGTCGGCGACGTCGCCGACCACGAGCGAGACCCGCTCGGGCGGGAGCCCGTCGAGCGACTCGCGCGAGGCGGCGTACGTCAGCTTGTCGAGGACGGTGACCACCGCCTCGGTCTGCGACACCAGGTGGTGGACGAAGTTGGAGCCGATGAACCCGGCGCCACCGGTCACGAGGATGCGCTGCACGGGGTCAGTCTCCCTGAACCAGGTCGGCGGCGACCATGCGGCCGACGATCTCGTCGAACTCGACGGTGGGGGTCCAGCCGAGGGTGGTGCGGGCGCGGGTGGCGTCGCCGACGAGCTCGGTGGCGTCGGCGGGGCGGACCAGGTCGGCGTCGACGGCGACCAGCTCGGCCCAGTCGTCGATGCCGACGCGGGCGAAGGCGGCGGCCACGAAGTCGCGCACGGCGTGGGACCGGCCGGTGGCGATCACGTAGTCGTCGGGGGTGTCGGCCTCGGCGGCGCGCACGAGGGCGTCGACGTAGTCGGGCGCCCAGCCCCAGTCGCGGCGGGCGTCGAGGTTGCCGAGGGTGAGGCGGTCGGCGCGGCCCTGGCTGATGGCGGCGACGGTGGAGGTGATCTTGCGGGTGACGAAGTGGGGTGGGCGCCGCGGCGACTCGTGGTTGTAGAGCACCAGGCTCGAGGCGTGCAGGCCGCGGCGGCGGTAGACGTCGACCATCAGGTGGGCGTAGGCCTTGGCGGCGCCGTACGGGTTGAGGGGGTGCACCGGGGTCGACTCGTCCTGGGGTGCGGTCGCGGGCTGGCCGAAGATCTCGGCGCTGGAGGCCTGCACGAAGCGGGCCCCCACCCGGTATGCGCTCTCGAGCAGCGCGACCGCCGCGCCGCCGTTGACCCGGGCCACGAGGTCGGGCTGCTCCCACGACTGCGCGACCGACGAGATGGCCGCGAGGTTGTAGACGTGGTCGGGGGCCAGGTCGGCCAGCAGCGCCCGCGTGCCCTCGACGTCGGTGACGTCGCCGACGTGGGTGACGACGTCACCCGGCACGTCGACGACGGCGTCGTCGCGCAGCACGAGCGCGTGCACCTCGACGCCGCGGGCGAGCAGCGTCTCGGCGAGGTAGCCGCCGTCCTGACCGCCGACGCCGGTGACGAGCGCCCGGGTCACCAGCCGGTCCGGAAGGCCTCGATGTCGGCGTCCACCATCAGCCGCACCAGCTCGGCGAAGCCGACCTTGGGCTTCCAACCGAGCACCTCGCGGGCCTTGCTCGCGTCGCCGATGAGGTGGTCGACCTCGGCCGGGCGGGTGAACCGCTCGTCGAAGCGGACGAAGCGCTGCCAGTCGTCGATGGCGACGTGGGCGAACGCGGCCTGGACGAACTCGCGCACCGAGTGGGTCTCGCCGGTGGCGATCACGTAGTCGTCGGCCTCGGGCTGCTGCAGCATCAGCCACATCGCCTCGACGTAGTCGCCGGCGAAGCCCCAGTCGCGCTCGGCGTCGAGGTTGCCCATCACCAGCTCGTCCTGCAGCCCCAGGTGGATCCGGGCCACGGCCTGGCTCACCTTGCGGGTCACGAACTCCGGTCCGCGGCGTGGTGACTCGTGGTTGAACAGGATCCCCGACGAGGCGTGCATGCCGTAGGACTCGCGGTAGTTGACCGTCATGTGGTGCCCGAACACCTTGGCCACGCCGTACGGCGAGCGCGGCCACAGCAGGGTGCGCTCGTGCTGCGGGACCTCCTGCACCTTGCCGAACATCTCCGAGCTCGACGCCTGGTAGAACCGCACCCGGCTCGGGTCGTCGCCGGTGTGCAGGCGCAGCGCCTCGAGGAGGGTGAGCACGCCCTTGGCGGTCACGTCGGTGGTCAGCGTCGCCTGCTCCCAGGAGTAGGCCACGAACGAGACGGCGCCGAGGTTGTAGACCTCGTCGGGGTCGGAGTCGCGCAGCGCCCGCAGCAGGCTGGACATGTCGGTGAGGTCGCCGTTGTGCAGCGTGACGGTCGGCAGCAGCTCCTGGACCAGGTCGCGCTTGGGGTTGTTCTGACCGCGGATGACGCCGTGGACGGCGTACCCCTTCTGCACCAGCAGCTCGGCGAGGTAGAGGCCGTCCTGGCCGGTGATGCCGGTGATCAGCGCGGAAGGCATGGCGGTCAGTATGCGCCGCGGCACCGCGGGGCGTGCGCCCGGACCGCGGGGTGTGCACCACAATGGCGCGCATGCGAGGCATCATCCTGGCCGGTGGCACCGGCAGCCGGTTGCACCCGATCACGCACGCAGTGAGCAAGCAGCTGATGCCCGTCTACGACAAGCCGATGATCCACTACCCGCTGTCGACGCTGATGCTCGCCGGCATCCGCGACGTGCTGGTCATCACCACCCCGCACGAGGCCGAGCAGTTCGTGCGGCTGCTGGGCGACGGCTCCCGCCTCGGCATCTCGATCACCTACGCCGTCCAGCCGAGCCCCGACGGGCTCGCCCAGGCCTTCCTGATCGGGGCCGACCACGTCGGCGACGACCCGGTGGGGCTCGTGCTCGGCGACAACATCTTCTACGGCGGCGGCCTGGGCACCCGGCTGCGCCGCTTCGCCGACCTCGACGGCGCGGCGGTCTTCGGCTACCGCGTCGCCGACCCCACAGCGTACGGCGTGGTGGAGTTCGACGCCGGTTTCACGGCGATCTCGCTGGAGGAGAAGCCCGCCCACCCCCGCAGCCCGTACGCCGTGCCGGGGCTGTACTTCTACGGCAACGACGTCGTCGAGAAGGCCCGCGGGCTGCGGCCCTCGGCCCGTGGCGAGCTCGAGATCACCGACCTCAACCGGCTCTACCTCGAGGAGGGCCGACTCCAGGTCGAGGTGCTGCCCCGCGGCTCCGCCTGGCTCGACACCGGCACCTTCGACGACCTCAACGACGCCAGCAACTACGTCCGCGCCATCGAGGCCCGACAGGGCACCAAGGTCGGCGCGCCGGAGGAGGTCGCGTGGCGGATGGGCTACATCGGCGACGACGACCTGCGGGAGATCGCGGGCTCGCTGGCCAAGAGCGGGTACGGCGGCTACCTGCTCGGGCTGCTCGACGAGCCGCGCTGAGGGTGCTCGGCGGCTGGTGCAGGTTTCCCCGGTGCACCGGGGAATCCTGCACTCCGGGGCCGAAGCATCACCCCCGAACCGCCGGTTCTGCCCACCCGGCGTTGGGTCGAGGGCTGGTGCGAGCGGCGGGGTCCGACGCCGCCGTCCGAACCCCTCGCCACCCCCGGCTCCCCCCGGCTCCCACCCCCGTTCGGCACTCCCACCTGACCCCGAATGACCAGACGCACCGAGCCGTCGGGCGGAGGCGCCCACGGCGGCGGGCGAGCACACTCGTCGTGATGGTGCTCCTGCCCATCGGAGCCGGGGAACCGGCCACGAGGACGAAGGCGAGCCGCGGCGCGGGTCTACCCGTGCCTGCGCGCTCGGCGCGACGCCGACGACTGGAGGGAGGTCGTCGGCGCCGCGCGGGCGCGGACCGGCACCACAGGTCGCGCCACGTCGTGCCAGGTCGCGCCCGGCCGCGCCAGGCCGCCGGATAGCCTGCCGGGATGAAGGTCCTGGTCACCGGCGGAGCCGGCTACATCGGCTCGATCACCTGCAAGGCCCTCGAGGAGGCCGGCCACACGCCGGTCGTGCTCGACTCGTTGCTGAGCGGCCCGCGGGCCTTCGTGCGCGACCGGGCCTTCTACGAGGGCGACATCGCCGACCGCGCGCTGCTGCGCCGCGTCGCCGAGGAGCACCCCGACCTCGACGCGACCATCCACATGGCGGCACGGATCGTCGTCCCGGAGTCGGTCCAGCAGCCCTACCTCTACTACCGCGACAACGTCGCGAAGTCGCTCGAGCTCTTCGACGAGCTCACCGCGCTCGGGCTGCCGCGCGTGGTCTTCAGCTCCTCGGCGAGCCTCTACGCGACCAAGGACGGCTTCGAGGTCACCGAGGACGACCCGCTCGACCCGCCCTCGCCGTACGCGCGCACCAAGCGGATGATCGAGGAGGTCCTCGTCGACCTCGCCGCGGCCACCGACCTGCGGGCCGTGATCCTGCGCTACTTCAACCCGATCGGCTCCGACCCGGGGCTCGAGTCGGGCATCTACGTCAAGGAGCCCAGCCACGTGCTCGGGCAGCTGGTGCTGGCGGCGCGCGGCCAGAAGCCGTCGTTCACCGTCACCGGCACCGACCTGCCGACCCGCGACGGCACCGGCATCCGCGACTACATCCACGTCTGGGACCTCGCCCGTGCCCACGTGCGCGCGGTCGAGCGCTTCGACCAGGTGCTCACCGACGTCGACTCCACGTCCACGATCCTCAACGTCGGCGCCGGCGACGGCGTCACGGTGCGCGAGCTGGTGGCCTCCTTCGAGCGGGTCTTCGGCTCGGAGGTGCCGATCACCGAGGCCGGGCCCCGGCCCGGCGACGCCGTCGGCGCCTACGCCAACGTCGACCGCGCGGCGGCCCTGCTCGACTGGCGCACCGAGCTCGGCATCGACGACGCGATCGCCTCGGCGCTGGCCTGGGCCGACAAGCGCCAGGAGATCCTGGGCTACGAGTGAGGGTCGCCGCGGCGACGGCCGTCCTCGTGCTCGCGACGGGCTGCGCCGGCGACGGCGCGGACCGCGCGGCGCCACCCGACGCCCCGACCAGCACCGCCACCACCCCCACCGCGACCCGGCCGACCGACGAGCCCCGGCCGGACGCGAAACCGCTCGCCGGCCGGGTCGTCGTCATCGACCCCGGCCACCAGCTCGGCAACCGCAACTTCCCCGAGCAGGTCAACCGGGCGGTGCCGGCCGGCGGGCTCCGCAAGCCCTGCAACACCACCGGCACCTCCACCGACGGCGGCTACCCCGAGGCGACGTTCACCTGGACCGTCTCCCGGCTCGTCGCCCGGCGGCTGCGCGCCCTCGGCGCCCGCGTCACGCTCACCCGCACCACCAACTCCGAGCGCCGGTGGGGCCCGTGCGTCGACGCCCGCGGCCGCGCAGGCAACCGGATCGACGCCGACCTCAAGCTCAGCGTCCACGCCGACGGGTCCTACGCCGCCGGCGCCCACGGCTTCCACGTCATCCGCCCGCCCGACCGGGCGCCGTGGACCGACGACATCTGGCGGCCCTCGCGCCGCCTCGCCCTCGACGTACGACGGGCGCTGCGGCGGGCCGACGTCCCGGTGTCGACCTACACCGCCGGTGGCGACGGGATCGACGTGCGCGCCGACCTCGGCACCCTCAACCTCTCCGACGTCCCGACCGTGATGGTCGAGCTGGGCAACATGCGCGCCGACGTCGACGCCCGGGCGATGACCCGCCCCGCCGGCCGGGCGCGGTACGCCGGCGCGCTGGCCGCCGCGGCCCGCGCGTTCCTGCGCTGACCGACCTGGCCACCGGTCTGGCCAACGGTCTGGCTACCGGTCGGTAGGGTCGGGCCATGCCACTCGACCCGGGGACCGCCGCACTGCTCCAGCTGATCGAGGCGGCGCCGTACCCGCCGATGCACGAGAGCTCGCCCGAGGACGCGCGCCGGGCGTTCCGGGCGATGACCGTCGACCTCGTGACGCCCGAGACGCGGGTGCCGGTCGGCAGCGTGGAGGACCTCACCGTCGGCGGGCGCCCCGCGCGGCTCTACCGGCCCGAGGGGGATGGCCCGGTCCCGACCCTGGTGTTCCTGCACGGCGGCGGGTTCGTGATCGGCGACCTCGACACCCACGACCAGACCTGCCGCCGGATCTGCCGCCAGGCCGGGACCGTCGTCCTCGCGATCGACTACCGGCTCGCGCCCGAGTCGCCGTTCCCGGCCGCGGTCGAGGACGCGCTGGCCGCGGTGTCCTGGGCGGCCGACCACGACGCCGAGCTCGGCGGCAGCGGCGTCCTGGGGGTCGGTGGCGACTCCGCGGGCGGCAACCTCGCCGCGGTGGCGGCCCAGGCGCTGCGCGACCAGGTCGACGCCCAGGTGCTGATCTACCCGGCCACCCACATGGCCGGCGACTACCCCTCCCGCACCCGCAACGCCGAGGGCTACTTCCTCGACATGCCCACGATGACCTGGTTCGCGGGGCACTACCTGGGCGACGCCACCGACCTCGAGGACCCCCGCCACTCGCCCCTGCTCGGCGACCTCACCGGGGTCGCGCCGGCGCTGGTGGTCACCGCCGAGTACGACCCGCTGTGCGACGAGGGCGAGACCTTCGCCGACCGGCTCGCCGGGGCCGGCGTCGCCGTTGACCGGGTCCGCTACGACGGCCTCGTGCACGGCTTCATCGACATGGGCCCGATGAGCCCCGCCGCCGACGCGGCCCTCGACGACGTCGCCGCGCGGATCGGCGCGCTCCTGCGCGCCTGAGCCGAACCCCGCGTGACGATCGGCACAGGGCACTACAGTCGGCGCTCGTGGACGAGCAGTGGTGGGTGCGCCGCGCGGTGCTGGCGGTCGTCGCGGTCGTCGGCGTCGTCACCGCGGTCTTCGCCACCGTCTCGGTGCTCTCCGGGGACGCCCCCTCCGACAGCGAGGCCCCGACCGAGGCCGGCGAGGCCGTCACGACGTTCGTGCCCTCGGAGCCGGAGGTCTCGGACGGGCCGCTCCGGCTCGGCGAGGTGCTGGTCGCCGGCCGGTACGGGTCGCCGGTCGAGCGCCCCGCGCACAGCCTGGAGTCCTTCGAGCTCGCCGTCGAGGCCGGCGTCGACCACCTCGAGGTCGACGTCGTCGCCACCTCCGACGAGCAGCTCGTCGCCCTCACCGACCACGAGCTGAGCGCCGCCACCGACGTCGCCGACCGGGCCGAGTTCGCCGACCGCGAGACGACCAAGGTCGTCGACGACGTCGAGGTCACCGGCTGGTTCTCCGAGGACTTCACGCTCGAGGAGCTGCAGACCCTGCGCCTGGTGGAGCCCGAACCCGAGCTGCGCCCCGGAAACACCTCCTACGACGGCGAGCTGGGGGTGGTCGGGTTCGACGACCTCCTCGTCCGGGTCCTGGAGCTCTCGGAGGAGCAGGGCCGCGAGATCGGGCTGTTCGTGCACCCGCAGCGGCCGACGTACTTCCGTGAGGCGGGGAAGCCGATCGAGCCCGCCCTGGCCAAGGCGCTGCGCAAGGCCCGCCTGGTCATCGAGCCCGAGCTGGTCACCGTGGAGTCGGCCGACCTCGGGGTCCTGCGACGGCTCGAGGACAACCTGGGCGACAACGTGCTCTCGGCGTACGTCGTCGACGCCGCGTCGGCCGACCGTCTCGAGCCCGAGGCGCTCGACGAGCTGCCCGACACGATCGACGCGGTCGTGGTGGAGGTCGACGCCTTCGAGGGCCGAGAGCCCTTCGAGCTGGCCGAGCGGCTCCACGAGCGTGACCTCGCCCTGGTGGTCACGCCCATCTCCTACGAGAACGCCCGGCTCGCACCCGGGTTCCGCACCGGCGACGACCCGGCCGCCCGCGGCAACCTGCTGGCCCAGGTCACGGGCCTGCGGGACATCGGCGCCGACGTGGTCCTCGCCGAGTCGCCGGCCGAGGTCGTCGAGGCCGTCGACGACCTGGCGGCCGAGGAGCCGGAGGAGGACTAGGCCGGGTTCGCGGCCGACCCGGGCGCGCGCACCGGCAGCCGCCGCATCGCGTCGAGGACGGCGACCACGTGCGGCACCTCGTGGGTGCGGTAGACGCCGGTGCCGCCGAGGTGGGCGAGCACGGCGAAGACGCCCTCGGCGCCGCGGAACTGGTCCTCGAACAGCTCGAACGAGTGCGGCAGCTGGTGGCAGACCGGGACGCCGAGCCGCCGCAGCCGGAACGAGCCGAGCAGCACGGCCGTCTGGTGCTGCACCCGGGCGAGCTGGTCGGTCGGCGAGAACGCGAACCCGAGGCCGGGGTCGATCGCGATGCCCCGGACACCGCGGGCGCGGGCGTCGTCGATGCGGCGGGCGAACTGGTCGAGCATCCGCGGGACCGGGTCGGCGTCGTCGACGGTGCGGTCGAGGTCGCGGGCGTGGGCGCCGAGCACGTGGCACAGCACGACGGTGGCGCCGTGCTCGGCGGCGAGGTCGAACATCGCGGCGTCCTCGGCCGAGCCGGTCAGGTTGAGCACCTGCGCGCCGGCGGCCAGGCAGTCGGCGACCACGCCGGGTTCGTAGCTCTCGACCGAGACCGTGAGGCCCGCCGCCGCGAGCTCCTCGACCACCGGCACCAGCGTCGCCCGCTGGCCCTCGGCGTCGACGCGGGCGGCGGTCGCCTTGCTCGACTCGGCGCCGACGTCGACGACGTCGGCGCCCTGGGCGGCCAGCACCTTGCCGCGACGTACGGCCGTCGCGCGGGAGACCACGACGCTCTCGCGGTAGGTGGAGTCCTGCGACAGGTTGACCACCCCCATCACCACGGGCCGGGCGTCGGTGTCGAGGACCCGGTCGCCGACCCGCAGCGGCTCGACGGGTCGGTCGAGGTCGTCGGCGTGGTCGGAGGCGAGCCGGGCGAGCCCGGAGAGGCTGATCACGGCCGTCAGGCTCCCACGGACGACCCGTCGGCCCGCACGTAGCGGTTCATCAGGAAGCCCTCGGCGGTCAGCACGTGCTCCAGCCCGAAGCCGATGACCTCGTCGAGCCCGTCGGTGCGCGAGGCGTGACCGAGGCCGGCGAACGCGGGGGAGAGGGTGATGTCGGCCTCGTCGACGAGCCCGGCGCGCACCATCGACTCCAGCAACCGCGGCCCGCCCTCGCAGACCACGCGACGCAGGCCGCGCTCGAGGAGCGTGTCGAGCACGAAGTGCGCCGGTACGTCGTCGCCTGGCGCGTGGACGACGGTCGCGCGGGCCTCGCGGGCCCGGGCCAGGGCTTCGGCCGGGGGCCGGGCCACGGTGAGCACCAGGGGCTCCTCGGTCGAGCCGGTGAACAGGTCACCGTCCCACGGCAGGTCGAGCGAGGGGCTGACGACGGCCACGACCGGTGCCGGGCGCTGCCCGGCCTCGCGCCGGGTCACCGCGTCGGCGGGCTTGGTCAGCAGCGCGCCGTAGCGCTCGGCGCGGATCGTGCCGGCCCCGACGAGCACGGCGTCGGCCAGGCGTCGTACGGCGTCGAAGACGGCCTTGTCGACCGCCGACGAGATCGACCCGCTGAGCCCGTCGGGCCCGGCGCTGGCGCCGTCGAGCGTCGTCACCATCATCGCGCGCACCCACGGCCCCGACGCCGGCCAGGGGTACGCCGCCAGCACCGCGTCGTCGTCGAGCTCGCCGCGGCGCGGACCCCAGATCATCTCCACCCGTCCGAGGCTAGGCGCAGCGGCAGCTTCCGCAGCCCACCCCGTGGTCACTGTCGGTGGACAGGCCTAGGGTGCTGGACAGCCCGGTCGTGCGGCCGGGCAGGGAAGGGAGCCCCCCGATGCGTCACACCCGCCTCGCCCGCCTCGCCGTCGCCACCACCGTGGTCGCGGCCGTGGGCCTGCTTCCGGCACTGGCGTCCTCGGCCGACCCGTCGACGTCCGCCGTGCCCGACGACCCGGCGTTCCGCCCGGTCAGCGGCTTCGAGCCCACCGGTGCCAAGGTGCGGGTCGACCCCGAGCGCTTCGTCGCGGTGCGGGTCGACCTCGGCGAGGTGCGCGACCGCCTCGCCGACGCGCCCGCCGAGGGCAGCGGCGGCGGCACGGTCTTCGCCGTCCCGACCCCCACCGGCGACACCGAGGACTTCTCGGTGACCCGCACCGAGGTGCTCGCTCCCGGGCTCGCGGCCGCGCACCCCGAGATCGCCACCTACACCGGCCACGCCGTCGACGACCCCACCACCACGGTGGCGCTCGACGTCACGCCGATGGGCTTCCACGCCGCGGTCCGCGGTCCGCAGGGGCAGCGCTCCTGGTACGTCGACCCGGCCCACGACCGCCGCGGGACCACCACCCACCTCGCCTTCTACGGCGCCGCCACCACGCGCCCGGAGGAGGCGTTCGTCGAGCGCCAGGCACCCGAGCTGCGCCGCGAGGTCCTGCGCCGCGACCGGACGGCGCAGTCCCGCGCCGGCGGGGCCGTCGTCGAGAAGCGCTACCGGCTCGCGCTCACCTCCGACCCCACCTACGCCACCTACTTCGGCACCGACAACGTGCTGGCCGAGAAGGCCACGCTGATCAACCGGGTCAACCAGATCTACCGCCAGGACCTCGCGATCACCCTGCAGCTGATCAACGAGACCGACCAGCTCAACTTCGACACCGCCGCCGAGGCCACCGGCCCCGACGGCCCGTGCGGCGGCGAGCCCTGCTTCCGCACCGTGGTCGACCCCGGCGCCCCGCCCGCCGAGCAGTACGGCGACCTCGACTTCTGCTCCACCGAGACCCTCGGCCGCAACCGCGTCGTCCTCGGCCAGGTCATCGGCGCCGCCGGCTACGACGTCGGACACATCGCGCTCGGCAACAACGGCGGCGGCGTCGCCTACCTCGGCGTCGTCGGGGCCGACTACAAGGGCGGTGGCTGCACCGGCCTGCCCGAGCCGAAGGGCGACTTCTTCGCCATCGACTACGTCGCCCACGAGCTGGGCCACCAGTTCTCCGGCAACCACACCTTCAACGGGGTGCAATTCACCTTCGAAGGCGTGCAGTACGCCTGTGCCGGCCCCAACCGCAATGGCGGGACCTCCGTCGAGCCCGGCTCGGGGTCCTCGGTGATGGCCTACGCCGGCCTCTGCCTGCAGGACGACCTGCAGCCCCACACCGACCCCTACTTCTCCTTCCAGACCCTCGACGAGGTCAACGGCTACACCCGCACGTCGCTGCCGCCCGTGGTCGAGGTGCAGACCGTCTCGCTCAGCGGGTTCGGTGGCCCGGGCTCGAGCTTCGACCTCGGCTTCGGCGACCAGCCGCCGGTGACCATCACCGCGGGGGCCTACGACGCCGCGACCGTCGAGGCGGCCGTCGAGGACCTCACCGGCCGCGACGTGACCATCGCCGGCTGGGGCTACGACCCCTACGGCGACTACGAGGTCTACCCGGCGCCGCTCACCCCGGTCGGGCCGACCGGCTTCCAGGTGATCTTCGCGCCGAGCCCGGCCCCCGACGTCGCGGGCGACCACGTCGACGTCCCTCCGCTGACCTACGAGGGCGGCAGCGCCGGGGTCGACGGGTTCGTCGGCGAGACCGCCACGGGCGGTGCGGCCGACAACGGCGGCGACGACACCGTCACCACCGACGACCGGGCGCCGCGGGTGGTCTCCACCAGCGTCACCCGCAGGCTCCCGATCCGCACCCCGTTCCGGCTCAGCGGCCGCGCCGCCGACCCCGACGGCGACCGCCTGGTCCACCTGTGGGAGCAGGCCGACCGCGGCCTCGACGGCAAGGGCACCTCCCTGGTCAGCAACCGCAAGATCTACGGCCCGCTGTTCCGGGTCTTCGGCACCGCGGCACGGGTCAGCGACGAGGCCTCGCTCGAGTCTCCGTCCCCGGGCCAGAACATCGCCGGCCGCAACGGCACCCGCTACTTCCCCGACCTCGCCCAGGTGCTCTCGGGCAACACCAACGCCCGCACCGGCACCTGCCCCAGGGTCGCGCCCCTGCCCGACGACCTCGACGACTACGTCCCGGTCCGGCCCGCGGTGGTCGAGTGCTTCAGCGAGTACCTGCCGACCAAGGGCTACCTCGGCACCCAGGGCGCCGGCAAGCGGGTCATGCACTTCCGCTACACCGTCCGAGACCAGCGCGGCGGCGTGGCGACCCGCCGGGTGACGATGCGGGTCGTGCCCTCGGCCGGGCCGTTCCTGGTCACCTCCCAGTCCCGCAAGGGCATCACCAAGGCGCGTGGCACCTCCCTCGACGTGCGCTGGAAGGTCAACGGCACCCGCAAGCTGTCCGAGCGGGTGACGATCTACCTCTCCACCGACGGCGGCACCACCTGGAACCGCACCCTGGCCGGCGCCACGGCCAACGACGGCGCCAAGCGGGTCACCCTGCCCCGCGGCGTCCGCACCCAGCGGGCCCGGATCATCGTGGCCGCCGCCGGCAACCACTTCTACGCCGTCAGCCCCCGGACGTTCCGGATCCGCTGATCGCTGTCCTCGACGGTTGTCGGGAACAACCGTCTCGCCGCTCGTGTTCAATCCTTTCGTGACCTCCGACCCCCCCGACGACTCCCGCCGGGTGTCGCTGCTGCTCGGGCTGCTGTTCGGGCTGGCCGGCATGGGTTCGTCGTCGGCGGCGGTCGCGGTGCCGCTGATCGCCGACGACCTCGGCACCAGTGCCGGCGTCGCGACGTGGACGATCAGCCTCTACGCGCTGATGCTCGCGGTGACCACCGCCGTCTACGGCCGGGTCTCCGACCTGATCGGCATCCGGATCCCGCTGCTGGTGGGGGTGGGGCTGATGACGGCCGGGGCGGTGCTGGCTGCCGCGGCGCCGTCGTTCTCGGTGCTGCTGCTGGCCCGGTTGGTCCAGGGCGCCGGCGCGGCCGCGGTGCCGACGCTCGGCGTCGCCGTGCTCAACGGGCGGTACGCCGGCCCCGTGCGTGGCCTCGCCCTCGGCCGGCTCGCGGGGGTCGCCGCGGCCGTGAGCTGCCTGGGTCCCCTGGTCGGCGGGGTCGTCGAGCACGCCTTCGGCTGGCGGGCCGTGATGGCGCTGCCCGTGCTCGGCCTCCTGGTCATCCCGGTGCTCTGGCCGGCGCTGACCCGCGACGGCACCGGCGCGCGCCTCGACCTGGTCGGGGCCGTGCTGGTGGCGCTCACAGCTGCCGGGGTGGTGCTGCTGGTGCAGTCGCCGTCGACCGGCCTCGTGGTCGCGGTCGCCGGGGTGCTGCTGCTGGTGCTCGGGGCGCCGGTGACGGCGGCCTGGGTACGCCGCCGACCCCACGGGTTCCTACCGCTGGAGGTCGTGGGCAACGGCTTCGTGGTGCGGACGGCGTCGTCGGCGGCGGCGGTGCCGGCCGCCTGGTTCGCCCTGCTCGTCGGGGTGCCGGCCGTGCTCGTCGGGGACGGCTGGGAGCCCTGGCAGGTGGGCCTGCTCCTGCTGCCCAGCGCCGCGGTCGCGCTCGTCGTGCCCCGCTTCGCGGGCCGTGCCATCGACCGCTTCGGCCCGGCGCGGGCGGTCGCGGTGTCGGGCGCGGTGGCCGCGGTCGCCCTGCTGGTGGCCGCGCTCGGCGCGTCGCTGACGTCGGCGCCGTTGCTCGCCGTCGGCGTGCTGCTGGTGACGATGGCCTTCGGCCTGGGCCAGCCGGCGATGACCGCCGCCGTCGCCGACGCGGTCGAGCCCGACGTCCGCGGAGTGGCGCTCGGCGTGGCCACCCTCGTGTTCCTCGTCGGCGGCAGCATCGGCTCGGCGATAGTCGGCGGCCTCGGCGACGTGGTCGGCGTCGACCGCAGCCTGGCCGTGCTCGCGCTGCTGCCGCTCCTCGGCCTGGCCGTGCTCGCCCCCGAGCTCCGCTCCAGCCGGAAGGCCGCTCTGCGAGAGTGACGCCCATGCGCGTCGGGATGACCCTGCCCGTGATGGAGCCCGACCTGTGGGCCCGCGGTCCGGAGACCCTGGAGGCGTGGGCGCGCGCCACCGACGAGGGACCGTTCGCGTCGCTCTGCTTCGGCGAGCGGATGGCGTTCGACAACCCCGAGACGCTGACCCTGCTGGGCGCGGTGGCCGCGTGGACGTCGCGGGTGCGGCTGGTGACCACGGTGGTCGTGCCGCAGCTGCACGACCCGGTGCTGCTGGCCAAGTCGCTGGCCACCGGCGACCAGCTGGCCCGGGGACGGCTGACCGTGGGTCTCGGTGTCGGCGGCCGCGAGGAGGACTACCGCGCCGTCGGTGCCGACACCGCCACCCAGACCAGGCGCGGCATGGCCGAGCGGGTCGCCGTGATGCAGCGGGTGTGGCGTGGCGAGCCGGTCACCGAGGCGGTCCGCCCCGTCGGACCGCCGCCGGTGCAGGAGGGCGGCCCCGAGCTGCTGGTCGGCACCATGGGACCCCGGACCATCCGCAGCGCGGCCGTGTGGGCCGACGGCCTGGCCGGCGTCACCCTCGACCTCGACCCGGTGGCGGTCGGTGGGCTCTTCGACCTCGCGCGCTCCGCCTGGGCCGACGCCGGCCGGCAGCCGCCGCGGCTGACGACGTCGTTCTGGGTCGCCCTCGAGCCACCGACGGGTGCCGATGGGAGCGCCCGCGCCCAGGTCCACCGCCACCTGCGGCACTACATGAACTGGCTGCCGGCCGACCTCGTCGACGCGATGGCGCCCACCACGGGCTTCGCCGGGACCCCCGCCGAGCTGCGCGCCGTGCTGCGGTCGTTCGCCGACGTCGGCGCCGACGAGGTGCACCTGATCCCCACCGGGTCCGACGTCGACCAGGTGCACCGCGTCGCCGAGGTCGTGGCCGACGTCGTGTAGACAGGGGCGATGCGCCTGCGCGTCACCGCCGTCCTGACCGGCCTCGTGCTGGGGGTGACCGCCTGCGGGAGCGGGTCCACCCCCGACCGGGCCGAGCCCGCGGCGTCCGGTCGCAGCACCAGTGCCACGACGTCACCGTCGCCGACCCTCGACGCCCCCTCGCCCGCCCCGGTCGAGGAGCCGTCGCTGACCGACCTGCGGCGCAAGGCCCAGGCCCAGGCGGAGCGCCAGCAGCGCCGGCGCGACCAGCTGCGCCGCACGCTCGAGGAGCAGCGTGCCGCCCGGGCTGCCCGGGCCGCCCGGGCCGCGCGGGCCGCGCGGGACGCCAACCCTCTCGCCGGACGCCCCTGGGGCGTCTACCAGGGTCCGCAGGAGATGGTGTGGGAGCCCTACGAGCGCTCCCGTGGCGCTACCCGTGCCACGCTCGCCAAGATCGCGCTGCGACCCAAGGCCAAGTGGATGGGGGACTGGATCCCCGTCGGCGAGATCTTCCAGAAGACCCGCGACTACATCCGCGTCTCCCAGGCCGGCGACCCGGCGAAGCTCGTGCAGATGTCGATGTTCCGGATGGTGCCGTGGGAGCACGACGCCTGCCGCCGGCTGCCCACGGCGGCCGAGCAGGCGTCGTACAAGCGGTGGACCGACAACTTCGCCCGCGCGATCGGGTCGACGCACACCGCGGTGATCCTGCAGCCCGACGGGCCGTTCGCGCTGTGCGCCCCGCGCGGCTCGCGGCTGCCCTCGCAGCTGATCGCCTACTCCGCCCGCAAGCTCGGCGCCCTGCCGCACACCAGCGTCTACATCGACGGCGGCGCCGGCGACTGGCCCTCCGCCAGCGGTCAGGGCGGGGCGTCCGCCGCGGCCGACTTCCTGGTGGCCGGCGGCATCCGCCACGCCCGTGGCGTCGCGCTCAACAGCACGCACTACTCCCCGACCGAGGCAGAGGTACGCCGCGGCGCCGAGCTGGTCGCCGAGCTCGCCGAGCGCGGCCTGCCCGGCAAGAAGGTCGTGATCAACACCAGCAGCAACGGCAAGGGCTTCGAGTTCGGGACGTACACCGGCCCCGACCCCGACAACGCCTACCCGTGCCGCAGCCGGACCGACACCCGCACCTGCGTGGCCCTCGGCATCCCGCCGACGACCGCCGTCGGTGCCGACCGCTGGGGCCTGCCCGACGACGTCGAGCGGCTGGCGCGCCGGCACGTCGACGCCTACCTGTGGTTCGGTCGGCCGTGGCTCTACCGCCAGAACGAGCCGTTCCAGATGGACCGCGCCCTGGCCATCGTGCGCAGCTCGCCGTTCGGGTGACGGCTACCCGTCCGCCGCGCCGGCGGCCAGGTCGGCATGCTCGTCGCGCAGCTGGCGCTTGAGGATCTTGCCGCTGGGGTTCTTGGGCAGCCCGTCGGCGACGACGACGTACTTGGGCGTTTTGTAGCCGGCCAGGACCGACCGCGAGTGGGCGATCACGTCGTCGGGCGCGAGCTGCTCGCCGTCCTTGGGCACCACGACCGCGACCACGGCCTCGACCCAGCGCGGGTGGCTGACGCCGAAGACCGCGACCTCGGCGACGCCGGGCATCGTGTAGACGGCTTCCTCGACCTCGCGGCTGGCGACGTTCTCGCCGCCGGTCTTGATCATGTCCTTCTTGCGGTCGACGACGTAGAGGCGGCCGCCGTCGTCGAGGTAGCCGAGGTCGCCGGAGTGGAACCAGCCGTGCGCGAACGCCTCGGCGGTCTTCTCCTCGTCCTTGAAGTAGCCCAGGGTCGCGTGCGGCGAGCGGTGCACGATCTCGCCGACCTCGCCGGGCGGGAGCGGGTCGACCGACGCGCCGTCGGGGTCGACGACCCGGGTCTCGACGTTGAGCGACGCGCGACCGGCCGACCCGGGGTGGGAGAGCTGCTCGTCGGGGCCGAGCGAGGTGGCCAGCGGCGCCATCTCGGTCTGGCCGTAGAAGTTCCAGAGCCGGACGGCGGGCAGCCGCTCCTGGATCTCCTTGAGCACCTCGACCGGCATCGGCGAGGCGCCGTAGTAGCCCTTCTGCAGCGACGACAGGTCGGCGTCGTCGAAGCCCGGGTGGCGGAGCAGCGCGATCCAGACGGTCGGCGGCGCGAAGAACTTCGTCACCCGGTGCTCCTCGACCGCGCGCAGGATCGCGGCCGGGTCGGGTCCCGGGAGGACCACCGAGGTGGTGCCGAGCCAGACGTCGGGACCGAGGAAGACGTCGAGCTGGGCGCAGTGGTAGAGCGGCAGCGTGTGCAGGTCGACGTCGTCGGGCCGGTAGTCGCCGTCGAGGGCGCAGCTGGCGTACTGCCACATCAGGGAGCGGCTGCTGAGCAGCGCCCCCTTGGGTCGCGACTCGGTGCCGGAGGTGTACATCAGGCGGACCGGGTCGTCGTCGCCGACGAGCACCGCCGGCGGCACGCCGGCGTGGTCGAACCAGGTCTGCGCGTCGACCCACCCGTCGGGCACGTCGCCCCCGGTCAGCCGGACGACGGCCCGGGTCGGCACGTCGTGGTCGAGGCCGTCGAGGGCCTGGGTCGCCACCTCGAGGAGCGCGTCCTCGGCCACGAACGCCGCGGCCTCGCTGTGGTCGAGGATGAAGGCCACCTCGTCGGCGCCGAGCATGAAGTTGATCGGCACCAGCACCACGCCGACGCGGGCGGTCGCGAAGACCAGCACGGCGTACTGCCAGGAGTTGTGGCAGAGCAGCGCCAGCTTGTCGCCCGGACGCAGGCCGGCGTCGGCGATCGCCGCGGCGGCCCGGTCGACGACGGCGCCGAGCTCGGCGAACGTGTACGACGTGTTGCCGTCGACGAGCGCGGGCTTGTCGGGGAAGCGCTGCGCCGTACGCCGGGGCAGGTCGCCGAGCGCGTGCTGACGGGCGGTGCTGACCGGGTCCGGGAGCGGCGTCATGCCCCCGAACCTACGTCGTCGGCCTCACTCCGGCAGCGCGCACTCGTCGCCCTCGCAGCCGGGGGCGACACCTCCGGCGGAGACCATCTGGATCGGGGACCGCTCGGCCCAGGCGCGCTCGAGCAGCTGGGCGAAGACCTCGGTGGCCTGGGCGCCGCTGACGCCGAACTTCTGGTCGACGACGAAGAACGGCACGCCCGTAGCGCCGTACGCCGCGGCCTGGGCGGCGTCGGCCGCCACCTCCTCGGCGTGGGCGTCTCCTGCGAGGACGGCGCGCGCCTCGCCGGCGTCGAGGCCGGCGGCGGTGGCGAGCTCGACGAGGACGTCGTGGTCGGCGAGGTTGCGGGCCTCGACGAAGTAGGCGTTCAGCATCGCCTCCTTCAGCTCCGCGCGGCGGTCACCGGCGGCGTGGAGGAGCCGGTGGGCGTCGACGGTGTTGAGGTGCAGGCCGTCGGCGTGCCTGGTGAAGTCGAGCCCGACCTCGGCCGCGACCTGCTGCACCTGCGCCATCATCTGCCGGGCGCGGTCGGGGCCGCCGCCGTACTTGCGGCCGAGCATCTCGGCGACGTTCTCGGTCGGCTCGGTGGGCGCGGACGGGTCGAGCTGGAACGAGCGCCACACCACCTCGACCTCGTCGCGGTGCTCGAAGCCGGCGAGGGCCTCCTCGAGCCGGCGCTTGCCGATGTAGCACCAGGGGCAGACGACGTCGGACCAGATCTCGATGCGCATGCGGGGAGAACCGCCGGCGCTGCGGCGGTGTTCCCGCCTCAGCCCGACGCCAACGCCGCCCGCAGCGCGCCGACCTGCGCGAGCGGGGGGTCGTAGCCGGGGAAGTAGCAGCAGACCCGGTCGGTGAGGTCACCGAACCGGCGGACGAGCTCGGCCGCGCAGTCCTCGGGGGTGCCGCGGACGGCGAGGGTCTCGAGCATCTCGTCGGTGACGAGGGCGGTCATCGCGGCGACGTCGCCGGTCTTGGACAGTGCGTTCAGCCGCGGCTGCAGGTCGCCCCACCCCTCGATGTCGAGGACCGGCCGGTAGGCCGGGGTGGAGCCGTAGAAGGCGAGCAGCATCCGGACGCCGGCGTCGGCGGCGGCCTGCTCGTCGGGGGTGCGGCCCATCGCGGTGATGGCCTGGGGGTAGATCGCGACCTCGGTGCGACCGGCGGCGGCGAGTCCCTCCGAGACGGCCGGCAGGGTGCGCCCGCGCACGTGCCGGTGGCTGTGGAACGGCATCACCAGCAGGCCGTCGGCCACCTCGGCGGCCGTGCGGGTCATCAGCGGGCCGAGGGCGCCGAGGAGCACCGGCGGTGCGCCGTGGGGGTGGGGGCCGGGCACGAACGTCGGCGGCATCAGCGTGTGCTGGGTGTGCTCGCCCCGGAAGTCGAGGCGGGTGCCGTCCTGCCAGGAGGCGAGGATCGCCTTCGTCGCCAGCACGATCTCGCGCATCCGCGCCGCGGGCGGCGACCAGGTGGCGCCGTACCGCTTCTCGACGTGCACCTTGATCTGCGACCCGAGGCCGAGGCGGAACCGGCCGCGGCTCATCAGCTGCAGGTCCCAGGCCGCGTGGGCCAGGTGCACGGGGGAGCGGGGGATCGCGATCGCGACGTTGGTCATCAGGTCGGTCTCGACCACCTGGGACGCCACCGCGAGCGGGAGGTACACGTCGTGGGGGCCCTCGAAGGTGAACAGGCCGTCGACCCCGGCCCCGACGAGCTCGCGGGCCCGGTCGGCGACGGCGTCGGGACGGGCGTCGAGCTGGACGTCGAGGAGCACGACGAGGTCAGGCGGCGCTCGGCCGGCCGGAGCCGCGCCCCAGCACCACCGCCGTGAGCAGCAGGACGGCGGCGACCACGCGGAGCACGGCGTACGTCGTGGGCAGCGGACCGGTGGCGTAGGCCTGCAGGATCGTGGGGTCGTCGCCGATCAGGAGCTGGGCGCGCGCGGAGGTCAGCGTGGTGGCCGGGATGAGCAGCAGCACCGCGCCGAGCGCGGCCGGACGGGCCCAGACGTGGGCCCGCATCCGCTCGAGGCTCCACACCGTCAGCGCGAGCCACACCACCGCCTCCGCGGTCTGCGCCACCAGCTGCACCCACGCCTGCGTCTCTGCCCCCATGTCCGGACCCTACGTCGGGTCTGGGGACGTGATCATCGCCGACGTGGGGGATCGGGGATCGTCGTACGGGCTCGCCGACGCTCGCCCGGCTCCGCTACTTGGTGCCCTTGCGGGCCCGGCTCGCGGTCTTGGCGCGCTCGTTGGCGTCGAGGACGACCTTGCGGATGCGGACGGCGTCGGGGGTGACCTCGACGCACTCGTCGTCGCGGCAGAACTCCAGGCACTGCTCCAGCGACAGCTTGCGCGGCGGGATCAGCTTCTCGAAGTTGTCGGAGGTGGCGGACCGGATGTTGGTCTGCTGCTTCTCCTTGGTGATGTTGACGTCCATGTCGTCGTTGCGGGAGTTCTCGCCGATGATCATGCCCTCGTAGACCTCGGTCGTGGGCTCGACGAACATCGTGCCGCGCTCCTGCAGCGAGGTCATCGCGTACGCCGTGGCCGCGCCCTTGCGGTCGGCGACCAGCGAGCCGTTGTTGCGCGAGCGGATCTCGCCGGCCCACGGCTCGTAGCCCTCGGAGATGCCGTGGGCAATGCCGGTGCCGCGGGTGTCGGTGAGAAACTGGGTCCGGAAGCCGATCAGGCCGCGCGCCGGGACCAGGAACTCCATGCGCACCCAGCCGGTGCCGTGGTTGGTCATCTGCTCCATCCGGCCCTTGCGGGCGGCGAGCAGCTCGGTGATGGTGCCGAGGTACTCCTCGGGCGCGTCGATGGTGAGGCGCTCGAACGGCTCGTGCAGCTTGCCGTCGATCTCCTTGGTGACCACCTGCGGCTTGCCGACGGTGAGCTCGAAGCCCTCGCGACGCATCTGCTCGACCAGGATCGCCAGCGCCAGCTCGCCGCGGCCCTGCACCTCCCAGGCGTCGGGACGCTCGGTGGGCAGGATGCGCAGCGACACGTTGCCGATGAGCTCGGAGTCGAGGCGGTCCTTGACCAGGCGGGCGGTGACCTTGCCGCCCTTGACCCGGCCGACCAGCGGCGAGGTGTTGGTGCCGATCGTCATCGAGATGGCCGGCTCGTCGACGTGGATGAGCGGCAGCGCGACCGGGTTCTCCGGGTCGGCGAGGGTCTCGCCGATGGTGATCTCGGGGATGCCCGCGATGGCGACGATGTCGCCGGGGCCGGCGGACTCGCCCGGCTGGCGCTCGAGACCCTCGGTGACCAGCAGCTCGGTGATCTTGACGTTCTTGACGTCGCCGTTGCGGCGCATCCAGGCGACCTGCTGACCCTTCTTCAGGGTGCCCTCGTGCACGCGGACCAGCGCAAGCCGGCCGAGGAACGGGGAGGCGTCGAGGTTGGTGACGTGGGCCTGCAGGGGCGCGCCCTCGGTGTACTCCGGGGCCGGGATGGTGTCGAGGATCGTCTTGAACAGCGGCTCGAGGTCGGTGCCCTCGGGCATGGTGCCGTTCTCGGGCGCCGAGAGGCTGGCGATGCCGGCGCGACCGGAGGCGTAGACGACCGGGAAGTCGAGCGCGTCCTGGCTGTGGGAGTCGTCGAGCAGGTCCATGAACAGCTCGTAGGTCTCGTCGACCACCTCGGCGATGCGGGCGTCGGAGCGGTCGGTCTTGTTGACGACCAGGATCACCGGCATGTCGGCGTTGAGCGCCTTGCGCAGCACGAAGCGGGTCTGGGGGAGCGGACCCTCGGAGGCGTCGACGAGCAGCACGATGCCGTCGACCATCGACAGGCCGCGCTCGACCTCGCCGCCGAAGTCGGCGTGGCCGGGGGTGTCGATGATGTTGATGACCATCGGCTTGCCGCCGCCCGCCGGGCCCTCGTAGTGGACGGCGGTGTTCTTCGCGAGGATGGTGATGCCCTTCTCGCGCTCGAGGTCACCGGAGTCCATGACGCGGTCGGCGACGCTCTCGGCCTGGTGGGCGGTGAACGCCCCTGCCTGGCGGAGCATCGCGTCGACGAGGGTGGTCTTGCCGTGGTCGACGTGGGCCACGATGGCGACGTTGCGGAGATCGGCGCGGGTGGTCATCAGCTGGTACGGCGTCCTGTCGGGTCGGGGTGAGAGCGGCCCGGAGGCCTTGTCGAGTCTAGGTGCGCCGCGCCGCTGGGCCGATTCGTCGGCGTCGGTGTGACGACGGTCTCGCTGCCCGCGGTGGGTGCGGGACGTCGGCGGTCGGGGGTAGACAGGTCGCATGTCTCGGACGCACTGCTCCTTCCTGCCACCCCACCTGCTCCGCCGGCTGGCCGCGACCGACCTCGCCGCGGCCGCGACGCTCGCCACCGACGAGCAGATCCGCGCCGCCCGCGCGGCCGCCGGGCCCGGCGGCGCCCCCGTCCCGGGCCGGGTCGCCGCCGATCCCGCCTGGACGGTCCACGACGCCGGCGGCGCCACGGACCTCCCCGGCCGCCCGGCGCGCCGGGCCGGCGAGCCGGCCACCGGTGACGCCGCCGTCGACGAGGCCGCCGACGGCGTGGCGGCCTCGCTGGCCCTGCTGTCGGAGGTCTTCGGCCGCGAGTCCTACGACGGCGCCGGCGCGCCCGTGCTGGCGACCGTCCACTACGGCCGCGACTACGTCAACGCGTTCTGGGACGGCGCGCAGCTGGTCTTCGGCGACGGCGACGGCACGCTCTTCGAGCGGTTCACCAAGCCGGTCGACGTGGTCGGGCACGAGCTCGCCCACGCCCTCACCGAGCACACGGCCGGGCTGGTCTACCAGGGCCAGCCGGGCGCGCTCAACGAGTCGGTCTCCGACGTGGTCGCGGCCTGCCTGCTCCAGCGGCTGCGCGGCCAGAGCGCCGCCGAGGCCGACTGGCTCATCGGTGCCGGGCTGTTCCGCCCCGGCGTCGCGGCGCGCGGGCTGCGCGACATGCGGGCGCCCGGCACGGCCTACGACGACCCCCGCCTGGGTCGCGACCCCCAGGTCGGCCACCTCGACGACTACGTCGAGACCAGCGACGACAACGGCGGCGTCCACCTCAACTCCGGCATCCCCAACCGCGCCTTCCACCTGGCCGCGGTGGGCATCGGCGGTCGCACGTGGGAGGGCGCCGGCCCGATCTGGTACGCCGCCCTCACCGGCGGGGCGGTCGGTCCCGACACCGACTTCGCCGGGTTCGCCGCGGCCACGGTGGCGGCCGCCGGCGAGCACGCCGAGGCGGTGCGCGAGGCCTGGACCCAGGTCGGGGTCGCGCCGACCGGGCGACCCCGGGTCCGGGTCCGGCGCAGCGGCGGGTTCGTCGGGCGCACCGTGGAGGGCGAGGTCGACCTCGACACCGACGACGACCGGGTGCCCGAGCTGCGCGACCTGCTCGGCCGGACCGCCGCCCTGCCCCCGCCCGCCGCGTCCCCCCACCCCGACGGCTTCACCTACGAGCTCGACCTCGACGGCCGCACCGCCCGGCTCACCGACGGCGACCTCGATCCCGACCTGCGGCGGCTCGTCGAGCTGGTGCTGCGCGACACCTGGGCGTGACGGCCTCGACGCCCGGCGCGCCTCAGCCCAGGGCGAGGTCGAGCGCGGCGTCGACGTGCAGCGTCGTGGCCGGGAACAGCGGCAGCTCGACGTCGTGCTGGCGCACCAGCAGCTCGAGCTCGGTGGAGCCGACGACGAGGCCCTTGGCGCCGGCGTCCCACAGCTCGTCGACGAGGCCGACGAGCGTGCGCCGCGAGCCGTCGAGGACCCGGCCCTGCAACAGCTCGTCGTAGACGATCCGGTTGACGGCCTCGTGGTGCGCGGCGTCGGGCACGTGGACGGTGAGGCCGTGCGAGGCGATCCGGTCGACGAAGAAGCTGCGGGACATCGGGAACGCGGTGGCGAGCAGTCCCACCGAGTCGAGGCCGCGCGCCACCACCGCGTCGGCGATGACGTCGCCGAGGTGGAGCAGCGGGATCGAGACCGCGGCCTCGACCTGCTCGGCGACCCGGTGGAACGTCGTGGTGCACAGCAGCAGGAAGTCGGCCCCGGCCGCCTCGGCCTGGCGCCCGGCCGTGGCCAGCACCTCGGCCACGTCGTCCCACCGCTCCTGCTGCTGCAGGGCGGTCAGCTCGGCCAGGTCGACCGAGACCAGCACCGTCCTCGCCGAGGACAGGCCGCCGAGGCGTTGCCGCACGCCACGGTTGAGCGCCTCGTAGTACACGGCGCTGGACTCCCAGCTCATCCCGCCGATCAGCCCGATGGTCTGCATGACCAAAACCCTATCGAGCGTCGGAGTCGGTCGACTGGCGGTCGACCTTGTGCTGGGCGGCCTGGGCGCGGGGGCGGATCACCAGCTCGTCGACGTTGACGTGCCGCGGGCGGGTGACCATCCAGGCGATCGCGTCGGCGACGTCCTCGGCGACCAGGGGCTCGGCCACGCCGGCGTACACGGCGGCGGCCCTGTCGGCGTCGCCGTCGAAGCGGACCATCGCGAACTCGTCGGTCCGGACCATGCCGGGGGCGACCTCGCAGACGCGCACGGGCTGGTCCCACAGCTCCAGGCGCAGCGTCTCGGTGACGACCTGGGTGCCGTGCTTGGCGGCCGTGTAGCCGCCGCCGCCCTCGTAGGCGACCCGCCCGGCGGTCGAGCCGACGTTGCAGATGACGCCGGCGCCGTCGTCGGCGCGCAGCAGCGCGGGGAGGAGCGCGCGGGTGACCTGCACCAGGCCGATCACGTTGACGTCGTACATCCGGCGCCACTCCTCGACGTCGGCCTGCGCGACCGGCGACGCCCCGAACGCGCCACCGGCGTTGTTGACCAGCACGTCGAGCGTGTCGCCGACGGCGGCCGCCAGCGCGTCGACGGAGGCGGCGTCGGTGACGTCGCAGGTCACCGCCGTGCCGCCGATCTCGGCGGCGAGCGACTCGATCCGGTCGGTACGACGCGCGGCGCATACGACGTGGAACCCCTCGGCGGCGAGGGCGCGGGCCGTGGCGGCCCCGATGCCGCTGCTGGCCCCGGTCACGACGGCCGTGCGCCGGCCCTGGGTGGCTTGGCTCATGTGGGCGATCATTCCCGGCCTGGCACACTGTGCGGTCGTCGGGTCGGGTCCAGGGGGGTGCGCGGGTGCAGTCGGTCACGCTGGGTGCCGCGCTCCTCGGGGGGATCTGCCTGGCCGCCAACCTGTACGTCGACGGGCCGGCGCTGTCGTGGGCCGGCCTGCTCCTGCTCGCGGTCGCGGTCGCCGCTGCCGGGGCCCGGCTGGTGCGCGCGCCGTGGCTCGCCGCGGTCTGCGCGGCCGGCTCGGTGGGCCTGGCGTGGTCGGTGCTGGCGGTGCTCCACGAGGCCGCGCCCGACCGCGAGACCGAGGCCGTCGTCGGTGGCGTGGCCACGTTGTGCGTCGCGATCGGCGTGGTCCGACGGCCGGCTCCGGCGGCGTCCGGGAATCATCGGTCCTGACGCGGGGTTGCGGTGCACGTGGACGAGGTGCGTGACGCGGGGGAGCTGCGACGGCTGGCGATGATCAGCCTGCACACCTCACCCCTCGACCAGCCCGGCACCGGCGACGCCGGCGGCATGAACGTCTACGTCGTCGAGCTCGCGCGCCGGCTCGCGGCCCGCGGCGTCGAGGTCGACGTGTTCACCCGCGCCACCAGCTCGACGCACGCGCCCGTCGTCCCCCTGGCCGACGGGGTGCTGGTCCGGCACATCACCGCCGGCCCGTTCGAGGGCCTGACCAAGCACGAGCTCCCGGGGCAGCTGTGCGTCTTCGCCCGCGAGGTGCTGCGCACCGAGGCGGCCCACCCGGTCGGGCACTACGACGCCGTGCACTCCCACTACTGGCTGTCCGGGCAGGTCGGCGCGCTCGCCCGCGACCGCTGGGGCGTGCCGCTGGTGCACAGCATGCACACGATGGCCAAGGTCAAGAACGACGCGCTCGCGGCCGACGACACGCCCGAGCCGGCCGCGCGGCTGATCGGCGAGCAGCAGGTCGTCGAGGCCGCCGACGTGCTGGTGGCCAACACCGACCTCGAGGCCAAGCAGCTGATCAACCTCTACGACGCCGAGGCCGGCCGGGTCGAGGTCGTGCACCCCGGCGTCGACCTCGAGGTCTTCCGGCCCGACCCGGGCGGCCCGGTCGGCGCCCGGGTGGCGCTCGGCCTCCCCGCCGACGCGGTGGTGCTCCTCTTCGCCGGGCGGATCCAGCCGCTCAAGGCGCCCGACGTGCTGCTGCGCGCGGTCGCGGTGCTGATCGAGCACGACCCGTCGCTGCGCGCCCGGCTCGTCGTGCCGGTGGTCGGCGGACCGTCGGGCAGCGGCCTCGACCGGCCCACGGCCCTGGCGGCCCTCGCCGAGTCCCTCGGGATCGCCGACGTGGTGCGGTTCGTGCCGCCGGTGACCCAGACTGAGCTGGCCCGCTGGTACGCCGCCGCCACCCTGGTCGCCGTACCGTCGCACAACGAGTCGTTCGGCCTGGTCGCCGTCGAGGCGCAGGCGTGCGGCACGCCCGTGGTCGCCGCCGCGGTCGGCGGGCTGACCACGGTGGTGCGCGACGGCGTCAGCGGCCTGCTCGTCGACGGCCACCGGGCCGAGACCTGGGCCGCGGCCCTGCGCCGCGTCGTCGCCGACGACGACCTGCGCGCCCGGCTGGCCGCCGGAGCGCTCGTCCACGCCACGGAGTTCTCCTGGGACGTGACCGCCGAGCAGACGCTCGGGGTGTACCGCCGGGCCCGGACCCTCATGCGAGAGTCGGCCGGGTGAGCGAGGCCGCCGAGACGATCCGTGCCTACCTCGTCGACAGCGGCATCGAGTTCGACGAGCCGGGCGGCCCGGACGCCGACGTCTTCGGGTTCGCCCTGCCGGGGGTGAAGAAGCTGCAGACCGCCGTGCGGCTCGACGTCGGCCCGCACCACCTGGCGGTGCACGCGTTCGTGTGCCGCCAGCCCGACGAGAACCACGAGGCCGTCTACCGGTGGCTGCTCCAGAAGAACCTGCGCACCTACGCCGTCTCGTTCGCCCTCGACCGGCTGGGCGACATCTACCTCGACGCCCGGCTGCCGCTGGCCACGGTGACCCTCGACGAGCTCGACCGGGTGCTCGGCGCCGTCCTGACCACCGCCGACGAGTCGTTCAACACGCTCCTCGAGCTGGGCTTCGCCTCCTCCATCCGCAAGGAGTGGGAGTGGCGCAAGCTGCGGGGTGAGCCGACCCACAACCTCGAGGCCTTCCGCGGGTGGCTCGAGGCCGAGGACCACGCCCGCGAGGGCCAGCCCTGATCGAGAGCCGGGGCCCTAGGCGCTCGCGCTGCGGGCGGTCTCGGCGACGAGGAACTCCTCGCCCGGCACGGGGCGGCCGAGGTGGTAGCCCTGGCCGTAGACGCAGCCCATCGACCGCAGGTGCGCGGCCTCGAGGGCGTTCTCGATGCCCTCGGCGACGATGGTCACGCCCAGGCTGGCGACCAGGCCGAGCACCGCGCGGGTGAGCATGAAGTCGCTGGCGCCGTCGGCGACGCAGCTGATCAGCGACCGGTCGACCTTGACGACGTCGACCGGCAGCCGGCGCAGGTGGGCGATCGAGGAGTAGCCGGTGCCGAAGTCGTCGATGCCGAGGCCGACGCCGAGCTCGTGCAGCGCGTCGAGGGTGTCGCGCACGTCGGCCGAGTCGACCAGGGCGGCGGTCTCGGTGATCTCCAGGAGCAGCATCGACGGGCTGACGCCGTAGCGGGCCAGGGCGGCCTCGACGCGGTCGACGTACGCCGGCTCGCGCAGCTCGAGGGGGGAGACGTTGACGTGCAGCCGGAAGCCCGGGCTGACGCGGTCGCCCCACGCCGCCACCTGGGCGAGGGCCTTGTCGAGGACCAGTCGGCCCAGGGGCACGATCAGCCCGGTGCGCTCGGCGGCCTCGACGGCGAGCATCGGCGACACCGGGCCGTGCTCGGGGTGGGTCCAGCGCAGCAGCGCCTCGGCGCCGACGACGCGGTTGTCGCGCAGGTCGTGGACGGGCTGGTAGTGCAGCGAGAGCTGGTCGGGGTCGGCGGTGATCGCCAGGGCGAGGTCGCGCACCCGGCTCAGCTCGTCGGCGACGCCGACCGAGGCGCCCTCGTGCCAGCGCGTGGCCCCCGGGGCCTCGCGACCGGCGGCGACGACGGCGGCACGGACGTCGCGGACCGCGGCCCAGATCTCGTCCCCGGTGTCACAGTCGGTGGCCCCCACCGTGACGACGGGCCACACCAGGCCGTCGGGCAGGGTGACGAGGCGGCGTACGTCG
The DNA here is from genome assembly GCF_058559815.1 of Nocardioides sp. WJ219. Classification (NCBI taxonomy): domain Bacteria; kingdom Bacillati; phylum Actinomycetota; class Actinomycetes; order Propionibacteriales; family Nocardioidaceae; genus Nocardioides; species Nocardioides sp. WJ219. The sequence continues at coordinate 434,754 of NZ_JBZUJV010000001.1, forward strand.
CTCATCAGGTCGTCGACCTGGGCGCGGGTCACGTCGCGGTCGACGACGACCGCGGCCAGGATGCCGCCGAGCGGCGAGGCGCGCAGCAGCCGGACCGGCAGCACGTCGTGCTGGAGCGTGCGGCGGGCCACCTCGGCGGTCACCACCTCCAGGGCGTGGGAGCCGTGCACGTCGGCGATCTCGGCGGCGTTGGACAGCGACGCGGCGATCAGCACCAGCGTGTGCCGCCGGTCGCAGTGCTCGGCGCGCAGCTCGGCGATCGACGACACCAGCGACGTCGTGGTCGGCAGGGTGGCGCCGTGCTGGTCGAGGCCCAGGGCGAGCGCGGCCGACGAGCCGCGACCGGGCGTCGAGGTCGGGGTGCTCATGCGCCCAGCCCGACGCGGCCGACGGACCAGGGGACGCCCGTGTCCCGGATGACGTCGCACAGCACGTCGGCGGCGACGTGCTGGGCCAGGAAGGCGGCGGCCCCCAGGTGCTGGACCTCGGCGATCTCGTGGTCGTCGGCACCGTCGGCCACGGCGGCGACGACGATCACCGGCGTACGACGCAGCGTGAGGTGGCTGCGGACGACCCGGACCACGTCGAGGCCGCTGCCGCGGGTGAGCCGGAGGTCGGTGACCACGACGGCCGGCAGCGGATACGCCGACCGGTCGGCGTACTGCGCGCGCCCGAGCACGTAGTCGCCGGCGTCCTGCGCGTCACGGCAGGCCAGCACGGGGTTGGTCAGGCGGCCCAGCGACAAGGCGTCGCGGGTGGCCTGGAGCCGGGTGTCGTCATGACCGACGACGAGCACAGGGGATTGCATGGTGGGGGGCCTCCGTGGGGGGACCGCGCGTCGGGCGTGCGCGGGGGTTCTGGCCAAGACGCAGATTCACCGGTGTGACCCGGCTGCGCCCCGTCACCTCAAGATAGGCGCAAGTCTGGGCCCCGTGGGGATCCTCGAGCCGATCTCGCGATAGTCCACCTGGGTGGTCTCCGGCCTGACTACCCGGGCGGGTCATGCCACCTGACCGAAAGGACTAGTGGGGCCTCAACCGAGCCCGACCGTGGCCAGGTAGGCCTGGCTCAGCGGCATCCCGGCGAACAGCCCGAGGGCCGCGCCGACCAGCATGAACGGCCCGTGCGGCACCGGCGTCCGCCGGCCGATGCGGCCGGTGGCCCGCAGCGGGACCAGGACGGCGGCGCCGACCACGAACCCGGCGAACAGGCCGATCAGCGCGGCCGGCCACCCGACCAGGCCCAGCACCAGCCCGAGCACTGGCGCGAGCGCGACGTCGCCGAACCCCATCGCCCGGCCGCCGGAGCCGTAGTGCAGGAGGGCGTAGAGCCCGGTCCACCCCACCACCGAGACCGCGACCGCGGTCCAGTCGATCGTGGTCAGCCCGGTCGCCGAGCCGGCCACGACGACCAGGACGACCAGGACGGTCGTCACCCGGGTGATCGCGAACGGGAGCCGCTGGTGCTCCAGGTCGATCAGCGCCAGCCCGATGCCGGCGCCGACCACCACGAGCGCCGCGGCGAGCACGACGGGGTCGGTGAGGCGCCAGGCGGTGAGGGCGAACGCGGCGCCGGTGCCGGCCTCGACCAGGGGGTAGCGCACGGAGATCGGCGCGGCGCAGTCGCGGCACCGGCCGCGGAGCAGCAGCCACGAGACGACCGGCACGTTGTCGCGGGCCCGGACCTCGTGGCCGCAGCCGGGGCACGCCGACGGCGGGTGGACCACCGACATCCCGGCCGGCACCCGGTGCACCACGACGTTGAGGAAGGAGCCGACCAGCAGACCGAGGACGCCGGCCAGCCCCACGGCGTACGGCGTCAGCTCACCCGTCACGACGCCAGCCGGGCGTCGAAGGCGGCCCGCTCGTGCGGCTCGAGGACGCCGCGGGCCAGGGCGGCGGCGTCGGCCGCGGGGTGGTCGGAGACCACCTGGGCGACCAGGTCGCAGCGCAGGCCGACCGAGACCCGGCCGTCGTCGCCGGAGCGCTCGGCGGACCCGACGAGCACCGACTCGAGGGCGTGCACGACCGCGTCGGGCAGCACGTCGGGGGACACGTCGCAGCCGGGGTACGCCGCCGCGTCGGCGAGGTGGTCGCCCTGGCCGGCCAGGTGGGCGGCGTCGGGCAGCACCGCGGCCACCGCGAAGTCGGGTCCGACCAGTCCGGCGGCGACCGCGCGGGCGGCCGTCACGGCCGTGGCGGCGTCGACCGGGGCGAGCGCGGCAAGACCGTCGACGAGCTCGGCGCCGCGGCCCTCCAGCAGCGGCGCGAGGATGCGCAGGTCGCCGGCCCACTGGGCCAGGGCCGCCTCGCGCAGCCGGCCGGCCGCGGCCAGCGACCGGGAGAGCTCGGTGTAGTCGTGGGCGTAGTCGTGGGCGGCGTGGTCGACCGCCGGCTCCGGCACGACCCACGGGCTCGGTGTCCCGGACGGCACGGGCTGGGTCACGGCGTGCGGCTCGAGCGGGGGCTCGACCGCAGGCTCGGGCTGGGTCTCGACGCGGGCCACGTCCTCGGTCCCGGCCGGCAGGGTCGCGGCGGCCGCGGCACCCGCGGCGGACTCGCGCTGCAGCCCGGCCAGGGTCTCGGCCTGCAGGCGTTGCAGCCGGACCTCCTCCGGCTCGCGCGCCGGCGCGGCGGCGGCGGCCTTCTGGCGCCGGAGCAGCACGAGCAGCACGAGGAGCACCAGCAGCAGCGCCGGCGCGATCATCAAGGTGGGAGGCACGGTGCCCTCCGGGTTCGGTCGAGGGTGGGGGGTCACCGGAGTCATCGGCTGCGGCGCACGCCCACTTGACCCGGGCGCTCGGGGTCAGCCCAGGACGAGGTCGCGGCGTCCGGGCCAGGCCCGGCTCCAGGCGTCGACGGCGTCGAGGTCGAGGGGCGGGCAGACCCAGAACCCCTGGGCGACGTCGCAGCCCAGCTCGCGCAGGCCGCGGACCGACGCGTGGTCCTCGACGCCCTCGGCGACCACCCGGATGCCCAGCCCGTGCGCCGCGCTGGTCAGCGCCCGCAGCAGCCGGACGGCCTCGTGGTCGGTCTCGCCGCCGCGGTCCTGGAGGGCCTCGACGATCGTCGGGGCGAGCTTGACCTCGCCCACGGCAGGGTTGCCCCACAGCGCGGTCAGGGACGACCGGGCGGTGCCGAAGCCGCGGATGCTGATCTCGAACCCGCGCCGGCTCAGCGCGTCGAAGGTCGCCGCGGTCTGCGAGGAGGCCCGCGTGAGGGGCTCGGTGATCTCGAGGACGACGTGCCGCGGCTCGTGCCCGTGGCTGTGCACCCGGGCGCGCAGGTCGTCGACCAGCCCGCGCCCCAGGACGTGGCGTCGGGTCACGTTGACCGACATCCGTGCGTCGGGGACGGCGCGCTGGAGCAGGTGCAGGTCGCCGAGCGCCCGGTCGAGGACGGCGCTGGTGATCGGGCTCATCAGGCCCGACCGCTCGGCGAGCGGGATGAACTGCCGCGGCGCCAGCAGCCCGAGCTCGGGGTGGGCCCACCGGACCAGTGCCTCGAAGCCGACCACGTCGCCGGTGGAGAGCGCGACCTGCGGCTGGTAGTGCAGGACGAGCTGCCGGGGGGCCTGGCCCGACGCGAGGTCGGCCAGGAGTCGCTGCGAGCGGTCGGCCAGCCCCTGGTCGCGGGGCGTGCTGGCCCGCCACTGGCCGGGTCCGGCCGCCTTGGCGACGTACATCGCCTGGTCGGCGGCGAGGAGCAGTGCCTCGACGCTGCCGCCGTCGTCGCCGTACGTCGCCACGCCGATCGAGACCGGCACCGTGACCTGCAGGTCGTCGATCTCCATCGGTTCGCCGACGGCGTCGATGATGGCGCCGGCCAGCGTGGACCCGTCGTCACCGCGGCCGAGCCGGCCGGTCAGCACGGCGAACTCGTCGCCGCCGAGGCGGACCACGAGGTCGCCGGGGTCGCAGACGGTCCGGAGCCGCGAGGCGATCGCGGTCAGCACGCGGTCACCGATGTGGTGGCCGGCGGTGTCGTTGACGCCCTTGAAACCGTCGAGGTCGAGCACCAGCAGCACGGCCGGACGCCGGGCGACCCGGGCCTGGCCGAGCATGCCCGGCCCCCGGCGCAGCAGGTCGTCGCGCTGCGCAAGCCCGGTCAGCGGGTCCCGCGCGCCCGCGGCCCGGCGGCCGGTGAACCAGCGCGTCAGGGCGGTGCCGGTCACGGTGCTCACCGTCACGACGGCGCCGGCACGAGCGGCGGGGCCACGAAGGTGCGGCCGACGACGACGAGCGTGAGGCCGCGGTCCTCGTCGGACTCGATCGTCGCGGTGCTGACCAGGAACCCGCGCTCCATCTCCTCGATGCCCTGCAGGACCTCCGTGAGCGCGGCGTAGTCGCCGCGCACCTCGACGGTGACCGTCTGCACCGCCACGGTGTCGGCCGTGGCGGGGGGCGGCGCCTCGGGGGCGGGGGCGGCCCCGGTGGCCCCGGCTGCCCCCTCGTCGGCGGGGTCGGCCGGCGCCGCGGGGTCCACGAGCACCTCCGGGACACCGGGACTGAGCACGGTGACGCCGGTGGCGGGGATGTCGGCGGCGTCGGTGATCTCGGCGACCTGCGCGAAGAAGCCGGGCTGGTCGGCGGTCGGGGGGAAGACCTCGTCGAGCCGGCGGGCGAGGGCGTCGGTCTCGGGCAGCTCGTCGGCCTGCTGCCGCAGCCGCACGAGCTCGAGTCGCATCGCCTGGTTGCGGTCCTGCGCGTCGGTCCGCGACTCCGCGGCCGCCCCGCGGTCCCCGAGCGCCGGGCCGATCAGCGCCACCCAGCCCAGCGCGGCGAGCGCGAGCAGGCCGACGGCGCCGAGCAGGAGGGTGGCGGACGCGCTCTTGAGGTTCATCGCGAGCCTCGCTTCGTCTTCTTCTCGGAGTCGGGGTCCTCGGAACCGTCGATGTCGGCGAACCGGCCGGTGTACGTCGCGGGGTCGAGGCCGAGGGTGCCGGCGAAGGTCACCAGGCCCCCGTCGTCGGCGTCGCGGGTGGTGTCGGAGACGAACGGCTCGACGAAGAGGTCGGAGCGGTCCAGGGCCTCCACCAGGGCGCTGATGTCGTCGCGGGTGTCCGCGATCCCGCCGAGCTCGAGGCACGCGACGACCACGCGGGCGCCGAAGGGGTCAGCACCGGGGCACAGGGCCACCTCCGTGGCGGCGGGCTGGTCGGCGGTGGCGGGGTCGATGGGCAGGCTCAGCTGGAGGTCGGTCAGCGCGGCACCGTCGGGCATCGCCGCGTCGAGCTCGCGCATGACCTGGGCCAGCCCGATCTGCGTGGACATCGTCTCCTCGACGCCGATGACCCGCAGCCGCACGTCGGCGACGTACCGCTTGACGTCGCCGAGGTCGTCGATCTGGCTGCGCAGCCCGTCGCCCACCGACTCGTCGTCGCGCAGGTCCTGCTGGCCGCGGGCCAGGTCGAGACGCAGCACGCCCCACACGGCGGCCATGGTGACCACCAGCGCGACCGCGCCGAAGGCGAACCGGCGGCGCAGGCGTCGTACGCGCAGCTCCTCGAAGACCCACGGCGAGAGGAGGTTGACGGCCGCGCTCGTCGTCGTGGTGGCGCGGCGGCCGCTCGCCGGCTTGTCGGGGGACGGCTCGTCCCCGGGCGTGCGTCCGGCGCGGGAGGTGGTCAGCAGGCTCATGCCACGGCTCCCAGGCACAGTCCGTAGGAGACGGTGAGGTCGAGGTCGACCGACTTCTTGCGGCCCGAGTCGGGCGGCGCGAGCACGGTGGTGGGAAGTCCGACCGTGGCCGCGACGACGTCGGCGAAACCGGGGTTGGAACCGCCCATGCCGGTGAGCACCAGCCGGGCCGCGGGGTGGAGCGGGTCGGCGGCGGCGTGGAACTGCAGGGTGTCGCGGACCTCCTGCGCCAGGCGCACCGTGGCCGCGCGCAGGGCGAGCGACCCGCCGTCGGTGGCGTCGAGCCGGCTCGTGTGCTTGAGGTGCTCGCAGGCCGGCTCGTCGGCGCCGGTCGCGGCGCTCAGGGCGCGGGTCAGCGTCGTCCCGCCCAGGCCGGGGATCACCCGCACGAAGCGGGGGAGGCCGTGGGTGTGCACGGCGACCGAGACCTTGTCGGCCCCGACGTCGATGACGGCCTCGGTGGTCTCGGGGCCGGCCGCCGACGGGGCGCGGGCGGCGGCCCGGACCAGGGCGAGGGGCGAGAGGTCGGCGGTGCTCGGTCGCAGCCCGGCGGCGGCGACGGCGCGGACGACGTCGTCGACGCCGTCCCGCGCGGTGGCGACGAGCAGCACCCGGGCCATCCGGCGTCCGTCCTTCTCGGTCTCGCCGAGCAGCACGTGGTCGATGTTGGCCTCGTCGACCGGGACGGGCAGCAGGTCGGCGACCAGGTAGCGCATCGCCTTCTTCAGGTCGGCCGGCGGCATCCACTCCAGCTCGACCGGCCGCACCAGCACCGAGCCGCTGCCGACACCGAGCCGGACGCTGCGGGTGCTGAACTTGGTCTCGTGCCACAGCCGGCGGACCGCCTTGGTGACCTCGACCGGCTCGCGGACCTGGCCGCCCTCGACGGCACCGGGCGGCAGCGGCACGCGGCCGGCGCGTCGTACGCGGGCCGAGCGGCCGTGGCTGACGACCTCGACGGCGCGCACGGCCGAGCTGCCGATGTCGAGTCCGACGACGATGGCCATGGGGCTTCTCCTGCGGGGCATGGGCTGGCTCAGGGGCTGAGCCGTTGGGCACCAGGGGCATCGGTCGGGGGCGTCTCGCACTTGAGCCGTCAAGCCGCGCGGGTTGCCGACCGATGATCCGGGCGTGACCACCACTGCCGACACCCGCGCCGTCGACTTCCTGCACAGCCTCTTCGAGCTCGTCGTGCGCCGCGGCGCGAGCGACCTGCACCTGCGTCCCGGCGCCGTGGCCAAGATCCGGGTCGCCGGCACCCTGGAGGACGCCACCAACGCCCCGCTCGACGCAGCCCTGGTCACCGACCTGGTCGCGGCGTCGATGACCGACGGCGTCCGCGAGGAGTACGCCGTGCGGCGCGAGGCCGACTACGCCGTCGTCGTCGACGGGGTCGGCCGGTTCCGCGCCAACGCGTTCCGCACCCGCGGCGCCGACGCCTGCGTGCTGCGGCTGGTGCGCGACAGCCCGATCGCGCTCAAGGACCTCGACATGCCGTCCTCGGTCCACGACCTGGCCCGACGGTCGCGCGGCCTGGTGCTGGTGACCGGACCGACGGGGTCGGGCAAGTCCACGACCCTGGCCGCGATGGTCGACCTGATCAACCGCGAGCGCGCCGTCCACGTGCTGACGCTGGAGGACCCGATCGAGGTGATGCACACCGACCACCTCGCCGCCGTCACCCAGCGCGAGCTGGGCAGCGACACCCTCGACTGGTCCGCGGCCCTGCGCTCGGCGATGCGGCAGGACCCCGACGTCATCCTGATCGGCGAGCTCCGCGACCAGGAGACCGTGCACGCCGCCCTCACCGCCGCCGAGACCGGGCACCTCGTCCTCGGCTCGATGCACACCAACGACGCCCGCGAGACCATCCACCGGCTCATCGAGTTCTTCCCCGCCGACGAGCAGCAGCGCGTCCGCTCGGTGCTGTCCGGGACCCTCGAGGGCGTCGTCTGCCAGCGCCTGGTCCCGCGCGACGACGGCGCCGGCCGGGTGTGCGTGATGGAGGTCGCCGTCCACGACGCCCGCCTCGCCGAGGCCATCGCCGACCCCGACAAGACCCACCAGGTCCCCGACATCCTCGCCTCCGGCGAGTACTCCGGCATGCAGACCTTCGACCAGCACCTGCTGACCCTGGTGATGGACGGCGTGCTCACCGAGACCACCGCCTCCCACGCCGCCTCCAACCCCCACGACCTCGCCGTCCGCCTGCGCCGCGCCGGCTGGAACCCGGTCACGGTCTGAGGCGCACCGGTCGCGCACCGACGCTGGTCGAGGAGGTTCGGCAAGGAACCGTCTCGGGACCCCTCCTCCGCCGACCGTCCCGCAACCCGCCCCGCATCGCATCGCCTAGGCTGCTGCACCGTGACGGACGACGAGCAGCTCCCGCCCAGCGGGCAGCGACGCACGATCACGGCCGCGAAGCCGTCGCCCCACCTCGCCGACGTCGGCCTCCCCGAGCTGCGCACCTACCGGGAGAAGCTGCGGGCCGAGGAGGAGCGCATCTCCTACTGGCGCCGGTTGATCCACGCCCGGGTCGACCTGCTGCGGGCCGGGACGGTCAGCGACAGCCCGATCGACGTCGATGCGCTCGGCCGGGTCCTGGGCGACACCGGCAGCGGCCAGGTGCGCGAGCAGCTGCTGCGGGTCCGGGCGGCCGACCCCCTGCCCGACCTGCCCGACCTGGGCGAGGTGTGGACGACGCCCGTCGACGAGGCCGGCACGGCCGAGGCCCTGGAGCGGCTGGGCGCGGCGGAGGCGACGCTGACGTCCTACCGGCGTGGGCTCCACGAGCGCATCGACGAGGCGACCGCCGAGCTCATCGTCCGCTACCAGCAGGACCCCAAGCGCGCCCTCGACGTCCTCGCGTAGGACCCGTCCACGACGGAGCAGCACCGGCCCTCAAGTGGCCCCTCCGGTCCGCCGACAACCTCGGTGGAGACCGGGACCCCCCTCCTCGGTCTCCTCAAACTTCTCGAGGCCAGGAGGCGACGTGCTCACCAGCGGCGACACCATCGACGCCCTGCTGCAGGCAGGCCTGGTCACCGTCGACGACGTGGCGCTGGCCAGCGCCGCAGCCGGCGAGCACCAGACGGTGGTCGAGGCCCTCGTCGACCGCGGTCTCGTCGACCGCGGCGCCCTGCTGCGGCTGGCGGCCGAGTCCGCCGGCCTCGAGTACGTCGACCTGACCGACCTGCAGATCGACGCGACGGCCGCGGCCCTGCTGCCGGGTGACTTCGCCCGCCGGTCGGTGGTGCTGCCGTACGCCCGCCGCGACGGGGCGCTGCTGGTCGCCGTCCCGATGCGGGCGGTCAAGGACCTCGACCTCAAGGACGACATCGCGCGGCTCACCCGCCAGCGCGTCGTCTTCGTGCTCTCCGGGCGCGCCGAGATCGAGGCGCAGCTCAACCGGCACTACCGCGCCGAGGGCGAGCTGGCGACGCTGAGCAGCGACTTCGACGTCGCCGAGGAGACCGAGGACCTCGACTCCTTCACCGAGGTCACCGAGGACGCGCCGGTCGTCCGGTTCGTCAACCTGCTCATCAGCCAGGCCATCAGCGACCGCGCCTCCGACATCCACCTCGAGCCCACCGAGCACGACCTGCGGGTGCGCTACCGCATCGACGGCGTCCTCGCCGACGCCCACCGGGCGCCCCGCTCGATCACCAACGGCGTCATCAGCCGGCTCAAGATCATGGCCGACATCAACATCGCCGAGCGCCGCATCCCCCAGGACGGCCGGCTCTCGGTGATGCACGGCAACCAGGCGATCGACCTGCGCGTGGCGACGCTGCCGACCGTGTGGGGCGAGAAGATCGTCGCCCGCGTGCTCGACAACTCCAACACCCGCCTCGGCCTCGACGACCTCGGGTTCAGCGACCACAACTTCGGCAAGTTCCGGACGTCGTACTCCAAGCCCTACGGGATGATCCTGGTCACCGGCCCCACCGGGTCGGGCAAGAGCACCACCCTCTACGCGACCCTCAACATCCTCAACCAGCCGCACGTCAACGTGATCACGGTCGAGGACCCGGTCGAGTACCGGCTGCCCGGCATCAACCAGGTGCAGACCAACCCCAAGGCCGGCCTCACCTTTGCCTCCGCGCTGCGCAGCATCCTGCGCTCGGACCCCGACATCGTGCTGATCGGCGAGATCCGCGACCACGAGACCGCCAACATCGCGATCGAGGCGTCGCTCACCGGCCACCTGGTGCTCTCGACCCTGCACACCAACGACGCCCCCAGCGCCCTGACCCGGCTGGTCGAGATGGGCATCGAGCCGTTCCTGGTCGGCTCGGCGCTCGACGCCATCGTCGCCCAGCGGCTCTGCCGGTCGCTGTGCAAGCGCTGCCGCGAGGCCTACGTCCCCGACCCCGCCGAGCTCGCCTCGGTCGGGATGACGCTGCCGGACGACGTGCCGCGCCTCTACCGCCCGGTCGGCTGCACGTCGTGCGCCGGCACCGGCTACCGCGGCCGGATGGCGCTGCACGAGGTGATGCCCGTGACCGAGGAGATCGAGCGCCTGACGATCCGCCGGGCCTCCACCGACGAGATCGGGCGCCTGGCCCGTGCTGAAGGGATGACGACGTTGCGTGACGACGGTTGCCAGAAGGTCGTGCAGGGCCTGACCACGATCGAGGAGGTGCTCCGTGTCGTGGGGTGACCCCGAGCGCGCCGGCGGCCCCGCCGCCCCGCCGCTCGACCTCGACCAGCTGCTGGCGCGCGCTGCCGCGACCGGCGCCTCCGACCTGCACCTGACGATCGGGGCCCCGCCGACCGTGCGGATCCGCGGCACCATGGCGCCCCTGCCCGACTCCGGCGTCGGCCCCCTCGAGCGCCGCCAGCTCCAGGAGTGCCTGTACGCCGTCCTCACCGAGCAGCAGCGCAAGGTGCTGGAGGAGAAGCGCGAGCTCGACCTCGCCCACTCGGTCCACGGTGTCGGCCGGTTCCGGGTCAACATCTTCTGGCAGCGCGACGCCATCGGCGCCGTGCTGCGGATGATCCCGTGGGAGATCAAGCCGCTGGAGGACCTCGGCATGCCGCCGGTGCTCAGCACCTTTGCCAACCTCAAGCGCGGTCTGGTGCTCGTCACCGGCCCCACCGGCTCGGGCAAGTCGACGACGCTCGCGGCGGTCGTCGACCAGGTCAACCGGACCCGGCGCGGCCACATCATGACCGTCGAGGACCCGATCGAGTTCCTGCACCAGCACCGCGGCTGCCTGGTCAACCAGCGCGAGGTCGGCGCCGACACCCACGACTTCCGGACCGCCCTCAAGCACGTGCTCCGCCAGGACCCCGACGTGATCCTGGTCGGCGAGCTGCGCGACCTGGAGACCATCTCGGTCGCGATCAGCGCCGCCGAGACCGGCCACCTCGTGCTGGCGACCCTGCACACGCAGAGCGCCCAGGACACCGTCAGCCGGATCGTCGACGTCTTCCCGGCCCAGCAGCAGCAGCAGATCCGCACCCAGCTCGCCGCGACCCTGCAGGCCGTGGTCTGCCAGACCCTGGTGCCGTCGGTCGACGGCCGTGGCCGGGTGCCTGCCGTCGAGGTGATGGTCTGCACCGAGGGCATCCGCGCGATGATCCGCGACGACAAGCTCCAGCAGATCCCCGGCTCGCTCCAGGCCGGCGGCCGCCAGGGCATGCAGACCCTCAACGCCCACCTCGCCGAGCACGTCAAGGCCGGCCGGATCAGCCAGGACATGGGCCTGGAGCACTGCTCCAACATCGGCGACTTCATCACCCTGCTCGGCGGCAGCAGCAAGGCCGCGTCCGAGGCCGCGACCGCCGCGGCCGTCTCCGCCCCGAGCGGGGGCGCGTCGGCCGCCTCCCGGCCCGACGCGTCCGACCCGTGGCGGGTCGCCTCGGGCCAGACCCCGACGGGCGCGCGCTGATGCCCGCCGTCACCCACTACGACTACAAGGTCCGCGATCCCGAGGGCCGCTTCCGCGAGGGCCGAGTCAAGGCCGAGAACGAGACCGCGGTCGCCGAGCGCCTGATGTCGATGGGCTACGTGCCCCTCGAGGTCAAGGCCGCGGGCACCGGCCTGAGCAAGGAGATCAGCTTCGGCCGCAAGCGCGTCACGATGAAGGACCTCGCCGTCATGGCGCGTCAGCTGGCGACGATGGTCGACGCCGGGCTGACCCTCATGCGCGCTCTCTCCATCCTCGCCGAGCAGCTCGACAACCCCTCGCTGCGCGAGGTGCTGGCCAAGGTGAAGGCCGACGTCGAGGCCGGCCACAGCCTCTCCAGTGCGCTCGCCAACGACGAGCACCACACGTTCCCGCCGTTCATGATCAGCATGACCCGCGCCGGTGAGACCGGCGGGTTCCTCGACGTCGCGATGCTCCAGGTCGCCGAGACCTTCGAGGCCGAGGTCAAGCTGCGCGGCAAGATCAAGTCCGCGATGACCTACCCGATCGTCGTGCTGGTGATGGCGATCGTGATGTGCATCGGCATGCTGCTGTTCATCGTCCCGATCTTCGAGGAGATGTTCGCGGGCCTCGGCGGCGCGCTGCCGCTGCCCACCCAGGTGCTGGTCACCCTCAGCGACGGGATGAAGTACGCCGTCCCGGTGATCGTCGTCAGCAGCTCCGCCTTCGTGCTGTGGTGGCGCAAGCACCGCCACGACGCCGCCGTCCGCGGGGTCCTCGACCCGCTCAAGCTCAAGCTGCCGGTCTTCGGCAAGCTGTTCGCCAAGATCGCGCTCACCCGCTTCGCCCGCAACCTCTCGACGCTGCTCAGCTCGGGCGTGCCGATCCTGGCCTCCCTCGACATCGTCTCCGAGACCACCGGCTCGGTCGTGATCAGCCGCGCGCTGGAGGACGTCGCCCGGTCGGTCTCGCAGGGCGACTCGGTCTCGGGCCCCCTGGCCCGCCACGACGTGTTCCCGCCGATGGTGGTGCAGATGATCGCCTCCGGCGAGGAGGCCGGCGCCATCGACACGATGCTGGCGCGGATCGCGCAGTTCTACGACGAGGAGGTGGAGGCGATGACCGACGCGCTCACGGCCCTCATCGAGCCGTTGATGATCGCGTTCCTCGGCGTCGTCGTCGGCGGCATGATCATCGCGCTCTACCTCCCGATCTTCTCCGTCTTCGAGCTCATCGAGTAGCTCGCCGCGGCCCTCAAGCCAGGGACGTCCGGCGCCGATGTACCCCACGTGCCCCCCGTCGACCACCAGCCGCGCGCTCGCCCGCGCGACGCCGGGATGTCCCTGGTCGAGGTGATGGTGGCCTTCACCCTCTTCGCGGTGATGGCGACCGCCGTCCTCGTCACGGTCACCACGGCGGCCCGGATCACCAGCGAGGACGCCGCCCGCTCGGCGGCGGTCAACCTGGCGGTGCGCGAGCTCGAGATCGTCCGCGACACCTTCAGCGGCGCCACCCGCGGACCCGACCGGGTGCTGGTCAACAAGGTGCTGAACCCGAGCCCGCTCCCGGGCGGCACCGTGGGGCAGCCGCTGGTCGTCGACGGGACGCCGTTCACCGTCGAGCGCACCGCCCAGTGGGCCTCGGTCGGCAGCGCCGCCGCCAGCGCGTGCGACGAGGGCTCGACCGCCGAGCTGGCCTACCTGCGCGTCGAGGTCCAGGTGACGTGGCCCTCGCTCGACGGTCGCAACCCGGTGACGATGGAGACGGTGATGACCCCGCCCAAGGGCACCTACTCGGCGCTCAACGGGCACATCGGTCTCAAGGTGCTCGACCACCTCGGTAGCCCTGTCGACGGCGTCCCGGTCACCGCCCGGTCCACCAGCACCGGCGTCACCCGCACCGGGTCGACCTCGGCCGACGGCTGCGTGCTGCTGGCCTTCCTCGACGCCGGCACCTACACGATCACCCTGAGCCGCGGCGGCCACGTCAACCCCGCCGGCGACCCCACCGGCGCCACCACCGCCCAGGTCCAGCAGGGCCAGCTGTGGCGCGGCACCGTCGAGTACGCCGAGTCCGCGACGATCTCGGTGTCGTTCGAGACCCTCGTCGGCCACGAGGTGCCGCCCGGCATCGCCGTGCCGGTCTCGCTGGGCAACAGCGCGATCCCACCGTCCGGCTTCCGCTCGATCACCGGCACCGGACGGTCCCGGCTGATCGACCGGCTGTGGCCCTACCCGAGCGGCTACCAGGTCTGGGCCGGCGGGTGCGTCGCCAACGACCCGGGCGACGCGCGCGACGTCCCGGTCGACGCCACCCCCGGCGGCAGCACCCCCGCCACGGCGTACCTCGCGCCCGTGCAGGTCAACGCCGCTCCCGGGGTCACCGTGACCGCCCGGCAGCTCGCCGACAGCGCCTGCTCCGCCGGCGCCACCGTCTCCCTGGGGGCGGTGCCGGCCACCGGACAGCTGCGCACGAGCCTGCCCTACGGGCAGTGGCGGCTGACCAGGTCGGGCAGCGCGACGCAGACCTCGGTGACGCTCACCCCCACGCCGGTCACCGACCCGCCGACCACGCCCCTGCCGCCGCCGGTGGTGACGCTGCCGTGAACCCCGACGAGCGCCCCGCCCCCGACGCGGGCATGTCGCTGGCCGAGCTGCTGGTCTCGATGACCCTGTTCGTCCTCATCACCGCCATGGTCGGGACCGTCGCGGTGATCACCCTGCGGACCTCCGACGGGCTCCAGGCGCGGGGCGAGAACACGATCCAGGCCGAGCTCGGGATGGCCGCGGCCGGCAAGGTGCTGCGCGCCGCGGTGCTGCCCGAGCAGCTCGAGTCCCGCACCTGCACCGACTGCGAGGACACGGCGGTCGTGGTGGCGTCGCCGACGCGGGTCACCTTCTACGCCAACACCGGCGACTCGCCGATCGGACCCAGCCTGGTCACCCTGTACGTCGCCGCGGACCCCGCCCACCCCGGCACCGGCAAGCTCGTGCAGGAGACCCAGCCACCGATCGCGGTCGGCAACGGCAGCTACACCTTCTGCTCGCGCTCGGCGTCGGGCTGCGCGTTCAGCACCCGCGTCGCGGCCCGGGGCCTGCGCTGGCCCTCGCCCGGGGTCCTGTCCTACTACGACTACGAGGGACTGCGGATGCCGAGCACCCTGGCGCTCACGGCGTCCGACCTGCCCCGCATCTCCAGCGTCGACCTCGTCATCACCGTGCAGCGCCGCCCCGGCGACAGCCGGTTCCCCGCGCGCACCGTGGTCAGCCGGGTGCGGCTGCCCAACGTCGAGATCAACAAGCTGACGGAGGCCTCGTGAGCGAGCTCCACCCCACCCCCCACGTCCGGGACCGCGGGTCCTCGGTGCTCGTGGTGCTGGTGACGATGACCCTGCTGGCGCTGTTCGCGACCGTCGCCCTCAACGCCGCCGTGCAGACCCTGAAGAAGGTCGACCGGTCTGACGACTGGAACCAGGCCCTCGCGGCGGCCGAGGCCGGCGTCGCCGACTACCTGGCCCGCCTCAACCGCAACGACCAGTACTGGCAGACCGTCGACTGCTCCAACGTCGCCCTGCGCCGGGTGATGCCGTCCGGGTCGCAGTCCTGCGGCTGGAGCGCGTCGTCGACCACGGTCGGCTGGCTGCCGGTCAACGGGTCGACGCGGGCGTCGTTCCACTACGACGTCGACACCGCCTCGACCCACACCGCGGGGGCGATCGTGCTGACCTCCACCGGTCGCGTCGGGGAGACCACGCGGTCGGTGCAGGTGCGGCTGCGCCGTGGCGGCTTCGGGGAGTTCCTCTACTACACCGTCTACGAGACCCTCGACCCCGCCGACGAGAACGAGTACGGCGTCGGCAACACCACCGCACAGGCCGTCTGCACCCGCTACGACTGGCCGTCGCTGCCGTCGTCCCAGCGGCGGGCCGCCAGCTGCGTGGACATCACCTTCGTCACCGGCGACCGGATCAGCGGTCCGCTGCACAGCAACGACGCCATCTTGATGACCGGGTCGCCGCGCTTCCAGGGCACCACCACGACGTCGCTGCCGTCGTGCCGTGCCCACAACGGCGTCCCGCCGCCGGTCACGTCGTGCTACGTGCGGACCTCGGCGGCCTCGCCGATCTTCGAGCGCGGCATCGCCTACCGCGCCGAGGTCGAGCTGCCCACCAGCATCGGTGACCTGCGCAAGTACGTCACCCCCGGACAGACCCCGCAGCCGGGCTGCCTCTACACCGGCCCGACCCGGATCAAGTTCCTCCCCACGGCGGCCGGCGCCGTGCCCAAGATGCAGGTCTGGAGCAAGTGGACGACGTCGGCCGACCTCAACGCCGGGTGCGGCAGTGCCGGCACCGGCACGGGCCAGCTCGGGTCGACCGGCGGTCAGACGGTCACCGTGCCGCAGGACAACCTGATCCTGGTCCAGGACGTCCCGTCCGCGCGGAGCACCCCGACGAGCAGCAGCTGCAAGACCGAGGGCGGCATCGGCGACGGGTACCCCCGGGCCGCCACCGGCACCTACGGGACCTATCCCGACTACGACGTCAACCTCACCCTCGCCGAGTCCAACTGCCGCTACGGCACGCTCTACCTCCAGGGCCAGCTCAAGGGCCGGGTCACCATCGCCACCGACAACAACATCCTGGTCACCGGCGACGTCACCTACAGCGGCGGCGAGAACGGCACCGACGCGCTGGGGCTGATCGCCCGCAACTCGGTGAAGATCTACCACCCGGTCAAGTGCACCCGGCGCTACGACAACGGCGAGTGCTACCAGTGGGCCAACCTCCCCGGCACCCTGACCAACGTCAACCTCAGCGCCGCCATCCTGACCCTGCAACACAGCTTCGGCGTGCAGTCCTACTACCTCGGCGCCCGCCTCGGCACGCTGCGGGTCTACGGCAGCATCGCGCAACGCTTCCGCGGCCCCGTCGGCCTGGGCTCGGCCTCGGGCTACCTCAAGGACTACAACTACGACACCCGGCTGCGCTACGCCCCACCGCCGTACTTCCTCGACCCCGTCCGCTCCGGCTGGGGCCAGAAGACCTTCGGCGAGCTCACCCCCCGCTACTGACCCCCACCCACGCTGACCCGTCGTACATGTACGACGGGTCAGCGTCGTTCTCGCGGTGACCCGTCGCAACGATGCGACGGGTCAGCCTCCATTTCGCGGTGACCCGTCGTAACGATGCGACGGGTCAGCGTCGTTCTCGCGGTGACCCGTCGCCACGATGCGACGGGTCGGCGGTTGTCGGTCGCCGGAGGGGCGCACTTGACACTTTGCGCCAGTGGTCCAGACCAGCCTCAAGCGGGTCCCCGGGCCCTCCGACATCCCTGGTGCAAGCACCACACACCGTCCGCTGCGGCCGAGCCCGCCGCCCCCCACGAAGGATCCCCCATGCTGAACCGTCTCCAGAAGTCCAAGGACGACGAGGGCTTCACCCTCATCGAGCTCCTCGTCGTCGTCGTCATCATCGGCATCCTGGCCGCGATCGCGATCCCGCTGTTCCTCTCGCAGAAGGACAAGGCCGCCGAGGCCAGCGTCAAGAGCGACATCAAGAACGCCTCCACCTACCTGGAGACCTTCTTCGTCGACAAGGCCACCTACACCGGCGCGCAGGCCTACCTCGACGACCAGACCGAGACCGGCCCGGGCTTCAAGCCCTCCGGCGACAACGACATCACCGTCGTCGGCGCGGACAATGACAGCTACTGCATCGAGGGCGTCGGCGAGACCGGCAACGAGTTCCACCTGACCTCGGCCGACGGTGCCGTCGTCGCCGACGGCTGCCCCTGATCGTCAGCGTCACCGCTTCCCCCCACGGCCCGAACGGCGGCGCGTCGCAGCGAGAGCGACGCGCCGCCGTTCGGCGTACCACCCCCGTCCCGAAGGAGCCCCCGATGACCGTCCACGACTGGCACGCCCACGCCCAGCAGGTCGACCCGCCGGCCGCCCTCACCGACCAGCCCGTCCTCACCGACCAGCCCGTCCTCGCCCTGATCCCCACCCTGGTCGAGGCGCCCGAGCCCGCCGCGCTGCCCGAGTCGGCCGACGTCCTGCTCGCCGCGCGGATCGGCGGTGAGCTCGCGGCCCTGACCCGGGTGCTCCTCGGCGTCACCGACGCCCCGGTGGCGTCGCCGCAGCCCCTGCTCGCCGAGCCCCCGCTGCCCGAGCCCGCGCTGCCCGAGCCGGTGCTGCTCGCACCGGTGCCCGTCGAGACCGCTCCCGAGGACGACGCGATGGCGTTCGTGGCCCCGCCGGTGGTCGAGGTCGCGCCCCTGGTGCAGGTCCCGTCCCTGGTCGAGGTCCCGCCACTGGTGGAGGTCCCGTCCCTCGTCGAGGTGCCGGCCCCCCTCGACGTACCGCCCCCGCGGAGCACGCCGAGCACGATCCTGGACGAGCTGGCCTTCCTCGACGCCTGAGCCCCAGCCGCTAGGGTCCGGACATCGGGCCCGGAGGAGGGGAGCACCAATGACCGTCGAGGCAGGCGACGTCGACGAGCTCTGGCGTCGCTACAAGGAGACCGGCGCGGTCGAGCTGCGCAACCAGCTCGTCCTGCAGTACTCACCGCTGGTCAAGTACGTCGCCGGCCGCGTCCGCAGCGGGCTCCCGCAGACCGTCGAGTCGGCCGACCTCGTCTCCGAGGGCGTGATCGGGCTGATGGACGCCATCGACAAGTTCGAGCCCCAGCGCGGGCTGCAGTTCCAGACCTACGCCGTGCCGCGCATCCGCGGCGCGATCATCGACAGCATCCGCGCCGCCGACTGGGTGCCGCGCTCGGTCCGCACCAAGCTGCGTGACCTCGAGCGCGCCCGCGACGTCCTCCAGCACCGGCTCCAGCGCGCGCCCACCGACGCCGAGGTCGCCGCCGAGTCCGGGCTCACCCTGGTCGAGGTCCGCGACCTGCGCGAGCGGCCCCGGTCGATGTCGCACGCCGACGACGACGAGGTCGCGGCCGTCGACGACCTCGCGCCCGCGGTCGACGCCGCGCTCGACGACGACGAGACCCGCGACACCCTGCTCGCGGCGCTGCGCACCCTGCCCGAGCGCGACCAGATCGTGATCGCGCTCTACTTCTTCGAGGGGCTCACGCTCGGCGAGATCGGCCAGGTGCTCTCGGTGACCGAGTCGCGGGTCAGCCAGCTGCGGAGCCGGGCCACGGCCGCGCTGCGCACCGGGCTGGCGCAGGCGCTCAGCGCCTGACGGCTCAGGTCGGCGGGGTCGGCCGGGTCCGCGCCGTACGCCGGGCCACCGCCACGCCGACCAGCGCCAGCGCGCCGCCGACGTAGGCCAGGACGGGCGGGGTCTCGCCGAGGAACAGCAGGCTCATCACGATCGTCAGCGGCGGCACCAGGTAGGTCGTCACACCCAGGCTGGACGCCGTCATGTGCCGCAGCGCGAAGGCGTAGGTGGTGAAGGCGATCGCGGTGGGGAACACGCCGAGGTAGACCAGCCACCACACCGACGACGCGGGTGCGTCGCCGACCTGGTCGACCAGCCCGCCGGCGTACGGGAGGCAGGCGACGGCGCCGACCGTGCAGGCCAACCAGGTCACGTGCAGCGCCGACAGCTTGGCCACCAGGGGCTTCTGCAGGACCAGGCTGACCGAGTAGACGACCGCGGCCAGCAGCACCAGCCCGACGCCGACCAGGTCGCGGTCGCCGTCGGGGGAGCCGGACAGGCCGATCACCGCGACGCCGCTGAACGCCAGGGTCAGCCCGACGACGAGCGGGGTGGTGAACCGCTCGGAGAGGAACAGCGCCGCCAGCACCGCGATCAGCACCGGCGAGACCTGGATGAGCATCGCGGCCGTGCCGGCGTCGACGCGCGTCTCGCCCTCGTTGAGCGCGACGTTGTAGACGCCGAACCAGAGCACGCCGATGGTCACGATCGAGACCCACTGCCGCCCGGTGGGCCGCGGCACGCCGCGTGGGACCGCGACGACGGCCAGCACCAGCGAGCCCGCGAGCAGCCGGCCGAGCGAGAGCGGCCCGGCGGAGAAGTCGTCGCTGAGGTGGCGGATCGCCACGAACGCCGACGCCCACAGCACCAGCGTCACGCTCACCGCCGCCAGCGGCAGCCAGGCCGGGGGAGCCGCGGACCCGGGTTCGTCGGCTCGGGTCCCCTGCGTCTGCGTCACCGGTCAAGGCTACGGACGCCGATGACGCGCCGCCCAGCGGTTATCGGACGTCGTTGCACCGATTGCTGCCACCGGCTGGGCGACGGTGGTCGGGGAAGGCGCGCCAGCGCCGGCCTCGAGACCGCACCACCGTCACAGGTCGAGCTTGTAGCCCAGCCCGCGCACCGTGACGAGGTACTTCGGCTCGCCCGGGTCGGGCTCGAGCTTGGCGCGCAGCCGCTTGACGTGCACGTCGAGGGTCTTGGTGTCGCCGACGTAGTCGGAGCCCCAGACCCGGTCGATGAGCTGGCCGCGGGTCAGCACCCGGCCGGGGTTGCGCAGGAACATCTCGAGCAGCTCGAACTCCTTGAGCGGCAGCCGCTGCTCGTGGCCGTCGACGGTGACGACGTGGCGCTCGACGTCCATCCGCACCGGGCCGGCCTCGAGGGTGTCGGGCAGCAGGTCGGGGTCCTGGCCGCGGCGCAGGACCGCGCGGATGCGGGCCACCAGCTCACGGGGGGAGTAGGGCTTGGTGACGTAGTCGTCGGCGCCCAGCTCGAGCCCGACGACCTTGTCGACCTCGTCGTCCTTGGCGCTGACCATGATCACCGGCACGTTCGACGACTGCCGGATCGCCCGGCACACCTCGGTGCCGGGGAGGCCGGGCAGCATCAGGTCGAGCAGCACGATGTCGGCACCGTTGCGGTCGAACTCGGTCAGGGCGGTGTTGCCGTCGGCCGCGATGGCGACCTCGAAGCCCTCCTTGCGCAGCATGTAGGCGAGCGCCTCGCTGTAGCTCTCTTCGTCCTCGACGACGAGTACCCGGGTCACGGTTGATCCTTCTGGGTCGGGGCGGACGCCAGGGGCGCCTCGCCGGGTCGAGCGGTGGTCTCGGGGGACGGGGTGGACCCGATGCCCTGGGGCGGTGCCCCGGCGTGGGGCAGGGTGAGCGTGAAGGTGGAGCCCTGGCCCTCGACCGACCAGACCTTCACCTCGCCGCCGTGGGTGGCGGCGACGTGCTTGACGATCGACAGCCCCAGGCCGGTGCCGCCGGTGGAGCGGTGGCGCGCCGGGTCGACGCGGTAGAACCGCTCGAAGATGCGGTCGATCTCGACGCGGGGGATGCCGATGCCCTGGTCGACGACGCTGATCGCGACGTAGGCGTCCTCGAGCCGGGTGGTGACCAGCACGGTCGACTCGGGCTCGGAGTAGTGCACGGCGTTGGCGACCAGGTTGGCCACCGCGGTGGTGACCTGCTCCTCGTTGCCGAGCACCTTGAGGCCCTGCTCGCCGCCGACCACCACGGAGATGCCGCGGGTGCCGGCGTCGATCGCGCTCGTGTCGACCGCCAGGCTGATCACCTCGTCGACCGACATCGGCAGCGGCGACTCCAGCGGCTCGTCGCCCTGCAGGCGGGAGAGCTCGATGACCTGCTGGACCAGGACGGTCAAGCGGTCGCTCTCGAGCACCATCCGGTCGGAGAAGCGGCGCACGGCCTCGGGGTCGTCGGCGGCCTCGCGGACGGCGTCGGCCAGCAGCCGGATCGCGCCGACCGGGGTCTTGAGCTCGTGGCTGACGTTGGCCACGAAGTCGCGGCGCACCGCCTCGACGCGGCGCTCGCGGGTGCGGTCCTCGACCAGGGCGAGCACCAGCCGCGAGCCGAGCGGGGCGACCCGCACGGTGACGTGCCGGCTGGGGGCCTGCTCGCGCGGCATCACCAGCTCGGTCTCGCGGATCTGCCCGTCGCGGCGTACCTCGGTGACCAGCGTGGCCAGCTCGGCGGTCACCAGCGACGTGCCGCGGACCAGCCCCATCGCGTACGCCGGCGCCGAGGCCTTGAGGACGACGTCGGCGTCGTCGACGATCACCGCGCTGCTGCGCAGCACCGACAGCACGGCCGCGACCGGCGCCGGCACCGCGGGCTGGTCGACGACGGGCTCGACGTGCTGCTGGCGGTCGCTGACGTGCCAGGCCAGCACGGCGGCGCCCGCCACGACGGCCCCGAGCACCGCGGCGAGGAACGCCTGCGTCGTCGGATCCACGATCACGATGGTACGGCCGCGCGACGGCCCCACCGGCCACCCGCGGTGTGACCGTCCTCTGTTCACCAGGCGTTCACCCGTTGCGCCCGGAGCGGGCCCGGCCCCCACCTAGGCTCGTCCGCATGCGCGATCAGTTCCAGGACCAGCTCCAGAGCATCTTCGACGACCTCGGTTCCATCTGCCGTCAGGTCGAGGTCGCGGTGTCGAAGGCCACCTCCGCCCTGATGAACGGTGACGTGATCACCGCCGAGGAGGTGATCAGCGCCGACATCGACATCGACCGGGCCCGCGAGGCCGTCGAGGAGTCCGCGTTCGAGATCCTCTCCTTGCAGCAGCCGGTCGCCGGCGACCTGCGCACCATCGTCGCCGCGCTGCGGATGGTCAGCGAGCTCGAGCGGATGGGCGACCTGTCGGTCCACGTCGCCAAGATCGCGCGCCTGCGGGTGCCCGAGATCGCCGTGCCCGACGACGTCCGCCCGACGATGAGCCGGATGGCCACCGTCGCCGAGGACATGGTCCGCCGGGTCGCCGACATCATCATCAGCCGTGACGTCGAGGCGGCCATCGCGCTGGGTCGCGCTGACGAGGAGATGGACCAGCTGCGCCGCACCAGCTTCTCGGTGCTGCTCGCCGACGACTGGGGCCACGGCGTCGAGGCCGCCGTCGACATCGCCCTGCTCGGCCGCTACTACGAGCGGATCGCCGACCACGCCGTCTCGGTCGCCAACCGCGTCGTCTTCGTGGTCACCGGCGAGAGCCCCCACGCCGTCACCTGACGCCAGCCCGCCTGACGCTGGTCGAGCCGGGCGAGCGCCAGCGAGCCCGAGTCGAGACCCGGCGAGGTGCGCACCCTGCGGGGGTCTCGACTCGCGGAGACTTCGTCCCCGCGGCTCGACCACCGTCGGCCGACCCGCGCTGGTCGAGCCGGGCGAGCGCCAGCGAGCCCGAGTCGAGACCCGGCGAGGCGCCCGCCCACGGGGGGGCACGGACGCTGCGGCGGTCTCGAGACGGTTGCCAGCGCAACCTCCTCCACCGGCGTCGGTCACGCCCGTCTCGGGACCTACTTGCCCTGGTTGGCCACGGCCTCGGCGGCCTCGGCGGCGGCCTCGGGGTCGAGGTAGCGGCCGCCGGGGGTGGTCGGGGCCAGGGAGTCGTCGAGCTCGTAGAGCAGTGGCATGCCGGTGGGGATGTTGAGGCCGGCGATGTCGGCGTCGCTGATGCCGTCGAGGTGCTTGACGATGCCGCGCAGGCTGTTTCCGTGCGCGGCGACCAGCACGGTCCGTCCGGCCCGCAGGTCGGGGACGACGTCGGACTCCCAGTAGGGGAGCATCCGCGTGATGACGTCCTTGAGGCACTCGCTGCGGGGCAGCTCGTCGCCGAGGTCGGCGTACTGCAGCAGGCCGGCCTGGGAGTACTCGTCGTCGTCGGCCAGCGGCGGCGGGGGTACGTCGAACGAGCGGCGCCACAGCATGAACTGCTCCTCGCCGAACTCCTCCTTGACCTGCTTCTTGTCCTTGCCCTGCAGCGCGCCGTAGTGGCGCTCGTTGAGGCGCCAGGACCGGCGCACCGGGATCCAGTGCCGGTCGCACGCGTCGAGCGAGAGGTGGGCGGTGGTGATCGCGCGCCGCTGCAGCGAGGTGTGCACGACGTCGGGCAGCAGCCCGGCCTCGGCCATCAACCGGCCGCCGGCCACCGCCTCGGCGCGGCCCTGCTCGGTGAGGTCGACGTCGACCCAGCCGGTGAACAGGTTCTTGGCGTTCCAGTCGCTCTGGCCGTGGCGCAGCAGGACGAGGGTGTAGGTCATCGGGTCACTCCGCGTGGTGGTCGACGGGCGGGATCGGGTCGCAGGAGTAGGCGTCGGGCAGCTCCTCGCTGTGCGCCTCGCCCTCCGCCTCCTCGGTCGTCTCGGTGGTCTCGGTGGTCTCGGTGGACTCGGTGGGCTCGGACTCGGTCGACTCGGGCAGCTCGAGGTTGGGCAGCCGGTCGGGGGAGAACTGCCGGCACGCCGGGACGACGTTGACCTGCAGGGTGGTGGTCTGGCCGCCGGCGAAGGAGAGCTCCACCTCGACGAACTCGCCCACGGTGAAGTCGCCGCTCACCTCGACCCCGCCGACGTCGAACAGGTCGAGCAGGCCCCGGGCCGCGATGGGCTCGCCGGCGTCCGTCGGGAGCTCGGCCTCCTGGCCCTCGAGCGAGACCGACTCCAGCGTGGCCTCGGCCGACGGGTCGTTGTTGACCAGCGTCGCCCCGAACGCGCCGACGTCGTCCTGGTTGGCGATCACGACGGCGCCGAGGACGTCGACGGTGTCGTCACGGTCATTGACGCCGGCGCTGATCGTGTTGACGCGGTCGGTCGCGTAGTCGAAGCCGCAGCCCCCGAGCAGCGGCGCCGCCAGCAGGGCGCCGGCGGCGAGGAGGGGGAGTCGGGACGGGTGGAGCCGGCGGGTCATGGGCGCACCTTCGCGTGGGACGGGCGGAGCAGGTCCAGCCTAGTGGGGCGTCGCCCGCCGGTGCGCACGGGAGCGGGTCACCGACGCAGCCCGACCGCACTGCCGACGACCACGATCGCGCCGACCACCAGCAGCGTGTACGCCGCCGCCACCGCGAGCAGCCGGCTGGCGCCCAGCCGGCGGCCGAGCACGAGCGGCAGGTAGGTCCACCCGTCGGCGTCGTCGGCGACCAGGCCCCAGATCGCGCGCAGGAAGTGGACGCCGATCCCGAGCAGCGCGAACAACACCACCATGGCCACCTCGGGCGCGCTGCCCTCGGCGCTCCCGCCCCAGCCGCCGTAGGTCAGGTAGGGCACGTAGAGCGCGTACTGCGCCGCCCAGGAGACCCACGAGAGCTTGCCCCGCCGGAGCACGACGTTGCCGAGCAGGCCGACGGCGAGCGCTCCGAGGTAGTAGGTCCCGGCCGTCACACCGGTCGAGATGGACAGCGGGATGACGAGCAGCACCCCCACGACCAGGGCGAACCAGACGCTGCCCGGCTCGAGCCGCCCGTCGGCCACCGGCTTGCGCGGCGTGCGGTGGTGGTGGTCGCGGGAGCGGTCGACGATGTCGTTGTGCCAGCCCAGGACGGTCTGGCCGACCAGACCGGTGGCGGCCACGACCGCGACCTCGCGCAGCGGCCGGTCGGCGGCCAGCGCCACCAGGCCGAGCCCGGCCCCGGTGGCCAGCGCCTGGCGCGGGTGCGCGGCCAGCAGGAGCGCGACGGGGCCGGAGTCGGCGACCGCCGAGCGGAGCCTTCCCCCTCGTCGGGGGTGCTCGGACTCGGCGAGGACCTCGGTCCGGGGCTCCGGCTCCGCCTCCTTCACCAGGCTCGGCCGAGCCCCGGACGGGGCGGTGGCAGGGCCCTCGTCGGACGGGTCGTCGGACGGGGCGCCGGACGCGGCACGGGACGCCTCGACGGGTCGCGCCGGGGCGGGGTCGCGCCGCTTCCAGCGCTGCAGCTTGGCCATGCCGAGCAGTATCGACCACCCGGCGTCCCGCGTGGTGGTGCCATGCCCGATGGCTCCTCGCCACCACACTTACCGGGTTCTGTCAAGATGTCAGATCGGACCCATAGGGCCTCTGACCTGCACAAACGCCGAAGAGGAGACGTAGATCGCGTGCTAGGATAGGAGCCTAGAAAGGGGTCTATCACCTATGACTTTCACCGTCGGCGAAACGGTCGTCTATCCCAATCACGGGGCCGCTGTCATCGAGGACATCGAGATGCGGAAGATCAAGGGAGAGGACCGTGAGTACCTCGTACTCCGGATCGTCGCCCAGCAAGACCTTGTCGTCCGGGTGCCCGCGTGCAACCTCGACCTCGTCGGCGTCCGCGACGTCGTCGACAAGGCCGGCCTCGACCGCGTCTTCGACGTCCTGCGCGCCGAGCACGTCGAGGAGCCGACCAACTGGTCGCGTCGCTACAAGGCCAACCTCGAGAAGCTGCACAGCGGTGACGTGATGAAGGTGTCGGAGGTCGTCCGCGACCTGTGGCGTCGCGAGCGCGACCGCGGCCTGTCCGCCGGCGAGAAGCGGATGCTGGCCAAGGCGCGCCAGATCCTCGTCTCCGAGCTGGCCCTGGCCGAGCACACCAACGAGGACAAGGCCGAGACCATCCTCGACGAGGTCCTCGCCTCCTGATCACAGCCCCACCAGCACCACCCAGCGTCATCACCACGGCCCCGGCTCCTGCCGGGGCCGTGCTGCGTCCGGGCCTTCCCTAGGCTTGCGGGCATGGACCACCTGGACGACGACGAGCCCACCGCCCTCGGCGCCGTCCTCACCGACGACCGCGGATCGCTGCCGTTCCTGCTCGTCCACGGCGAGTCGCTCGTCGCGGCCGCCGCATGGGGCCTCGGCGAGGCCGGCGTGACCCTCGTCGACGACACCGTGCCCTGGGACTCGATCCAGGAGGCCGGCGAGCCGTTCGTGCTGCACGACAGCCTCTGCCCGCTCACCCCTCCCGAGTTCATCGCCGCCTGCCTCGCGCGGGCCGTGGCCGACGACGTCGTCGTGGTCGGCGTCCGCCCGGTCACCGACACCGTCAAGCACGTCGAGGGCGGCTACGTCGGCGCGACCGTCGACCGGGAGTCGCTGCTGCTGGTCTGCTCGCCCGTGGTGCTGCCGGCCGGTGTCGTCGCGGCGCTGCCGTCCGCCCCGTCGTCCGACCTCACCGAGCTCGTGGTGGCGCTGCGCGCCGACCACGAGGTGGTCACCGTCGAGGCGCCCTCGTCGGCCGCGCGGGTCTCAGGACCCGACGACGTGCGCGTGCTGGAGGGCCTCGGCCAGGGCTAGGTCGTGCGGCCAGGTCACCTTGAGGTTGACCGCGCTGCTCGGCACGGCCGCGATCCGCACCCCGGGGTCGTAGCGCTCGAGGCAGGCCGCGGTGTCGGTGCCGGCGAAGTCGTCGGCGTCGGCCGCGGCGTACGCCGCCAGCAGTCGCACCGCGTCGAACGCCTGGGGCGTCTGGACGCCGGCCAGCCCGGTCACCGGACCGTCGTCGCCGAGCAGCGGGGGAGCGGCGACCACGGGGATGGCGCCGCCGTGCTCGCGCGCGGCGGCCAGCACCGTCTCGAAGAGCGCGGCCGGGGCGAGCGGGCGGGCGCCGTCGTGGATCGTGACCACGTCGACGACGCCGTCCTCGACGTCGGGGCGCAGCACCCGCAGCGCTGCCCACTCCGAGTCGTGCCGGGTCGTGCCGCCGGCCACGACGAGCACCTCCGCGGCGCCCAGGTGGGGGGCAAGTGCGGCCCCCACGGCGTCCTGCTCGCCGTCGCGCACCACGACCACCACCCGCGCCACCTCGGCGAGCCCGAGCACCGTGCGCACCGACCACGCCAGCACCGGCAGGTCGCCGAGCGGCAGCAGCACCTTGTTGACGCCCGCCCCCACGCGGGTGCCGGAGCCGGCGGCGAGGATCACGACGGCAGCGGGCACGCGGCGAGTCTGCACCACCAGCGCCCGGCCGGCGCCGGTGCGGCAGGGTGGGACCGTCCGGGCACGTGCGACGCAGAGATCGGAGACGTCACGCCATGACCCCACCGGTGCCGGAGGTCCGTGTCCCCCTGGCCTCCTGGCCCACCCCGCTCGAACCGGCGCCCCGGCTGGCCGAGGCGGTCGGGCTGGCTCCCGGCTGCCTGTCGGTCAAGCGCGACGACCTCACCGGCCTCGGCGCGGGCGGCAACAAGGTCCGCAAGCTCGAGTGGACGGTGGCCGCGGCGCTCGCCGAGGGCGCCGACACCCTCGTCACCACGGGGGCGCCGCAGTCCAACCACGCCCGGCTCACCGCCGCCGCGGCCGCCCGGACCGGCCTCGGGTGCGTGCTGGTCTTCCCGGGCGGGCCGGGTCAGGAGCCCACCGGGAACCTCGTCCTCGACCAGCTCCTCGGTGCGACCATCGAGTGGGTCGGCGACGACGGCACCGACGACCGGGAGCTCCTGGCCCGCGCCGCGCGCACCGTCGCCGACCGGCTGCGGGCGCGCGGACGCCGTCCCGCGATCATCCCGTTCGGCGGCACCGACGCCACCGGTGCGCACGGCTACCGCCTGGCGGCCGCCGAGCTCACCACCCAGGCCGCCTCGATCGACCACGTGGTCACCGCCGTCGGCTCGGGCGGCACCATGGCCGGACTCGTCGCCGGGCTCGGGCACCACCGCGTCCTGGGTGTCCACGCCGGCGCCGTCCCCGACCCCCGCGAGCGCATCGCCACCCTGCTGGCGGAGATGGGGACGGACGTCGCCCCCGAGGAGCTGCGGCTGGACCTCGGCCAGGTGGGCGACGGCTACGACACCCTCACCCCGGCCACGGCCGACGCCCTGGTCCTCGCCGCCCGCACCCACGGCCTGGTGCTCGACCCCGTCTACTCCGGCCGCGCCCTGGCCGGGCTGGTGGCGGCCGTCGCCGCCGGCGACATCGGCAGGGACGACCACGTCGTCCTCCTCGCCACCGGCGGCCTGCCCGGGCTCTTCGGCCATCGCGACGCCGCCGGCCTCGGCGCCTGACCCGCCGGGCCGCCGGGGGTCTGTCCTGGCCGCGTCCGGGATGCAGACCCGTCCTGGTCCTGTGTGGTGCGCGTTCAGCAGGCTGTGGCTGCGCCGGTGCGGGCGAGCCGGTGGGGGCTGACGGGGTGCTTGCCGGTGTGTACCGGGAAACCTCGCACCCAGTCTGAGATGAGACTGGCCTGGTCCATCTCCTGGTGCCCGTCGCCCTCGAGGGAGAACCGGAAGGTCATGGGGACGCCGGGGATCGCGGCCGGGTCGGTGACGGTACCGATGGGCTCTCCGTTGTGGAACCAGGTGATGCGCTTGCTGGTGAGCTCGACACCGAAGGCATCTGAGGCGTGCACGGGCACGTTGGTGGCTGCTCTGGTGCCGGTCCACTGGTAGGAACTTGATCGTGCGCCGTACTGGAAGTTCTTCGAGAACGGCGAGATCTTGGCGATGGTGATGTTGCGAGTGCCGCAGGCGTAGTCGGAGGGCCGCGCGGGGACGAGCTCGGCGACGATGTTGTAGGGGTTGCCGCCGCGCTCGAAGGCGCTGCGTACACGCATGCGGGCTTCCCAACGTCCTTGGGTGACGCCAGCGTGGTGGATGGTGGCTCTGGTGGTGCCGAAGTCGCCCAGACCTGCACCGTTGTAGCGCTTGCTGTCGAGCATGATGCCGCCGTTGTGCTTGCTGACTCGTCCGGAACCGTCGGAGTAGTCCAGCCACCGGGCCTTGAGGTTGGAACCGCGTCCAGGGGGACTGGACAGCGATTGTCCGCCTTCCCAGTCGAAGTCCCACAGGACCGGGTACCAGCCCTGGGTAGCGGCTGCGTTGGGTGTTGCGCGGACCCCGGCACCGTAGGAAGGGGTGACCGGTGTGGAGCTGGGTGCGTTGTCCTGGCTCGTGTAGTAGGAGCTCCGTGCTTCACGTCCGACAAGGACGTGGAGGGGGAACGACTGGGTCCAACCGATCTTGCTGCCGCCGGTGGTGACGTTCTCCTGGCGGACCTTGTAGGCAGCGATCCCCGCTGGTGCGGTGAGGTTCTGGAAGTAGCCGACGCCGTCACTGTTGGCCTTGGTGCGGGCGACCAGCGACCAGGTGTCCCCGTCGACGCGTTCGAGGAGGGTGAGGACTCGACCGGGGAACGCAGGGATCCCGTTGGTCTGAGGGCTGCGGAAGATGCCGTTGGGTGTGGTGTCGGCGGTGATGCCGAAGGTGTCACCTTCGTCGACGAATCCAGGTTCGCCGGTGACGCCGTTGCCCTGGCCGGTGACAGCCAGCGCCACCTCTTGAGTCTTCGCGTTGAAGGTCTTGACGGCTGAGGTGTACCTGCCTGCCTTGACGCGGTAGAGGATCCCGAACATGCCGGGGGCCAGGTGTGCGAACCGGAAGCTGCCGTCGGCGCGGGTCTTGCCTCGCAAGCCCGGGATGGTGGTCCACTGGTCGCCCGGGCGCGCCATGTGCAGCTGCAGCACGAAGGTGCGGACTCCTCGGGCTCCGACGTTGCCGGTCCAGGTGAGGTTCTGTCCTGCGACGTAGGAGGTGGGGGAGACGGTGAGGCGTTTGGCTGCTGCGTTCGCCGGAGAGGGAGCTGCGACAGTGACGGCGGCAAGGGTGGCGAGCCCGAGGAGCATGGCGACGGCCAGGCTGAGGAACGCCGGTCCTCGCGCTCTGCGGTTCCGTGCTGGGGAGGGTTCCATGCTGGGGGTATCGACAGGCTGACCTGTCCCATTGAGCCCGGTCTCCCCTGCCGGGGTGGTGGATCCGACTGCGGACCGGTTCCGGACCCGGTTCCCCACGAGTCGGGCAAGCCGTGCGAGCTCATGACGAAGCAGCCGTCGAAGCGGGCGAGCCGAGGTTCTTGCACGGGTCGCGGACCGGTTCGGTCTCCAGCGTTGGTGTGGGCGCGAGATGGAACTCCGCACTTACACAGAAAGCTACTACGCGCTGGTCAGCGCGATAGCGGTTCGACTTCGGCAACGCAAGGTGCCTGGTTTGGTGTTGATGGAACCCGGGGTTACGAGCGTCTCGTCGGACAAGTAGGGGGACCTATCGCCGGGAGAAGAAGTTGGATCAAGACGGGGAGTTCTCGGCCTACGCGAGCGCACGATGGGGTGCACTCGTGCGGTCCGGCATGGTCCTCGGCTGCACTGTCGATGAGGCCCACGACCTGGCCCAGACAACGCTGCTGCGCTGCTACAACGCATGGCGCAAGGTTGAGCGCGCTGACAACCGCGACGCCTACGTCTATCGCATCCTGTTGAACTGTCACCGCGACAGCCGTCGACGTCGTTGGTGGGGAGAACAGCCCACGGAGACACTTCCCGACCAGGCGATCCAAGATGCGACCGTTCAGGTCGCGACCACCGACGCCGTGCAGCGTGCTCTTGACGACCTCAGCGTCGTCAACCGTGAAGCCGTGGTGCTGCGCTACTACGCCAACCTCACCGAAGCCCAGATCGCTGACGTGCTCGATATTGCCCCCGGCACCGTCAAGAGCCGCCTGTCGAGAGCCGTCGCCCAGCTCGCTACCAACAGCCACCTCATCGAAGGACCGCAGACATGACCGACGACACCACAGGCGACCGACCACCGGCCATCGAGGAACTCGACAACCTTCACGTCGGTCCTCCGCCTGTCCGGGCCGTCATCGACGCGGGACATGCCGCCAAGCGTCGACGCCGCACCATTTTCGCCAGCGTTGCCGTCGTAGCGGTGCTGGCTACCGGAGTTTCAGTTGCCGCCACCGCCGGAACCGATGCAGGCCCCAACAGGTCTGTGGACGCCGCTGATGCCACGAGCACCTCGGACGCACAGCCGTTCCCTGGCCCGCCGCCCGGTGAGAAGTGGATCGGTATGAACCGCGTGGTGGTGGCTGTCCCTGCCGAGTGGCCGGTCACAGATTCGCCCTGCGGAAGCGAGGCGGCGTCTGAGGTCGTCAACGGCACAGGGGCTGCCGCAGTCCGCTGTCAGAGGAGCGGCGGAGGCGACGCCCGAGTGACGCTTGCGCCACTGAGTAGCGGGCCGGAGTTCGGGACGGAACGTAGCTGCGAGGAGGTGGCACCCCCAACCTGCTTCGGCGGCGCGACCTTCCACGACCAGAACGTCGGAATCCGGGTTCGGGTTCAGGCCGACGATGACGAAGGTGATGTCCACGCAGCCGCTGCACAGGTTGAGCGGATTCTCGACAGCGCCATGGTTCTTCCTGACGGTTGGACCACTGTGCCGTTCACCTGGGGTCTGACCGTGAATCAACGCGTTGCCGCGTTGGAAGGAGCCGGGTTCCAGGTCGACGGACCTGATGGCCGCAACAGCCGGGAGCCGCTCGAAACGAGTCCTGAGGTAGGTAGCCCCGTGCGGGCGGGTTCGACGATCACGCTCGCCTACGTCGGAACCAGTAACCCACCGGACGCACCCCAAGAACTCGCAGTGACCGTGACCCGTTACGACCCGCTTGCACTCAACATCGAGATTCGACCGGGCGCGGCCCGTTGGGAGCCGCGCTCGCGAACCATCACCTACCTCTCGCGGTTCGGTTACAGCGGCTCATGTCCTCCATCGGGCACCGTCGAACAAGACGGAGGGACACTTACCCTGGTGCTAGCCGCGACCACCGATCGGGTGTGCACAGCAGACCCTCCCGCCATGGTGGCGACCATCAACGGTCTCGCCGAGGCCCCGGCTGAACTCACCGTGATCGAGAACGGCGAACCGCGCACAGTGACGGTGACCGACGCCGACGTAGACGGTGTGGAGACCTCCGGTGACCCGGCGGTCTGGTCCGTCGCACCAGGCGAACGGCCCACGCCGACGTCAACAGCCTTCACGGCAGCCGTTTCGCGACTCGGCTGCAACAGCGGAGTGACCGGTGACGTCCTTGAACCCCGAGTCGATTACAGGCCAGATCAGATCATCGTGACCTTCGAGGTAGCCGCCGACCGTGACGGTGGACGGTGCCCGAGCAACGACCCGGTCGATGTGCAGGTCGACCTGTCTGAGCCGATCGGCGACCGGGACTTGATCGACGGTCAGTGTCGGCCTGGGGCGGCTGCGGAGACCACGTCGTTCTGCAGTGGCTCGAAAGGCGTTCGCTGACGTACCGCGTATCTCGCTCAGTCGATCGAGTGCCAGATCTGTTCGCCGTACTGGGACTCCGTCCGCATCATTTTCACGGCCGTAACACGGCGAAACGTGGGGGTGTGCCGGGCCGACCTACGGTCCGGAGCATGACGCCCCGGTCGCCCTCTCGGGAGGAGTGGCACCCCGTGTGCCGCATCGCGGAGCTCGAGGTCGAGCGCGGGGTCGCCGCGCTCGTGCACGGTCAGTCGGTCGCGATCTTCCGCGGCGCCGACGACACCGTCTACGCCCTCGGCAACCACGACCCCTTCGCCAAGGCCTCGATGATCGCCCGCGGGATCGTGGGGGTCCGCCACGGCGTGCCCTTCGTCGCCTCCCCGACGCACAAGCACGCCTTCGACCTGCGCACCGGCCGCTGCCTCGACGACGCGCACGTCACGGTCCCGGTCTACGCCGTCCGGGTCGTCGAGGGCGTCGTCCTGGTCGGGCACCGCAAGGCCGCTGCTGCCTGAACGGGGAAGGTGCGTACCTCGCCCGGCTCTACCAGCGTGGGAGTGGTCTCGAGACGGTCGTGGCCGACCTCCTCGACCGGCGTCAGCCGAGCGGGACGACCAGGGCGGTGGCGATGGCGGCGGCGCCCTCGCCGCGGCCGGTGAGGCCCAGGCCGTCGGTGGTGGTGGCCGCGACCGAGACGGGGGCGCCGACCGCTGCGGAGAGGACCTCCTCGGCCTCACGCCTGCGGGCGCCGAGCCGGGGGCGGTCGCCGATCACCTGGACCGCGACGTTGCCGACGGCGTAGCCGGCCTCGCGCACGCGGCGGGTGGTCTCGGCGAGCAGCGTGACGCCGGCGGCGCCGGCCCACGCGGGCTCGCTGGTGCCGAAGTTGGAGCCGAGGTCGCCGAGGCCGGCGGCCGAGAGCAGGGCGTCGCAGGCGGCGTGCGCGGCGACGTCGGCGTCGGAGTGGCCCTCGAGGCCGCGCGGCTCGTCGGGGAAGGAGAGCCCCGCGAGCCGCATCGGGACGCCGTCGGCGTAGCGGTGGACGTCGACGCCGATGCCGGTCCGCGGCAGCGGTGTCCCTGCGGAAGTCACGTCCTGATCATGCCTGAGCCACAATGCGGCCATGAAGAGGTCCTCGGCCGCCTGGTCGCTCGCCGGCGTGGTCGCCGGGTTCGCCGGACTGGCGGTCGACTACGCGCTCGCCGAGTGGTGGAACCAGAACTACGCCGTCATCGCCGTCGCCGACGCGGTCGTCGCCCACGCCCCGGCCGACCTGGTCAACTGGGGTCGCGACCACCACGGCAAGGCGCTGACCGTGCCGGGCGCGATGGTGGTGCTCACCGTCGTCTTCGCCGTCATCGGCCGGCTGACCCGGCGCCACTGGTGGGTGCCGGTGGTCGGCTACGGCGCCGTGGCGGCCGTCGGCGTCGTCGCCATCCTCGACGCGACCGCCGGCGTCCTCCCGCAGCTGCTCGCGCTCGCGATCGGCTTCGCGGCGATGTCCCTGGCCATGTCGCTGCTCGGCGAGCGGTTGCGGCGGTTGCAGTCGCTCGAGGACCACGAGGTCTTCGGCGCGACCTGGCGCGGCCGGCGCCGCGGCTTCCTGATCGCGGTCGGCGCCGTGGTGGGCGTGGCCGGCATCTCGGCAGTCGCCGGGCGGTTCCTCAGCCAGGACGCCCGCAAGCAGAAGCAGGAGCGCGACACCCTGCGCCTCCCGGTGACCAAGCCCGACGTGCCCGAGGGGGCGCCGATCGGCGTCGAGGGCGTCCAGCCCTGGATGACCCCGGCCGACGACTTCTACCTGATCGACACCTCGTTCTCCTACCCCGTGCTGCTGGCCGAGGAGTGGACCCTGCGGATCCACGGCATGGTCGAGCGCGAGCTCGAGCTGACCTTCAACGACCTCGTCGAGCGTCAGGGCGTGGAGGCCTGGATCACGCTCAGCTGCGTGTCCAACCAGGTCGGCGGCGACCTCGTCGGCAACGCCTGGTGGAGCGGCGCGCGGCTCGCGCCGATCCTCGCCCAGGCCGGTCCGCTGGCGGGGGCCGACGCCGTCCTGCAGACCTCCTCCGACGGTTGGACCTGCGCGACGCCGCTCGAGGCCATGACCGACGACCGCGACGCGATGCTCGCCGTCGCCATGAACGGCCGGCCGCTGACCAAGGAGCACGGCTACCCGGTGCGCACGATCGTGCCCGGCCTCTACGGCTACGTCTCGGCGACGAAGTGGGTCGTCGACCTCGAGGTCACCCGGTTCGACCAGGTCAGCGCCTACTGGACCGACCAGGAGTGGAGCGAGCTGGGCCCGGTCAAGATGTCCTCGACCGTCGAGGTGCCCGGCGACGGCGACGAGGTCGACGCGGGCGAGGTCGTCATCGCCGGCACGGCCTGGCACCAGCACACCGGCATCGCCACGGTCGAGGTGCAGGTCGACGGCGGCGCCTGGACGGCGGCCGAGCTCGCGCGGGTGCCGAGCACCGACACGTGGGTCCAGTGGCGGGCGACCGCCGACCTCGGGTCCGGCGACCACGTGGTGACGGTCCGCGCGACCGACCAGGACGGCGAGGTGCAGACGGCCGTGGTGGCCGACGACTTCCCCGACGGCGCGACCGGGTGGCACTCGGTCGAGTTCAGCGTCGCGTGACCGACTTCGGCGGCCGCGCCGGGGTGGCGCTCGTCGTCGGCGGCAACGGCGGCCTCGGTGCACCGGTCGCCGCGATGCTGGCCGCCCGCGGCGCCCGGGTCGCCGTGACCTACCGGCGCACGCCGCCTGCCGGCGGGTCGGCGTACCGGCTCGACCTCGACGACCTGGCGTCGGTGCCCGACGTCGTCGACCGCGTCGCGGCCGATGGCGGCGGCCTGCACACGCTGGTGCACGCCGCCGGGCCGCACGTGCCGATGGTCCACCTGTCCCGCGTCGACCCCGTGGCGATGGCCGCCCAGCTCGCCGCCGACGCCGCCGCGTTCTTCGCCGTCGTGCACGCCGCGCTGCCCCACCTGCGCGCGTCGCACGGGTCGGTCGTCGCGGTCACCACCGCCGCCACCGCGCGCTACCCCGTGCGCGACGGGCTGTCGTCGGCGCCCAAGGCGGCCGTCGAGGCGATGGTGCGCGCGCTCGCGGCCGAGGAGGGCCGCTTCGGCGTCCGCGTCAACGCCGTCGGCCCCGGCATGCTCACCGACGGCATGGCCGAGCGGCTGACGGCCTCCGGTGACCTGTCCGACGCCGACCTGGAGGTCACCCGGCGCAACATCCCGCTGCGCCGGTTCGGTACGGCGGCCGACGTGGCCGAGGCCGTCTGCTTCCTCGCCTCCGACCGCGCGGGGTTCGTCAGCGGGCAGAAGCTCGACGTCGACGGCGGCTACGGCGTCTGACCAGCCGCCCACCGGACGTCGGCGTCACCAGTTGCCGGGCGAGCCCGTCGGGAGCGGGTGCGCGGCGTCGCGGATCACGTAGACCAGCCCGCCCGACCGCGGCAGCCAGGCGCGCTCGAACTGCGCGCGGTCGTAGGTGCGTCGTACGCCGCGCCGGGTCGAGGCCGCCGGGTCGTTGACCACCACGTCGCCGTCGCTGGTGAAGCCCACGACGACCAGCAGGTGGCCGGCCGTCGAGCCGATCGGCGCACCGTCGAGCTCACCGGACCCGAACGAGACCGAGGCGACCAGCGGGATGCCGGCGGCGATGAACCGCTCGGCCTCGCGCAGCGAGCGCAGCCGGGTGACGAACGCCTTGCCGGCCAGCGGCGCGGCGTACGCGGTGTTGAACGGCCAGTTGCCGGTGCCCCGGTAGTCGTGGTCGTAGGTCATCCGGGCGGCGTAGTCGACCCACGGGTCGGTGTGCCCCCGCGGCACCCAGTTGTACGACGTCGCGCGCGGCAGGCGGCGGTAGTAGCCGAGCACCATCGAGGTCGACGTCGGCGAGCACCAGGCCTCGCCGCCGTTGCCCCACTGCGGGTAGTGCCCGCGGTGGATCATCTGGGAGTAGCGCGGCACGTCGAGCACGGTGCCGCGGGCGACGCCGGGCTTCGACACGGCGGGGGTGCTGCTCGGCAGCGCCGAGGCGACCGCGCCGACCGTGTCGATCGACGGCCGGGCCGTCGTACCGGCCCGGCGGGCGAGGACGACGCGGACCTGCCAGGAGGTGAGCCCGGCCGGTGCCTTCCAGGTGTCGACGTTGACCGAGGCCAGGTCGTCGCCCTGGCCGGAGTCGGTGGTGCGCTCGGTGTAGGAGTCCCACAGCGCCCAGCGCGCCATCAGGTCCCACGACGAGGTCCTGCCGGCCGCGTTGCGGCCGCGCACGCGCACCTCCACGAAGCTGTCGGACGGCGTGACGGCCGACCACGACGGGATCAGCTCGGTGAACGCGAAGCCGGGGGTGACCCACGCCGACTCCCACCGCGCGGTCTCGTACGTCGTCGCGCCGACCGTGCGGCGGGCGGCGGAGGTCTCGAACTGCGCGCGGCCGCCGGCCAGGCGGGCGCCGTAGGCACGTCCGGTGGCGAGCTCGGCGGCGGAGTCCCACTGGTGGTAGTCGATCGCCCGGCCCTGCGCCGCGACGGGGGCCACGGCGCTCGCGGTGGTTGCGGTGACGCCGGTCGTCGTACCGCTGGGCACGACGGCAACGTAGCAACCCAGCAGGGCGGTACCGAGCAGGACGCGGGTGAGGGGAAGGCGCACCGCGTCACCGTACGTCACTTCCGTACCACGCGTCACACGCTTCGCCGATGAGCGACACGGGCGCGCAGTCCCTAGACTCGGCGGGTGGCATTCCGGCTCTACGACACCGCGACGCGCGAGGTGCGCGACTTCGTCCCCCTCGAGGAGGGTCGGGCGGGCATCTACGTCTGCGGCCTCACGGTGCAGAGCGAGCCGCACGTGGGGCACGTCCGGTCGGCGGTCAACTTCGACGTGCTGCGGCGCTGGCTGACCCACACCGGCTACGACGTCACCTTCATCCGCAACGTCACCGACATCGACGACAAGATCCTGGCCAAGGCGGCCGAGCAGGGCCGCCCGTGGTTCAACCTCGCCTACGCGATGCACGCCGAGCTGACCCGGGCGCTCGCGGCGATCAACGTCCAGCCGCCGACCTACGAGCCCGGCGCCACCGGGCACGTGCCCGAGATGCTCGAGCTCATCTCGACGCTGATCGCCCGCGGCCACGCCTACGCCGCCGACGACGGGTCGGGCGACGTCTACTTCGACGTCCGCTCGTGGCCGTCGTACGGCGAGCTCACCGGGCAGGCCGTCGACGACATGGAGCCGGCCACCGACGCCGACCCGCGCGGCAAGCGCGACCCGCGCGACTTCGCGCTGTGGAAGGGGTGGAAGAAGGACAGCGAGCCCGAGACCGCCGCCTGGCCCAGCCCCTACGGGCCGGGCCGCCCGGGCTGGCACATCGAGTGCTCCGCGATGGCCGGGAAGTACCTCGGCCACGCCTTCGACATCCACGGCGGCGGCGTCGACCTGCGCTTCCCCCACCACGAGAACGAGCAGGCGCAGTCGCGCGCGGCCGGGCACCCGTTCGCGTCGTACTGGATGCACAACGCGTGGATCACCACCGCCGGCGAGAAGATGAGCAAGTCCCTCGGCAACTCGCTGCAGGTGCCGCGGGTGCTCGAGCGGGTGCGCGGCATCGAGCTGCGGTTCTACATGGTCAGCGCCCACTACCGCTCGCACGTCGAGTTCAGCTTCGAGGCGCTCGACGAGGCCGCCGTCGGGTTCCGGCGCATCGAGACCTTCCTCGACAAGGCCGGCGCGGTCGAGGTCGGCGAGGTGCCCGAGGCCTTCGCCGCCGCCATGGACGACGACCTCGGCACGCCGGCCGCGGTCGCCGTCCTGTTCGACACCGTCCGCGACGGCAACCGCGCCGACGACCCCGCCGCCGTGCGGGAGCACGCCGCGCAGGTCCGCGCGATGCTCGACGTCCTCGGCCTCGACCCGGCCGACCCCGCCTGGGCCACCGGCGGCGACGACGCCGCGCTCACCGCCGCCGTCGACGTGCTCGTCGCCAGCCTGCTCGAGCAGCGCGCCGAGGCCCGCGCGGCCAAGGACTTCGCCCGCGCAGACACCATCCGTGACCAGATCAAGGCGGCCGGCATCGAGGTGGAGGACACCCCGTCCGGCCCGAAGTGGAGCTTGAAGTAATGCCAGGTAACTCGCAACGCAAGGGATCGGTCCGCAAGACCGCCAAGAAGCCGACCGCCGGGTCCGGGGGTCGCGTCAAGCGCGGGCTCGAGGGTCGGGGGCCGACGCCCAAGGCCACCGAGCGCGAGTACCACAAGGCGCACAAGTCCCTGCAGGCCAAGAAGCGTGCGGCGTCCAAGGGCGGTCCGCGCCGCAAGGGCACCGAGGCCGAGTGGGTCGCCGGCCGCAACTCCGTCGTCGAGGCGCTGCGCGAGGGCATCCCGGTCAACGGGCTGTACGTCGCCGAGGGCGCCGAGCGCGACGGGCGGCTGCGCGAGGCGTTCCGGCTGGCCCAGGACAAGGGCATCAGCCTGCTGGAGGTCAGCAAGGGCGAGCTCGACCGGATGACCGACGGCGCGGTCCACCAGGGCCTCGCGGCCCGCATCCCGCCGTACACGTACGCCCACCCCGACGACCTGCTCGACCTGGCCGAGCAGAACCGCGAGAAGCCGCTGATCGTCGTCCTCGACTCGATCACCGACCCCCGCAACCTGGGCGCGATCATCCGCAGCGCCTCGGGCCTCGGCGCCCACGGCGTGGTGATCCCCGAGCGCCGGGCCGCCGGTATGACGGCCTCGGCGTGGAAGACCAGCGCCGGTGCCGCCGCGCGCATCCCGGTCGCGCAGACGGTCAACCTGACGCGCCAGCTCAAGGAGTACCAGGAGGAGGGCCTCACCGTCATCGGCCTCGCTGCCGACGGCGACCTCACCCTCCCCGACCTGGCGGCCGACGCCGACCTGGCCCGCGGCCCGCTCGTCGTGGTCGTCGGCGCCGAGGGCGGCGGCCTGTCCCGCCTGGTCTCCGAGACCTGCGACCACCTGGTCTCCATCCCGATGGCCACCAGCCTGGAGTCCCTCAACGCCGGCGTGGCCGCCTCCATCTGCCTCTACGCGATCAGCCAGGCCCGCGCCTGAGGCGTCGTACGACGGCCGGTCGCTGAGAGCGGTCGAGTCGAGACCCCGCAGGGTGCCTTCCCTCGCCGGGTCTCGACTCGGGCTCGCCGGCGCTCGCCCGGCTCGACCAGCGTGGGTCACCGACGGTGGTCGAGGAGGCCGGCCACGGCCGTCTCGAGACCACTCCCGCAGGCTGCCTCGGCTCGACCAGCGTGGGTCGCCGGACGGCCCACCGGCGCTCACGCGTCGGGCAGCGGCGCGAGCGCGACCTCCTCGGGCTTGTGGCTGAGCACGTTGGCGACGTAGTCGCGGGCGGCCTCGTGGATGTCGACCTCGTGACCGGCCCGCTCCGAGAGGTACCACCGGTGCACCAGCACCTCGTGGAACACCTCGGGCGCCTCCAGCTTGCCGCGGGCCTGGGGCGGGACCAGCGTGGTCACCGGCTCGTAGATCTCGGTCAGCCAGCGGTGCGCGACCAGGCTGCGGTCCTCGCGCCCCAGGTCGCGGTGGGCGGTGTAGGACGCCAGGTCGTTGAGCAGCCGGCGGGCCTGGGCGTCCTCGACGTTGAGGCCGGTGAGGGCCTGCAGCTCGCGGCAGTGGTGGCCCAGCTCGACCACCCGCGGCTGGATGCGGACCGAGTCGCCGCCGATGTCGGTGATGATCTCGAGCTCCTCGACGTCGAAGCCGAGGTCGTTGAGCCGTTCGATGCGCTGCTCGATGCGCCACATCTCGTCGGACCCGAACTCCTCCGCGCCGGTGAGCTCGGACCACAGCGCCTCGTAGCGCTCGGCGAGCAGGTCGATGATGTCGTGGGCCGCGACCTGGACGTCGAACTCGCTGGCCTGGAGGTCGAGGAGCTCGGCGAAGATGTTCTCGGTGGCCACCGTGACGTCGTGCTCGCGCATCCCGGTCGACAGCTCGGGGCGCAGCTCACCGGTCTCGGCGTCGACCAGGTAGGCCGCGAACCCACCGGCGCTGCGCCGGAACAGCACGTTGCTCAGCGACACGTCGCCCCAGTAGAAGCCGGCGAGGTGGAGCCGCACCAGCAGCACCACCACCGCGTCGACCAGCGAGGGCAGGTTGTCGGCGGTCATGCCGTGCGCGAACAGGCTGCGGTAGGGCAGGGAGAACCGCAGGTGCTCGGTCAGCAGCGCGCTGGGCAGCGGCTCGCCGGCGGTGTCGGTGCGGCCGGTGACGACGCCCTGCGGCACGACGGCCGGCAGGCCCATCCGGTGCAGGTCGCGCAGCAGCCGGTACTCCCGGAACGCGATCTCCTCGACGGTCTCCTTGACGGCGTACACGCGGTCGCGCAGCCGGACGATCCGGACGACGTGCCGGCTCAGCCCACGGGGGAGCGGGACGACGTGCTCGTCGGTCCACTCCTCGAGCGGCGTCGCCCAGGGCAGGGTGAGCAGCGCCGGGTCGGGACGGTTGGCGACGATGTGGAGCGCCATGGGCTCACCGTAGACCCGTCCGGCGACGGCAGGACTAGAACGTGTTCTAGTCGGCGTTGTACCGTCCCAGCATGAGCGAGCCGAGAGTCGTCGTCATCACCGGGGCCGCGTCGGGCATCGGCCACGCCACCGCGGTGCTGTTCCGCGACCTCGGCGACGCGGTGTTCGGCCTCGACGTCGCACCGGGCGTCCCCGACGGCGTGACCCACGTGGCCTGCGACGTCAGCGACCGGACGGCCGTCGACGCGGCGATCGCCACCGTCACCGCCGAGCGCGACCGCATCGACGTGCTGGCCAACGTCGCCGGCGTCGTCCAGTTCGGGCGGTTCCACACCATCACCGACGCCGAGTGGGACCGCGTGCACGCGATCGACCTCAAGGGCCCGTTCATGCTGATGCAGGCGGCGCTGCCCTGGCTGAAGGCCTCCCGCGGCTGCGTGGTCAACGTGTCGTCGGTGGCCGGCAACGTGCCGCAGCCGTACTCCGCGGCGTACTCCGCCGCCAAGGGCGGGCTGACCATGATGACGCGGTCGCTCGCCCTCGAGCTGGCGCCCGACCGGGTCCGGGTCAACGCGATCTGCCCCGGCACGACCGCGACGCCCCTGGTCGACGAGGTGGCCGCCAGGTTCCCCGACGACCTCGACCCGCGGGTCGCCGACCGGCTGGTGATGATGCTGCCCGGCCGCAGCATCGCCCCCGCCGAGATCGGCTCGGCGGTGGTCTACCTGGCCTCGAGGGAGGCCCGGATGGTCACCGGGTCGGTGCTGGCCTTCGACGGGGGCATGAGCTGACGGGCACTAGCATCTGGACTGCACGCCGGTGTAGCTCAGTTGGTAGAGCGCTTCTCTTGTAAAGAAGATGTCGCGGGTTCGACTCCTGTCACCGGCTCCACCGGCTCCACCTCGTGCGCGAGACCTCTCAGCGCAGCTGCCGTGCCGCGAACCGCTCCGGCGGCGACGCGATCTCGTCCTGGGCGGCGACCAGCTGGATCTCGCGGGTCCCGGCGGCGATCGTGGCCTCCAGGACGGCGTACACCGCCGAGGTGGTGAGCTCGAGCGCCCGGGCGGGGGAGCCGGTGGTGCGCAGGTGCGCCAGGTAGAGCGCGGCGGTGACGTCGCCGCAGCCGTTGGGCGTGATCGGCAGCAGCGGGGTCGTGACCGCCCAGGCGCCGGCGTCGGAGACGGCGACGACGTCGAGGGTGTCGGGCTCGGAGTCGGTGTGCAGCACCGAGGTGACGAGCACGTCGCTCGGCCCGGTGGCGCGGACGGCGTCGGCGGCGTCGAGCACCTCGGCGAGCGTGGTCGTGGTGCGGCCGGCGAGGAAGTCGAGCTCGAAGTGGTTGGGGGTGACGATGTCGGCGCGCGGCACGACCTCGTCGCGCAGGTACGCCGGGATGCCCGGCTTGACGAACATCCCGCGGCCCACGTCGCCCATCACCGGGTCGCAGCAGTAGACCGCGGCGGGGTTGAGCTCCTTGACGCGGGCGACCGCGTCGAGCACGACCATGCCGACCGCGGGGTCGCCCTGGTAGCCCGAGAGCACCGCGTCGGCGGTGCCGAGGACGCCACGGTCGTCGATGCCGGCGATCACCTCGCGGACGTCGGCGGGGTCGAGCAGCGGGCCGCGCCACGCGCCGTACCCGGTGTGGTTGGAGAAGTGCACGGTGAGGACGGGCCAGACCTCGTGGCCGAGCCGCTGCAGCGGGAACACCGCGGCGGAGTTGCCGACGTGGCCGTAGGCGACCGAGGACTGGATCGACAGGATCTTCACGACGCCGATTCTCGCGCACCTGCGCCCACGGCCAGCACGCGCGGCGAAACGCTGGCTGAGACAAACTAGAACGCGTTACAGTTCTGTCATCTGCAGACCCGACGGCGTGGCGAGGACGAGCATGGCGAAGAAGCCCGAGTACCAGAACGAGGCCGACTACATCGTGGTGGGGTCCGGCAGCTCGGGCGCGGCCATCGCCGGCCGCCTGGCCGAGTCGGGCGCGAGCGTGATCGTGCTGGAGGCCGGGAAGACCGACCTGAAGTTCCTGACCAGGAAGCCCGGGATGATCGGTCCGATGCACTCGGTGCCGGAGATCAAGCGGACCGTCGACTGGGGCTACTACTCGGTGCCGCAGAAGCACATCCTCGACCGCAAGATGCCGGTCCCGCGCGGCAAGGTCGTCGGTGGCTCGAGCTCGGTCAACGGCATGGTCTACGTGCGCGGCAACCGCGCCAACTTCGACTCCTGGGCCGCCGCGGGCAACGTGGGCTGGGACGCCGACAACGTCAACGCGGCGTACAAGAAGATGGAGGACTTCGAGGACGGCGAGAACGCCTTCCGGGGCGCGGGCGGCCCGATCAAGATCACCCGCAACAAGATCCCCCAGGAGGGCTCGCTGCAGTTCCTCCAGGCCACCGCCGACGCCACCGGCTGCCCGATCCTCGACGACTACAACGGGGAGTCGCAGGAGGGCGTGAGCCGGATGCAGCAGAACGCCGCCAAGGGTCTGCGCTACAGCGCGTCGCGCGGCTACATCCACGACCTCGCCCCCCGCACCCTGCAGCTGCAGTCGGAGGTGCTGGTCACCAAGGTGGTCGTCGACGGCGGCCGGGCGACCGGCGTCGAGGTCCGCGACGTGAGCAAGCGCGGCGGCGGCGCCACCCGCACGATC
Organism: Nocardioides sp. WJ219; assembly: GCF_058559815.1. Taxonomy (NCBI): domain Bacteria; kingdom Bacillati; phylum Actinomycetota; class Actinomycetes; order Propionibacteriales; family Nocardioidaceae; genus Nocardioides; species Nocardioides sp. WJ219. The sequence goes on from NZ_JBZUJV010000001.1 coordinate 478,170, forward strand.
CGGGCCGGCAAGGAGGTCATCCTCTCGGCCGGCTTCGTCGGCTCCGCGCAGCTGCTGATGCTCTCGGGCATCGGTCACGCCCAGCACCTCAAGGACCACGGCATCCAGGTCGTCGCCGACCTGCCGGTGGGCGACAACCTGCACGACCACATGTTCCACGCGCTGACCTTCCACGCGACGTCGAGCAAGAACCGCGGCACGGCGCCGTACTTCGCCCAGGGGATCGTCCGCGAGGTCGCCCGCCCCGGGACGACGTTCCTGGCCAACTCGGTCTTCGAGGTGCTCGCGTTCCTCAAGACCTCCCAGGCCCCCTCGACCGGCAACCTGCCCGACCTCCAGCTGCACCTGCTGCCGTGGGCCTACGTCTCGCCCAACCAGGACGAGCCGATCCGCCACGACGTCGACCCGCGGACGGCGCTGACCGTCCTCACCACGCTGATCTACCCCCGCAGCCGCGGCACCCTGCGCCTGGCGTCGGCCGACCCCAGCGCGGCGCCGCTGATCGACTACCAGTACCTCGCCGACCCCGGCGACCTCGACGTGCTCACCGAGGGGTCGGAGATGGTGCGCGACATCATGGCCGGCTCGGCGTTCGGTGGCTCGATCAAGGAGGAGATCCACCCCGGCACGGGGCTGAAGGGCCAGGCGCTGCGCGACGCGATCCTCAACCGCGCCACGTCGGTCTACCACGGCGTCGGCACCTGTCGGATGGGCGTCGACGAGCTCGCGGTGGTCTCGCCCGACCTCACCGTGCGCGGCGTCGAGGGCCTGCGCGTCTGCGACGCCTCGATCATGCCGTCGATCACCGGCGGCAACACCAACGCACCGGCCATCATGATCGGGGAGCGCGGGGCCGACCTCGTGCTCGGGAGGGGCTGACATGACCAGCACCAGCACGACCACCAGCACCGGCACCGGGACGCCGTCCCTGGAGCGCCCGGCGTCGGTCACCGACGCCTTCCTCGAGCGGCTCGTCGCGCGGGTGCCGTCGACGGGCGGCGGCCGCTGGCCGCTGACCGAGGTCTACACCGGCGAGGTCCTCGTCGAGCTGCCGCAGTCGACGCCGGCCGACATCGAGCAGGCCTTCGTCGCCGCCCGCGCCGCCCAGGCCGAGTGGTCGCAGTGGCCGCTGGCCAAGCGGCTCAAGGTGATCCGCCGGGCCCACGCGCTGTTCGTGAGCAACGCCGAGACCACCGCCGACCTGATCCAGGTCGAGAGCGGCAAGAACCGACGGATGGCCATCGAGGAGTCCTGCGACCCGCCGATGGTGATGAGCCACTACGCCAAGCACGCCAAGCGGCTGCTGGCTCCTGTGACCAAGGGCGGGCCGGTCCCGTTCCTCACCACCTCGACCGCGATCCGCCAGCCCAAGGGTGTCGTCGGGGTGATCGCGCCCTGGAACTTCCCGTTCGCCACCGGCATCTCCGACGCGGTCACCGCGATCATCGCCGGCAACGGCGTCGTGCTGAAGCCCGACAACAAGACGGCGCTCTCGCCGCTGTGGGGCATCACGATGCTCGAGGAGGCCGGGCTGCCGAAGGGGCTGTTCCAGGTCGTCTGCGGCGAGGGCCCCGACGTCGGCCCGACCCTGATCGACAACGCCAACTACGTGATGTTCACCGGCTCGACCGCCACCGGCCGAGCGATCGGCGAGCGCGCCGGACGCAACCTCATCGGCTGCTGCCTCGAGCTCGGCGGCAAGAACCCGATGATCGTCCTCGACGACGCCGACATCGACGAGGCCGTCGAGGGCGCCGTCTTCGGCGTCTTCGGCAACACCGGCCAGATCTGCATGCACATCGAGCGGATCTACCTGCCGGAGTCGCGCTACGACGAGTTCCGCGACAAGCTCGTGGCCCGGGCCCGCGAGCTCGACGTGCGGGCGTCGTACGACTTCGGTCCCGAGATGGGCTCCCTCGTCTCGCCCGACCACCAGGCTCGCGTGCAGTCCCACGTCGACGACGCCCTGGCCAAGGGCGCGACGCTGCTCGCCGGCGGCAGGGCCCGGCCCGACCTCGGCCCGGCGTTCTTCGAGCCGACGATCCTGGAGGGCGTCACCCCCGACATGCTTGCCGGCTCCTGCGAGACCTTCGGGCCGGTCGTCGCCCTGCACCGCTACCGCACCGTCGACGAGGCGGTCGCGCTCGCCAACGACACCGACTACGGCCTCAACGCCTCGGTGTGGGGCAGCGACATCGCCGCCGCGACGGCCGTCGGGAAGCGCATCCACTCCGGCAACGTCAACATCAACGACATCCTCGCCACCGCCTACGCCTCCAAGGCGACGCCGTCCGGCGGCGTGAAGCAGTCGGGCGTCGGCGCTCGGCACGGCGACCAGGGCCTCACGAAGTACACCGACGTGCAGAACCTCGCCGTGCTCAAGAAGCAGGTGCTGGGCCCGCGCCCGGGCCAGCCCTACGAGGACTACGTGAAGGGCATGCTGCAGGGGCTGACGATGATGCGGCGGACCCGGATCCGGTAGGCGTCGTCAGGGTCGGGGTCGGAGTCCCGCGCGATCGAACGGTAATGGCAGGTCTGGGGCGTCGAGAAGTGTCGTTCCCGTTCGATCGAACGGCAATGGCAGGTCTGGGCCTCGCGAGTTGCCGTTCCCGCGCGATCGACCGGCAATGGCAGGTCTGGGGCGTCGAGAAGTGTCGTTCCCGCGCGATCGAACGGCAATGGCAGGGTGAGGGCCATGTCCCTGCCCCTGCACCGGCACTACCCGCCCGACCGCTACCGCGGCCCGGCCGGCGAGGCCTCGGCGTGGCTGCGCCGCGACGCCGAGCCGCCCGACATCACCTACCGCACCGGCGGCACCTGCGAGTACCTCGCCACCGGCGACCGCACCGACGGGCGGTTCGGGCTCTACCGCTGGACCTTCGGCGAGACCGAGACCGGCCCCGACCCGCACTTCCACCGCGCCATCTCCGAGCAGTTCTACGTGCTCTCCGGCGAGGTGCGCCTCTACGACGGGCGCGCGTGGGTCACCGCGCGGTCCGGTGACTTCCTCTACGTGCCCGAGGGCGGGCTGCACGGCTTCCGGGGCAGCGACCACGCCTCGATGCTGCTGATGTTCGCGCCCGGCGGCCCGCGCGAGGACTACTTCGAGACGCTCGCCCGCGGCGAGGAGATGACCGAGGAGCAGCGCGCGGAGTTCATGGTCCGCCACGACACCTACTGGGTCTGAGCCGTGGTCGGAGCCGCCTACTTCCTGGCCACCGAGGACGACGAGGCGATGCTGGTCGGACGCTTCGAGCGCGAGGGGGTGCAGCTGCGGCCGTGGCCGGCCGTCGACCTCTCCGACCCGCCCCTGGCCGCCGCCGACGTCGCGCTCCACCAGCGGCTCACGGTCGCGCTGCCGGCGCTCGGCGCCATCCCGCTGGTGGGCCTGCCCGGCACGGTCGACGACCCGGACCCTCTGCCGGCGGTGGGCATCTTCGCGCGGCACCGGCAGCTTCCACCGGTGCCGCCGCCGGCCGGCTCGACCCGCGGACTCGTCGACTCCAACCGTGCGCCGGTCCTGCTGTGGCAGCGCGGCACCCACGTCGACGGCGTCCTGACCGCGGGAGACATCGGGAGCCAGGCCGACCACCCCGCCTCGCTCGGCGCCGACTACGTGCGCTGGGTGCGGCGTACGACGTCGTGGGTGCAGCGCAACGGCACCAAGGTCTGGGGCCTCGAGGGCGCCGCGGTGCGTCCCGACCTCGACTGTGCGCCGGGCTTCGTCAACACGGTCGTCGCGCTCCCGGGAGCGCTGCGGACGCTGGAGGCGGGTGCTCGCTTCCGCTGACTACGGTGTCCCGGGTGCGCATCGACCTGACGACCTTCCTGGTCACCGACCACGACGAGGCCATCGCCTTCTTCACCGGTGCCCTCGGCTTCGAGCTGGCCGAGGACTCCCCGAGCACCACCGACGACGGCCGGCCCAAGCGCTGGGTCGTCGTCCGGCCGCCGGGCGGCGGTAGCGGCCTGCTGCTGGCGGTGGCCGACGGTGAGGAACAGTGCGCCGCGGTGGGCCGCCAGGCGGGTGGACGCGTCGGGCACTTCCTGCACGTCGACGACTTCGCCACCCAGCACCGCCGGATGGTCGAGGCCGGGGTGGAGTTCCTCGAGGAGCCGCGCCACGAGCCGTACGGCACCGTCGCTGTCTTCCGCGACCTCCACGGCGGCACGTGGGACCTGCTGGGGCCCGCCCAGCCCTAGGCTCGACGCATGACCCTGGACATGGACTACCGCCCCCTCGGCGACTCGGGCCTCATGGTGAGCGCGGTCGGCGTCGGGTGCAACGCGTTCAGCAGGCGCGTCGACCTCGACGGCGTCCGCGACATCCTCGTCGCGGCGACCGACGTCGGCGTGACGCTGCTCGACACGGCCGACATCTACGGCGACCCGGCCGGTGCCAGCGAGGAGCTCATCGGCGAGGCGATGCAGGGGCGCCGAGACGACTTCGTGCTGGCCACCAAGTTCGGCATGGACATGCGCGGGACCTACGGCGACGACCACGGCGTCCGGGCGTCGCGGCGCTACGTGCGTCGCGCCGTCGAGGAGAGCCTGCGCCGGCTGCGCACCGACCACATCGACCTCTACCAGCTGCACGAGCCCGACGGCGTGACCCCGATCGAGGAGACGCTGTCGGTGCTGACCGACCTGGTGCACGAGGGCAAGGTGCTCTACCTCGGGTCGTCGAACTTCGCCGGGTGGCAGGTGGCCGACGCCGAGTGGACCTCGCGCAGCGGCGGGCTGGAGCGGTTCGTGAGCGTGCAGAACCGCTACTCGCTGCTCGACCGCACGATCGAGGAGGAGGTCGTCCCGGCGTGCGAGGAGTACGGCCTGGGCGTGCTGCCGTTCTTCCCGCTCGAGTACGGACTGCTCACCGGCAAGTACCGCCGCGGTGAGGCCGCGCCCGCCGGCTCGCGTGCCGCCTCCACGCCCTCGGCGTGGCTCGAGAACGCCGACTGGGACCGGATCGAGGCCCTCGAGGCGTACGCCGCCGCGCGCGACCTCGAGCCGATCGACGTCGCCATCGCCGGGTTGGCCGCGCAGCCGGCCGTCTCGTCGGTGATCTCGGGCGCCACCTCGGGCGACCAGGTGCGCCGCAACGCCGCCGCCCTGGCCTGGGCGCCGACCGAGGACGACCTCGTCGAGCTCGACGAGATCACCGGCGCCGGCTAGGCGACCAGCCGACTAGGCGACCTGGAGCGACCGCTTCGACAGACCCATCCAGAACCCGTCGATCACCTGGATGCCGGGGTCGGCGGGGTCGCTGGCGGCGCCGAGGGTGACGAAGAGCGGCGAGTAGTGCTCGACGGTGGGGTGGGCGTAGGGCATGCCCGGCGCGCGGTGGGCGTAGTCGGCGAGGGCGTCGACGTCGCCGCGGGCCATGGCCTCCCCGGCCCAGGCGTCGAACTCGCGCGACCACCCGGGCGGCGTGGCCTCGATGCGGAACTCCTTCAGGAACGGCAACCCGTGGGTGAGGAACCCCGACCCGACGATCAGCACGCCCTCGTCGCGCAGCGAGCGGAGCCGGGCGCCGAGGGCGAGCAGCCGCTCGGGGTCGTGGGTGGGCAGCGACATCTGCAGCACGGGGACGTCGCCGGCGGGGTACATGATCCGCAGCGGCACCCAGGCCCCGTGGTCGAGTCCGCGCCGCGCGTGCTGGTGCACGGGCTCGGACGCCGGCATCATCGCCGCGACCCGGTCGGCGAGCCAGGTGGCGTCAGGGGTCTCGTAGGTCATCTCGTAGTACTTGCGGTCGAACCCGCCGAAGTCGTAGACCAGCGGCGCCCGGCTCGCGCTGAGCGAGACCGGCGCCGACTCCCAGTGGGCGCTGACGATCAGGATCGCGCGCGGACGCGGCAGGTCGCGCGCCCACGCGGCCAGCTGGCCCGACCACACCGGGTCGTCGAGCAGCGGCGGCGCACCGTGGCCGAGGTAGAGGGCGGGCATCCGATCGGTCATGTCGACATAATAGTTGAAAATTGCACTTTATTCCGGCGCGTCGCGGATCGCGTCCCACCGCACCGGCTCCAGCCCGAGCCCGGCGAGCAGGGTGTCGACCTGGCTGAACGGTCTCGATCCCGAGAACCCGCGCCAGGCCGAGAGCGGCGAGGGGTGCACCGACTGGACGCAGGGCGCGCCGCCGAGCAGCGGCTCGAGCGACTGCGCCGGCTTGCCCCACAGCACGGCGACGAACGGCGTACCGGCGCGCGCGCGGTCGGCGAGCGCCCCGATCGCGCGGTCGGTCACCTCCTCCCAGCCCTTCCCGCGGTGGGAGTCCGAGGCTCCCGACTGCACCGTGAGGACCCGGTTGAGCAGCATCACGCCCTGGTCGGCCCACCCGGTGAGGTCGCCGTGCTCGGGGGGTACGACGCCCACGTCGGCCTGCAGCTCGGCGTAGATGTTGCGCAGGCTTGGCGGCGGCGGTCGCACGTGGCGCTCGACGGCGAAGCTGAGCCCGATCGGGTGCCCGGGTGTCGGGTAGGGGTCCTGGCCCACGACGAGCACCTTGACCCCGGCCAGCGGTGCCCGGAAGGCCCGGAAGACGGCGTCCTCGGCCGGCAGGTAGGCCCTCCCAGCCGCCACCTCGCCACGCAGGAACTCCTGCAGCGCCGCCACCCGGTCGTCGACCGGGGTCAACGCCTCGGCCCAGTCGGGGGCCATCAGCCCGCGGTCGACGAGTCCGGCCAGCGCGCTCATGGGCCGAGGCTAGTGGGGGTTCGCGGCTTGTCCTGGCGGTTCGGGGGTGAAGCCTTGCCCGCGGAGCGCAGGTTTCCCGGTGCGCCGGGGAATCCTGCGCCGGCCCTCACCCCCGCCCCACCGAGAACGTCGCCGAGCGGGGGATGAAGGGCCGCATGCCCCGCTCGCCGACCTCGACCGAGAGGATCGCCTGGTGCGAGGCGTCGCCGGCGATCGCGGACTGGTTGGCGACCAGCACCCGGGTGCTGAGGAACGTCGCGCTGCACGGGGTGTCGAACGGGATCGGCGACCCGTTGTCGCCGGTGAACGGGACGTCGGGGAAGCGGCGCAGCTCGCGCCCGGTCGGCGACAGCTCGACGAGCTGGGCGGTGAGGCCGGCGTTGGCGACGTAGATGCGTCCGGAGCGGCCGATGCCGAAGCCGTCGGGCAGGTCGGTCGGCTGCGAGGTCCACAGGGTGCGGAGGCGGCCGGGCCGGCCGTGGCGCAGCGGCAGCGAGTAGAGCCGGCCGTTGGTCGGCACCGCGCTGCCGTCGGACACCGTCTGCTGGGTGATCAGCAGGTCGCGCTGCCGGGGCCGGTAGACGATGCCGGTGGTGCCGAAGCCGGCCACGCCCTCCAGCGCCGGTGAGGTGAACCACCGCTGGACCCGGCCGGTGCGGAAGACCCGGTAGACCACGCCGTGGGCGTAGTCGGTGACGAAGAGGTGGCGCGGACCCCAGGTGGCGTAGTTGGGGACGGCGCCGCGCGGCAGGGTCGCGACCCGCCGGAACCGGCCCGTGCGCACGTCGAGGGTGAGCACGGCCCGGGTCGAGGTCTCGAGCAGCACGAGCTTGCCGTCGCGGGTCTGCTGGGCCACCTGGACGCCGTGGTCGGCGCCGAGCCGCTGCCCGGGCACGGTCCACGAGCGCAGCAGGGTGCCGTCGCGGCGCCACTCGAAGACCCGCGAGCGGCGGCGGTCGCCGGCGACGTAGGTGCCGGCGTAGACGCGCCCGTTGGTGCCCACGTGGGTGTACGCCGGGAAGCCCGGCGACGGGACGAGCGAGAAGACCCGGGTCTGCCACCGCGGGTCGTCCGGCGCCGCGCGGGGCCCGGCGGCCGCAGCGGCCGCAGCGGCCGCGGTCGGCGCCGCAGGGGCGGGCGCGACCCCGAGCAGTGACGACGCCAGGACCAGCAGGACCGGGAGGACGAGCCGCCTCACCGGAGTCTCTCCAGCACCTCGACGGCGGCCCGCTCGCCCGAGCGCACCGCGCCGTCCATGTAGCCGCTCCAGTACGTCGAGGTCTCCGTGCCGGCCCAGTGCACCCGGCCGAACGGCCGCCGGATCGCGGGGCCGAGGGTGCGGAAGGACCCGTCGGCGGCGTGGATGGCCGTCGGCCCGCCACCGGTCCAGCGCTCGGTGGTCCAGTCGTGCTCGGTGTACTCGACCGGACGCAGCGCCCGTGGCCCGAACATCTCGGCGAAGCCCTCGAGCACCGCGCGCCGCCGTTGGTCGCGCGGCAGCCGACCGTAGCGGCGCCAGGTGTCGCCGCCGACGAAGGCGAGGAGGACGCCGGGCTCGCCGTTGCGGGGGGAGTTGTCGAAGACGGCGCGCGCGGCGCCGGCGTCGTTGATGCCGAAGCCGTTGAGGCCGTCCTCGCGCCAGAACGGCGTGCGGTAGACCGCGTCGCACTTCATCAGCTTCCCCATGTGGGCCTTGCGCAGCAGCCGGGCGCGACGGTCGGGGAGCCGCGGGAACCAGTCGATGCCGAGCACCATCGGCGGGGGAGCGGCGACGACGACGCGGCGCGCGGTGACCACGCCGCGACCTGTGTGCACCCGCACCCGGTGGTCGCGCTGCTCGATGCGCCGTACCGGCGCGTCGAGCGCGACGATGTCGCCGAGCCGCTTGGCCAGGCGCAGCGGCACCAGCTGCGAGCCGCCGACGAACCGGCGCTCCTGCGCGCCGCCGACGGTGTCGGAGTTGCGGGCGAAGGTGCCGACGGTGCGCTCGTTGCCGGAGCAGGCGACGTACCAGAGCACGAAGAGGAACGAGAGCTCGCGCGGGTCGGCGCCGAAGCCGGGCTGGCTCCAGCACTCGATGAGGTTGGAGACGCCGGCCGGGTTGAGCACCGAGCTGGCGCGGATGAAGTCGTGCAGCGACATCGCGTCCCACTCCCGGGCGCGCGGGTGGCTCCACGGGGCGTCGACGGCGATCTCGGCGGCGTAGGAGTCGATGAGCTGGAGCAGGATCGCGGCGTCGGCCAGGATCGTGGGGTCGGGTGGGACGGTGCCCTGGTACTCCGTCCGGCCGGTCGTCGAGGAGACGTAGACACTGTTGCCCCGGACGTGCTCGCGGAACGTCGGCACGCCCATCTCGCGGGCCAGCCGGGCGATGTGGTCCTGGGTCGGGCCGATGAACGCGCCGCCGGCCTCGATGACGGCGCCCTTGGTCCGCAGCTCGTGGTTGAGCAGCCGCCCGCCGACGCGGCGGCGGGCCTCGACCAGCAGCACCGACCGTCCGCCGCGCGCGACGTCACGGGCGGCGACCAGGCCGGCGAGCCCGCCGCCTACGACGACGACGTCGACGTGCCGCGGCAGCCGGCCCTGGCGCCCGGCGGCGTCGGCCTCGGTCAGGCCGCCCACCCCCAGGGCCGCCGTGCCGAGCCCGGCCCCGCCGAGGAGGGTGCGGCGGGAGAGGTCGAGGTGGGTCATGGGGACGCTCCCTGGATCGTCATACCTGAACATGTGTCATGTTCGGGTCTCGTACCTTACGCTGTGCCCGTCCAACGACGGAAGAGGAAGATGGCGACGGTCGAGAAGGCACCCGCACGACGCGAACCGGTGCAGGAACGCAGCCGGCGCCGGGTCGAGGCGATCCTCGACGCCGCCGAGCGCCTGGTCGTCGAGCGTGGCGTCGAGGCACTGACCACGCGTCAGATCGCGGTGGCCGCGGGGGTGCCGGTCGCCTCGCTCTACCAGTACTTCGCCGACAAGGAGGGCGTGCTGCTCGCGCTCGCCGGGCGCGACATGGCCGAGATGGACGAGCAGGTCCTCGCCGACCTGGCCGCGGTCGACGAGCGGGGCGACCTGACCATGGCGACGCTGGTCGAGACGGCCGTGCGCGCGTTCGTCCAGGTCTACGAGCGCCGGCGGGCGTTCGTCGAGATCTACCTGCGCGGCCGCACCAACTCCGCGGTCCACGCGTTCGGCCGCGAGCACAACGTGCGCATCGCCCACGCCCTGCGCGACCTCGCGATCGACCGCGGGCTCGCCCGGCCCGACTTCCCACCCGAGGCGGCGGTGCTGGCGATCGAGGTCGGCGACCGGGTCTTCCAGCTCGCCTACGAGCACGACCACCGCGGCGACGCCGCGCTGGTCGAGGAAGGCATCGTGCTGCTGACCGCCTACCTCGAGCGCTACGCCGTCGAGCCGGGAGCGCGCCGATGAGCGCCCGGGACGACGTCGCCGCCGCCGCCCGGCGCCTGGCCGCCGAGGGCCTGCTGGTCGGCACCGCCGGCAACGTGAGCATGCGGGTGCGCGACCTGGTGGCGGTCACGGCGTCGGGGGTCGTGCTCGCCGACTGCCGGCCCCACGAGGTGGTCCTCGTCGATCCCGACGGCACGCTCGTCGACGGGGGGCTGGTGCCGACCTCCGAGCTCGGGCTCCACCTCGGCGTGTACGCCGACCAGCCCGGCGTCGGGGCCGTGGTCCACACCCACGCGCCGTGGTCGACCGCGGTGGCGTGCGTCCTGCCCGAGCTGCCGGTCCTGCACTACCAGCAGCTGCTGCTCGGCGGGGCGGTGCGGGTGGCGCCGTACGCGACCTTCGGCTCCTCCGAGCTCGCCGGCTCGGTGCGGGCGGCGCTCGAGGGCCGGCAGGCGGCGCTGCTCGGCAACCACGGCTCCGTCGCCATCGGGGCCACCCTCGACAAGGCGGTGGAGCACGCGGTGCTGCTCGAGTGGCTCGCCGCCCTGCACCACCGGGCCTCGGCCCTCGGCACGCCGCGCGTGCTCACCGATGCCGAGCAGGAGGCCGTCGTCCTGGCCGCCCTCTCCCGCGGGTACGGGACCGTCCAGCAGTCCGACCCGTCCGACCAGTCCCAGGAGGACGCCCCGTGAGAGCAGCCTGCGTCGGTGTGCACGTGCTCGACACCCACGTCGTCGGGATCGAGTCGATCCCCGACGGCTCCGACGGCCAGCTCGTCGAGACCATCCGCACCTCCGCCGCCGGCACCGCCGGCGGCACCGCACTCGTCCTCGCGCGCCTCGGTGCCGAGGTGGCGTCGTACGGCGCCGTCGGCAGCGACCCGCTGGCCGCCGTCCTGACCGCCCTGCTGCGGCAGGAGGGCGTCGACACCCGCGGCCTGGTGCGCAAGGCCGACCACCAGACCTCGGCCTCGGTGATCCCGGTGCGGCCGGGCGGCGACCGGCCGGCCTGGCACTGCATCGGCGCCAACGGCGCGTTCACCCTCGACGACCTCGACCGCAGCCGGCTCGCCGGCGTCACCCACCTGCACCTCGGCGGGCCGGAGTTCCTCGGCGGCGCCGCCGCCGGCGAGCTGCTCGCGTGGGCGCGCGAGCAGGGAATGACCACCTCGGTCGACGTGCTCGCCCCCGGCGACCCCGACATGCTCGCCTGGATCGCCGACGTGCTGCCGCACACCGACTACCTGCTGCCCAACGACGAGCAGGTGCGCGGCTTCACCGGCGAGGCCGACCTGGTGGCGGGGGGCCGGGCGCTGGTCGCGGCCGGTGCGGCGTGCGTGGCCCTGACGCAGGGTTCGAGGGGCGCGCTGGTCGTCACCGCTGACGCCGTGGTCGAGGTGCCGGCCTACCCGGTCGCGGCCGAGGACCTCGTCGACACCACCGGCTGCGGCGACGCCTTCAGCGCCGGGTTCCTGCGCGGGGTCGGCCTCGGTCGCTCGCTCGAGGACGCCGCCCGGCTCGGCTGCGCGACCGCCCACCAGGTGGCACGCGGCCTCGGCACCGACGCGGGCGACTACTCGCTGGCGTCGGTGGAGGCGCTGGTCGGCTGACCCGGCTGACCCGTCGGGCGCTGCAGGCGGTCGAGGAACGAGACCAGCACGGCCTCCCGCAGCGCCGGCGTGGCGAGGTCGAGCAGCGCGTTGACCTCGGCCATCCGTCCCGGCAGCTCCAGCCCGCCGTCGTCGCCCTCGCCGACGAGCCCGGCCGCGGTCAGCAGCCCGTCGAAGTCGGCGTCCGACAGGGTCGCGGGGTCGAGCGCGGCGACGTACGCCGCCACGCCCGGGTCGACCGCGACCGGCCCGGCGTCCTGGGCGGCCCGCACGGCGTCGGCGAGCGCGCCGAGCAGCTCCGGGACGTGGGGCCGGGTCGCCGCCGAGACGGAGAGGTGGATGGTCGCGGGCCGGCCGGCGTGGGACAGCTGGGGCTGCACGTACCACCCGCGGACGGCCATCTCGTCGCAGACGGTGAACGGGTCGCAGGACGCGTCGGTGGCCAGCGCGACCAGCGTGGAGTCGGGCGGGACGACGACGTGCAGGCCGGGGATGTCCCTGGTCCCGGCCACGATGGCGTCGACGGCGGCGAAGACCTCGCGGGAGAGGAGCTCGTAACCCGTGTCCCCGATCGACTGCACCACGGCCCAGGCGCCGGCCAGGGGCCCGCCCGAGCGCGTCGACTGCATGGTCGAGTTGAGCATCGTGTAGCCCGGCCAGGCAGCACTCGCGAAGAGCTGCGGGCGGCGCAGGGCCGCGGTGCGGTGCAGCAGCACCGAGGTGCCCTTGGGCGCGTAGGCGTACTTGTGCAGGTCGACCGAGATCGAGGTGACACCCGCGACGGCGAACGTCCACGGCGGCACGTCGCGGCCCAGCCGGGCGGCGTACGGCAGCACCCAGCCGCCGATGCAGGCGTCGACGTGGCACCGGGTCCCGCGCTCGGCGGCCAGCGCGGCGAGACCGGTGACCGGGTCGACGACGCCGTGGGCGTACGACGGCGCGCTGGCCACCACCAACGCGGCCCGGTCGCCCAGCTCGTCGAGCGCCCGCGCGGTCGCGTCGAGGTCGGCGCGGAAGTCGTCGCCGGTGGGCACGAGCACGGCCTCGACGCCGAAGTAGTGCGCGGCCTTGTGGAACGCCGCGTGCGCCGTCGCGGGCAGCACCATCGCCGGCCGGTCGACGTCGGGGTGGGCGGCCCGGTGGGCGTCACGGGCACCCTGCACGGCGAGCAGCACCGACTCGGTGCCGCCGGAGGTGACGGTGCCGACCACGCCGTCGGGGCCGTCGGGGCCGTCGGTCAGGCGCGCTGCGAAGCCGACCAGGTCGTTCTCCATCGCGAGCAGGCTCGGGAAGGCCGTCGGGTCGAGCCCGTTGGACCCGGCGAACGCGGCGACGGCGTCGCGCCCGACCTGGTCGACCTCGGCGAGCCCGGAGTCGTAGACGTAGGCCAGGGTGCGTCCGCCGTGGACCGGCAGGTCGCGGCTCTGCAGGGCGCGCAACCGCGCGGGGACGTCGGTGGTCACGAGGCGGGCTCCTCCGGTCGGTCGAGGCGGTAGCGGGTCAGCCACCACAGGCTGGCCACCACGAGCAGCGCCGGCAGCAGCGAGAAGCCGAGGGTGATGGCGGTGAGGGCGCTGTCGGGCTGCGCGAGGTCGTCGTCGGTGCCGGAGCGGTAGGAGCCGAGGGCCAGCACGAGCGCGAACAACCCGGGCCCGAGCGCGAGGCCGAGGGTCTCGCCGGCGGTCCAGACACCGGTGTAGACCCCGGCCCGGTTCTCCCCGGTCGCCCGGGCGTCGGCGGCGGCCACGTCGGGCAGCATCGCCAGCGGGAACACCTGGCAGCCGGCGTAGCCGACGCCGACCAGGGCGACGGCCGCGAACACGACGCCGCTCGGGGCCACCTGCGCGGTCGCGGCGAGCGCGGCGCCGACGGCGAGGATGACGGAGGCGGCGACGTAGCCGCGCTGCTTGCCGACCCGCGCGCCGATCGCCGACCACACCGGTGTCAGCAGCAGGGCGGGACCCACGAAGCAGACGAACAGGGCGGTGGCCGCGCCGTCGCGACCGAGGACGTCGCCCGCGAGGTAGTCGACCCCGGCGAGCATGCAGCCGGTGGCCAGCGCCTGCAGCACCCACGTCGTCAGCAGCAACCGGAACGCCGGCGCACCGGCGACCACGCGCAGCTGGTCGCGCAACGACCCGGGGCCGGGGTCCACCGTGCCGACCGGGGCGTCGCGGGTGCCGACGTAGGCACCGACGACACCGACGAGGATGACCAGGGCCATCGCCACGCCCATCAGCCGGTAGCCGTCACGCCCGCCGACGGCGTCGCGCAGCGCGGGCGCCGTGGCGCCGGCGAGCAGGATCGTGAGGGCCAGGATGGCGACCCGCCAGGTCATCAGCCGGGTGCGCTCGGCGTAGCCCTGCGTCATCTCGGCCGGCATCGCCACGAACGGCACCTGGAAGAACGCGTACGCCGAGGCGCAGGCCAGGAACACCACGAGCACCCACGCGGTCTCGAGCACCCGCGAGTCGACGTCGGGCCCGGCGAAGAGCAGCGCAAAGGTGAGTGCGAGCGCGATCCCGGCGCGCAGCAGCCACGGCCGGCGCGGCCCGCGCGGGTCGGAGGTGCGGTCGCTGATGCGCCCGGCGATCGGGTTGAGGACGACGTCCCACGCCTTGGGGAGCACCACCACCACGCCGGCGACGACCGCGGCGACCCCGAGGGTGTCGGTGAGGTAGGGCAGCAGCATCAACCCGGGCACGGTGCCGAACGCGCCCGTCGCGACCGACCCCAGCCCGTAGCCCACCCGCACCCGCCGCGGCAGCACCGTCGCGTCCGTGGTCGCGGGCTCGGGCACCCGCCGAGGTTAGGCCATCTCGGGCGGGGGGCGGGGGATAGTTCGTGACACCATCGACGTGAGACGGCTCCTCACCCGTCGATGACGTCTCGGACTATCCCTGGGTGAGGGCGCGCGACGCCGCGGAGCCGTGCCGACGACGCCCGGTGCCGATCGCGGCGGTCTCGGGGGTCGCGGGGGAGGTGTCGTCGGGGTCGCCGTCGGGGGCGTCGGTGGACCACTGGGTGATCCACTCGTCGAGCACGGCCCAGGTGGTGTCGCGGGCGGCGCGGCCGGTGAGCATCCCGAGGTGGCCGCCGGGCACGATCTCGAAGCGCACCTCGGGGGACCCGGTGAGCAGCGGCACGACGGCCTTGACGGCGTTGACCGGCGCGATCCCGTCGGTGGCGCCGGCGAAGACCAGCACGGGAACGTCGATGTCGGCGAAGGAGACGGTGCGCCCCGAGGGCGCCTCACCGGTGGTCGCGCCGAGGTCGAAGGTGCCGCCGACCAGCGCGTTGCCCTTGACGAAGCGGTGGTAGAGCTGGCCGAACGTGCGGCCGGGGTAGGCCGTCATGGCGGCGGTGAACCGGTCGACCGCCTCCAGCTGCGCCAGGAACTCCCGGTCGTCGAGGCGGGTGGCCTTGGCGACGGGCTTGGTCACCAGCTTCTGGAACGACGAGAGCTGGTAGGCCCAGCGCACCAGCGGCGCCGGCGCACCGCCGAAGGCCTGGTAGGCACGGGTGATCGGTCCGCGCGCGGGGCTGCTGAGGTTGAGCAGGGGTCGCAGCGGCGCGACCAGCGGCACCTGGCTGACGTCGACCGGGGCGCCGAGGACGGTCAGCGACGCGATCGGCAGCGCGTCGTCGGCGGCCGCGGCGAGCAGCGAGAACACCCCGCCCAGGCTCCACCCGACCACGTGCACCGGCCGGCCGCCGGCGTGGGCCGACACCTCGCGGATCGCGGTCGGCACGACCTCCTCGATCCAGTGCTCCATCCCGAGGTTGCGGTCGCGGAACGAGACCTCGCCGTACTCCACCAGGTACGTCGGCCGCCCGGCGTCGACGACGTGCTCGACCAGCGAGCATCCGCGGCGCAGGTCGTAGCAGGTCGCGGGCGCGGCCAGCGGGGTCACGAGCAGCACCGGGTCGCCCTGCTCCTGCACCGTCGCGCGCGGCCGGTAGTGGTAGACCTCGCGCAGCGTGCCGTCGTCGATCAGCGTGCGCGGCATCGGCCGCAGGTCGGCCAGCCCGCCGTAGAACACCTGGTGCGCGACGTTGCTCGCGGCCGAGACCAGCTGGTCGGGCTTGGGGATGAGGTCCACCCCCCGAAGGTACCTGCGGCCGCGGCGTCGTACCTCAGAAGCGGAAGCCGAGCGCGCCCTTGACGTCCCAGTTGCCGTTGTCGAGGTACGTCGCCGCCTGCCGTCCCTTGACCGACGGCTGGTGCGTGACGACGGTCAGGACGACGAACTGACCGACCGACGTCGCCTTCCACGCCCCGGGCTGGTTGGCCAGGTAGGACGACGGCTGCAGCCGCCACGACTCCTCGGTGATCCGGTCGTCCTCGATCGCGCGCGTCGCCGCCTGGGGGTTGCGCATGGTGAGCACGAGGTGGGCCATCGCGAGGCTGCCGCGCTTGGCGCGGTAGCTCCACTCGGTGGCGTCGACGCAGCCGATCCGGGCCAGGGCCTGCTCCCGCTCGGCCGGCGCGCACCCGTCGTGGTCGACGCCGCGCTCGAAGGTCGCCTGCAGCTTCACCTCGCCGAACGCGAAGTCCCAGTCACCGTCGAACTCGCGGTAGCTCAGCGGCTTGTCGCTCAGCGGGCCGATCTCGGGCTCGGCGGGCTCGGCGGGCTCGCTCGGCGGGTCGACCGGGAGGCCGTCGCCGGGCTCGGGGTCGGTGGGCTCCGTCGGCTCGGTGGGCTCGGTCGGCTCGGTCGGTGCATCGCTCGTCTCGGGCTCGGCGGGCTCGCTCGCGGTCGACGGGTCGGCCGTGGGCTCGGACGTCGGGTCGGTGGCGGCCGTCGGCGGCGGGTCGTCGCCGTCGTCCTCCTGCCACAGCACGATCCCGGTCACGGCGCCGCCGATGAGCAGCAGCACGACGGCCACGGCGGCGACCAGCAGGCCGGTCCGGCGCTTGCGCGGGGGTGGGGGGCCGTACCCCGGCGGGGGTCCGTACGACGGCGGGGGACCCGAGGGCGGCGGCGGTCGCCAGGCCGGCGGGGGACCCGCGGGCTGGCCGTGGGGCGGACCGGCGGGCTGGCCGTAGGGCGGACCGGCGGGCGGTCCGTAGGGCGGACCGGCGGGCGGTCCGTAGGGGGGACCGTAGGGGGGCTGCGAGCCGTGGGGCGGCGGCGGAGGGACGTCGGGCACGTGATCGTGATACCCGCGAGCGGCCGGGTCGAACCGTCGGGTTCGCAGCGCCGGGGCCGGGTCGGCCGGGTCGGCCGGGTCAGGGCCGGGTCAGGTCCGGGTCAGGGCGAGACGGGGCCCAGCACCGCGCGCGTCGCGCCGGTCGCGTGCGCCCAGTAGCGGTCGCCCCACGACCAGTGCCACCACTCGGTGGGGTAGTTGACCAGCCCGGCGCCGCTGAGCGCCCGCACCAGCTCACGCCGCAGTGCCAGGGCCTCGCCGGTGACACCGGGGTGGTCGGTGTAGCAGCGCCCCTCGCTGTCCTCGGGGCCGGCGTCGACCGGGCACCCGACGTCGAGCACCTCGCCCTCGGGCGAGAGCAGCAGCACGTCGACGGCCGCGCCGGCGGTGTGGGGCGCGACCTCCGGGGGTGCGATGAACCGGCTCGCGAGGCGGCGCACCGCGTCGGCGTCGAGGTGGGGGCGCTCGGCCGTCAGCCGGGCGGCGTACCGCTCGAAGTAGTGGCGCTGCAGGGCCGGGGGGCGCCAGCCCTCGTTGAGCGCGAGCACCAGGTCGGCGGGCAGCGCCGACGCCGCGTCGGCGAGCCGGTCGAGCACGGGCGACCGCAGCAGCCGGGCCTCGGGGGTCTCGCCGGTGAACGCGACCACCCCGTCGGTGTCGACGAGCCGGCTGCCGTCGTCGACCACCGCGATCGAGGTGACGGCGTCGTCGCTCATCAGCACGACGTCGTCCCACAGGGGGGCGCGGGCGGTCACGAGCGCTTGGCGGGACGCACGGCCTTGGCGTGGGCACTGTGGGAGACGGTGGCCAGCTCGGCCATGAACGAGTCGGCCCAGGCGGCGACGTCGTGGGTGCGGATGGTCTTGCGCATGGCCTTCATCCGGCGGGTCAGCTCGCGGTCCTCGGCACGGTAGGCCTCGAGGAGGGCCGACTTCATGCCGTTGAGGTCGTAGGGGTTGACCAGCCAGGCCTGCCGCAGCTCGTCGGCGGCTCCGGCGAACTCGGAGAGCACCAGCGCCCCGTCGTCGTGCGGGCGGCAGGCGACGAACTCCTTGGCGACCAGGTTCATGCCGTCGCGGTAGGGCGTGACGACCATGATGTCGGCGGCCGTGTAGAGCGCCGCCATCTCCTCGCGCGGGTAGGAGGTGTGCAGGTAGCTGATCGCCGGCCGCCCGATCCGGCCCAGGTCGCCGTTGATCCGGCCGACGAGGCGCTCGATGTCGTCGCGCAGGATGCGGTACTGCTCGACCTGCTCGCGCGAGGGCACCGCGACCTGCACGAACACGGCGTCCTCGACGTCGAAGTGGCCGTCGGCGATGAGCTCGCTGAAGGCGCGCAGCCGGGCGTAGATGCCCTTGGTGTAGTCGAGGCGGTCGATGCCCAGGAAGATCTTGCGGGGGTTGCCGAGCGCCTCGCGGATCTCGGCAGCGCGGTCGACGACGGCGTCGGTGAGCGCGAGCTTCTCGAAGCCGCCGGCGTCGATGGAGATCGGGAACGCCATCGCGCGGACGGTGCGACCGTCGGGGAGGTAGACGAGGTCGCGGTGGGTCTTGTGACCGACCCGCTGCCGCACGAGCCGCACGAAGTTCTGGGCACCGCCGGGCAGCTGGAAGCCGACCAGGTCGGCGCCGAGCAGCCCCTCGAGGATCTGGCGTCGCCACGGCAGCTGCTGGAACAGCTCGGCCGGGGGGAACGGGATGTGCAGGTAGAAGCCGATGCGCAGGTCGGGGCGCATCTCGCGCAGCATCTGCGGCACCAGCTGCAGCTGGTAGTCGTGCACCCACACGGTGGCGCCCTCGGAGGCGATCGAGACCGCCTTCTCGGCGAACTTCTCGTTGACCTTGACGTAGCTGTCCCACCACTCGCGGTGGAACTCCGGCTTGGCCACCAGGTCGTGGTAGATCGGCCAGATCGTGGCGTTGCTGAAGCCCTCGTAGAACAGCTCGATCTCGCTCGGCTCGAGGCCGATCGGCACCAGGCGCAGGCCGTCGTCCTCGAACGGCTCGAGGTCCTGGTCGTCGCTGCCGGGCCAGCCGATCCAGGTGCCGTCGTTGGCACGCATCACCGGCTCGATCGCACTCACCAGGCCGCCGGGCGAACGACGCCAGCCGGGAGTGCCGTCGGGGAGCGTGACCCGGTCGACCGGGAGCCGGTTGGCGACGATCACGAGGTCTGCGGACACCCGTCGAGCCTAGTCACCCGGGACGGCCCGGCTTCACCCGAGGGGACCCGCCCCACCGGCAGCACCACCGCGAAGAGGGGTGCCTGCACCACCGCGCCGACCCGGCCTGCCGCGCCAGGCTGCGGGCATGGACCAGACGCTCACGCTCGACCAGCCCGCCACCGACGCCCCCACCACCCGGACCGGTGACGCTCCCGGCTTCGTGCGCCGGCTCGGCCTCGACACGGCGTACGTCGTGTCCGGCTTCGTCCTGGGTGTCGTCGGCTTCTCGGTGGTGGTCCCCGGCCTGGCCCTCGGGGTCGGCCTGGTCGTGGTCTGGGTCGGGCTGGTGGTGCTGGTGGGCACGGTCCTCCTGGCGCGCGGGCTCGCCCACCTCGAGCGGCACCGCCTGGTGACGCTGCAGGGCCGCGACCTCGCCCCCGCGTCGTACGTCGTCGCGCCGGCCGACGCCGCACCGCTGCGGCGGCTGCTCACCCCGCTGCGCGACCCGCAGTCGTGGCTCGACTGCCTGTGGGCCGTGGTGTCGCTGGTGACCGGCACCGTGGCGTTCGCGGTCGTCACCGCCTGGTGGACCGCCGCGGTGGGCGGCACGACGTACTGGCTCTGGCAGCAGTGGCTGCCCCACCAGGACACGACGCTGGTCGAGCTGATCGGCTGGGGCGAGGGTCGCCGCGACGAGAGCCTGCTGCAGCTGGGCATCGGCGTCGTCGCGCTGGTGACCCTGCCGTGGGTGGTGCGCGGCTGCGCGACCCTGCACGCCGGCACGGCCGACGCGCTGCTCGGCACCCGCGCCCGGGTGGCGGCGGGCCCGGGTCAGGCGTAGCGCACGCCGACCGAGGCCAGCACCGCCTCCATCTGCCGCATCAGCGTGAGGGTCTGGGCGTGCGGGACCAGCGGGCTCTCGCGCAGGCCGGCGCGCAGGCAGCGGCCGACCTCGGCGAGCTCGTTGCCGTAGCCGACCCCGATCACCGGCTCGGCTCCCTCGATGGGCACGGGCTCGGCCGCGGTGGTGGCGCCGTCGGCGTCCTTGGCCAGGGCGGTCCAGGTGGCAGCGGTCGGGTGGTGGAAGTCGGCGAGGTCGATCCGGCCGCGGTCGGTGGCGATGGTCGCGGCCCGCGAGGACCACGAGGTCATCGAGGCCGTCATCGTGGCCAGGGCGCCGCCGGGGTAGCGACCGGCGACCGCGACGTCGAGGTCGATGCCGGACTCGGACAGCGTGGCCGTCGCGGCCAGCGACTCGGCCTCGCCGAGCAGCAGGTGGGCCAGGGTGAGCGGGTAGATGCCCATGTCGAGCATCGCCCCGGCGCCCAGCGCGGGGTCGAGCAGCCGGTCGCCCGGGTCGGCGTCGACGACGAACCCGAGCTCGGCGTGCAGGTGGCGCGGGACGCCGTACCGCCCTTCGCGCAGGCCCTCGGCCACGGCGCGGACGACGGGGTGGGTCGCCGTCCACATCGCCTCCATCAGGAACCGGTCGTGCTCGCGGGCCAGCGCCACCAGCTGCTCGGCCTCGGCCACGGTCACGGCGAGCGGCTTCTCGCACAGGACGTGCTTGCCGGCCTCGAGGGCGAGCCGGGCGTGCTCGAGGTGGAGCGCGTGCGGGCTCGCGACGTAGACGACCTCGACGTCGGGGTCGGCCACCAGGTCCTCGTAGGATCCGTGGGCCCGCGTGGCGTCGTCGCCGTACGTCGCCGCGAAGGTCTGGGCCGGGCCGCTCGACCGCGACCCGACCGCAGCCAGCCGGGCACCCGGCACCAGGGCCAGGTCGGTGGCCACCTTGCGGGCGATCTTGCCGGTCGCCAGCACGCCCCACCCGATGGTCCGCTCGTCGTCCATGTGATCACGGTACGGCGTGTCGGGCGGTCTGAATGACATCGGTGTGATTAGCCGTCTACAGTGGTGCCCGACCACCCACCCGCGCCCGATCCTCCCCGGGAGACCCAGCGATGGAAGCCCAGCGGCACGACGATGCACCCGACGGCGGGCGCGACGCCGTCGAGTCCCTCAGCGACCGCGACCGCGAGATCCTCGAGTTCGAGCGGCAGTGGTGGAAGTACGCCGGCGCCAAGGAGACCGCGGTCCGCGAGAAGTTCGACATGAGCTCCACCCGCTACTACCAGGTGCTCAACGCGCTCATCGACCGCCCCGAGGCCCTCGAGGCCGACCCGCTCCTGGTGCGCCGGCTGCGCCGGCTGCGTTCCGAGCGGCAGCGGCAGCGTTCGGCCCGGCGCCTCGGTTTCGAGGTCTGAGCCGTGGGCGACCGTCCCACGCCCGGTTCCCAGCGCAGCGTGGTCTTCCCGTCCCCGGTCGTGCTGCTGAGCATCGTCGCGGTCGTGATGGCCGTGGTCGCCTTCGTCGCCACCCGCGGCGGTGAGCCGGCCGAGCGCGAGATCGTCGCCCCGGTGCGCGAGGAGGCGTCGCCGTCGGACACCGCGACCACCGAGGCCGCCAAGCCCCGGCCCAAGCCGCGCAAGCCGCCCCCGGTCGACCGCGCCACGGTCTACGTCGAGGTCTACAACAACTCCGGCATCAGCGGTCTCGCCGGCACCGTCGGCGACCGCGCCGCCGAGGCCGGGTGGAGGGTCGTCGGCACCGACAACTGGTACGGCACCATCCCCACCAACACCGTCTACTTCCCGCCCCCGCTCGAGCGTGCCGCCAAGCAGCTGGCGCTCGACCTGGGCGTCGACCGCACCGCCCCCGCCGACGGCGCGATGAGGCTCGACCGGCTCACGGTCATCCTCACCGGCGAGCTCTGAGGCGCGTCCTGCCGGTCACCCACCCGTCGTCCGGAGGTCGCCGGGGTCTGGTTGGGTGGGTTCGTGGAGTTCACGTCGCCGCGAGGTGAGCAGCGGTACGCCGCACTGGTCCGCGTGGCAGCCGAGACCGTCGTCGGCCTCGACTTCGACGGCACGCTCTCGCCGATCGTCGACGACCCCACCCGGGCGCACATCCACCCCGACGCCGGGCCGGTGCTCACCGCCCTGGCCTCCCAGGTGCGCGCGATCGCGGTGATCACCGGTCGCCCGGCTCGTCAGGCCCTCGACCTCGGCGGCCTCGAGGTGGTCGGCAACGCGATCGGCGACGCCGGCAAGGACCTCTACCTGTTCGGCCAGTACGGCAACGAGCGCTGGAGCTCCACGCAGCGCCGCGTCGTCTCACCCCGCCCGCCCGCCGGGCTGGCGACGTTCGAGCGCGAGCTGCCGCGGGTGCTGCGCCGCACCGGCGCCGCCGAGGCGTGGATCGAGGACAAGGGGCTCGCGGTCGCCGTCCACACGCGGCGGCTCGACGACGCCGAGGGCGCCTTCGCGCGGCTGCTGCCCGCGCTGCGCGAGCTGGCCTCGCGCCACGGCCTCGTGGTCGAGCCCGGCCGCTCGGTCATCGAGGTGCGCTCGCCCGGGGTCCACAAGGGCCAGGCCGTGCGCACGCTCGTCGACGAGCTCGACGCGGGTGGCTTCCTCTTCGCCGGCGACGACCTCGGTGACCTGGAGGCCTTCGACGCCGTCCGCGAGCTGGGCGAGGGCGGCCTGCCGACCCTGCTGGTCTGCTCCTCCTCGGAGGAGGAGAACGCGCTGCTCGACCTCTCCGACGTCGTGGTCCCGGGTCCCGAGGGGGTCCTCGGGCTGCTCGCCCAGCTCACCGCCGACGCCGCCGCGCTGCGCGCGTAGGACCCACCCCGCTGCGCCCCACGGTGCCGCTAGTGGTCGGCGCAGCAGGCGATCTGGTGGCGGGACTCGAACGGCACGAGGCCGGACCGGGCGCGCTGCACCAGCAGCACCGCCCGGCCGTCGTGCCAGGTCGGCCGCGCCCACTCGCGCAGGTCGACCTCGGTCGAGGGCGGCAGGGGGCCGCCGCCGAGCTCACGGACCTCGTCGACGAGCGTGCCGGCCAGCACCTCGCCCACCTCCACCTGCGCCTCGACGGCCTCGCGCCCGGCGTACCGGACGAGCCGACCGGCCGACCGGCTGCCGTGCTGCGCGGCGGCCGCGCGGGCACCGACGGCATCGGGGTCGCCGGCGGCCTCGCGGCCGTCGGCGGTGACCACGACCCGGGCCCCCGGCACGGCCGCGCCCACCGCCGCCGGCCAGTCGCCGACGGCGGACGCGTCCTGCCCGCCGGTGTCCCACGACGCCGCCACCGCGGTGCGCGCGCCGGGCACCACGTGGGTGCTCGCGACGTACGACGGGTCGGCGGCGGGGAGCACGCGGTCGAGCACGGCGACGAGGTGCTCGGCGCCGCCGACGTCGGTGGTACCGGCGTCGACGGCGACCAGGAGCGTCGTCACCGGGTCGGCACGACCCAGACCGGGTTGGTGTAGAACCACAGGTCGCGCCACGGGTCGGCGTCGCCGACGACGTCGATGGCGGGACCCTCCGGGTCGACGTCGCGGCCGAGGTAGCCGGGAGCCGTCCGGTTGCCGTCGGTGCCGCGCAGGCGCACGTAGAACGGCTCCTCCACCGGGCCGAGGTCGTGGCTGATGGTGAACGTGCCGGTGCGGCCCGAGGTGTCCCACTGCTCGACCACCCGGGTGTCGGGGGCCAGGAACAGGTCGCGGTCGGCCCGGGCGGGGCGCGGGTCGACGATGCCGCGGACCAGGTCGACGCGGTTGAGCCTCGGCACGAACTGCGACCAGTTCGGCACGTCCTGGGCGGTGATGGTGACGACCAGCCGGGCGCGGGTGCCGCGCTTGGCCAGCAGGGTGCCCCCCAGGGTCTCGGCGCGCCCGCGGCCGTGGCCGGCCACGACCGAGACGTCGACCGACTTGACCAGCCCGCCGTGGTCGACCCAGATCCGGCCGTCGCGCATGCCGCGCATCACGTCGCGGTAGCCGCGCGTGGCGGCACCGACGTGGGTGCGGCTGTAGAAGCCGGGCCAGAAGTCGCCGGCGGTGAGGTTGACCGCGCCCGAGTAGACCGGGTCGCCGTACTGGCCGTCGCGGTTGAACTGCTCCGACGACGAGCCGTCGGGGCGTCGGGAGGTGTCGGTCCAGTTCACGTGCGAGTCGGAGTTGGCGGTGATCGACCACGGCTTGCCCTCGGAGAGCAGGGAGTCCCACAGGCCGCCGACGGTCGAGGTCATCCAGTCGAAGCCGCCCCAGGTGCGGTAGCTCTCGGGCGGGTAGCCGACGAAGGAGTCGGGCCGCGGGGCGTTGCCGTAGAAGCCGCGGGCCGAGCCCGGACCCACCCCGGCCGGCAGTCCGGCGGCCTGGTGGCCCGGGGCGCCCTCGAAGCCGATGGCGACCCGCGGGTCGGCGTCACGCCACGCGCGGATCTCGTGGGGGCTGTCGATGCCGTTGCGGGCCGGGTGGTTGGCCAGGAACAGCGCGTCGTCGACGCGGCGGCGGTCGACCTGCTGCCCGAGCCACTGGACACCCGCCACGGCGAGCTGCTCGCTGGCCGGGCTGTTGCCGCTGGCGCCCTTGACGCTGCCGTCGAAGTCGTTCTCGAACTGCTTCAGCACGCTGACCTCGTTGCGGCCCGGCGCGACGAACACGGTGCCGTGCTCGGCGGCCGGGATGTTCCACTCCAGGCCCTGGAAGATCAGGGTGTCCGGCAGCTCCTCGCGGGCGGCGCGGATCTCGGGGTTGACGAGGTCGACGCCGATCCGGGCGTGGGTGGCGCCGCCGTGGTCGGTGATGACCAGCCAGTCCAGGCCGTACGCCGCGGCGTGCTGGGCCTGGTCGATGACCCGGTACTGCGCGTCGGAGCTGAACTGGGTGTGGATGTGGTGGTCGCCGGCCAACCAGAACCGGGCGCCGCCGCGTCCGGGGCCACCGGGGTGCTCGCCCCGCTCGGCGGCCGCCGCCGTCGCCGGGCTGACGCCGGTCATCCCGGCCATGCCGGCGGTGACCGCGCCGAAGACGCCCGCCGCGCGCATCAGGCCGCGGCGGCTCAGCTCGTTCGCCGACAGCTCGGCGTCGGGCACCGACGGGTCGGCCGCGACGATCGCCGCGTCGTCCGGTCCGGCGTGCTCGTGGTCGTGCTCGTGGTCGTGCTCGTGGTCGTGGTCGTGCGCGTGGTCGTGCGGGTGGTGGTGGGTCACGGGTCCTCCGAGGCAGGTGGGACCGGCACGTGCCGATCACGTCGACCCAACTGCGGCGAGGTGGCACCCAGGCCGCGCCCAGGTGGCGTCCCGGTGAACGCGGCGAGCGGGGACGGTGAGGGGTCCCCGGGGTCGGGCGGTCCGCTCACGGGATGACGCGCCGAGCCCGCAGGTCGGCGACCAGGTCGGAGAACATCACCCGGGTGTCGACGTGCTCGACGAAGCCGTGGCGCCGGGCCTTGGAGCCGTCGCTGAGGAAGTCGTAGTCCCAGGAGAACACCGCGTCCCCGAACGGCCACGACGACACGTCGGACCACGGCGTGGGGGCGAGGTCGTGCTCGGCCACGACGCGGTCCCAGACCGGCTCCTTGTCAGCCATCACGTCGCTGAGGGACATCGGCAGCGGCGCCCCGACGGGGATGTCGAAGACTTCGGCGAGGTGGGGCCACATCTGGTTCCACCGGAACAGGTCGCCGTTGGTGATGTTGAACGCCTGGTCCGCCGCGGCGGGGTCGGTGGCCGCCCAGACGGTCGCCCGGGCCAGCAGTCCGGCGTCGGTGAGCTCGAGCAGGGTGTCGTAGGCCCCCGGGCGCCCGGGGAAGCGGAGCGGGACGCCGAGCTCCTTGCTCAACGTGGCGTACACGGCCAGGACCGCGACCAGGCTCATCGGGTTGCCGAGCGCGGTGCCGCACACGACCGACGGGCGCAGGGCCGACCAGGTCCAGGCCTGGCCGGCGCGGCGCTCGACGAGGTAGCGCTGCTGGTCGAGGTTGAACTCCGGCGGCAGGTGGCCGGGGTCGTCCTCGCGCGCCGGGGTCTGGAACGGCCCGAGGTGCGCGCCGTACACCTTATAGCCCTGCATCAGGCTCACGTGGCGGAGGTCGTCAGCGACCGCGGTGACCGCCTCCACGGTGTGGACGAGCATCGCGAGGTTCGGTGCGACCAGCTCGGACCACGTGGGCCGGTCCTGGAACGCGGCGTAGAAGACGTGGGTGATCTCCGGGTGGAGCGCGAGCGCCGCGCGGGTGGCGTCGGCGTCGAGGAGGTCGACGGCGACGTGTCGCACCGAGGCGGTGTCGCGGCCGCCGCGGCGCGAGAGCCCCACGACGTCGAAGTCGGGCAGCGACACGAGGTGGTCGAGCAGGGTCGAGCCGATGACGCCGTGGGCGCCGACGACGAGGGCGGTGTTGCGGGACGAGCTCAACGAACTACCTCCGGGGACGTGGTGGTCCCGCACGGTGCGGGCCGTCACCCACGGTGGTCGTGGGAGGCGACGGGTGCCACGCCCCTGCCGGGGCAGGACCGGCGGACCCACCACCGCCCTGGCCACCACTGACATGGCCACCACTGACATGGCCACCACTGACATGGCCACCACTGACATGGCCACCACTGACATGGCCACCACTGACAGGGTCACCCTCCGGCCCGTGATCCGGGGCGGCAGTGGGTGAGTGGAGTCCAACACCGAGCTCGGCAGCTTCCTGAGGGCCCGGCGCGCGGGTCTGGACCCCGCCGAGGTCGGCGTGACGTCCTACGGCCGGCGGCGGGTGCCGGGGCTGCGCCGCGAGGAGCTCGCCCAGCTGGCCGGGGTCAGCCCGACGTACTACACCCGCCTCGAGCAGGGCTGGGGGACGGCGCCTCCGCGTCGGTGCTCGACGCCGTCGCGGGGGCGCTGCGGCTGAGCGAGGACGAGCGCGGTCACCTGCACCGACTGGCGCGAGCCCCGCGCTCGCGTCCGGCGCCCACGCCGGCGGCGTCGCTGGGTGCCGGCACCGCTCAGCTCGTCGCCGCTGTCGGCGACGTCCCCGTCGTGGCCCTGGACCGGCGCAATGACGTGCTCGCCTGGAACGGGCTCGCCCACGCCCTCCTCGCCGGTCACCTGCCGCTCGAGGCGCCGGCGGAGCGCACCACCCGACCGAACACGGTGCGGATGCTCTTCCTCGACCTCCACACCCGCGAGCTGCACGACGACTGGGAGCAGGAGGCACGCCGATCCGTCGCGTCCCTGCGGCTGGTCGCCGGTCAGCACCCCGGAGACCCGGCGCTCGCCTCGCTCGTCGGAGAGCTGAGCATGGCCAGCGACCACTTCGCACGGCTGTGGGCGCAGCATCCCGTCGGCAGCTGCACCGAGGGCACCAAGCGCTACCGGCACCCCGTCGTGGGAGCGCTCGAGCTCGCCTTCACCGTCACCACCGTGGCCGACGGCACCGGCCACCGCCTCCTCCTGCTCAGCGCCGCCCCCGGCTCGCCGTCCGAGCACGCGCTGCGGCTGCTCGGCCGCTCGGGGTAGCGGCTCCCGGCGTCGCGGGAGCGAGGCACGAGTCTCGAGGTTTGCGCTCCTCGACGGTCCAGATGGCGGGACCGGTGGACGCATGCTGAGACGGCCCTGTCTAGAGTGAGCCCTGCTCATCAAGAGGGACTGAGGGAACGGCCCAGTGAAGTCCCGGCAACCGCCACTCGACCTCCGCCTCCGGAAGATCCGGACGGAAGAGTGGAAACGGTGCTAATTCCGCCCGGGTGCGACGGTCGCCCCGGGGAAGATGAGGAGGAGGATCCATGAGCACCGTCGTCCAGACCACCACCGACACCACCCCGGGTACCGCCCCGGCCGGGCCCCGCGAGGGCGCCTTCGGCAACGCCACCGGCCTCGCGTGCCGCGAGTGCGGCCACCAGGTCACCTTGGGCCCCTTCTACGCGTGTCCGGAGTGCTTCGGCCCGCTCGAGGTCGCCTACGCCTTCCCGGCCGTGACCCGCGAGCAGATCGAGGCCGGCCCGCGCAACATCTGGCGCTACAAGGCGCTGCTGCCGGTGCCGGACGACATCGAGACCAGCCCCAACACCGAGCCCGGGTTCACCCGGCTGCTCAAGGCCCACAACCTCGGCGCCGAGCTCGGCATCGCCAACCTGTGGGTCAAGGACGACTCGACCAACCCCACCAACTCCTTCAAGGACCGCGTGGTCGCCTGTGCGCTGAGCGCGGCCCGCGAGCTGGACGCCAAGGTCTTCGCCTGCCCGTCCACCGGCAACCTCGCCAACGCCGTGGCCGCGGCCGGCGCCCGCGCCGGCATCCGGACCGTGGTGTTCATCCCGAGCAACCTCGAGCAGCCCAAGCAGGTCAACTCCGCGATCTTCACCGACTCGCTGGTCGCCGTGAACGGCAACTACGACGACGTCAACAAGCTCGCCTCGGAGATCGCGGGCGAGGAGGACGGCTGGGCGTTCGTCAACGTCAACGTGCGTCCCTACTACGCCGAGGGCTCCAAGACGCTGGGCTACGAGATCGCCGAGCAGCTCGGCTGGCGGCTGCCCGACCAGATCGTGATCCCGGTCGCCTCCGGCTCGCAGCTGACCAAGGTGCACAAGGCGTTCCAGGAGCTGATCGCGCTCGGCCTCGTCGAGGACAAGCCCTACCGGGTCTTCGGCGCCCAGGCAGCCGGCTGCTCGCCGGTCTCGGTCGCCTACAAGGCCGGCGTCGACGCGATCCGCCCGGTCAAGCCCGACACCATCGCCAAGAGCCTGGCGATCGGCAACCCCGCCGACGGCATCTACGTCCTCGACATCTGCCGCGAGACCGGCGGCGCGGTGGAGGACATCACCGACGACGAGGTCCGCGACGGCATCGTGCTGCTGGCCCGCACCGAGGGCATCTTCACCGAGACCGCCGGCGGCACGACGGTCGGCGTCCTGAAGAAGCTCGTCGAGACCGGCCAGCTCGACCCCGACCTCGACACCGTCGTCATCAACACCGGCCACGGCCTGAAGACCCTCGACTCCATCTCGGACCGGGTCTCCGCCGCCGCCACGATCGACCCGTCGTACGCCGCCTTCCAGGCCACCGGCCTGGGCGCCTGACCCCCGAAGCCGAGGAGGAACCCCGTGAGCGTCTCCGTCCGCGTCCCGACCATCCTGCGCACCTACACCGGCGGCGAGTCCCAGGTCAGCGCCGCGGGCGCGACGCTGGCCGACGTGCTCGACGACCTCGACGCGTCGTACGCCGGGATCAAGGGCCGCATCGTCGACGAGGACGGCAAGCTGCGCCGCTTCGTCAACGTCTACGTCGGCAACGACGACGTGCGCTTCCTCGACGACCTGGCGACACCGACCCCCGACGGCACCCAGGTCTCGGTCATCCCCGCCGTCGCCGGCGGCTGACCGCCCGCCGCTCGCCGGGCGGTCAGGCGATCGGCTCGGCGACGACGATCGAGTTGCTCTCGTAGACCGTGCCGTTGTAGTCGGTGCAGGTGACCAGGATCAGCCGGGCCCCGTCCGCCGACTCCTCGGTCTGTCCGAAGATGTCGCGGGCGTTCTCGGCGACGTCCTCGTAGCTGACGACGAGGTTGTCGGTGACGCGGTAGCGGTGGCGGCCGGTCTCGGTCACCAGCACCACCTTCCCGCCCTCGAGGTCGGGCAGCAGGTCGAGCGCGCCGCCGCCGTCGGCCACGGTGTGGCCGGTGATCACCACCCGTCCCACCTCGTCGCCGGGCTCGGCGCTGCCGTCCCACCAGCCGACGAGGTCGGGGTCCTCCGGCGGCTCGAGGACGGCGTCCGGGCTCAGCGCGATGTCGACGACGTCGGCCTTGATGTCGAGCGACGGCACGATCAACCGGGTCGGTGTCGACGGCGCGACCGGCTCGGCGTCGTCCTCGCGCGGCTCGGGCGTCGGGGTCACCGTCACCGTCTGGGTCGGCGCCGGCGGCGCCGCCTGCGGGGCGGGCGGGTCGGCGAGGCGCCGCCCGGTGAGCACGCCGCCGGTGAAGACCAGCGCGACCACGACCGCCGGGACGGCGACGAGCAGGATGCGGCGACGCCGCCGAGGACCGGTGCCCGGTCCGTCGGCGGCGTCGACGTCGCTGCGGTGCTCGCTCAGGTCAGCTCCCGAGCACCCGGCGGAAGGTGTGCACCCCGCCGGCGGCTGCGAGCAGGGTCAGCACGACGATCGCACCCGTGGCGACCTGGCCGTTGATGGCGCCGTCGCTCGAGCCGTTGGCGGCGTCGAGGTCACCGGCGGGCACCGAGGTCGGCACGTCGGGACCGGGGCCACCGGGGCCACCGGGGCCACCGGGGCCACCGGGGTCGGGGGTGCTCGACGGGTCGGGGTCCGGGGTGGGGTCGGGGTCGCCGACGCGGCTGTTGGGGCCGCAGGAGGACCGGCCGACCTCGAGTGCGAGCAGGTCGACGCCGAAGTCGGCGGCGGCCGGCAGGACGCTGAGGTCGAGCGCGGTGACCTCGATCGACCGGTCGCCCCGGACCTGCTTGTTCAGCGTGGCGTCGAGGATGTTCCGCTCCAGCGGGCCGAGCTGGCCGGCGAGCTGGGACACGATGTTGGCGTTCAGGGCGGTGACGAGGTCGTCCAGGATCGGGCTCGCCTGCCCCAGCACGCCGCCGAGGCCGACCTCGAGCTGGGTCTCGACGCCGTTGCTGATCGTCTCGAGGACGACGTCGAGGTCGGTGAGCACCTTGGTGTTCGCAGGCGGGTTGGTCGGCAGCTCCACGAGGTCGAGGCGGCCGATGGGTGCGGGGAAGTCGATGAAGAGGGAGGCGTCGGTGAGCTGGCTGTCACCGTCGGCGCCGGTGACCGTCGCGGTGCACTGGCTCTGGATGGCGCCGAGGTCGAGCCCGATGGTCGGGTCGCCGAGCGCCCCGAGCACGTCCTGCACGGGACCGTCGAGGCCGAAGATGGGGCCCAGCAGCGGCTGCAGTGCGAGCTGCAGGGCGGCGTCGAGGCCGGCGAGGAAGTCGGCCTGGACGATGGTGACGTCCTCGAGCTCGAAGGTGCCGGCGTTGATGGTGGCATTGTCCTGGGGGGTGAGGCAGAAGCCCTCGGCGACCGCCGCCAGGGTGGCGCCGTCGCCGGCGAGGCCGGCGCAGGCGGCCGAGCGGCCGTTGCGGTTGACGACGGTGGCGGTCGCGTCCTGCGACAGCGTGCCGGCGTTGAGGAACGGCTGGTTGCCGAGCACCGTGATCAGCGGGTTGCGGGTCCCGGTGACCGTCTCGCTGTCGCCGTCGTGCGTGGCCTTGACGGTGCCGCTGTCGGTGGGCGTGCTGGCCACGGTGAGCACGAGCGCGGTGGCGTCGGACTGGGCGACGGGCTGGGCTGCCACGCCCGGCGCGGCGGCGAGCGCGACGAGCGCGCCTGCTCCTGCCAGGGCCAGCGCCGGTCCGGATCGGGGGATCGAGTGGGGGGCGGAGGGGCTGAGCCGCATGTGTGTGGACCTCACGGTGGGAGACGAATTCGCGTCATCCTAGGGGCAGGACCCCGGCGCCGCCGGGGCCGTCCATCCCGGCACTCAGCACGCCGTCCCGCGGTCGACCGACAGCACGGCGCCGGTGACCGACGCGGCGGCGTCGGAGGCCAGGTAGGCCACCGCGTCGGAGATGTCGCGCGGGGGCATGAACCCGAACCGGGCACCGGCGGTCTCCATCAGCAGGTCCCAGTCGAGGTCGGCCCCCGCGTGCTCGGCCGCCGCCTGCGTCGGCAGGTCGGTCTGGACGCCGCCCGGGCAGACGGTGTTCACCCGGACGCCGTCGGCGGCCAGCTCGAGCGCGAGCGACCTCATCAGCAGGATCACGCCGCCCTTCGACGCGCAGTACGCCGCCTGGTAGGGCTGGGCCCGCAGCCCGGCGATCGAGGCGATGGTGACGATGTTGCCGCGGCTGGCCCGCAGGTGGGGGAGCGCGGCGTGGCTCATCAGCATCGGGCCGGTGAGGTTGACGCCGAGGTGCAGCTGCCAGGTGGCCAGGTCGAGGTCCTCGAAGCGCCGGAAGCGGTCGACACCCGCGACGTTGACCAGCACGTCGAGCCCGCCGAGCGTCCCGGTCGCGGCTGCGACGGCGGCCCGCACCGACGCCTCGTCGGCCACGTCGCACGCCAGCACCTCCTCGGACGCGACCAGGTCGACCCCGACGACCCGCGCACCCTCCTCGGCCAGCAGGTCGACCGTCGCGCGGCCGATGCCGCCCGCCGCCCCGGTGACCAGTGCCCGCTTGCCCTCGAACCGTCCGGTCATGCCTCGTCCTCTCGTCGGTGCGCGCATCCTGTCAGCCGTCGAGGAGGCCCGCCCGGCGTCCGGACAGCCACGCGACCTCCGCGCCGTTGGCGCAGGCGGCGAGCGCCGCGTCGTACGCCGCCACCGCCTCGGCCCTGCGGCCGGCCCGGGCGAGCAGCTCGGCGCGCACGGCGGGCAGCCGGTGGCCGGGCAGGTCGAGCCCGTCGAGCAGGCGCAGCCCGGCGTCGGGGCCGTCGGCCTCGGCCACCGCGACGGCCCGGTTGAGCCGGACCACGGGCGAGCCGGTGAGCGCCTCGAGCTCGGCGTACCACCCGGCGATCCGCGGCCAGTCGGTGTCGGCCGCGGTGGGTGCGACCGCGTGCTGGGCGGCGATCAGCGCCTGCAGCAGGTACGGCGTCGACGGGGCGTCCGCGGCCAGCGGCGCGAGCAGGCCGAGCGCCTCGCCGATCTCGTCGAGGCGCCAGCGGCTGCGGTCCTGGTCGGGCAGCAGCACGAGCGCGCCGTCGCGCACCCGCGCGTCGCGCCGGGAGTGCTGCAGCAGCACCAGGGCCAGCAGCGCGTCGAGGTCGGCCGTCGCCGCGGCCGGCGCGACCTCGCGCACCACCCGCACCAGCCGGACCGCCTCGCCGGCCTCCTCGCCGCGCACGACGTCGTCGCCCGAGCCGGGTGCGTAGCCGGCGGTGAAGGCGAGGTAGGCGATGTCGGCGACCGCACCGAGCCGCTCCACCAGCGCGTCCCCGGTGGGGACGGCGAAGCTCTCTCCGGCCAGTCGCTTGCGGGCCCGCGTCAGCCGCGCCGCCATGGTGGCCGTCGGCACGAGGAACAGCCGGGCGATGTCGGCGGTGGCGACGCCGAGGACCAGCCGCAGGGTGAGTGCGGCCGCCACCTCGGGCGCCAGCGCGGGGTGCGCGCAGAGCAGCACCAGTCGCAGCCGCTCGTCGGCGGCCCCGACCAGGCCGGGCGCGGTGCCGTCGGCCATCACGCGTCGTGCCTCCTCGGTCAGGTCGGCCTCCACGGCCAGCACGGGCAGGGACCTCGCCGCGACCGCCTCGGCGCGCAGCCGGTCGAGCACGCGCCGGCGGGCGGCGGTGAGCAGCCACGCTGCGGGGTTGGCGGGGACGCCGTCGGCGGGCCACGTGCGCGCGGCGGCCTCGACGGCGTCGCCGAGCGCGTCCTCGGCCAGGTCGAGGCGTCGGAACCGCGCGACGAGCAGGGCCAGCAGTCGGCCCCACTCGTCGCGCAGCACCGTCTCGAGCGCGGCCGCGGCGTCGTCGGTCAGGTCACGACTCCGGGACCTCGAGGCACTCGCGGACCTCCACGTCGTACTCGCGCGGGAGCAGGGCGGCGAGCTCGAGCGCGGTGTCGAGGTCGGGCACGTCGACGACGTAGAAGCCGCCGAGCTGCTCGACCGTCTCGGCGAAGGGGCCCTCGGTGACCGGACGGCCCTCCCCGGCGCGCACCGTGCGCGCCGTCGACGGGTCGGCCAGGGCCTCGCCGCTCACGATGCTGCCGCGCTGTCGCACCGCCTCGTCGAAGGCGCCGAAGTCGGCGTACACGCGGGCGCGGTGCTCGTCGTCGGCGGAGTCCCAGTGGGCGAAGTGGTCGGCCTCGGCCATCAGCAGCAGGTACTTGGTCATGCCGCACCTCCCGTCGTGGCGCGGACCTCGACGACGTCCTCGGCCGACGTGGAGAGGATCGCGACGCACTGGAGGAGGTCGTCGAGGTCGTCGGTGTCGACGACGTAGAAGCCGGTGAGCTGCTCGACGGCCTCGGCGTAGGGGCCCTCGGTGACCTGCACGGCGCCGTCGACGGTGCGGACCTGCCGCGTCTCGCGCGAGTGGGCCAGCTCGGCGCCGCCGGTGACCTTGTGGCCGCGGGCAGCGAGTGCCTGGGAGAACTCCTCGTGCACGGCGTAGACCGCGGCGCGGTGCTCGGGGGTGGCCTGCTCCCAGCCCTGCTCGTCGCCAGGCAGCAGCACGACGTAGGTGGTCATCGGGTTCCTCTTCTCTCTCGGTGGGGAGTCTGTCACCGCGATGACGTGCGGGGAGCCCCCGAATCGACAGCACGACGCAGGTTCGTGCGGCGGCCGCGGTGGCTCGGGCGCCCCCGGCGGACCGGATCGACCTGGCGGGTCCGTTAGGGTGCCGCCGTGACGACCCCTGCGACCGCCACCCCCGGACCCGATGCCCCCGCCGGCCCTGCCGTCGACCTCTACCTCGACCTGATGGCCAAGATGTTGACCCGCTACGGGTTCGAGGGCCGCAACGTCACCGTGCGGTTCGAGCCCCGGTCCTACGAGGGCTACCTGTGGAACCTGGTGCGGATCGCGACCCGCGACCGCGACATCCGGGTGGTCGAGTCCGGCGAGTTCGACGCCGAGCGCCGCGAGATCGGCAAGGACTGGCCCGCCGACGCCGAGACGATGGTCGGGATGAAGCGGCTGCGCAACGTGCGCGAGTGCCTCGAGAACGTGATCGCCGACGGCGTCCCCGGTGACTTCATCGAGACCGGCGCCTGGCGCGGCGGCACCTGCATCTTCGCCCGGGCGATCTTCAAGGCCCACGGCATCACCGACCGCAAGGTATGGGTGGCCGACTCCTTCGAGGGCCTGCCCGCGCCCGACGGCCGGTTCGAGGCCGACGCCGGCGACCAGCACCACACCAAGATCGAGCTCGCCGTCTCGGTGGAGAAGGTCCAGGAGAACTTCCGCCGCTACGACCTGCTCGACGACCAGGTCGAGTTCCTGGAGGGTTGGTTCAACGAGACGCTCGCCACCGCCCCGATCGAGCAGATCTCGGTGCTCCGCCTCGACGGCGACATGTACGCCTCCACCATCGACGCGCTCGAGCCGCTCTACGACAAGGTCGCCGTCGGCGGCTACGTGATCGTCGACGACTACGGCGCGGTCAGGGGCTGTGCCCAGGCCATCCACGACTTCCGCGAGTCCCGCGGCATCACCGACGAGCTGCACCAGGTCGACTGGGCCGGGGTGTACTGGAGGAAGTCGTGACGACGACGCCGCGCCCCCGCCGCGACCTCCGGACCGCTCGTGCCGCCGACTTCGAGGAGAGCCCGCAGGTCAAGATCGCGCGGCTCGAGCGGGCGCTGGCCGACGAGCGCCGGTTCTCGGTGAAGTCCACCCGCCAGCTGCACCGCACCCTCTCCCGCGACCTCCGCGCCGCCGAGAAGCAGGCCGCGGCGGCGGAGCGCCGGGCGGCGGCCGCCGACAAGCGGGCCGCCGCGGCCGAGCGGCGGGCCCGTGCGGCCGAGGCCGAGCTCGAGGCCGTCCGGCGGAGCACGACGTGGCGCGCCGGCCGCGCGGTCGTCGCGGTGCCGGCACAGGTCAGGCGGCGGCTCGGACGCCGGTGACCGACGTCCTGCTGGCGACGTCGTCTGGGTACCGCCAGGGTGAGCCCGGGCACCAGGCCCTCGACCGGGCCCTCGCCGATCGCGGCGTCTCCAGCGAGTGGGCCGTGTGGGACGACCCGGCCGTCGACTGGTCGGCGGCCCGGCTCGTGTGCGTGCGCTCCACGTGGGACTACCACACCCGGCTGCCCGAGTTCCTGGACTGGGCGGGATCGGTCGGCCCGACCCTGCTGCACGGCGTCGAGACGTTCCGGTGGAACACCGACAAGCGCTACCTCCTCGACCTCGCCGGCCGCGTGCCGGTGGTGCCGACCGTGCTGGGCGACCGGCCCGACGGACCCGACGGGTTGCGCAGCGCCGTGCGCCGCTTCGGCACCGGCGTGGTCAAGCCGCGGGTCGGGGCGAGCGGCCGCGGGGTCGTCGTCGTCCGCGACGCCGCGGCCTGGAACCCCACCGACGACGGGCCGTGGATCGTGCAGCCCCTCCTCGGCTCGGTCTTCGACGAGGGTGAGGTGTCGGTCTTCGTCATCGCCGGCCACCCGGTCAGCCAGGTCACCAAGGTGGCCGGCGGCGACGACATCCGCGTCCACGAGGAGCACGGCGGCACGACGCACGCCTCCGAGCTCGGCGACGAGGCCGCGGCGCTCGCGGTCGACGCCGTCGCCGCGACCGCCGCGGTCGTGGGGTCCGAGATCGTCTACGCTCGCGTCGACCTGCTGCGCCTGGACGGCCGGTTGGTGGTCAGCGAGGTCGAGGTGACCGAGCCCGGCCTCTACCTCGACGTCGTCCCGCACACCGCCGAGCCGTTCGCCGACGCCGTCCGCGCGCTCCTCGACCGCGCGTAGCGGGACCCCGGGCCGTCGGTACCCGGGTTGTCACTCTCGCCACCCGAGTGCTAAACATGACACTGGCACTCTCGACGAGAGAGTGACAACCGGAGCGGTGCCAGCTGAGGCTCCCTCCCGGTGGAGAAGGGTTCCGCCGGAGAGCGGGGTCGTCCGTCGCGGGCAGCCCACCACCCCGGATCCCCAGAACTCTGATCGTGAGGATCTCAGGAGTTATGCCCAAGCTGATCGCATTCAACGAGGAGGCCCGGCGCGGCCTGGAGCGTGGCATGAACACGCTCGCCGACGCCGTCAAGGTCACTCTCGGCCCCAAGGGCCGCAACGTCGTGCTCGAGAAGAAGTGGGGCGCCCCCACGATCACCAACGACGGCGTGTCCATCGCCAAGGAGATCGAGCTCGAGGACCCCTACGAGAAGATCGGCGCCGAGCTGGTCAAGGAGGTCGCCAAGAAGACCGACGACGTCGCCGGCGACGGTACGACGACCGCCACGGTCCTGGCCCAGGCGATGGTCCGCGAGGGCCTGCGCAACGTGGCCGCCGGCGCCAACCCGATGGGTCTCAAGCGCGGCATCGAGGCCGCTGTCGAGGCCGTCTCGGAGCAGCTGTCCAGCATGGCCAAGGAGGTCGAGACCCGCGAGCAGATCGCGGCCACGGCCACCATCTCCGCCGGTGGCGACACCACCGTCGGTGACGCCATCGCCGAGGCGATGGACAAGGTCGGCAAGGAGGGCGTGATCACGGTCGAGGAGTCGAACACCTTCGGCATCGACCTCGAGCTCACCGAGGGCATGCGTTTCGACAAGGGCTACATCTCGGCCTACTTCGTCACCGACCCCGAGCGCATGGAGACCGTGCTGGAGGACCCCTACGTCCTGCTCGCCAACTCCAAGATCAGCAACGTCAAGGACCTGCTGCCGCTGCTCGAGAAGGTCATGCAGTCCGGCAAGCCGCTGCTGATCATCTCCGAGGACGTCGACGGCGAGGCTCTCTCCACGCTGGTCGTCAACAAGATCCGCGGCACCTTCAAGTCGGTCGCCGTCAAGGCCCCCGGCTTCGGTGACCGTCGCAAGGCCATGCTGCAGGACATCGCGATCCTGACCGGCGGCCAGGTCATCTCCGAGGAGGTCGGCCTCAAGCTCGAGTCGGCCACCATCGACCTGCTGGGCCAGGCCCGCAAGGTCGTCATCACCAAGGACGAGACCACCATCGTCGAGGGTGCCGGCGACCAGGGCCAGATCGAGGGCCGGGTCAACCAGATCCGCGCCGAGATCGAGAAGTCCGACTCCGACTACGACCGCGAGAAGCTGCAGGAGCGCCTGGCCAAGCTGGCCGGCGGCGTTGCGGTGATCAAGGTCGGCGCGGCCACCGAGGTCGAGCTCAAGGAGC
Source organism: Nocardioides sp. WJ219 (assembly GCF_058559815.1). Taxonomy (NCBI): domain Bacteria; kingdom Bacillati; phylum Actinomycetota; class Actinomycetes; order Propionibacteriales; family Nocardioidaceae; genus Nocardioides; species Nocardioides sp. WJ219. The sequence continues at coordinate 515,862 of NZ_JBZUJV010000001.1, forward strand.
GCAAGCACCGCATCGAGGACGCCGTTCGCAACGCGAAGGCGGCCGTCGAGGAGGGCATCGTCGCCGGCGGTGGCGTGGCGCTCGTCCAGGCCGCGGCCACGGCGTTCGACAAGCTCGAGCTCGTGGGCGACGAGGCCACCGGCGTCAACATCGTGCGCGTCGCCACCTCCGCCCCCCTCAAGCAGATCGCGATCAACGCCGGTCTCGAGGGCGGCGTCGTCGCCGAGAAGGTCGCCAACCTGGAGGCCGGCCATGGTCTCAACGCGGCGACCGGTGACTACGTCGACATGATCGCCGAGGGCATCATCGACCCCGCCAAGGTGACCCGCAGCGCGCTGCAGAACGCCGCGTCCATCGCGGCGCTCTTCCTCACCACCGAGGCCGTCGTGGCCGACAAGCCCGAGAAGGCCGCGCCCATGGGCGGCGACCCCTCGGGTGGCATGGGCGGCATGGACTTCTGAGTCCCGCCCCCCGCTGAACCAGACGTCGACCCGTCGCACTCCGGTGCGGCGGGTCGACGCTCGTTTTCAGGACCAGCGGAACGAGACGACCATCGGGTCGATCTGCGCGCGCCGCTCGGCGAGGGTGTCGATCCGGCTGTGCTGGAAGGTGATCCGGTAGAGGAAGCGGCCGCGCTGGACGAACCACGTCTCCTCGGTGAAGTACAGGTCGTCGCCCGGCGCGTAGTACACGGCGCGGATGCGGGCCGCCTGCTGGCCGTCGAGCCACCCGGCCGGCAGCGGGTCGCTCTCCTCGAGGGTGATGGAGTCGTCGTTCTCGTCTAGCGCCTCGACCGAGCCCTGCGCCGCGATCTCGAGCAGCGGGAGCGAGTCGAGCCGGAGCGCCGGGACGGAGCGGCGGACGAAGACCGAGGAGTAGTAGCCCTCGAGGTCGTCGTAGTCGCGGGCGCCCACGCCCTGGTCGACCACCCCGGGGTCGATGGTGCCCCAGCCCGCGGGTGCGCTGAGCGACGCCGCGCCCAGCGCGATCCGGACGCCGGTGGCCGGCGGGACGTCGGGGTAGACCGGCTTCGGCCGAGGCTTGGGCTTGGGCTTGGGGGGCGTCGGGGTGGTGCTCGTGGTCGGCTCGGTGGGGGTGGGCTCGGTCGTCGGCTCGGTGGTCCCGGTCGTCTCGGTGGTCCCGGTGGTCTCCGTGGCCCCGGAGGTGGCGGCGGTCGACGAGCCGCGTGCCTCGGGCTCGCCGTCGTCGCCCGTGGTGGCGACCGCGACCGTCACGCCGACCACGATCGCGACGACCGCGGCCACCGCGGCGGCCACGACCAGCGCCGTACGCCGGCGGCGCCGCGGCTGCGGGTGGTAGCCCGGGGCCGCGGGGTGGGCCGGCGGGGGGAAGGGTGGCTGGGCCGGGGCGTGGACCGGCGGCGCCTGTCCCCAGCCCGACGGTGCCGGCACCGACGGCGCCGAGGGCACCGGCGGAGCCGGACGCACGGGCGGCAGCGGCGGGGTCGCCGGCAGTGGGGACGGCGGCGGTGCGGCGGGGCCGGCACCCGACAGCGGGGTCTGCGGGGTCAGCGGCGGGTGCGGCGTCGACTGGGCGAGCCGGCCGAGCTCGCGCAGGTCGGCGCGCATCGCCCGGGCGTCGGGGTAGCGGTGGGCGGGATCCTTGGCCATCGACCGCTGGAGCACGGCGTTGACGGCCGCGGCGACCTGCGACGTCTCGACCATCCGCGGCACCGGCGCGTTGAGGTGGCTCATGCCGATCTGGACGTCGCTGCCGGCGTACGGCGCCGCGCCGACCAGCGAGGTGAACAGCACGCACCCCAGCGCGTAGAGGTCGGAGGACGCCGTGGCGGGCTCGCCGCGCAGCCGCTCAGGAGCGAGGTAGGCGAAGGTGCCGGCGACCGCACCGGGGGCGGTCAGGCCCGGGTCGCGGTCCTGGGCGATGCCGAAGTCGCAGAGGTAGACGAACACCTCCGAGCTGACCTCGCGCAGCAGCACGTTGCTCGGCTTGACGTCGCGGTGGACCGCCCCGGCGGCGTGGGAGTCGCCGAGCGCCCAGGCGATCTGCTCGGCCACCTGGGCGGCCGGTGCGGTCGGGACCCGACCGTGCCGGCGCAGCGCCGCGGCCAGGTCGCCGCCGGCGACGTACTGGGTGGCGATGTAGAGGCAGCCGTCCTGCTCGCCGTGGTCGAGCACCTGGACGACGTGCGGGGAGTCGAGCCGGGCCAGCACGCCGGCCTCGCGGGTGAACCGGGTGCGGTAGTCGGCCTGGGTGGCGAGGTCGGGGGAGAGGACCTTGAGCGCGACCGCGCGACCGAGCCCGCGGTGCTCGGCCGCGAACACGACACCCATGCCGCCGCGGCCCAGCTGGCCGGTGATGCGGTAGCCGGCAAAGTCCTCGCCGACGGAGGGGAATCGGGCCACACGTCACCTCCAGATCGCGGTCCGGTGCCCGGCACTCTCTCACGCGCCGGACCCCGCGAGACGCCCGGCTTCCACGTCTGGCACGGTGGGCACGTGACCTCCCCGGCCCGCCGAGAGCGCCTCGAGGAGGTGGCCCGCGAGGTGGTCGAGCCCGTCCGACGGTTCCTCGCCCGGCGTACCGACCCGGCCACCGCCGACGACGTGCTCGGCGACACGCTGCTCGTCTGCTGGCGTCGCATCGACGAGGTCCCCGACCAACCGCTGCCGTGGGCGTACGGCGTGGCCCGCCGCTGCCTGGCCAACGCCGAGCGCAGCAGCCGCCGCCAGCGCCGGGCTGCCGCCCGCGCCGCGACCCTCGACCGGCCCGTCACGACCGTGGCCGGCCCGGGCGACGACGGGGGCGACGACCGCGCCACCGCGGCGGTCGCTGCCGCGCTCGCCGGGCTCCGCGCCGACGACGCCGAGGTGCTGCGCCTGTGGGCGTGGGAGGAGCTGACGGCGTCCGAGATCGCGGTGGTCCTCGACGTCAGCGCCAACGCCGCGAGCATCCGCCTGCACCGGGCCCGGGAGAAGCTGCGGGCCGAGCTGCGAAAGGCCGGCGTGGGTGCCGGACATGAGGAGTCGACGGAGAGGAGGAAGCCGTGAGCCAGCCCCACGACGACGGCGACGACGGGCTGCGCGCCCTGCTGCGCAGCGCCGACCCGGCCGCCTCCCTCCCCGTGGCCGACCCGACCCGGGTGGCCCGACTCCTGGAGGACACCGTGACCGACCCCCTCACCGACGAGTCCCGCTCCGACGGCGCCTGGGGCCGCAGCCGGCTCACCTGGCTCGTGGCGGCCGCGGCCGCCGTCCTGATCGCGGCCGGCGTGCTGCTCGCGGTGACCCAGGGCGACGACGACCCCGGCCCGGGAGCCGCCGACGGCACGCCGGCACCGACGGACACCGACTCCGACCAGTCGGTCACCGAGCTGAGCGCCGGCGACCCTGCCGGCGCCCGCTGCCGGCGCCCGGAGGACGCCGTCGACGTGGTCGCCGCGCAGGAGGTCGCCTTCGACGGGGTGGTGGAGTCGATCAGCGGCAACCTCGTGACGCTGCGACCCACGACGTTCTACGCCGGCGACGCGACCGACCTGGTGCTGGTGCGCGCGCCCGGGACCGACCTGGAGGCGCTGCTGGCGGCGGTGACGTTCCGCGAGGGCGAGCGCTACCTGGTCTCGGCCACCGACGGCCGGGTCACGCTGTGCGGCTTCACCGACGCCTGGTCCGAGCGCCTCGCGGCCGCCTACGACGAGGCGTTCGCCCGATGACCGCCGGTCTCGTCCTCGCCGCGGGCGGCGGGTCCCGGATGGGCCGCCCCAAGGCGCTGGTCCGCGACGACGACGGCACGTCGTGGCTGCAGCGCAGCGTCGAGGTGCTCCGTGACGCCGGCTGCGACCACGTCCTGGTGGTCCTGGGCGCGGCCGCCGAGGAGGCGGGGGCGCTGGTGCCCGAGGGCGTGCGCACCGTGGTCGCCGACGACTGGGAGACCGGCATGGCCGCCTCCCTCTCCACCGGCCTCGCCGCGCTCCAGCACGACGACGGCGAGGTCGCGCTCATCCTCCTCGTCGACCTGCCCGACGTCGGCGCCGACGCCGCCCGCCGGGTGCTCGCCGCCGCCGACGGCCCCACCAGCCTGGCGCGGGCGACGTACGACGGCCGCCCGGGGCACCCGGTGCTGATGGGCCGCGACCACTGGTTCCCCGCCGCCGCCGCCGTCGACGGCGACGAGGGCGCCCGCGACTACCTGCGCGACCACGGCTGCGTCGACGTCGAGTGCGGCGACCTCGCCACCGGCCGCGACGTCGACGGTCCCGGCAGCTGACGCTGGTCGAGCCGAGTCGAGACCCAGCGGGTTGCGCACGCTGCGGGGGTCTCGACTCGCCGTCGCGGGTTCGCAGGCTCACCCGCGACGCTCGCTCGACCGGCACGGCCTACGCCGGGCGCTCGTTCCTCGCACCCGACGTGCCCGCACCCAACCACCCGCCAACGCGTCCCCTCGTAGGCTCCGAGAGGTGCAGACCCCGTCGTCACCCGCCGAGATCGCGGCGCGGCTGAGCGCCACCGGCTACCTGTGCGACGAGGGCCTCAGCACGGTGGCCTACCTGGCGCTCGCGATGGAGCGGCCGCTGCTGCTCGAGGGCGAGCCCGGCACCGGCAAGACCGCGCTGGCCGAGGCGCTGGCGGTGGCGCTCGACGTACCCCTGGTCCGGCTGCAGTGCTACGAGGGGATCGACGCGACGCAGGCGCTGTACGACTGGGATTTCCCGCGCCAGGTGCTGCACCTGCGGGCGCTCGAGGCCGGCGGCGACGTCGACGCGGGCGAGGCCGAGAAGAGCCTGTACGACGAGCGGTTCCTGCTCGCGCGGCCCGTGCTGACGGCGCTGCAGCAGAGCCCGGTGGTGCTGCTGGTCGACGAGGTCGACCGTGCCGACGACGAGTTCGAGGCGTTCCTGCTGGAGGTGCTCTCGACCTACCAGGTGAGCATCCCCGAGCTCGGCACCGTCGCGGCCGCGACGCCCCCGGTGGTGGTGCTCACCTCCAACCGGACCCGCGAGCTGCACGACGCGCTGAAGCGCCGCTGCCTCTACCACTGGATCGACCACCCGGGCCTCGACCGCGAGGTCGCGATCGTCCGCTCGCGCGCGCCAGAGGTCTCGGCGACGCTGGCCGAGCAGGTCGTCGGCGTCGTCCAGCGGCTGCGCACCGGCACCGACCTCGAGAAGCCGCCGGGCGTCGCCGAGACCCTCGACTGGGCCCGCGCGCTGCACCACCTCGGCGCCGCCGAGCTCGACCTCGAGACCTCCGCCCGCACTCTCGGCGCGCTGGTGAAGTACCGCGAGGACGCCGACCGCGTGCAGCAGGCGCTCGACCAGATGCTGCGGCCGTGACCTCGTGACCGACCCCGACACCTTCCTCCTCGGCTTCACCCGGGCGCTGCGGGCGGCCGGGGTGCCGGTCACCCACGACCGCTCCGCCACCTTCCTCGAGGCCACCGCCCTGGTCGGCCTCGGCGATCGCGCCGCGACGTACGCCGCGGGGCGGGCGACGCTCTGCTCCGCCCCCGACGACCTGGTCCGCTACGACCAGGTCTTCGAGGCCTACTTCGACGCGCGCACCGGGCTGCCGCGCGAGCGGCCCGCACCGCCGTCGCGACCGGTGTCGGCCCAGCTGTCGCTCGGGTCGGGCGACGGCGAGGGCGGCGACGACGACCACGACGACGTCGTGCGCGCCCTGGCCAGCGACGTCGAGGTGCTGCGGCACCGCGACGTCGCGACCATGACCGCGGCCGAGAAGCACCGGCTGGCGGGGCTGCTCGCGACCCTGCGCCCGCGGCCGCCGCTGCGTCGTACGGTCCGGCACGAGCCGTGGCGGCGCGGCCAGGTCGACGCCGCCCGCACCCTGCGCGCGACGCTGCGCCGGCACGGCGAGCCGGCGCGGGTCGAGTGGCGGCACCGGCGGCTCAAGCCGCGCCGGGTGGTGCTGCTGGTCGACGTGTCGGGGTCGATGAGCGGCTACGCCGACAGCCTGCTCCGGCTCGCCCACGCCATCACCCAGGCGCACGCGGCGCGCGGTGGTCGGGTCGAGACGTTCACCGTCGGCACCCGGCTGACCCACCTGACGCGCGCGCTGCGCACCCGCGACGCCGAGCGGGCGCTGGTCGCCGCGGGCGCCGCCGTACCGGACTGGTCGGGGGGCACCCGCCTGGGCGAGACCCTCAAGGCGTTCACCGACCGCTGGGGACGACGGGGGCTGGCGCGCGGCGCGGTGGTCGTCGTCTTCAGCGACGGCTGGGAGCGCGGCGACGTGACGCTGCTGGGCGACCAGGTACGCCGGCTCCGCGCCGTCGCGCACCGGCTCGTGTGGGTCAACCCCCACCGCGGCAAGACCGGCTACGAACCCGTGCAGCAGGGCATCGTCGCCGTCCTGCCGCACGTCGACGACCTGGTCGCCGGCCACACGCTGGCGACGTACGAGGAGCTCGTGGAGGTGGTGGCCCGTGCGTGACGTGCTCGGTGAGCTGATGGCGTGGTGGGAGGCCGGCGAGACCGTCGGGGTCGGCACCGTGGTGGCGACGTTCCGCTCGGCGCCGCGCCCGCCCGGCGCCTCGATGCTGGTCGGCCCCGACGACAGCGCCGTCGGGTCGGTCTCGGGCGGCTGCGTCGAGGGCGCGGTCTACGAGCTCGCGCAGACGGTGGTCGGCTCCAGCCAGCCGGTGCTCGAGCGCTACGGCGTCAGCGACGACGACGCCTTCGCCGTCGGCCTCACCTGCGGCGGCATCCTCGACGTGTGGGTCGAGAAGGTCTCCCGCGAGACCTTCCCCGAGCTCGGCGAGCTCGCCGCCGACGTCGAGGCCGGCCGCCCCGTCGCCCTCGCCACCGTCATCGAGCACCCCGACCCGTCCCGCCTCGGCTCGCGCCTCGTCGTCCGCCCCGACACCGGGATAGTCGTGGACGTTCCGCACGCAGACGACGGTGCCAAAGGTCCACGACTATCCCCGCTGTGGTCCGAGCGTGCCACCGACGCCGTCCACGACGACGCCCTCGGGCTGCTGGCCAGCGGCACCAACGCGACCCTCACCTACGGGCCCGACGGGGAGCGGCGGGGCGAGGGGATGCGGGTGTTCGTGTGGGCGTTCGCGCCCAAGCCGCGGATGCTGGTCTTCGGCGCGATCGACTTCGCCGCGGCGGTGGCCCGCGTCGGCGCGTTCCTCGGGTACGACGTCACCGTCTGCGACGCCCGGCCCGTCTTCGCCACCGCCAGCCGCTTCCCCGACGCCGACCGCGTGGTCGTCGACTGGCCCCACCGCTACCTCCGGGCCGAGCAGGAGGCCGGCGCGATCGACGGCCGCACGGTGGTCACGGTGCTCACCCACGACCCCAAGTTCGACGTCCCCCTGCTCGAGGTGGCGCTGCGCCTGCCCGAGGTCGCGTACGTCGGCGCGATGGGCTCGCGTCGTACGCACGACGACCGGGTGGCCCGGCTGCGCGAGGCCGGCCTCAGCGACGACGAGCTCGCCCGGCTCTCGAGCCCCATCGGTCTCGACCTCGGCGCCCGCACCCCCGAGGAGACCGCGGTGAGCATCGCCGCCGAGATCATCGCCGGCCGCTGGGGCGGGACGGGCCAGCCGCTCGCCGACCGGGAGGGCCGGATCCACGGCTGAGCGTGCGGGCCGGCGGCTCGGGCCCCACGAAGGCGGTGACCCGGCTCACGCCCCCGGGGTAGCGTGCGCGACATGGGCGAGTCCGACCTCGACGCACGCAAGCAGGCGTGCCTGCACGCCTGGACGACCTACGTCGAGCAGGGCGACGCGGCCGAGCCGCTCGTGCGGCCCGAGATCCTCGACAGCTGGGCCCGGTCGGGTGCCGCCGTCGAGCCCGACGTCGAGGCGGCCCCGCTGGCCGACGAGTCCGAGACCACCGCGATGTGGCGCGACTCGCCGCTGCAGGTCGCGGTCGAGCGGGTCGAGTCCGAGCTGCGGCGCACCGCCGAGGACGGCGACCTGGTGCTGGCCGTCACCGACCCCGACACCCGGGTCCTGTGGACCTACGGCGGCCGCGTGATGCGCCGCAAGGCCGAGGCCGTCAACTTCGTCCCCGGCGGACGCTGGGACGACCAGTCCGTCGGCACCAACGCCCTCGACCTGGCCAACCGGCTCGGCGAGCCGGCGATGGTCTTCAGCGCCGAGCACTACGCCTCGATCGTGCACAACTGGGTCTGCTGGGCCGCGCCGGTCGTCGACCCCGTCAGCGGCCGCCACCTCGGCGTCATCGACCTCTCCACCACCTGGGACCGCACGCACCCCATCGGCCTGGCCACGGCCCGGGTGATGGCCCGGCTGATCGAGACGGCGCTGCCCCGGTCGGCCCACCCCACCGTCGACGGCACCACCGACCCCGGGCTCGTGCTGACCCTGCTGGGCACCGCCGAGGTCCGGCTCGACGGCAAGCGGCTGCTGCTCAACCGCCGCCAGACCGAGGTGCTCGCGCTGCTCGCCCTGCACCCCGAGGGCCTCTCCCTCGAGCAGCTGCACGCGCTCGTCTACGGCGACCAGGCCGTCACCTTCTCCACGCTCAAGGCCGAGGTCTCCCACCTGCGCGCCGCCCTCGGCGGCCGGCTCTCCTCGCGCCCCTACCGGCTCATGATGCCGGTGGCCACCGACGTCGACCACGTGCTCGGGCTGCTGCGCCGCGGCCACGTCGCCGCCGCCGTCGACGCCTACGGCGGCGACCTCCTGCCCGGCACCAACTCGCCGGCCCTCGCCGAGCTCGGCGAGTACGTCGCCGTCGCCGTGCGCGAGGCCCTCCTCGCCGACCCCGACCCCGACGCGGTGCTCCACTACGTCGAGCGGGCGCCGTACGACACCGCGGTGCTGGAGCGCTGCCTCGCCGTCCTCGGCGACGCCGCCCACCCCGCCAAGCCGCTGCTCAAGGGTCGGTTGGCTGCGGCGTCGGGCTGACGCCGGCGAGCACGCTGGTCGAGGAGGCCGGCCACGGCCGTCTCGAGACCACCGGTGACCCACGCTGGTCGAGGAGGCCGGCCACGGCCGTCTCGAGACCACCGGTGACCGACGCTGGTCGAGGAGGCCGGCCACGGCCGTCTCGAGACCACCGGTGACCCACGCTGGTCGAGGAGGCCGGCCACGGCCGTCTCGAGACCACCGGTCCGGCTCGCCGCTGCTTCTCGCCTCACCGGGTCTCGACTCGCGGTCGCGACCTCGCAGGCTCGGTCGCGCGCTCGCTCGACCGGGACAGCTCTGGCCGCAGGCTCGTTCCTCGCCTGCAGCCAACCTGACCCCAACCAGGTCGGCATAGCGTGAGCCGGGTCACACCCACCGCGTGCTGCAGGCACCATCCAAGGGAGAGTCCATGACCCGGATCCAGCTCACCGTCGACGGCGCGAAGGTGGCCGACGACGTCGAACCCCGGATGCTGCTCGTGCAGTACCTGCGCGAGAAGCTCGGCAAGACCGGCACCGTCATCGGCTGCGACACCAGCAACTGCGGGGCCTGCACGGTGCACCTCGACGGCACCAGCGTGAAGTCGTGCAACGTGCTCGCCGTGCAGGCCGACGGGTGCGCGGTGACCACGATCGAGGGCCTCGCGGCGACGTACGACGGGGGCGAGCTGCACCCGGTGCAGGAGGCGTTCCGGGAGTGCCACGGGCTGCAGTGCGGGTTCTGCACGCCGGGGATGATCATGCAGAGCGTCGCGCTGCTGGAGGGCAACCCCAGCCCCAGCGAGGAGGAGATCCGCGACGGGCTCGAGGGCAACCTGTGCCGCTGCACGGGCTACCACAACATCGTCAGGGCCGTGCAGCACGCAGCGGCCCAGGGCCAGCAGAGCGGCGCCACCGTCGGCGCCCCCGCCGCGGAGGTGCAGGCATGACCGCCGTCGCCGACGCCCCGGAGGGGATGGCCAAGGAGATCGGTCGCGAGCGTCGCCGCAAGGAGGACCAGCGCCTGATCACCGGCCGCACCCGGTGGACCGACAACCTCACGCCCCCGGGTGTCCTGCACCTCGCCATGGTGCGCAGCCCGTTCGCCCACGCCCGGATCACCTCGATCGACGTGACCGAGGCCAAGCAGTCCACCAACGTGGTCGACGTCCTCACCTCCGCCGACCTCGGCGAGAGCCAGGGCGTCTGCATCAACGCCTGGCCGATCACCCCCGACCAGGTCACGCCGACGCACCTGCCGATGGCCCAGGACCGGGTCGCCTTCGCCGGCGAGATCGTCGCCGTCGTCATCGCCCGCACCGCCGCGGAGGCCCGCGACGCGGCCGAGCTCGTCGACGTCGAGTACGACGAGCTGCCGGCCGTCATCGGCATCAAGGAGGCCGTCAAGGACGAGGTGCTCGCCCACCCCGACCTCGGCACCAACAAGTCCGCGCTCTGGGTCTTCGACTCCGCGGAGGCCGGCACCGGCGGCAACGTCGAGGACGCCATCAGCCGGGCGCGCGCCGACGGCATCGTCATCGAGCGCGAGTACCGGCAGCAGCGGTTGATCCCGGCGTTCATGGAGCCGCGCTCGACCGTGGTCGACCCGACCGGCGAGCAGATCACCATCTGGTCCTCCACCCAGATCCCGCACATCCTGCGCTTCGCCCTCGCCGCGACCACCGGTGTCCCGGAGTCGAAGATCCGGGTCATCGCGCCCGACGTCGGCGGCGGGTTCGGCGGCAAGCTGCAGCAGACGCCGGAGGAGATGATCACCTTCGCCGTCGCGCGCCGGCTCGGCCGGCCGGTCAAGTACACCGAGACCCGCAGCGAGAGCCTGGTCGCCGCCCACCACGGCCGCGACCAGTGGCAGAAGCTGACGCTGGCGGCCGAGAAGGACGGCACCGTCACCGGGCTCAAGGTCGAGCTGGAGGCCGACCTCGGCGCCTACGTCGCCATCGTCGGCGGTGGCGTGCCGGTGCTCGGCGCGTTCATGTTCAACGCCATCTACAAGTTCCCGGCCTACCACTTCAGCTGCCAGACGGTGCTCACCAACACCGCTTGGACCGACGCCTACCGCGGCGCCGGGCGCCCCGAGGCGACGTTCGCGATCGAGCGGCTGATGGACGAGCTGGCCGCCGAGGTCGGCGTCGACCCGCTCGAGATCCGGGAGAAGAACTGGATCACGCACGAGGAGTTCCCGTTCACCACGGTCGCCGGCCTGGAGTACGACTCGGGCCACTACGAGATCGCGACCGCGAAGGCCCGCGAGCTCTTCGGGTACGACGAGCTGCGCGCCGAGCAGCAGCGCCGCCGCGACAGCGGCGACACCGTGCAGCTCGGCATCGGTGTCTCGACGTTCACCGAGATGTGCGGGCTCGCGCCGAGCCGCGTGCTCGGCTCGCTCGACTACGGCGCGGGCGGCTGGGAGCACGCGAGCGTGCGGATGCTCGCCACCGGCACGGTCGAGGTCGTCACCGGCGCCAGCGCCCACGGGCAGGGCCACGAGACGGCGTTCAGCCAGATCGTCGCCGACCGGCTCGGCGTCCCCTTCGACGCCGTCGAGGTGCTGCACGGCGACACGCAGATCGCCTCCAAGGGCCTCGACACCTACGGCTCGCGCTCGCTCGTCGTCGGCGGCGAGGCCCTGGTGCGCGCCGCCGACAAGGTCATCGACAAGGCGCTGCCGATCGCGGCGCACCTGCTCGAGGCCAGCGTCGACGACGTGAAGTTCCACGAGGGCCGCTTCCAGGTCGTCGGCACCGACGCCGGCATCGCGCTGACCGAGGTCGCCACGGCGACGTTCGCCGCGCACAACCTGCCCGACGGCACCGAGCCGTCGATCGACGCCGACGCGACCTTCGACCCGGTGAACTTCAACTACCCCCACGGCACGCACCTGTGCGCCATGGAGGTCGACACCGAGACCGGTGCGGTGACGATGCGCAAGTACGCCTGCGTCGACGACATCGGCAACATCATCAACCCGCTGATCGTCTCCGGGCAGGTGCACGGCGGCCTGGTGCAGGGCATCGCCCAGGCGCTGTGGGAGGAGGCGGTGTACGACGAGTCGGGCACGCTGGTCTCCGGGTCGTTCGTCGACTACCTGCTGCCCACCGCCGCCGACACGATCAGCTTCGAGGTCGACCACACCACCACCCCGGCGACCACCAACTCCCTCGGCACCAAGGGCGTCGGCGAGGCCGGCACCATCGCCTCGACGCCGGCCGTGGTCAACGCGATCGTCGACGCGGTGCGCCACCTCGGTGTCCGCGACGTCCAGATGCCGTGCACGCCCGAGCGGGTCTGGAACGCCATCCACCGCGGGGGAGCGGGCGGCGCGACCGAGCCCGCCGCGATGCCGCACTTCGAGCCCGATGCCGAGCCCGGCACGAGCAGCACGGAAGGAGCCGGTTCATGATCCCCGCCATGTTCGACTACGTCGCCCCCACCTCCGTCGAGGACGCCCTGTCGGCGCTGGCCACCCACGGCGACGACGCCAAGATCATGGCCGGCGGGCAGAGCCTGCTGCCGGTGCTGCGGATGCGGCTCAACGCACCGGAGGTCGTCATCGACCTGGGCCGGATCGAGTCGCTGCGCGGCGTCCGCGACGACGGCGACGCGATCGTCATCGGGGCGATGACGCCGCACGCCGTGGTCGGGTCGCACCCGCTGGTCGAGCAGCACGCCCTGCTGGTGCACAAGGCGGTCCAGCACCTCGCCGACGCGCAGATCCGCAACCGGGGCACTTTCGGCGGCGCGCTCGCGCACGCCGACCCGGCCGGCGACCTCGGGGCGCCGGTGCTCGCGCTCGACGCCGAGTTCGTGGTCGCCGGCCCGGGCGGCACGCGCACGGTGCCCGCGACGGAGTTCTTCGTCGACCTCTTCGAGACCGCGATCGGCGAGGACGAGATCCTCACCGAGGTGCGCATCCCCAAGCACACCGGGTGGGGTGCGCACTACGAGAAGTTCGTGCGGGTGGCCCACCAGTGGCCGATCGTCGCGATCGCCGCGACGGTGCAGGGTGGGGGCTCGATGCAGGAGGTCCGGATCGGGCTGACCAACATGGGGTCGACCCCGCTGCGCGCGCGGGCCGTCGAGGACGCCCTGCGCTCGGGCCAGGACCTCGCCGCCGCGGCCGAGCTCGCCGACCAGGGGACCAACCCGCCGTCCGACCTCAACGGCGAGGCGTCCTACCGCCGGCACCTGTCCAAGGTGCTCACCCGCCGTGCGGTGCAGGCGGCGGCGGGCACCTGATGGACCTCGCGCACCGCTTCACCGTGGCCACCCCGGTCGAGGAGACCTGGGCGCACTTCCAGGACATCGCGGCGCTGGCGGAGTGCTTCCCGGGGGCCCAGCTGACCTCGGCCGACGAGGACTCGTTCGCCGGCACGGTCAAGGTCAAGCTCGGCCCGATCGCGCTCGTCTACACCGGCTCCGGCACGTTCGTGGACAAGGACGACGCCGCGCACTCGTTCCGCGTCGACGCCAAGGGCAAGGACAAGCGCGGCAACGGCACCGCCGGCGCGCAGGTCACGCTGAGCATGGCCTCCGGCGCCGACGGTGGCACCGACGTCGAGGTGCTCACCGACCTCAACATCACCGGCAAGCCGGCGCAGTTCGGGCGCGGGGTGATGCAGGACGTCTCCGACAAGCTGCTCGGCCAGTTCGTCGACTGCCTCGAGCAGCGGCTGCGGGCCGACCCGGAACCGGAGGTGGCCGCCGCGGCGGCCCCGCCCGAGCCGGACGTCGAGCCGACGCCCCTGGCCGACGCCGCCGCAGCCGCGACGGCGTCCGCACCGCCGCCCGTGCCCGAGCCGGCGCCCGCGCCGGCAAAGCCCGCCCCGGCACCCAGACCCGCCCAGGACGACTCCCTCGACCTCGGCGCCGCCGTCCTGCCGGTGCTCCTCAAGGGCTACTGGAAGCAGGGTCTCGGCGCGCTCGCGGTGCTCCTGGTGGTGTGGCGGTTGCTGCGGCGGTGAGGTCGGACGTGGGATAGTCCCGGACGGAATGGCCCCTGAGAGGCGTCTTGTGGGGCCAGGACGTCCGGGGCTGTCCCGCCCGGGCCGCAAGGACCCCACGGAGCGGAGGACCCGGTGACCGAGATCGTCGACATCGCGCGGCGGGTGGCCGCGGCCGTGCCTGCGGCCCGGATCGCCTGCCCGGTCTGCGGCGTCGCGCTCGGGGCCGACAACCTCGAGCGGCACCTCGGCAAGGTGCACCCCGGCCGGGACGACGCCGGTACGTCGTGGCGCGGCCGCGGGTGGAAGGGCGGCTCCCTGTCCTGGGACGACGGCGTGCTGCGCTGGCGCAGCCGCACCGGGCTGCGCCGGCGCTCGGTCGGCCGGATCAGCGCGGTCGTCGCCGGCACCACGGTGACGACGCGCGGCGGCTCCGCGAGCGGAGGCGACGGGGGCAGCGACATCGCCTTCTACACGGAGCGCTCGGGCGCCTACCTCCTCGTCCGCGGCGACGGGAGGCCGATCACCGTGCGGTGCCGCTCGGGCGGGACCGTGCGCAAGACCTGGGTGGGCTGGCAGCCCGGCCCCCAGGTCAAGCGCTGGCAGGTCACGGTCGAGGCGGACGCCTTCGTCGCGCTGTCCTACCTGCTGGCCGAGGCCGGCGTCCTGCGCCCCAAGACCGGCTGAGCCCTCAGCCCTGCCGGGTACGACGGATGCGGATCGGGCCCTTGACGGTGGACGGGTCGACGACGTGCCCGCCCTGGGTGATCTCCACGTCGCCGGCGGCCACCAGGCGTCGGGCGGCGCGGCGGGCGGGCTCCATCAGCGCGCGCCAGTCGTCGTCGCGGCCGCCCTGCTCGGCCGACACCGCGCGGGCCGCCTCGGAGGGGCAGATGGTCTTGCCCGCCGCGCGCTCGTCGAGCAGGCCGAGGATCGACGCCTCGAGCGCGCGGTCGGTCGGGTCGACCTTGTGCCGACGGCAGGCGGTCGAGCAGTAGCGGACGTCGTCCCAGTCGCGCTCCCACTTCTTGCGCCACTCGATGGTGCGCCCGCAGGCCACGCAGGTCTTGGGCTCGGGCGGCATGCGTCCAGGCTGCCGCGCCGAAGGGCGGGTCACCTCACCCCGGCGGTCAGCCGACCTTCTCGGGCACCGGGACGCCGTTGACGCCGGCGGGCAGCCGCGGCTCGACCACCACCACGGAGACGACGGCCACCGCGACGGACCCGACGACGAGCAGGCCGATGTAGGCCTCCGACAGCCCGTGGTCGATGAGGAACCCCGCGAACGGCGGCGCGACGATCGAGGGGAGGTTGAACGACGCCGAGCTCAGCGCGTTGTAGCGCCCGCGCAGGTGGTCGGGGGCCAGGTCGTTGACCAGCGCCGGGATCGTCGGCTGGAGCAGCGTCTCGCCGAACGCGAACACCGACGCGAACGCCGCTACCAGCAGCGTCGCCCCGAGCGTGCCGGGCACCAGGCCGGCCGAACCGAGCACCAGCCAGGCGCCGGCCCACACCACGCCCATGACGGCGATCACCCGGGTACGGCGCAGCCCCTCGATGCGGCGCAGCACGAACAGCTGCAGGACGACGATCACGGCGGTGTTGGCGGCGAAGGCGAACCCGAGGCCGCGCGTCGACACCTCGCCGACGGCGCGGGCGAAGGCCGGCATGCCGGTGTTGAGCTGGGCGTAGCCCACGAAGGCGCCGACGAAGGAGAGCAGGAGCAGCGGGCGGACCGCCGGACGGCGCAGCACGGCGAGGTAGCCGACCACCTCGCCGTCGGTGGCGGGGTCGGGCACCGGGCGGCCGGCGACGTGGCGCAGCGGCCCCAGCAGGAGCGCCAGAGCCGGCAGGTAGCTGACGGCGTCGCCGAGGTAGATCGCCTGGAACGTCGGGGTGCGCTCGACGTCGACGACGAAGCCGCCGACGACGCCGCCCACCCCGATGCCGAGGTTGAGCAACGCGAAGTTGACGCCGAAGTAGCGCTGGCGCAGCGCCTGCGGCACCACCGCCGCGATCAGGCTCTGTGTGGCCGGCCACGAGATCCCGAACGCCACGCCCGTCAGCGCCAGCCCGACCAGCGCCACCGTGATCGTGTCGGCGAACGCGAGCACGACGTTGCCGCTCAGCATCAGCAGCAGCGTCACCAGCAGCACCACCCGGGCCCCGAGGCGGTCGATCGCGGCCCCCGCCGGCCCGGTCATCACGAACCCGGCCAGCGGCGGCAGCGCGAGCATCAGGCCGACGTCGCTGAGCGCGAAGCCGCGGACCTCGTTGAGGTAGACGACGTGGAACGGCAGCACCAGGCCGGTGCCGATGAACTCGATCGCCACGATCGAGAGCAGCAGCCGTCCCTCCCGCGGGAGGTCGTGCCAGAGGTGCGCGGTCATGGTCCGCCGAGTCTCGCAGCGGCCGTCGTCGCGCACGACTCGGTAAGGCACCCCCGCGGAGCGTCTGAGGCACCTCAGACGCGGGCCTCCGCGACCCTCGTCAGCTGCCGAGCGCGGTCAGGGCGTCGTACTCCTCGTCGGTCAGCTCGATGGCGGCGGCCGCGGTGTTGTCCTCGAGGTGGGCCACCGACGACGTGCCGGGGATCGGCAGCATCACCGGCGAACGGCGGAGCAGCCACGCCAGGGCCAGCTGGGACGGCGTCGCACCGTGCTCCTTGGCCGCGTCGCCGAGCACGCCGTCCTCGCCGGACAGCTCACCCGTCGCCAGCGGGAACCACGGGATGAACCCGATGCCGTGCTCGGCGCAGAAGTCGACGAGCTCCTCGGCGTCCCGGTTGGCCAGGTTGTACAGGTTCTGCACGGTGGCGATCGGGGTCAGCGACTGCGCCATCTGGAGCTGGTCGACCGAGACCTCCGACAGCCCGATGTGGCGGATCTTGCCCTCGTCGCGCAGGTCCGACAGCTCGCCCACCTGGTCCTCGAGCGGGACCGCGGGGTCGATGCGGTGCAGCTGGAACAGGTCGATGCGGTCGACGCCGAGGTTGCGCAGCGACAGCTCGCACTGCTGACGCAGGTACGCCGGCACGCCGACCGGCGTCCAGACGCCCGGGCCCTGGCGGGTCAGGCCGGCCTTGGTCGCGATGACGACGTCGTCGGCGTAGGGGTGCAGCGCCTCCTTGAGCAGCGCCTCCGCCACGACCGGGCCGTAGGAGTCGGCGGTGTCGAAGAACGTGATGCCGAGCTCGACGGCCCGTCGCAGCACCGCGACCGCGGTGTCGCGGTCGGCCGGCCAGCCCCAGACGCCGTCGCCGGTGAGCTGCATGGTGCCGTAGCCCAGCCGGACGACGGGCAGGTCGCCGCCGATCTCGTAGGTGCCGGACGGTGCTGCGGTCACGTCGGTGGGCGCGGTGGCCATCTCAGATCTCGCTCTCGCTCAGGTCGCCCGCCCAGGCCGTGTGGAACGTGCCCTCGCGGTCGATGCGTCGGTAGGTGTGGGCACCGAAGTTGTCGCGCAGCGCCTGGATCAGCGACGCGGGGAGCCGCTCGCGGCGCAGCCCGTCGAAGTAGGACAGCGACGAGCCGAACGCCGGCACCGGGACGCCGCCCTGGGCGGCGGTCGCGACCACGTGGCGCCACGAGTGCACGCCCTCCTTGACCGCGTCGGCGAAGAACTCGGTGGTCAGCAGGGTGGTCAGGTCGGGCTCGGCGGCGTAGGCCTCGGTGATCCGGCCGAGGAAGCGGGCCCGGATGATGCAGCCGTCGCGCCAGATCTTGGCGACCTGGCCGAGGTCGACGTCCCAGCCGTGCTCCTCGGCGCCGGCGGCGATCTGGTCGAACCCCTGGGCGTAGGCGACGACCTTGGAGGCGTACAGCGCGGCCTGGACGTCGTCGACGAACGTGTCGCGGTCGACGTCGACGGTCTGGTCCTCCGGCGAGGTCGAGAAGACCTTGCGAGCCGCCGCGCGCTGCTCGGTGTGGCCCGACAGGCTCCGGGCGAACGTCGCCTCGGCGATGCCGGTGATCGGGACGCCGAGGTCGAGCGCGCTCTGCACGGTCCAGCGTCCGGTGCCCTTCTGCTCCGCGGCGTCCTGGACGACGTCGACGAACGGCTGGCCGCCGGCGTCGGTGTGGCGCAGCACGTCGGCGGTCATCTGGATCAGGAACGACTCGAGCTCGCCCTCGTTCCACCGGGCGAACACGTCGGCGATCTGGGGCGGGTCGAGGTGGCCGATCGAGCGGAGCAGGTCGTAGGACTCCGCGATCAGCTGCATGTCGGCGTACTCGATGCCGTTGTGGACCATCTTGACGAAGTGGCCGGCCCCGCCGACCCCGACGTGGGCGCAGCAGGGCTCGCCGTCGACCTGGGCGGCGATCGACTCCAGGATCGGCCCGAGCCGCTCGTAGGCCTCGTCGGTGCCGCCGACCATGATCGACGGGCCGTTCAGCGCGCCGACCTCCCCACCGCTGACGCCGGCGCCGACGAAGTGCAGGCCGTGCTCGCGCAGCTGCTCCTCGCGGCGGATCGTGTCGGCGTAGTGGGCGTTGCCGCAGTCGACGACGATGTCGCCCTCCTCGAGCAGCGGCACGAGGTCGTCGATGACGGCGTCGGTGCCGGGCCCGGCCTGGACCATCACCAGGACCACGCGGGGCCGCTCGATCGCAGCGACGAACTCCTCGAGGTTCTCGGTGCCGATGAAGTCGCCCTCGTCGCCGTGCTCGTCGAGGAGCGCCTGCGTGCGGGCGGCGGTGCGGTTGTGCACGGCGATGGTGTGGCCGTGGCGGGCGATGTTGCGGGCGAGGTTGCGGCCCATGACCGCGAGTCCGGTCAGGCCGATGGTGGCGCGTGCGTCAGTCACGGGTCCGACCCTTGCAGATGGGTGGTCAGGTGGGGAGTCACCGGCGCTCGCGCTTGACCCGGCGGCGCAGCTGGAGGATGCGCAGGCTGCTGACGGCGGCGACCACGGCCATCCCGACGACGGTGGCGATCAGCAGCGCCGCGGCGAGCGGGAACTGCCCGTCGAGCCACAGGAACTCGATGCGGGTCTTCTCGGTGTTCTGGATCACGAAGACCACCAGCAGCACCAGGAGCAGCGCGGCCGCGACCACCGCGGCGTACGCCCCGCTGGTGCGTGACCCCCGCAGCGGGTCGTCGTGGTGCGCCTCGGTGTCGCGCGTCGGGATCGGCTCGTCGGCGGCGGGCGGGGGAGGCGGGGCCTGGCTCATGGTCTCGACGCTAGGCCGGTCGGTGGTCCGGCGGTCCACCCGTGGGTGGGGCACCGGGCAGGGGCGGCACGGCGGCCCCGGCGTTCAGAAGACGTTGAACGGGCGGAACTGCACCGAGACCCGCGGGCCGGCGTGGGCGACCTTGGGGACGGCGTGCTCCCAGGTGCGCTGGCAGGACCCGCCCATCACCACCAGGTCGCCGTGGCCCATCTCGACGGCGATCGAGTCGCCGCCGCCACGCGGGCGCAGGCACAGCCGGCGCGGGTCGCCGAAGGAGACGATCGCGACCATCGTGTCGGTGGTGGACCCGCGGCCGATGGTGTCGCCGTGCCAGGCCACCGAGTCGCGCCCGTCGCGGTAGTAGCAGCACCCGGCGGTGCGGAACGGCTCGCCGAGCTCGTCGGCGTAGTGCGTCGAGAGCGCCTCGCGGGCCTCGGTGAGCAGCGGGTGCGGCAGCTCCTCGCCGATCATGTAGGTGTGCAGCAGCCGGGGCACGTCGACGAGCCGGTCGTACATCTGGCGCCGCTCGGCCCGCCACGGCACGTCACGGACGAGGGTCTCGAGGACCTCGTCGCTGTCGGGCACCCAGCTGCGTCGTACGTCGAGCCAGGCACCGCGGGTCAGGACGCGGCGCTCGGTGCCGGACAGGTCGGCCAGCCCGGTGGGTGGCGCCTCGAACAGGCTCCCCTGGAAGTCCATGGCCCCAGGGTACGCCACGATCGAACGTCTGTTCGACCCCGATCTGGGCGGGTCCGGGTCAGGAGGTGGCGGCGTAGGCGGCCGCGCCGACGATGCCGGCCTTGTTGCGCAGCACCGCGGGCACCATCGGCGTCGTGATGTCGATAATCGGCAGGAACTGGTCGGCGTGCTTGCTGACGCCGCCGCCGACCACGAACATCTCGGGCGAGAACAATCGTTCGAGCATCCGGTAGTACGTCGTGAGCCGCGCGGCCCACTCGTCCCAGGACAGGTCCTCGTTCTCGCGGATGCTGTTGGCGGCGCGCTGCTCGCCGACGTGGCCGTCGATCTCGACGTGACCGAGCTCGGCGTTGGGGACCAGGACGCCGTCGTGGAGGAGCGCCGACCCGATGCCGGTGCCGAGCGTCGTCACGATCACCAGGCCGCGCTGGCCGCGGGCGGCGCCGTAGCGCGCCTCGGCGAGGCCGGCTGCGTCGGCGTCGTTGAGCACGAACACCGCCCGCCCGGACGCGCGCCCGAACAGCGCGGCGGCGTCGACGCCGATCCACGACGGGTCGATGTTGGCGGCCGTGCTCACCACGCCCGAGCGGACGACGCCCGGCACGGTCACGCCGACCGGCGCGCCCCCGTCGAAGGAGGAGAGCAGCTCGGCCAGCACCTCAGCCACCGCGTCGGGGGTCGACGGCTGGGGCGTCGGGATGCGGACCCGGTCGGCGGCGAAGTCGCCGCGGTCGAGGTCGACGGGTGCGCCCTTGATGCCGGAGCCGCCGAAGTCGACCCCGACCGGGTGCGCGGTCACGACGCGGGGAGGGCTGGGACGGGCCCTCGGGGGACGGGGACCGCGGCGGTGCGCACGACGTACATGCACGGCATCGTAGGGGGCGGTCGGGGTGATCCCCGTGGCGCGACCCCGGGGTCTCCCGACAGAGTGGCGTCATGAGCACCCCCAGCGTCGCCGCCCGGGTCGTCGGCCTGACCAAGACCTACGGCAAGGGCGAGGCCGTCGTCCGCGCCCTCGACGAGGTCACCCTCGACCTCCACGCCGGCGAGTTCACCGCCGTGATGGGCCCCAGCGGCTCCGGCAAGTCCACCCTGATGCACGTCTGCGCGGCGCTCGACCGTCCCGACTCGGGCGAGGTGTGGATCGGCGACCGCTCGATCGGGACGCTCAAGGACCACGACCTCACGGTGCTGCGGCGCGAGGAGATCGGGTTCGTCTTCCAGTCGTTCAACCTGGTGCCGACGCTGACGGCCGAGGAGAACATCGTGCTCCCGCTCGCGATCGCCGGGCGCAAGCCCGACCGGGCGTGGTTCGACTCGGTCATCGAGACCGTCGGGCTCCGCGACCGGCTCTCCCACAAGCCCAACGAGCTCTCCGGCGGCCAGCAGCAGCGGGTGGCGGTGGCCCGGGCGCTGGTGAGCCGGCCGCGGATCGTCTTCGCCGACGAGCCGACCGGCAACCTGGACTCCCGGTCCGGCGCCGAGGTGCTCAAGCTCCTGCGTGCCGCCGTCGACGACCACGGCCAGACGGTCGTGATGGTCACGCACGACCCGGTCGCGGCGGCGTACACCGACCGGGTGGTGTTCCTGGCCGACGGCAAGGTGGTCCGCGAGCTGCGCGAGCCCGACCGCGAGGCCGTGCTCGAGCTGATGGTGGCGATGGCCGACGGCACCGACGGCACCGACACCACGACTGACGGGACCCGGTGACCCCGGCATGATCCGGGCCGCCCTCAAGAGCCTGCTGGGGCGCAAGCTCCGCCTGGTGCTCAGCACGTTCGCGATCGTCCTCGGCGTCGCCTTCGTCGTCGGCACGCTGCTGTTCTCCGACACCCTCAACCGCAGCTTCACCGCGCTCTTCGACGCCACCGTCGGCGACGTCGTGGTCCAGCCGGAGACCGAGGGCACGGCCCTGTCGGGCAGCGCGTCCACCGAGACCGTGCCCGGCGACGTGGTGGCCCGGCTCGCCGAGCTGCCGGGGGCCGCGCGGGCCGACGGCCAGATCGGCGTCGACGGCGTCTACGTCGTCGGCGAGGACGGCAAGCCCATCGGCGGGTTCGGGCCGCCGTCGCTGGGCGGCAACTGGTCCGACGCCCCCGCGGCGGGCGGCCTCGCGGGGCTCCAGGTCGTCGAGGGCCGGGAGCCCACCGCGCCCGGCGAGGTGGTGCTCGACGAGAAGACCGTCGAGAAGTCCGGCTACGACCTCGGCGACACGGTCGAGATCATCACCTCCGACGAGGAGTCCAACCTCGCGCCGACGCTGGTGGGCATCGCAGGGTTCCCCGAGGGCGGGTCGCTCAACGGCGCGACGTTCTCGGCGTTCACCACGGCCGAGGCGCAGCGGATCTTCCTCGACGGCGAGGACGTCTACAACGAGATCTGGGTGACCGCCGCCGACGGCGTCAGCCAGGAGGAGCTGCGCGACCAGGTGGCCGAGGTCCTCCCCGACGGCCTCGAGGCCGTCACGGGCGAGCAGGCGTCCGACGACGAGGCCAGCGACCTGCTGGAGGCGGTCGGCTTCCTGACCACCTTCCTGCTCATCTTCGCCGGGATCGCGCTGGTCGTCGGCACCTTCATCATCGTCAACACCTTCTCGATCCTGGTGGCCCAGCGCAGCCGCGAGCTGGCGCTGCTGCGGGCGCTCGGCGCGCACAAGAAGCAGGTGGTGCGCTCGGTGCAGGTCGAGGCGCTGGTCGTCGGGCTGATCGGCTCCACGCTCGGCATCGGGGTCGGCATCCTGCTCGCGATCCTGCTGCGGGCCGGCTTCGCGCTGGTCGGGCTCGACCTGTCGGACCAGCCGCTGGTCTTCCGTCCGCGCACGTTCCTCGCGGCGTACGCCGTGGGGGTGCCGGTCACGATGGCGGCGGCCTACTTCCCCGCCCGCCGGGCCTCGCGGATCGCGCCGGTGCAGGCCATGCGCGACGACGTCGCGCTCCCCGAGTCGTCGCTGCGACAGCGCTTCCGTGGGGGCCTGGCCGTCGCGGCACTCGGGTGCCTGGCCCTCGCGGTCGGGCTGACCGACGCCGTCGACCTGGGCAACGGCGCCTGGTGGACCGGGGCCGGCATCCTGGCGATCCTGCTCGGCGTCACCGCGATGAGCCCGGTGCTCGCGGCGCCGCTGCTGCGGGTCACCCGGGTCGTCTACGCCCGCGTCTTCGGCTCCATCGGCAACCTGGCCGCGCAGAACTCGCTGCGCAACCCCCGGCGTACGGCGGCCACCGCGTCGGCCCTGATGATCGGGCTGGCGCTGGGGTGCGCGATGGCCATCATCGGTGCCTCGGCCAAGGCGACGATCGACGAGTCGGTCGAGCAGGACTTCGCGGGCGACTACGTGGTCAGCAGCATCTTCGCCGGACCGTTCTCACCCCGGATCGCCGACCGCCTCGCCGAGGTCGAGGGGGTCGCAGACGTGGTCCGCCAGCGCGGGGACGTCGCCCGTCACGACGGCGACTTCGCCTTCGTCGTCGCCACCGACCCCGACGACCTCGACCGGCTCGAGATCACCGTCGAGCAGGGCAGCGGGGACCTGCCCGACGGCAGCGTGCTGCTCTCCGACGACTTCGCGACCAGCAACGGCTTCGCCGTCGGCGACGAGATCGAGCTGGTCGTGGCCAGCGGCACCCGGGAGTTCACCGTGGGCGGGATCTTCCGGAGCAACGCACTCCTGCAGGGCAACGTGGTGAGCTCGATCCAGACCTTCGAGGAGGCTGGCTACGAGACGCAGGACCAGCTGCTCGTCGTCTTCGGCGACGACGGCGCGACCGACGCGCTGCAGCAGGGTCTCGACGACGCTCTCGAGGACCAGCCGACGGTCACGGCCAAGGACCAGGCGGCGTTCGGGGAGGAGCAGCGCGCCCAGGTCGACCAGTTCGTGCTCATCATCTACGCCCTGCTCGGCCTCGCCCTGCTGATCGCGGTGCTCGGCATCGTCAACACCCTCGCGCTGTCGGTCATCGAGCGCACCCGCGAGGTCGGGCTGCTGCGAGCGATCGGCGTCACCCGGCGCCAGCTGCGGCGGATGATCACGCTGGAGTCCATCGTGATCGCCCTGCTCGGCGCCGTCCTGGGCGTGGTCCAGGGGATCGGGTTCGGCCTCGCGCTGATGTACGCCCTGCGCGACGAGGGCCTCGACGTGATCAGCGTGCCGTTCGACCAGCTCGTGGTCTTCTTCGCCCTGGCGGTCGTGATCGGCGTGCTGGCCGCGATCCTCCCGGCCCGCCGGGCCGCCCGGCTCGACGTGCTGCGGGCGATCTCGACCGACTGACCGGCCGGTGAAGCGAAGGTAAAGGGTGGGGCAAACCCGCGATTCCGCTGACGTGGCGGTCGCGGGTTGCCTACCCTTCCAAGGGTGGAGGACGTGATGGTCAGCGACGGTCGGTCGTTGAAGCACGTCGTGGTCCGGGAGTACGTGCGCGGCCTGGTGGCCGGCAACGCCCCGGGATCACCGGCCCCGTCCGAGCGTGAGCTGGTGCACCGGTTCGGCGTGGCCCGGATGACGGTCCGCCAGGCGCTCGACGCCCTGGTCACCGAGGGCCTCCTCGAGCGCATCCCCGGTCGCGGCACCTTCGTGGCCCGCCCCCGTCGCGTCGCCACCCCGATCACCGGCTACACCGAGGAGATGGCCCGCCGCGGCCTGCTGGCCGAGTCGCAGACGCTGTTGGCCCGCCGCGAGCAGGCCGGCCCCGGCGTCGCCCGCGCCCTCAACCTCACCGAGGGTGACGCCGTCATCCACTGGCGCCGGCTGCGCCGCGGCGACGGCGCCGTGGTGTGCATCGAGGACAACTACCTCAACGAGGTCCTGCTGCCCGGCTTCCTGCAGACCGGCATGCCCACCAGCCTGTACGACGCCCTCGACGCCCGCGGCCTGCGCCCGACCTGGGCCGAGGACTCCATCGCCGCCGACGTCGCCGGCGACGAGGAGGGCGCCCTGCTCGACGTCGACCCCGGCTCCGTGGTGCTGCGGCACTCCCGCCGCGGCATGGTCGGCGACAAGATCGTCAACGTCTCCCGCAGCGTCTACCGGGCCGACCGGTTCACGCTGTGGATCCAGCTGGGCAACGACGCCTGACGGACGGCGCGCCGACGCTGGGCGAGGAGCTTTCGCTAGGAACCGTCTTGAGACCACCACGGCGCTGGGCGTCCGCCCCGCGGTTCCCGGTGGCGCAGTCGCTCGGGCTTTGGGTCTGGGAGGCGGCTGGGGCGGGGGGTTGAGACTTCACCGGTTCACCGGGGAAATCTGAACTTCCCGGGCAAAACCCCGCTCGAACCGCCAACCCGCCAACCCGTCCTAGCTCCGGCTCAGGAACCCCAACGGCGCCGCGACCTCGCCGGTCTCCTCGCACACCCAGACCGGGTCGGGGCCACCGAGGTCGGGCTGGATGTAGAGCGCGTGCACGGGGGCCTCGGGGCACTCCAGGCACAGGGGCCAGCGGCCGGCGGCCTCGAAGAGCGCGTCCTGGACGTCCTGGGCGACCAGCCCGGCGACGTACTCGGCGCCCTGGGGCCACTGCTCGGCCCACCACTGGCGACTGGCGCAGGCCTCCTCGAGGGCCGAGACGGCGGCCGCGGTGGCGAGCTGTCGAGCCGTGAGGTCGGCCAGCACGCGAGCTCGGGCGTCGAGCAGCAGGCGGTCTTCCACGGGGTCCATTGTGCGTGGCGATCAAGGGCCGCCCCCACCGGCGCGCACGGCGCCTCCCCGATCCGGTCGTGGAGCGCACTAGCCTGGCGCTGTGAGCCTGCTGCTGGAGGTCGCCGTACGTCGCGTCGACGACGTCGCGGGTGCGGTCGAGGGCGGCGCCGACCGGCTCTCGCTCGACGTCGACGGCCGCTCGCCCGACGTCCCGACGGCCTCGGCGGTGCTGCGGGCCAGCGACGTGCCGGTCCGGGTGATGCTGCGGCTCGACGACACCTTCACCACCACCGGCGCCGACCTGACCCGGATGGTCGGCCTCGCCGAGGAGTACCTGGGGCTGGGGGCCGAGGGCGTCGTGCTCGGGTTCCTCGACGCCGACCTCGAGGTCGACGTCGAGACCACGACCGCGCTGGCGCGGTCGCTGCCCGGCGTCCCGTGGACCTTCCACCGCGCGGTCGACGCCACCCTCGACCTCCACCGCACCTGGCGGCGGCTCGTGCGCCTGCCCGGCCTCACCGCGGTCGCCTCGGCGGGCTCGCCGCAGGGCCTCGCCCACGGCTACGACGACCTGCTCGCCCTGGCCACCCGCGACCCCGAGGTGGCCCGGCTGCTGATGCCCACCGGCGGCCTCCAGCCCGAGCAGGTGCCGTGGCTGGCCGGCGTCGGCGTGCACCAGTTCCGGGTCGGCGACCAGGTCCGTCCCGGCGGCTCCGCCCGCGCCTACGTCGACGCGGGGCTGGTCCGCTCCTGGCGGCTGCTGCTCGACGGCCCCGCCGTCGCCCGCGCCGCGCACCGATGATCCTCATCGACCCGCCCAACGCGGCGGGGCACGGCCGGTTGTGGTCCCACCTCGCCAGCGACACCTCCTACGACGAGCTGCACGCCTTCGCCCGCACCGTCGGCATCCCCGAGCGCGGCTTCGACCGCGACCACTACGACGTCCCCTCGGAGTGGTACGACGACGTGGTCGCCGCCGGCGCCACCCCGATCAGCTCGCGCGAGCTCGTCGCCCGCCTGGTCACGTCGGGCCTGCGGCGGCGCCGCTCAGCGACCTGACAGCTCGGCCGCCACGTTGGCGCGGGCGGCGTCCTCCCACCGCTCCAGCGCGTACGCCGTGTGGAACAGCCGCGGCTTGCCCAGCAGCCCGTCGAGGACCGTCCGGCGACCCGCGGTGAAGGTCTCCTCGTCGAGGTGGGCGTACTCCGCGCGGACCGCGGTCACGTAGGCGGCGTAGCGCTCGGGCGGCGCGGCCAGGATGCCGAGGTCGGCGTCGGAGAGCACGCAGCCGTTGTGGTCGTCGTCGTCGGGCCGGTGGCCCTCGGTGAGCCGGACCAGCCGGACCACCTCGGCGACGACGTCGTCGGCGACGAGCCCGGGCAGCGCCTGCTCGGCCCACGCGGCCGAGCGCTCCTCGGCGTCGCGCTCGCCGTCGTAGACCGCGTCGTGGAACCACGCCGCCAGGACCACCGGGACCCGGTCGAACTCGACGCCCGCGCCCGCGAGCTCCTCGACGCGGGCCAGCACCTCGGTCAGGTGCACCGTGTCGTGGTAGCCGCGCGTCGGGTCGGCGTACGCCGCCAGCAGCTCGTCGCGCACGTCGGCGCCGTCGGTCAGGGGCCAGGAGGCGGCAGGCGGGGGCACCGCCCTATCTTCACCCAGATCGGCGCCGGGGGCCTCAGACGTGCGTGGAGGGCAGTCGCATGCCGGCCGTCGCAGGCGTGCGGGCGGTCCAGACGGCGGGTCGTCCGGCGACCGGCAGCACGACGTCGCCGAGGTCGTGCCGCACACCCGCGAGCACGCACACGTCGGCGACCGCGGCCCGGGTGACGCGCAGCGTCTCGGGCCCGCTCGTCGCGACGAGGGTCAGTCCGGCCCGCGTGCCGAGGCCGGCACCGATCTCGAACCGGCCCTCGACGTCGGTGCGGACGCGCTCGACCTCGACGCCCTCCTCGTCGAGCAGCGCCACCGCGGCGGCGTGCTGGGCGAGGCCGCCCTGCACGACCCGGCCGCAGAGGCTCGCGCCCACGGGGACGACGGCGTCGACGGCGACGAGGGAGCCGGGCGCGGCCTCGACCTCGAGCGACACGCCGCGGTGACCGACCGAGGCCGGCACGACCACCCGCAGCAGCCCGGGACGCAGCCCCCGGACGTCGGCCAGCCCGCCGACCACCGGCGCGGTGGTGGTGCGGCCGGTGGCGTCGGTGACGACCACCTCGCGCGCCCGCACCGGGCGCCGGTCGGAGCCGCGCACCCGCACGACCAGCCGGCATCGGGCCGTGGTCGCCGGCAGGACGACGGCGAGGTGGTCGACCCGGTCGCGCTCGGCGCCGGTCAGGACGACGACGACGGCCTCGGAGCAGCGGTCGCGGCGGACGTCGTGGGCGACGAGGGTCCACGCGCCGGACCGCAGTCCGGCGAGCAGTGCGTGCCCGTGGCCGTCGGCGCGCACGACGACGTGCTCACCGTCGGCATGCGCCGCGCTCACGCGCGCCCACGGCGACGACGTGGCAGCGAGCGAGGACGGGGACATGGTCCGACGGTAGGAACCCGACCCCGGCGGGGCATCGGCCGATCGGTCAGGATCAGGCCCCGGGTGACATGGCCCACCTGATGGTGCCGGTGGCGGCCGACCCGAGGCCGCGCACGACGGTCCGCTCGGTCACCGGGAGCCACGGCAGGCGCAGCGGGACCCGCGTCCAGGCCGGCATCAGGCCGACCGCGGCGGCGACCAGCACGCCGTACGCCGGCCGCACCGGGAGCGGCAGCGGGGGCTTGACCAGCAGGAACCGGACGGCCTCGCGGGCCTCGGGGGTGCCGCGCAGCTCGGGACGGTAGGACGCCAGCACCTCGGCCAGCTCGGCCTCGGACGTCGGCAGGTCGACGGCGCCCAGGAGCCCGGCGACGTGGGCGGTCTGCGCGACGTACTCGTCGCGGCCGGCCTGGTCGAGCGGCTCCTTGCCGTAGACGGTGTGGGCGCGCAGGAAGCTGTCGACCTCGGCCACGTGCACCCAGCGCAGCAGGTGCGGGTCGGAGGCGGCGTACGGCGTGCCGTCGGGCATGGTGCCGACCACGCGGCAGTGGATCGCCCGGACGATGTCGACCGAGCGCTGCGCGTCGTCGGCGGTGCCGAAGGTGGTCACGGCCAGGAACTCGCTGGTGCGGTGGAGCCGGCCCCACATGTCGCCGCGGAAGCCCGAGTGCTCCGAGACCGCCAGCATCGCCGCCGGGTGGAGCGTCTGGAGCAGCAGCGCGCGGATGCCGCCGACGAACATCGAGGCGTCGCCGTGCACGACCGTGATCGGGCTGCCGGCCTCGAACCAGCGCGGTCCCTCGGTGTCGTGGATCCGCCGGCTCTTGGCCGGTCCGTCGGGTCCCGCCACGCGCAGGAAGAGGGCCTGGCCCAGTCGCTCGCGCACGTCACCGATCACGGTTCGAGCCTACGCAGCGGGCCTTCACCCCTCCGGTGCCGTCAGGCGCTCCAGGACCGCAGCCAGATGGTCTGGTCGGAGGCGCCGAGCAGCGTGGCCACCTCGGGCGAGACCGGCTCGGAGACGTCGGAGACGACGTACCCCTGCTCGCCGCGGGTGGCGAGGTACTGCGCGGTCACGTTGACGCCCTGCTCGGCCAGGCGGGCGTTGAGCTCGGCCAGGACGCCGGGCACGTTGACGTGGAGGTAGCCGATCCGCGAGCCGGTGGTCAGCTGCGGTGCGTGGACGGCGGGCACGTTGACCGACAGCTCGGTGCGGCCCTCGAGCGCGAAGGCGCCGAGCTTGCCGGAGACGAACCAGCCGATCTCCTCCTGCGCCTCCTGGGTCGAGCCGCCGACGTGGGGGGTGAGGATCACGTTGTCGAGGCCGCGCAGCGGCGACTGGAACGGGTCGCCCTGGGCCTTGGGCTCGATCGGGAAGACGTCCATCGCCGCGCCCGCGATGTGGCCGGAGAGGATCTCCTCGCGCAGCGCCTCGGTGTCGACGACCATGCCGCGGGCGGCGTTGATGAACAGCGAGCGCGGCTTCATCTTGGCGAACTGCTCGGCACCGAAGAAGCCGGCGTTGCCGGGACGGCCGTCGACGTGGAGCGAGACGACGTCGGCCTCGGCGAGCAGGGCGTCGAGCGTCGGCATCCGGCGGGCGTTGCCGTGGGCGAGCCGGTCGGCGGTGTCGAAGAAGATCACCCGGAGCCCGAGCGCCTCGGCGAGGTTGGAGAGCTGGGTGCCGATGTTGCCGTAGCCGACGATGCCGAGCGTGCGGCCGCGGATCTCGTGGCTGCCCTTGGCCGACTTGTCCCAGACGCCGGCGTGCATCTTCTCGGTCTTCTCCGGCAGGCGGCGGGCCAGCGCGATGATCTCGCCGATCACCAGCTCCACGACGCTGCGGGTGTTGGAGAACGGCGCGTTGAAGACGGCGACGCCGCGGTCGGCGGCCGAGGTGAGGTCGACCTGGTTGGTGCCGATGCAGAAGCAGCCGATCGAGACCAGGTCGGGCGCGTGGTCGAGCACCGTCGAGGTGATGGTGGTGTTGGAGCGGATGCCGAGCAGCTGCACGCCGGGCAACGACGCGACCAGCTCGTCCTCGGAGAGGGACGACGAGCGCAGCTCGACCTCGAAGCCACGCCGTTCGAGGTTGTCGACGGCGACCGGGTGGATGTTCTCGAGCAGGAGGGCCTTCACGTGCCACCAGCCTACGGATGCCCCGAGGACCTGCCCGCCGGTGGTGGCCGGGGCGAGACGGCCGGCGGGAGGGATACCCCGCGCCCGGATGGGTAGGGCAGGTCCCATGGGATGGAACTGCACCATCGTCGTCGTCCGGGACACCGACCTCGACCAGCTCGCCGTGCTCGAGCCGCTCCTGTGGACGGCGACCGACACCGTCGTCGCCTGGGACGGGGCCACCAGCTCCATGTTCGACGGCGTAGCGGCCTGGGAGCGCGGGGACGACCTCGTGCTCGCCAGCGGCAGCTTCGAGCTGATCGAGGCCGTGCCCGCGCTCGGCGCCCTCGGCGCGGCGTACGGCGGGCTCTTCCAGTCGGTGACCGACACCTACTTCTGGGAGACCGCCGGCGAGGCCGGCCGCCGCAGCTGGCGCTGGAGCATGTTCGAGCAGCTCGCCGACGAGGGGCCGCCGCACCCGGCCGAGGCCGGGGTCGAGCGGCTCGACGAGGACGCCCTGTTCGACCTGCTCGGCGCCGGCGGCCTGGTCTACGACGAGGCGCTCGAGCAGGCCGAGCTCGTCGTGCTGTCGACCGGCCCCTCCGACGCCGCCCCCGGCGCCCCGCCGCCCCGCCGCCGCAAGCGCTTCGGCCTCTTCTGACGCGAGCTGGTCGAGGAGGCCGGCCGCGGCCGTCTCGAGACCACGGTGAGGTGCCGGCCCACGGTGGGCACGGACCCTGCGGCGGTTTCGAGACGGTTGCTAGCGCAACCTCCTCAACCAGCGTCGGTCAGTCGCCCTTGACGTTGACGACCTGCCGCAGCACGTGGCGGACCTCGACCAGGTCGGCGGCGTCGGCCATCACCCGGTCGACGTCCTTGTACGCCGCCGGGATCTCGTCGAGGAAGGCGTCGGTGTCGCGGTACTCGATGCCGGCCATCGCCTCGCGCAGCTGGTCGCGGGTGAACCGCTTCCGCGCCGCCGTCCGGGAGTACTCCCGGCCGGCGCCGTGCGGGGCCGACTCCAGGGAGAGCCGGTCACCCTTGCCGGTCACGACGTACGACGCCGTCCCCATCGAGCCGGGGATCAGCCCGGGGACGCCACGGCCCGCGTGGATCGCACCCTTGCGGGAGAGCCACACGTCCTTGCCGAAGTGGTGCTCCTGCTCGGTGTAGTTGTGGTGGCAGTTGATCTCCTCCACCCGCTCGACCTCGGCGGCCGAGCCGAGGCCGAGCCACTCGGCGAAGCACGCCACGACCCGGTCCATCATCTCCTCGCGGTTGAGCAGCGCGTAGTGCTGCGCCCACCGCATCTCCCGGATGTAGGCGTCGAACTCCGGCGTCCCCTCGGTCAGGTGGGCCAGGTCGCGGTGCGGCAGCGGGATCGACGCCTCCGCGCACCGGTCGCGGGCGACCGCGATGTGCTTCTGGGCGATCTTGTTGCCCACCCCGCGCGAGCCGGAGTGGAGGAACAGCCAGACCCGGTCACGCTCGTCGACCGTCACCTCGATGAAGTGGTTGCCGGAGCCGAGGGTGCCGAGCTGCAGCTCCCACCGTCCGGCGTACGACGCGGGGTCGAAGCCGGCCTGCGCGGCCTCGGCCCGCAGCACCTCCAGCCGGGCCTCGGTGTGGGCGCGCGAGACCGACCGGTTGGCGGCGCCCGCCGACAGCGGCACCGCGCGCTCGATGGCCTCGCGCAGCGCCCGCCGCTCGGACGGCAGGCGGTCGACGGTCCACGTCGTGCGGACGGCGATCATGCCGCAGCCGATGTCGACGCCGACCGCGGCCGGCATGATCGCGCCGAGGGTCGGGATGACCGACCCCACGGTGGCGCCCAGGCCGAGGTGCGCGTCGGGCATCAGCGCCACGTGCGGGAACACGAACGGCATCGTGGCCGTCATGACCGCCTGCTGGCGCGTCTGGTCCTCGAGGATGGACGCCCAGCTGAGCAGCGTCTCGGTGATGTGCTCCATGGTCCTTCCGTGCTCCGGGTCGTGCCCCGCGGGTGCGGGGCCGCCGGCCACCGTAGGTAGCCCGAAATGGGTTGCGCCACGGTAATCCGGCCCGGGTGGCAACCTTTCGGCCGTTCGCCGCGTCTGCAGGGACGTGCGCACCTATCGTCCGTCCGTGACCACCCGCCGCCGGCTCGCCCTCGCCCTGGTCGCCCCGCTCACCGCGGCCCTCGCGGTCGGCGCGGTCGCGGCCCCCGCGGGCGCGGACCCGACCCGACCGACGGCGCCCGCCGCGGCCGGACGCGCGCCCGACGATCCCCAGGACCGCGGCCGTTGGCTCGTCGAGGCGGCCGGCGCGGGTCGCTACGAGGTCAGCTGGACGTCGCCGACGGCCCTGCCGACCAACTCCGACCGTCCCACGATCGCGGGTGACGGTCTCCTGTTCGGTCCCTCCACCGTCGCGGACGACGGCCGCACGGTCCGGGCCGTGGTCACCGCCGCGACCGCGCCCGACACCGCCGACCTCGACGTCGTGCTGTCCGGCGACCGCCTCGACGAGCGCGGTTCCGACCCCGCCGCCGGCACCACGGCCGAGGTCACGCCGGCCCCGGCGCGGGAGCCGCTGGCGGCTCCCGACCCCGGCGTCGCCGGTCCCTTCACCACGGTGGCGAGCGACTACGAGCTGCCCGGTGTCAAGGTCCGCGGGATGCCCGAGCCGATCGAGATGGTCGGGCACGTCGTCGAGCCGGCTCCCGACCAGGTCACCGGCCCGCGTCCCCTGGTGGTCTTCCTCCACGGCCGCCACGACTACTGCTACCGCCCCGACGGCAGCGACGGCTACACCGATTCGTGGCCGTGCCGGGGCCGGTTCGAGGAGATCCCGAGCCACCTCGGCTACGTCTACGTGCAGCGGCTGCTCGCCTCCCAGGGCTACGCCACCGTCTCGGTGCGGGTCAACGGCATCAACGCCCAGGACCACCGCCTCGACGACGGCGGTGCCGACGCCCGCGCCCGGATCGTCGCCGAGCACCTCGACCACTGGACGACGCTGGCCGCCGGCCACCAGGTCGACCTGTCGCAGGTGGTGCTGGTCGGCCACAGCCGCGGTGGGGAGGGGGTCGCCCGGGCGTCGATCGAGACCCCGCTCTCGGCGCCGTACCGGATCGCGGGCCAGGTGCTGCTGGCCCCCACCGACTTCGCCTCCCACTCCTCGCCCTACGTGCCGACCGCGACGGTGCTGCCCTACTGCGACGGCGACGTCTCCGACATCCAGGGTCAGCAGTTCACCGACACCGGCCGCGACCTGGTCGCCGACGACACCTCGCTGAAGAGCTCGGTGCTGGTGATGGGCGCCAACCACAACTTCTTCAACACCGAGTGGACGCCGGGCGCGGCCGTGGCGCCGTCGTTCGACGACTGGGGCGGCGACCCCGACCAGGCCTGCGGGCGCCGCCACCCGGGCCGGCTCAAGGCGGGCCAGCAGCGGGCGGTCGGCAAGGCCTACGTCGCCGGCGCGGTGCGGCTGTTCACCGGTGACGACGGCTACCTGCCGCTGTTCGACGGCTCGCCCGTCGAGGCGCCGTCGGCCGGCGGCGCCGACGTCCGCACCCACGCGCTGGGCGGCGGCCGCGACCACCGTCGGCCGGGCTCCGAGGCCACCCCGACCGCGCCCGGCGGAGGCGCCGACGCCCGCCTCTGCGCCGGTGTCGCCTCCTACGACGACCGGTCGGTCTCGGCCTGCGGGCAGGGGGTCGACGGCCTGATCACCCCGCACTGGAAGGGCGCCGGACAGGGCCAGCCGACGCGGCAGTTCCTCGAGCTCGCGTGGACCGAGGCCGGAGCCGTCGGCGGGTTGCGCTACGACGAGGGGCTCGACCTCAGCAGCGACCGCCTCGAGCTGCGCACCATCGTCGACCCGCGCCGCGGGCCCGTCCGGCTGCAGGTGCGGCTGACCGACGGCACCGGCGCCACGGCCACCGTGACGCCGCAGGGCGGCCCGGTCGTGCGGCCGCTGCTGCGGGGGCGGTACCTGAGCAAGCTGTGGGCGCAGCCGGTGCTCGTCGACGCCTCGGCCGTCCCTGGCATCGACCCGACCGACGTCGTCTCGGTCGAGCTGGTCGGCACCAGCGGGCAGGGTCGTGTGTGGGTCGCCGACCTGGCCGCCGCCCCCGCCACGCTGGCCGCCGTGCCCGACGTGCGGCTCCCGCAGGTCAACCTCGGCGCGCTGCGGCTCGACGAGGGCGACCCGACCGGTGGCCCGGCGGGCCGCGAGGAGGTCCGGACCGCCCGGGTGCCCTTCAAGGTCGTCGGCACGGTGACCCGCCCGGGCCGATTCGTGGTGCTCACCGCCGGCGAGGAGCGCGGGTCGCAGCAGCGCTTCATCGTCGACGTCGCCCCCGGCCAGACCTCGGGCACGATCCCGGTCCGCTACACCGCCGACCGGCTCGACGACCCCGACCGCTACACCTCCCTCAGCGCGTGGCCGCTGCGGGGCCTGGCCACCGACGACTACCTCGGTGACGTCCGGGTCCTCGACGACGACCCCACCCCGCGCACACGGGTGGTCGTGCCCCGGACGGTGCGTGAGGGGCAGCCGATCGTGGTCCGGGTCGAGCTGGCGGGACCGGTCGGCTACGACCTCTACGCCTCCATGCGGACGGTGAAGGGTCCGGGCAACCTGCTGCGCGGCAGCGACGTCCCGCGCGCCTTCCTCGAGCAGATCGGCGGCGACGACCTCGACGTCGACAAGCCCCTGCACCGGCTCTACGTCGGCGGCTTCGACGAGATCCCCGCGGGTCGCACCACCGGCCGGATGGTGATCCCCACCGTCCGTGACGGCGTTCGCGAGGGGCCCGAGACCGTCACGGTGCGCGTCGACGCCGGCGAGCACCACGTGCGCCGGACGGTCCGGGTGGTCGACGCGGGCTGACGCCCGGTACCGCCACCTGGGGGCCGAGCGGGTCAGAGCAGCGCGAGCACCAGGACGAGGACGGGGAGCACCACCACCACGGCCATGATCCCGACGAACGCACCGACGCCCTTGCGCTTCTGCTTCTCCGGACCGATCGACCCGGTCGTGAACTGGTGCCAGGGTGCGGCGTACCAGAGCCGGACGACCTCGCCCGGCCGCACGTCGACCTCGGTCGACGCCTGCCCGTAGGTGCGCATCCACTGGTTCTGCACCTCGACGCGCAGGCGGCCGGGCCGCACCGGCAGCCGGTTCTCGCCGTACGACGACGGCACGGGGTAGCCGTTGAGCAGCACCGTCGGCGTGATCATGTTGCTGGTCAGCGCGCTGCCCTGGAGGGTGAGGGCGAGGAAGCCGGGCGGCGCCTCGGGCGGCGGGGGTCCGGTCGGGACGGGTGGCTGGGTCACGGCCGGACCCTACCCACGGCGCCGCCGGTGACGCCCCCCGTCAGGCCGGCAGGTCCTCGGCGTCCATGATCCGGTAGGCGTAGCCCTGCTCGGCCAGGAAGCGCTGCCGGTTCTGGGCGAAGTCGGCGTCGACGGTGTCGCGGCTGACGATCGTGTAGAAGTGCGCGGTCTTGCCGTCCTCCTTGGGGCGCAGCAGGCGACCGAGGCGCTGGGCCTCCTCCTGGCGCGAGCCGAACGACCCCGAGACCTGGATCGCGACCTCCGCGGAGGGCAGGTCGATGGAGAAGTTGGCGACCTTGGAGACCACCAGCAGCCCGAGCTCTCCGGAGCGGAACGCCTCGAAGAGCCGCTGCCGCTCGCGCACCGGTGTCTCGCCCTTGATGACCGGGGCGCCGAGCTGCTCGGCGAGCTCGTCGAGCTGGTCGATGTACTGCCCGATCACCAGGGTCGGCTGGTCGACGTGCTGGGCGACGAGGTCGCGCACCACCCGCACCTTCTCGTGGGTGCAGGACGCGAGCCGGTAGCGCTCCTCGGGCTCGGCGACGGCGTACGTCAGCCGCTCCGACGTCGGCAGCGTCACCCGGACCTCGACGCAGTCGGCCGGCGCGATCCACCCCTGCGCCTCGATGTCCTTCCACGGCGCGTCGTAGCGCTTGGGGCCGATCAGCGAGAACACGTCGCCCTCGCGCCCGTCCTCGCGCACCAGCGTCGCGGTCAGGCCGATCCGGCGGCGGGCCTGGAGGTCGGCGGTCATCCGGAAGATCGGCGCCGGCAGCAGGTGGACCTCGTCGTAGACGATGAGGCCCCAGTCGCGGGCGTCGAGCAGCTCGAGGTGGCGGTAGACGCCGCCGCGCTTGGTGGTCATCACCTGGTACGTCGCGATGGTGACCGGCCGGATCTCCTTGACCGAGCCGGAGTACTCGCCGATCTCCTCCTCGGTCAGCGACGTACGACGCATCAGCTCGTCCTTCCACTGCCGCGCGCTGACGGTGTTGGTGACCAGGATCAGCGTCGTGGCCTGGGCGTGCGCCATCGCGGCCGCGCCGACCAGCGTCTTGCCGGCGCCGCAGGGGAGGACGACGACGCCCGACCCGCCGTGCCAGAACGACTCGGCCGCCTCGCGCTGGTAGGTGCGCAGCGACCACTCGGACTCGTCGAGGTCGATCTTGTGCGCCTCGCCGTCGACGTAGCCGGCGTAGTCCTCGGCCGGCCAGCCCAGCTTGAGCAGCGCCTGCTTGAGGTTGCCGCGCTCGGACCCGTGCACGGCCACCGTGTCGTCGTCGAGGCGCTGCCCGATCATCCCGGCGATCTTCTTGGCGCGCAGCACCTCCTCGAGCACCGGGCGGTCGGTGCTGACCAGCACCAGCCCGTGCACCGGGTGCTTCTCGAGCCGGAGCCGCCCGTAGCGCGCCATCGTCTCGGCGACGTCAACCAGCAGCGCGTGCGGGACGGCGTACCGGCTGTACTCCAGCAGCGTGTCGACGACCTGCTCGGCGTCGTGCCCGGCCGCCCGGGCGTTCCACAGGCCGAGCGGGGTGAGCCGGTAGGTGTGCACGTGCTCGGGCGAGCGCTCCAGCTCGGCGAACGGCGCGATCGCCTTGCGGCAGTCCGACGCCCGCGGGTGGTCGACCTCGAGGAGCAACGTCTTGTCGGACTGCACGATCAGGGGTCCGTCGGTCACCGGCCGAGTCTACGGAGGCCCGCGAACCCGGGTACGCCGGTCGCCCGGGGGTGCCGTTCCCGCGCGATCGAACGGGAACGGCAGGTTCGGGGCCTGCGGATGTGTCGTTCCCGCGCGATCGCGCGGCAACGGCAGATCTGGGGCCTGCGGATGTGTCGTTCCCGCGCGATCGAACGGCAACGACACCCGCCAGACCGACCGCCGCGGGGCGTCACGTCGCCGGCAGCACCCGCACGGTGGTGATCCGGTGCACCGCGAACGCCCGGAGGTCGTCGGCGCGGTGGTCGTGGGCGGTCAGGGAGCCGCCCTCGACGGAGACGGGGTCGACGACGCGGTCGGAGGAGACGCCCTGGTTGTCGACGTAGCCGATGAGGACGGTGGCGCCGGCCTCGGCGGCCTCGCGCAGGGCGGCCAGCGCGCCCGAGGGCGTGAGCGGGGTGGCGGGGGACAGGGGGCGGGACGCGGCGGCGCGGTCGCCGGAGCGGACGGCGGCGACGACCGCGGAGACCCGGGCGGACTCGCGCACCGACCGGGCCCCGGCCCCCCGGTCGCGGGGGGTGCGGGAGCGGAGGACGTCGGCGCGGGTCACCTGCACGGTGCCGTCGGCGGCCTCGACGACGGGCGCGGCGCCGAGCTCGCGCAGCCGGGGGAGCAGGACGTCGACGGGGGTGTCGCTGATCAGCACGGTCGGCGCCAGCCGGCGCAGCCCGAGGCCGCGCGCCCGGGGGTGGTGGAGCAGCTCGCTGAGCGCGGCCTCGTCGTCGGCGCGCAGGAACGACTCGGCCGTCCCGACGCGCACGGTGCCGAACGTGCGCACGGTGTCGTCGACGAGGTAGGTCAGCGGCTGCGGCACCGGCGTGCGCGAGACCGAGGCCAGGAAGCCGTGGATGTCGACGGCGGTCCAGCCGACGTCGAGCGCGCGGCGCACGGACGTCGGGGAGAAGCGGTAGACGGTGGCGCCGCCGCGCGACTCGACGTCGGCGACCAGTTGGAGCGACCTCGCCAGCGCCGACTCCAGGGGGCCGGGTGCCACCGCGGTCAGGTCGGCCTGGAGGAGCACGTGGTCGACCGGCTCGGGCAGCAGCGCGGCCAGCCCCGGCTCGGGGTCGCCACCGGTGACCAGGGCGCGGGCGTAGGACGCCATGCCGTCCAGGCCGGTGACCCCCAGCGCCGCGGCCTCGGTGATCGTCCAGGCGACCTGCTGGGAGCGCGAGCGCGGCCGCCGCGGCCGGTGCCAGGCCACCTGCTCGACCAGCGACGGCAGCCCGGTCGAGGCGGCGAGCACGGCACCGGGCGCCAGGCCGGCCAGGGCGGTCAGGGTGCCGGCCCGCGTCTCGGCCATCGAGTACGACGCCAGCTCGGGCGCCAGCGCGTTCCAGGTCTTGCCGGCCTCGTCGCGGGTGCCCACCAGTCCCGGCAGCCGCGCGCTGCCCAGCCAGCCGCGCACCAGCTGGGTCCAGCGCGCGGCGGGCGGCTCCTCGAGCCAGTCGTCGAAGGCGTCGGTCGGCACCCAGACCGGCTCGCCGGTCGCGTCCGCCCGCGAGGCCAGCAGGCCGGCTGTCGCGCACGTCTCGACCACCAGCGACGCGGTCGCCTGGTCGACCGCGAGCAGCGTCGTCACCGCCTTAAGGTCGCGCACCGCGAGCCCGCCGCTGCGCAGCACCCCGGGCGGGTGGGCGCCCCAGTGGTCGAGGAGCAGCTCGACCCGGCGGACCAGCTCGAACGCCGCGCCGGCCGCGGCGCGGTCGACGAGGCCGGGGGACCGTTCGCCGGTGGCGATCGGGGGGACCGCGTCGACCGGTTCGGTCGTCGTCCGGCCGCCGCGCAGCGCGAGCCCGACCTCGCCGGGCAGCTGCACCACCCCGGGCGAGCCGGCCTTCGGCAGCAGGAGGCGCCGCGAGACCAGCTCCTCGGCCGGGGTGGTGGCGTCCTGGGGCAGCACGGTCAGTCGGACCGCGCCGGTGGTGGCCTCGCCGCCGTGCTCGGCGACGTGCTCGAGGAGCGCCCGGGCGGCGGGGGAGACCTCGGCCAGCCGGGCCGCCACCTGCTCGGCCGGCGGCGCGTCGGGCGACCGCGGGCGCAGGCCAGAGGCGCCCGGTCCGGCGCCGAGCACGTCGGCGACCCCGGACACGACGCGCAGCCCGCCACGGGCCTCCCAGACCAGGGCCAGGTCGAGCAGGCGGGTCAGGGTGGCCTCGGCCGCCGCGGTCTCGGCGGAGGTGATGCGGCACACATCGGCCGGCGTGGTTTGGCCCGCGACGACCAGGGCATCAAGGACCGAGAGCTCGAGACGAGTCAGCGTGTCGAGCGCGCGCGCCAGCGACGCCCGCACCGTGGCCCGCGACGCGAGCTGACCGAAGTCGTGAGGGGCGGGTGTGGTGAGGTCAGGTCGGGCCGAGAGCAGGCCGGCGAGCCGGTCGTCGCTCCAGCTGCGCAGCTGGTCTGCGAGCGACCGGAAGCCGGCGTCGTCCCTGGTGCCCATCGGACCAACGCTAGCGAGGACCGCGTGACCGGCGTCGAGCTGCACCACGGATCCGCGACCGACGTCGGCCTGGTGCGCGAGGTCAACGAGGACGCCTTCCTCGTCGCGCCCCCGGTCTTCGTCGTCGCCGACGGCATGGGTGGGCACGACCGGGGCGACGTCGCCAGCCGGATCGTGGTCGAGGAGTTCGGACGACTCGCCGACGCCGGCTACGACCCCGGCCGGGGCCCGGAGACCGTCGCCGCGACGCTGCGCACCGCGCAGGCGCGGATCGCCGACT
Source organism: Nocardioides sp. WJ219 (assembly GCF_058559815.1). Taxonomy (NCBI): domain Bacteria; kingdom Bacillati; phylum Actinomycetota; class Actinomycetes; order Propionibacteriales; family Nocardioidaceae; genus Nocardioides; species Nocardioides sp. WJ219. The sequence goes on from NZ_JBZUJV010000001.1 coordinate 555,601, forward strand.
ACGACGCGCAGCAGCGGGCCGCCGGCGCCGTCGACTTCGCCGCGGGCACCACGGCCGTGGTGGCGCTCCTCATCGAGCAGTCCACCGAGCCGAAGTGGCTGCTGGCCAACCTGGGCGACTCGCGGATCTACCGGGTCGTCGACGGCGTCCTGGAACAGGTCAGCGTCGACCACAGCGTGGTCCAGGAGCTCGTCGAGGCCGGCGCCATCACCGAGGACGACGCCGCGGTCCACCCCGAGCGCCACGTCGTGACCCGCGCGCTCGGCGGGCAGGGCAGTGCGGAGGCCGACTACTTCGTGCTCCCGCTCTCCGGCGCCGAGCGGCTGCTGCTCTGCTCCGACGGCGTCAGCGAGATGATCGACGACGGCGCGATCGGCGCGATCCTGGCCTCGGCCTCCGACCCCCGCGACGCCGCCGACCAGCTGGTGGCCGCTGCCGTCGCGGCCGGTGGTCGTGACAACGCGACCGCCGTGGTCGTCGATGTGGTGGGATTGGCCGACGACCGACCCTACGACTCCGACGCGCAGCGGGTGAGTCTCGAGCAGAAGCTGGGAGCACTGCCATGACCGAGCAGCCCGCCGGTGTGCCCACCGGCACCTGGTCCTACCGTCCCGGCGGGTGGTTCGGCGTCTTCGGCGCGACCACCACGCTCCTGCTGCCGGACTCCGAGAAGGCCCGCGTCGCCGAGCTGTGGTCGCAGGTCGACGACGGCGCCGGCTTCGACGCCGTCCTCGACGCGCTCCTGCGCTCGGGCCTGGGCTCGCTGCCGGGCTTCGTGCTGGTCGAGCTCGGCGAGGGGCCCACGCGCATCCTGGTGCGCGGCGCCTCGGTCCGCGCCACCGTGACCTCCCGTGACGGCAGCGTCGAGCTCGACGGCGCCAGCGCCACCACCTGGGTCGAGCGCACCGTGCCCGACGTGACCTCGCTGCGCGTCTCCGTCGACGGCGGCGACCCCGACGCCGGCGACCTGCCGATCCACGGCGGCCTGGTGCGCGTCAGCCGCGTCGACCACCCGCCGTACGCCGCCGCGGGCGGCACCGCCGCGCCCGGCCTGCCGCCGGTGACCGTCGGAGCCGTCGACCACGCCGCGCCCGAGCCGGTCGCGCCAGACCACCCCGCGCCGCAGCACGCAGCGCTCGAGCCCGAGCCCGAGCCCGAGCCGGTCGCCCCCGAGCCGGTGGCCGAGGAGCCGGTGATCGAGGAGCCCGTGGTCGAGGAGCCCGTGGTCGAGGAGCCCGTGGTCGAGGAGCCGGTCGAGACCGAGCCGGTCGACCAGGAGTCCCTGGACACCGAGCTGCTCGACATGGCCGAGGCCGTCGACGTGGTCGAGCCCGGCGAGCCGGTCCAGCCCCTCGCCCCGGCCGTGGTCGAGGACGGGCTGCCCCCGGCGCCGCCGTCCGCGCCGGTGCCGCCCGCGCCGCCCGCCTGGCCGTCGGCCACCCCGCCGCCCCCGCCGCCCCCGTTCCCGCCGCCGACCGACTCCTCCTCGTTCCCGCCCTACCCGCCCGTCACCGACGTCGAGACGCTGCCCCCGCCGCCGACCGGCCCGTCCGACGCGGGCATCCCCGGCGACCACGACCACGACGGGCTCACCCAGGCCGGCGTCGACGCCGACGAGTTCGCGCGCCCGCAGCCCGGCATCGCCGGGCAGCCGATGGCGCCCAGCGTCGGGCCGTCGGTGGCGACCCTGGTGATCTCCAACGGCGAGACCGTCGACGTCGACCGCGTCGTCCTGGTCGGTCGCGCCCCCGAGGCCCGGCGGTTCACCACCACCGACCAGCCGCGGCTCGTCACCGTCCCCAGCCCCCTGCACGAGATCTCCTCGACCCACGTGGAGATCCGGCCCGGGTCCGGGGCCGACCACGGCACGGCCGTCGTCACCGACATGGGCTCGACCAACGGCACCGTCCTCGTCCAGCCGGGCCTCTCGCCCGAGGAGCTCAAGCCCGGCATCGCCGTGCAGCTGATCCCGGGCGCCACCATCAACCTCGGCGACGGCGTCACCATCCAGGTCACCCATCCCTGACGCAGCGCGCATGACCACCGCCGCGCCACCCCGCGACCCCACGACGTACCCGGCCGCCGAGCTCGACCGCCGGTTCTACGCCTTCGCGGTCGACCGGCTCGTCGGGTGGGGCATCGTCGCCGGGGTCGGGTTCCTCTGCTGGCGGTTCCTCCTCGATGACGGCCGGACGGCGGCGGGGGTCGGGGTCGTCCTCGCCACCGTGGTCCTGGTCTGGCTGGTGCAGGCCGTCCTGATCGGCACGGCGGGGGTCTCGCCGGGCAAGGCCCTGGCCGGCCTGCGGGTCGTCCGGTACGACGACGGCCGCCCGATCGGCGTGGGCAGGGCCCTCATCCGCACCGCCGTGCTCGGCGTCCTCACCGTCCCCACCGCCGGCATCGGGCTGGCCACGCTGGCCTGGACCGCGGTCATGGACCCCGAGGGACGCCGTCGCGGCGGTCACGACCGGATCAGCGACGCCGTCGTCGTCGACGTCCGTCCCGCTCCGGCGGTCGTCGAGGAGGAGCCGCGCCCGGCCGCCATCGTCAACCTGACCGCGATGCGGCTGCTGCCGGGGCCACCCGCCGGCGCGGCCGTGACCACGCCGGCGACCACCCCGCCGCCACCCCCGCCGGCTCCCGCCACGGCGCCGACCACCGTGCCGATCCCGGCGCCGCCGCCCGCGCCCCCGGTCACCGAGCACGTGCCGGTGCCGGCGTCCGACCCCGACCCGTCCGGGGCGACGGTCAAGCGCCGGCCGCCCGGCCTGGCCGGCACCTCGCACTGGCGGGTCAGCTTCGACACCGGCGAGAGCTTCGTGGTCGTCGGGCTGGCGCTCGTCGGCCGGCGTCCCGAGGCACGGGCAGGGGAGGAGGTCGCCCACCTGGTGCCCCTCCGGTCCTCCGACATGTCGCTGTCCAAGACGCACGCGCAGTTCCAGGTCGTGCCCGACGGCGCCCTGGTGGTGATGGACCGCGGGTCGACCAACGGGTCGGTCGTCGTCCGCCAGGGCATCTCGAAGTCGCTCACGGCCGGGCGGCCCTCGACCCTGCTGGAGGGCGACACCGTCAGGTTCGGCGACCGCACCATGACCGTGGCCAAGGAGACCGACCGGTGAGCTTCCGGCACTCCCGCACCGTGACGACCACCGCGGCACCCGGTGCCGTGTGGGCGCTGTGGAGCGACCCGACGACCTGGCCGTCGTGGGACCCCTCGGTCGTGGGCGTCACCCTCGACGGGCCCTTCGAGCAGGGCACCACCGGCACGATGACGCTGGCCGGTCCGGTCGAGGTGCCGGTCGTGCTCGCGGGCGTCGAGCCCGGAGCCCGCTACGTCGACGAGCTGACGATGGGCGACCTCGTCATCCGCATCGACCACGTCGTGAGGCCCCTGGCCGACGGCGGCAGCGAGATCACGGTCTCGACCACGATCGAGGGCCCCGGTGCCGACGACATCGGCCCCATCGTCACCGCCGAGGCGCCCGTCGCGCTGGCCGCCCTGACCGCGGCGGCCGAGGGGCGGTAGGCGGCCGACCCCACCGACCAGCGTCAGTCAGGATCCGGGACGTCGTCGAACACGTCGGGACGGCCGATCAGCTCGGCGTGCGAGAGCGGCCAGACCAGCGAGAACACCTTGCCGACGACGTTGTCGACCGGCACGAACGGCTTGTCGGGGTTCTTGCGGGGCAGGAACGGCTGGTCGGGGTCGCACCGGGCGGGCTGGCCGCCGCAGAGCCGGTCGGAGGAGTCGGCGGAGGCGGCCCGGTTGTCGCCCATCACGAAGAGGCGGTCCTCGGGCACCGTGACCTCCCAGTCGCGGTCGCAGCCGTTGACCATCGGACCGTCGCACTTGGGCTGGTCGGCGATGAAGTCGTCCTCGTCGATGGCGACCCCGTTGATCACCAGCTGGCCGGCGTCGTCGCAGCACATCACGGTGTCACCGGGGATGCCGATCACCCGCTTCACCAGGTGGCCGCCGGTCGGGTAGAGGCCGACCTTGGCCAGGCCCTCGGCCAGGAACGTCTGCGGGCCGACCTCGGGCCCGCCCAGCCAGTCGTCCCCGGGCTCGGGGGTCTCGGTGCCGGGGTCCTCGAAGACGATCACGTCGCCGCGGTCGGGCGACCCGCCGAACCAGTAGGACACCTTCTGCACCAGGATCCGGTCGTTCTCGACCAGGCCGGGCTCCATCGAGGCCGAGGGGATGTAGAACGCCTGCACCAGGAAGGTCTTGATCAGCAGCGCCATGCCGAGCGCGACCGCGAGCAGCACGACGGCCTCGACGAGCACGGAGACGCCGCCCTTGGGGGCCTTCTTCTCGTCCTCCTCGGCCGCGGGGACCGTCGCACCCGTCGGTTCGGGGTCGCCGGCGAGCGGCACGTCGTCGCCCGCCTCGCCGCGAGGCTGCTTGTCCAGGGTGGGCCGCCTCGGCGCGTCGTCATCGGGCACGGTGAGAATCTACGCGAGGCCACCCGGCGTCACCGTTCCCCCCTCGGGGCGGCCGTGGTTGGCTCGGGTCATGGAGTCCTACGCCCGGGGTGAGACCGACCAGCCGCTCCTCGAGGACACGATCGGGGCGGCGTTCGACCGCACCGTCGCGACCTGGCCCGACCGCGAGGCGATGGTCGAGGTGGCCACCGGGCGGCGCTGGACCTGGGCCGAGCTGGGCCGCGACGTCGACGACGTCGCCCGGGGCCTGGTCGCCAGCGGCCTCGAGGCCGGGGACCGCGTCGGCATCTGGGCACCCAACTGCGCCGAGTGGACGATCGCGCAGTACGCCACGGCGAAGGCCGGCGTCGTCCTGGTCAACGTCAACCCCGCCTACCGCACCCACGAGCTGGCGTACGCCGTCAACCAGAGCGGGCTGCGCTGGTTGCTGGCCGCCTCACGCTTCAAGACCAGCGACTACCGGGCGATGGTCGAGGAGGTTGCGCCGCAGTGCGGCACCCTCGAGCGCACCGTCCACCTCGACACCGACGACTGGGCCCGGCTCGCGGCGGCCGGGACCGACCTGCCGGCCGACGCGCTCGCCGTCCGCGCCGCCGGGCTGGGTCCGGACGACCCCATCAACATCCAGTACACCTCGGGCACCACCGGCTTCCCCAAGGGCGCGACGCTGAGCCACCGCAACATCCTCAACAACGGCTGGTTCACCACCGAGACCATCCGGCTGACGCACGAGGACCGGTTGTGCATCCCGGTGCCCTTCTACCACTGCTTCGGGATGGTGATGGCCAACCTCGGGTGCACCACCCACGGCGCGACCATGGTCATCCCGGGTCCCGCGTTCGACCCGGCCGTGACGCTGCGGACGATCGAGGACGAGCGCTGCACCGCCGTGTACGGCGTCCCGACGATGTTCATCGCGATGCAGCACGACCCGTCGTTCGCCGACCGCGACCTCACGTCGCTGCGCACCGGGATCATGGCGGGCTCGATCTGCCCGGTCGAGGTGATGAGGCGCTGCGTCACCGACATGCACATGGCGGAGGTGTCGATCGCCTACGGGATGACCGAGACCTCACCCGTCTCGTGCCAGACCCGCGCCGACGACGACCTCGACCGTCGTACGGCGACGATCGGCCGGGTGCACCCGCACGTGGAGGTCAAGGTCGTCGACCCGGTCACCGGCGTCGCGGTCGAGCGCGGCGAGACCGGTGAGCTGTGCACCCGCGGCTACTCGGTGATGCTCGGCTACTGGGACGACCCGGAGAAGACCGCGGAGGCGATCGACGCCGACGGTTGGATGCACACCGGCGACCTGGCGGTGATGCGCGAGGACGGCTACTGCAACATCGTCGGCCGGATCAAGGACATGGTGATCCGCGGCGGCGAGAACATCTACCCACGCGAGATCGAGGAGTTCCTGCACGCCCACCCCGACATCGAGGACGTCCAGGTGGTCGGCGTCCCCGACGAGAGGTACGGCGAGGAGCTGTGCGCCTGGGTCCGGATGCGCGCCGGCGCCGCCCCCCTCGACGCCGACGCCGTCCGTGCCTACGCCACCGGCCGCCTCGCCCACTACAAGATCCCGCGCTACGTGCTCGTCGTCGACGAGTTCCCGATGACCGTCACCGGCAAGGTCCGCAAGGTGGAGATGCGCGAGAAGTCGGCAGATCTCCTCGGTCGTCCGGACGGGCGGATCACGTCCGGCGCCGGCGACGACGTGGGTGCCGCTCACGATGCGGGCGGCCGACACCGGCCGTAAGAAGTACCGCCCGCCGGACGACGTGCCGCGCTCCGCGCGGCGCTGGGCTGCTGCTCGGGGCCACCCGTTGCGGAGCAGGGGGGATCAGACCTGCCACTCGTCGCGGAGCAGGCCGTAGATCGCGGTGTCGGTCCACTCGCCCTTGCCCCACCAGTCCTGGCGCAGGTGGGCCTCGTGGGTCATCCCGAGGCGCTCGCACAGGCGGGCGGAGGCGGTGTTGCGGGGGTCGAGGTTGGCGAAGACCCGGTGGCAGCCGAGCACGCCGAAGGCGAGGTCGACGACGGCGCGGGCCGCCTCGGTGGCGAGGCCGCGGCCGCCGTGGGCCGGGGCGAAGACGTAGCCGACCTCCGCGACGCTGCGCTCCGCGCCGGCCCGCAGCCGCAGCATCACGTCGCCGACGACGACGCCGTCGAGGTCGGCGACGAGGGTCATCGCCCAGTCGCGGTCGGGGTCGTCGTCGGGCTCGCGGGCGAGCTCGGCCCGCCACCGCCCCATCCGCGCGAGGACGCCCTCGCGGTCGAGGGTGCCGAACGGCAGGTGGCGGGTGACGTCGTCGTCGCCGCAGTAGGCGAGCACGGCGTCGACGTCGGTGTCGAGCGCCTCGCGCAGGACGAGCCGCTCGGTGCGCAGCGGGAGCGCCGACCGGACGTCGCTCACCGGGCGAGCACCACGGGGATCGAGGTGACGGTGCCGGTGGCCCCGCGCCACACGACGTAGCCGTCGTCGAGGCGGGCGGCGTCGCGGGGGGACACCCGGATCCGGTACGTCGCGGTCTCACCCGGCCCGAGCCGCACCGCGGCCGGGGTCACCACGACGTCGCGGCGGAAGCCCTTGGCGGCCGAGGAGAAGTACAGACGGCGGCCGGTGACGTTGGTGATCCGGCGGCGCGTGGAGCGCTGCCCGCCGGTGAGCAGCACCGACGGGAGGTTGAGCTGGTCGCGGCCGCGGTCGAGCCAGCCGCGGAAGGAGCGGTCGTCGACCAGGTAGGCGAGGCCGGGACGCTGGGCGGCGCGCGGCCGCAGCAGGCCGCCGCCGGCGCGCAGCACCGACGCGCCCGGCAACGGTCGGGCCGAGGTCACCAGCGCCGAGCGCACCTCGGCCGGGCTCAGGCCACGGCCGAGCAGCGTCGCCGCCACGCCGGCGACCCGCGCGGTCGCGGCCGACGTGCCGCTGGCGACGCCCCAGGTGCCCAGCTGCTGGGGCTCCGCGGCCAGGACGTTGGTGGACGGCGCGACCAGGTCGGGCTTGGCCGTGCCGGTGTCGACGTCGCCGGACCCCGAGAACGGCGCCACCGCGACCCGGCGCTGCCGGTCGCCGCTCGGCCGCAGCGCGACCCGCGGCCGGTCGGTGCGGGCGATCCAGCGGAGCAGGGCGCGCCCCGGCCCCGCGGCGAGGTGCACCGTCGGGACGCTGTGGACGTCGGCGTCGACGGAGCCGCGGGCCCGGTTGACCAGCACCATCGCGACGCCGTCGGCGAGGTCGACCGCGCGGGACTTGTCGACGCGGCCGACCCGCCCGCGCTCGCAGACCACCACAGCGCCGCCGACGAGGGCCGCGTCGAGGCTGCCCGGGCTGCAGACCCGGGCGTCGCTGACGGGTGTGCCGGGCGTGGCGGCCCGCGCCGCCGGCACGACCCGGGTGCGCCCGACGGCGCGCCGCGACAGCATCGCGCCGGGCAGGAGCCGCCCGCCGGGCAGCACGACGCCGCCCCGACGTACGCCGCCGACGGTGCCGCCGACCGTGACCACCCACGGCGAGGTGTGGGCCGCGCCGCGGTCGCCGTCGTTGCCGGCCGCGGCCACGACCACGACCCCGGCCTCGGTGGCGCCGAGGAGCGCCCGCTCGAGCACGTCGACCCCGGCGGGGCCGCCGACGGCGAGCGTGAGCACGTCGACGCCGTCGCGGGTCGCGTCGTCGACCGCGGAGACGAGGTCGGCGGTCGAGCAGCCGTCGTCGCGCGGGTCGGGCGCGCTCCAGCACGCCTTGTAGACCGCGAGGTGGGCGTCGGGAGCCTGGCCGCCGATGCGGCCGAGCCGCTCGCCGCCGACCTGCACCGGGACGCCGGCGTTGCCGACGGCGAGGGAGGCCGTGCGGGTGCCGTGGCCGTCGGCGTCGCGGGGGGAGACCGTGCTGGCCGCGCGCAGGTCGTCGACGCCGAAGCCCTCGACGTAGGACCGCGCGCCGACGAGCTTGCCGGTGCACTCGGCCGCCGACCAGTCGGAGCCGGGCTCGCAGTCGCCGGCGAAGGCCGGGGGAGCGCCGGTGCTGCTGCGCTGGGCGAAGACCGGGCTGTCGGGCGCCAGGCCGGTGTCGACGACACCGACCACGACCCCGCGTCCGCCTCGCCCCGGCCCGGGCAGGACCGCGTCGGGGGCGGCGTCACGGCCGTCGCGGGCGCGGGTGGTGGCGAGCGGCCGCACGGTGTCGGCCTCGACGTCGAGCACCTCCGGGAGCGCTGCCAGCGTCGCGGCCTGCTCGGGGTCGAGGCGGACCGCGAAGCCGTTGAGCGCCGTCGTCCAGCGGTAGACCGGTTCGCCGGCGCCGAGGGCGGCCAGCACGTCGTCCTGCTCCTGGAGCAGCGCGATCGAGCGCACCGAGTGGGGCATGGGGCTCGACCCCGCCGCGGTGCCGGGGGTGGTGAGGGTGACCAGGTAGAGGTCGTGGTCGGTGACGGCCGGGGCCGCGTGCGGAGGGGGTGTGGCGGCGCTCGCCGTCGCCAGCGGACCGGCGGTGGCCACCAGCGCGAGCGCGAGCCCGGAGGCGCACGCCCGGCCGCGGAGGCGCGTCGTGGGGAGCGTCGACGGTGTCGCCGCTGGTCGTCGCCTCATCGTCACCTCCCTGGCCGAAACGCCCATTCTTGCTCACCTGTCCCAGGCGGCGCACCTGTGGAGGTGCCTAGGCTGGTCGGGTGAGCGATCCCCTGGTCGTCGGGTTCGACCTCGACATGACCCTCATCGACACCGTCCCGGGGTTCGGTGCCGTGCTGCGCGCCCTCGGCGAGGAGCTCGAGGTGGACTTCCCGGTCGAGGAGATGACCGCGGCGCTGGGACCGCCGCTCGAGCTGCTGCTCGCCCCCCACCTGCCCGCCGCCGACATCCCCGCGGCCGGCGACCGGTTCCGCGCGATCTACCCCGAGCACGCCGTCGCGTCCGTGCCGCTGCTGCCGGGCGCGGCCGCCGCGCTCGACGCCGTACGACGGCACGGTGGCCGCGTCGTCGTGGTCACCGGCAAGTACGCCCCCAACGCCCGGCTCCACCTCGACCACCTCGGCCTCGAGGTCGACCTGCTCGAGGGCTGGGTGTGGGGCGTGGGCAAGGCCGACGTGCTGCGCCGCGAGGGGGCGTCGGTCTACGTCGGCGACCACGTGCACGACGTCGAGGGCGCGCTGGCCGCCGACGTGCTCAGCGTCTCGGTGCTGACCGGGGGCTGCACGCGTGAGCAGCTGGTCGAGGCCGGCACCCACGTGGTGCTCGGGAGCCTCGACGACTTCCCGGCCTGGCTCGACGGGCACGTCGGGGAAACTCGTTCCGGTCGGGTCGACCCGGTGGCCTAGGCTGACCCTGCGTCCACGGGATCGGCCCGTGGACGCCGTGCGTGAGGGGCGAGGCAGTGCCGAACGGCAAGGTGAAGTGGTTCGACGTCGCGAAGGGCTTCGGGTTCCTGTCCCAGGACGGCGGACCCGACGTCTACGTGCACGCCGATGCGCTTCCCCAGGGCCTCACCGACCTCAAGCCCGGCACCCGGGTCGAGTTCGGCATCGCGCAGGGCCGCAAGGGTGACCAGGCCCTCCAGGTGCGGGTCCTCGACGCCCCGGCGTCGGTGAGCCGCAACCAGTCGCAGGCCCGCCGCAAGCGTCCCGACGAGATGGCCCCGATCGTGGAGGACCTGATCCGCGTCCTCGACGGCGTCGGAGAGGCCTACCGGCACGGTCGGCACCCCGACGCCAAGGCCGCGCGCCCGGTCGCCAAGCTCCTGCACGCGCTCGCCGACGAGCTCGAGCTGTAGGTCGCGGCCGCCTGGCCCCGCCTAGTCCTTTCCGTACGCCGCCGCGGGCGGCGGGTGGTCTGCCGGCTGGCTTCCGCGACCCGGTCGTGACGACAGCACGAACAGGGTCCACGCCACCAGGACGGCGAGCGCGACGCCGAGCCCGAGCCGCGGCACCTGCGGCAGGGCGATGCCGACGAACCCGCCGATCACCCAGGCCAGCTGCAGCGTGGTGTCGCTGCGGGCGAACGCGCTGGCCTGCACGTGGACGGGTACGCCGCCCTGGATCGTCGCGTCGAGCGACAGCTTGGCCAGCGACTGGGCGAGCCCCGCGACGAGCCCGAGGCCGGCGAGCAGGAACAGCCCGTAGAACAGGGTGCCGGCCAGCACGATGGCCACGTCGGCGAGCAGGGCGAAGGTGACGGTGACGGCGGGGTTGATGCGGCGCAGGACCGAGGCCAGGAAGATGCCGAGCGCGTTGCCGGCCGCGGCGCCGCCGATGACGATGCCGACGAGCAGGGCCTGCCGGTCCTCCCAGCCCTCGAGCGGCTTGTCGCGCAGCAGGAACGCCATGTACATCAGCAGGAACCCCGAGAGCCACCGCGGTCCGCAGTTGGCGCGCAGCGCGTAGGCCACCTGCGACGGGATGTGGGTGCCGCGCCGCTGCCCCTCGGGGGCCTTGCGCAGCGAGACCTGCTGCTCGCCCTCGGAGGAGTCGACGGCGGCCGGCAGCAGGATCGCCGCGACCGTGCCGGCGACGAAGACCAGGAACGCGTAGCGCAGTGACCACTGGGCGCCGAGGACGGCGGCGCCACCGGCCAGGGGCGCCGAGATCGCGCCGCCGACCAGGCCGGCGAGGGAGACCCGGCCGTTGGCCTTGACCAGGGTGAAGTCGGCCGGCAGCAGCCGGGGCACGGCGGCCGCACGGGTCACGCCGTAGGCCTTGGACGCGACGAGCACGCCGAGCGCCGCGGGGTAGAGCAGCGCCGAGTCGGCCGCCACCGCGCCGGCCAGCACCCAGCACAGGAAGCCGCGGATCGCGAACGTCGCCCCGATCGCCCAGCGGCGGCCGTGGCTGAACTTGTCGAGGAACGGCCCGATCAGCGGCGCGACCACCGCGAACGGGAGCATGGTGAGGCCGAGGAAGAGCGCGACCTGGCCGCGCGCCTCGCTGGTGGCCCCGGCGAAGAACACGGTGGTCGCCAGCGAGATGGCGACGGCCGCGTCGCCGGCGGCGTTGGCCGCGTGCAGGTAGATCAGCCGGTTGAGGCCGGACTGCTCGGCACCCTGCGCTCCGGCGGCGCGCTTGGCCTGCCGGACGGCGTACTTGCCGGCGCGCCCGGTCACCCGGGCCGTCGCCCCGATCCCGCGGGCGGTGACCTTGGCGCCGGTGCCGAGGCCCTGGCCGACGGCCCGGGCGCGGTCGCCGCCCGAGGGCCCGGTGGCGAAGGGCTCGGTGGGGGAGGGCTGGGTCGGGGAGGGCTGGGTGTGGGAGTGCTGGGTGTCGTGGTGCTCGTCCTGGCGGTGGTCGTACGGCTGGTCGGGGCCGGCGTCGGCTCGGCCAGGTGGCGGTGGGGCGTCGCCGGGGCCGGAAGTCATGGGTCCCATCCTGCCCCGAGACACCGACGCAGACGCCCCGTGACCCGCCCCGACCTGACACCGGCTGCGCCGATCGGTCATGCTGGTGGCGTGACGACCTCCGCCACCCTCGCGCGATCCCACCCCGACAGCGTCGCGGCTCGCGCCGTCGACGTCGCCCGGTCCGCGCTCCTCGAGGAGGTGCCGGCCGGCGAGGTCGGCGACCACCTCGGCGTCGAGGCCGAGATCGAGGCCGAGCGCACCGTCACCCACCACTTCGAGTGCCGCCGTCCGGGCTACACCGACTGGCGCTGGGCCGTCACGGTCGTCCGCGCCTACCGGCAGAAGTCGGTCACGGCGACCGAGGTCGTGCTGCTGCCGGGCCCGACGTCGATCACGGCGCCGCCGTGGGTGCCCTACCGCGAGCGGATCCGGCCCGGCGACATGTCGCCCGGCGACCTGCTGCCCGTCGACGACGACGACCCGCGCCTGGTGCCGACGTACATGTTCGGCGACGACCCGCTCGACCCCGACGACAAGGCGCAGGTCCGCACCGTCGCCAAGGACCTCGGGCTCGGCCGGGTCCGCACCCTCTCGCGTGAGGGCGTCGACCTCGCCGCCCAGCGCTGGTACGACGGCGAGGGCGGCCCCGAGTCGCTGCTGGCCCAGTCGGCGCCCCAGCCGTGCTCCAGCTGCGGCTTCCTGCTGCGGATCGCGGGCTCGCTGGCCGAGACCTTCGGGGTCTGCGCCAACCGCGACGCCAACGACGACGGCCGGATCGTGCACGTCCAGCACGGCTGCGGCGCCCACTCCGAGGTCCGGCTCGCCAAGAAGCACGAGCCCCAGCCGCTGCCGGAGCACGTCTTCGACACGCTCGGCACCGACGACTACGAGACCTTCTGACCCACCCGGTCGGCGTCGGTCAGCCCGCGGCGCGCTCGACGTCGCGCTCGTGCCGGGCCCGGCGCCGCCGGCGGCAGTACTCGAGCCCGAAGAGCCCCAGGCCCACCCCGGCCAGGCACATCCACAGCCACCAGGTGTCGCCGTTCTCCTGCAGGCGGCCGTAGAACGGCAGCAGGCCCAGGAACCCGAGGAAGAACACCGCCGTGCCGACCTCGACGGTGCGGACCCCGTCGACGTCGAGCGGCTCGACGTCGGCCAGCACGTAGGTCCGGTTGCCGAACTCGTGCTGCATCGGCTGGTCGTCGCGGAGCTCCACGGACCCACCGTAGTGGTCGCGTTGCCCACGTGGAACACGCGTGTGACCACCCGGCCGCTCGAGGTGCCAGGGTTCTCCCCATGGCAGTGGACACGACCAAGACGACATCCGGGCTCGACGGCTACTTCAAGATCAGCGCCCGCGGCTCGACGGTGGGGCGGGAGGTCCGCGGTGGCCTCGTCACGTTCTTCACGATGGCCTACATCGTGGTGCTCAACCCGCTGATCCTGGGGTTCGCACCCGACATCGACGGCAACCTCCTGGGCGCCGAGCCGGGCGGGCCGCCCAACCTGGCCGCGATCGCCGCCGGCACCGCCCTGGTCGCCGGCGTCCTGACGATCCTGATGGGCGCGGTGGCCAACTTCCCCCTCGCGATCGCCACCGGCCTCGGCCTCAACGCGTTCGTCGCGGTGGCCGTCGCCTCGCAGATGACCTGGGCCGACGCGATGGGCCTGGTGGTCCTCGAGGGCCTGGTCATCCTGGTGCTGGTGCTGACCGGGTTCCGGCAGGCGGTCTTCCACGCCGTCCCGGTGCAGCTCAAGGTCGCGATCTCGGTCGGCATCGGCCTGTTCATCGCCCTCATCGGCTTCGTCGACGCGGGCTTCGTGCGCCGCATCCCCGACGTCGCGCAGACGACGGTGCCGGTCCAGCTCGGTCAGAGCGGTCAGCTCTCCGGGTGGCCCGTGCTCGTCTTCGCGCTCGGCCTGGTGCTCCTCGTGGCGCTGTGGGTGCGCCGGGTGCCCGGCGCCATCCTCATCTCGATCCTGGTCACCACGGCCGTCGCGATCGTGGTCGAGGCGGTGGGCGAGTTCGGCGCCGGTCCCGACAGCGACACCGACTGGGCGCTCACCGTCCCGGCGCTGCCCGACTCGTGGGACGGACCCGACTTCGGCACCCTGGGCGAGTTCAACCTGCTCGGCGGCTTCGACCGCGCCGGCGTCGTCGTGGCCCTGCTGTTCGTGTTCACGCTGATGCTCGCCGACTTCTTCGACACGATGGGCACGATGACCGCCGTCGGTGCCGAGGCCGACCTGCTCGACGAGGACGGCGTCCCGCCCGAGACCCGCAAGATCCTCGTCGTCGACTCCCTCGCCGCGGTCGCGGGCGGCGCCGGGGGCGTCTCGTCCAACACCTCCTACATCGAGTCGGCCTCGGGGGTCGGCGAGGGCGCCCGCACCGGCCTGGCCTCCGTCGTCACCGGCACCTGCTTCCTGCTGACGATCTTCCTCGCGCCACTCGTCGAGATGATCCCGTCCGAGGCCGCGGTGCCCGCGCTGGTGCTGGTCGGCTTCCTGATGATGCAGCGCGTCGGCGAGATCGACTGGGACGACGTCGAGATCGCCATCCCGGCGTTCCTCACGATCGTGCTGATGCCGTTCACCTACTCGATCTCGGTCGGCATCGGCGCCGGCTTCCTCGCCTACGTCCTGATCAAGGTGGTGCGCGGCAAGGTGGCCCAGGTGGAGCCGCTGATGTGGGTGGTCTCCGCGCTGTTCGTCCTCTACTTCATGATCAGGCCGCTGACCGACCTGCTCACCTGACGGCCGGTCCCGGACGCCACCCGGCGTCCGGGACGCCGCACGGCGGAATGCTTAGCAAGGGTAATGAGTTAGGCTAACGACATGCCCACCGTGCAGAAGGCCTCGCGCACCGACACCGGACTCGCCTCCGAGCTCCGGATGTCGGTCATGCGGCTGCGCCGCCGGCTCGCGGCCGAGCGGCACCCCGACAACGACCTGAGCCTCAACGCCATGGCCGTGCTCGCGGGCCTCTACCGCCACGGCGACCTGGGCGTCGGCCAGCTCGCGGCCCGGGAGCGGGTGCAGCCCCCGAGCATGACCCGCACCGTGACCTGCCTCGAGCGCGACGGCTACGTCGTCCGCCGCGCCCACGAGACCGACGGCCGGCAGGTCGTCGTCGTCCTGACCGACCTCGGCCGCGAGACCCTGCTCGCCGACCGTCGCCGCCGCGACGAGTGGCTGGCGCGCCGCCTGCGCGACCTCACCCCCGCCGAGCGCGCCGTCCTCCGCGCGGCCGCCCCCATCCTCGAAGGACTCGCCGACTCCGAATGACCCCCCGATGAGCCCCACCTTCCGCGCCCTGCGCAACCACAACTACCGGCTGTACGTCGCCGGCACCCTGGTGTCCAACACCGGCACCTGGATGCAGCGGATCGCCCAGGACTGGCTGGTGCTCACCCTCGGCGGCGGCGGCACCGCCCTCGGCATCACCACCGGTCTGCAGTTCCTGCCGGTCCTGCTGCTCTCGCCGTACGCCGGCGTGATCGCCGACCGCTTCCCCAAGCGGCGGCTCCTCCAGGTCACCCAGGGCACGATGGCGCTGGCCAGCCTCCTGCTCGGCGTGCTCGCCGTGACCGAGGTGGCCCAGACCTGGCACGTCTACGCGATCGCCTTCGCCTTCGGCATCGGCTCGGCCTTCGACGCCCCCGCGCGGCAGTCGTTCGTCTCGGAGATGGTCGAGCCCGACGACCTCACCAACGCGGTCGGCCTCAACTCCGCCAGCTTCAACCTGGCCCGCATCCTCGGCCCGGCGCTCGCCGGGCTGATGATCCACGCGCTCGGCGACGGCACCTCGGCCACCGGCTGGGTGATCCTGATCAACGCCGCGTCCTACGCCGCCATCATCGGCCAGCTGCAGCGGATGGACCTGGCCCAGCTGCACTCGCCCGAGCCGACCGGACGACGTCCCGGTGCCCTGCTCGAGGGCGTGCGCTACGTGCGCAGCCAGCCCCGGATGGTGATGATCCTGGTGCTGGTCTTCTTCGCCGGCACCTTCGGGATGAACTTCATGATCACCTCGGCCCTGATGGCCACCCAGGTCTTCGGCAAGGGCGCGGGCGAGTTCGGCGTGCTCGGCTCGGCGCTGGCCGTCGGGTCCCTGACCGGCGCGATCCTCTCCGCCCGCCGCCAGCGCTTCCGGCTGCGGTTGCTGGTCCTCGCCGGGGTCGGCTTCGGGGTCGCGCTGCTCGTCGCCTCGGCGCTGCCCACCTACACCTCGTTCGTGCTGTTCGCGCCGGTCATCGGGTTCTGCACCCTGACCATGCTCAACGCCGCCAACTCCACCCTGCAGCTGACCGCCGCCCCCGAGCTGCGGGGCCGGGTGATGGCGCTGTACATGACGATCGTGATGGGCGGTACGCCGATCGGCTCGCCGATCATCGGCGCGGTGGGGGAGCACCTCGGTGCCCGGTGGACCCTCGTCGCCGGCGGTGTCCTCACCCTGCTCGGCGCCGTCCTGGCGGTCGCGGTCTACGCCCGGATGACCGGCGGGTGGCGGTCGCTGCGGGAGCGGACCCGGCCGTCCGCGGACGACCACGCCGACGACGCCGTCCCCGCACTGGCCCGGACCCGCTGAGGGCCGGAGCGAGGGGATTTGCCCGCCCATCTGGCGGCCGGTAGCCTCGACCCTCGTGTGCCTGGCGTTCCGGGCACTCTCGTTCGCCCGTCAGTGCCCGACCCGGGCCAGGGCTCACGGGGCACGCGCTACATCGCAACATCTGCGTGCCCGGCAAGGTGCCGGGCACTGAGAGTAGACCGAAAGGGAACCACCAGGTGCCCACCATTCAGCAGTTGGTCCGCAAGGGCCGCCAGGACAAGGTGTCGAAGAACAAGACGCCCGCCCTGAAGGAATCACCCCAGCGGCGCGGTGTGTGCACCCGCGTCTACACCACCACCCCGAAGAAGCCGAACTCCGCCCTGCGCAAGGTCGCCCGCGTGCGCCTGTCCAGCGGCGTCGAGGTCACGGCGTACATCCCGGGTGTGGGCCACAACCTCCAGGAGCACTCCATCGTGCTCGTCCGCGGCGGCCGGGTGAAGGACCTCCCCGGCGTCCGCTACAAGATCATCCGCGGCTCGCTCGACACCCAGGGTGTCAAGAACCGCAAGCAGGGCCGCAGCAAGTACGGCGCCAAGAAGGAGAAGAGCTAATGCCCCGCAAGGGTCCCGCCCCGAAGCGGCCCATCGACATCGACCCGATCTACGGGTCGCAGCTCGTCTCCCAGCTGGTCTCCAAGGTGCTGCAGGACGGCAAGAAGCAGGTCGCCCAGCGCATCGTCTACACCGCGCTGGAGGGGTGCCGCGAGAAGAACGGCACCGACCCGGTCGTCACGCTCAAGCGCGCGCTGGAGAACGTCAAGCCGGCCATCGAGGTCAAGTCCCGCCGTGTCGGTGGCGCGACCTACCAGGTCCCGATCGAGGTCAAGGGCACGCGCGGCACCACGCTGGCGCTGCGCTGGCTCGTCGGCTACGCCGCCGACCGCCGCGAGAAGACCATGCACGAGCGGCTGATGAACGAGATCCTCGACGCCTCCAACGGCCTCGGTGCCGCGGTGAAGAAGCGCGAGGACACCCACAAGATGGCCGAGTCGAACAAGGCCTTCGCCCACTACCGCTGGTGATCTCGGGGCGGGGGCGTCGACACGACGCCCTCGCCGCACACCAGTCCATCTCAGACCTCTAAGGAACGCTGTCAACAGTGGCTGTCAACATCACGACCGACCTCAATGTCGTCCGCAACATCGGCATCATGGCCCACATCGACGCCGGCAAGACCACCACCACCGAGCGCATCCTCTTCTACACCGGTATCAGCTACAAGATCGGTGAGGTCCACGAGGGCGCAGCCACGATGGACTGGATGGAGCAGGAGCAGGAGCGCGGCATCACGATCACGTCCGCCGCGACGACCTGCTGGTGGAAGGACCACCAGATCAACATCATCGACACCCCCGGGCACGTCGACTTCACCGCCGAGGTCGAGCGCTCGCTGCGCGTCCTCGACGGCGCCGTCGCCGTCTTCGACGGTGTCGCCGGCGTCGAGCCGCAGACCATGACGGTGTGGCGCCAGGCCAACAAGTACTCCGTGCCCCGCATGTGCTTCGTCAACAAGCTCGACCGCACCGGTGCCGACTTCTTCCGCTGCGTCGACATGATGGTCGAGCGCCTCAACTCCACCCCGCTGGTGCTGCAGCTGCCCATCGGTGCCGAGTCCGACTTCCTCGGCGTGGTCGACCTGGTCGGCATGCGCGCGCTCGTGTGGCGCGGCGAGACCAAGATCGGTGAGGACTACGAGGTCGAGGAGATCCCGGCCGAGCTCGCCGAGCAGGCCGCGGAGTACCGCGAGAAGCTCGTCGAGACCGTCGCCGAGACCGACGACGCCATCATGGAGCGCTACCTCGACGACGGCGACGTCTTCACCGTCGAGGAGCTCGAGGCCGCGATCCGCACCGCCACGCTGGCCGACAAGCTCAACCCGGTCCTGTGCGGCACGGCGTTCAAGAACAAGGGCGTGCAGCCCCTGCTCGACGCCGTCGTGAAGTACCTCCCGAGCCCGCTCGACATCGACGCGATCATCGGCCACGACCCCCGCGACGAGACCAAGGAGATCCGGCGCCTGCCGTCGGACGGCGAGCCGTTCTCGGGCCTGGCCTACAAGATCGCCACTGACCCGCACCTCGGCAAGCTGATCTACGTCCGGGTCTACTCCGGCAAGCTCGAGGCCGGCGCGACCGTGGTCAACTCGGTCAACGGCCGCAAGGAGCGGATCGGCAAGGTCTACCAGATGCACGCCAACAAGCGTGAGGAGATCGCGTCGGTCGGCGCCGGCCAGATCGTCGCCGTCATGGGTCTGAAGGACACCAAGACCGGTCACACGCTCAGCGACCCCGGCAACCAGGTCATCCTCGAGTCGATGACGTTCCCGGCCCCGGTGATCGAGGTCGCGATCGAGCCCAAGACCAAGAGCGACCAGGAGAAGCTCGGCACCGCGATCCAGCGGCTCTCCGACGAGGACCCCACCTTCACGGTCAAGGCCGACGAGGAGACCGGGCAGACGATCATCGCCGGCATGGGCGAGCTCCACCTCGAGATCCTCGTCGACCGGATGAAGCGCGAGTTCCGCGTGGAGGCCACCGTCGGCAAGCCGCAGGTCGCCTACCGCGAGACCCTGAAGAAGCTGGTCGCCAAGCACTCCTACACCCACAAGAAGCAGACGGGTGGCTCCGGCCAGTTCGCCAAGGTCGTCGTCTCGCTCGGCCCCAACATCGACCCCGAGACGGGTACCGGTGCCGGCTACGAGTTCGTCAACAACGTCAGCGGTGGCCGCATCCCCAAGGAGTACATCCCCTCGGTCGACCAGGGTGGCCAGGAGGCCCTCGAGTTCGGCGTCCTCGCCGGCTACCCGATGGTCGACGTGAAGTTCTCGCTCGAGGACGGCGCCTACCACGACGTCGACTCCTCCGAGCTCGCGTTCAAGATCGCCGGCAACCAGGCCTTCAAGGAGGCCGCCCGCCAGGCGAAGCCGGTCCTGCTCGAGCCGATGTTCGCCGTGGAGGTGATCACGCCGGAGAGCTTCCTCGGCACGGTCATCGGCGACATCAACTCGCGCCGGGGCCAGATCAGGGCCCAGGAGGAGCGTCACGGTGACATGGTCATCGACGCCATCGTGCCCCTGTCCGAGATGTTCGGGTACGTTGGCGACCTGAGGTCCAAGACCTCGGGCCAGGCTTCGTACTCGATGGAGTTCGACTCGTACGCCGAGGTTCCCACGAACATCGCCGACGAGATCGTCAAGAAGGTCCGCGGCGAGTGATCGTCGGCCGGCCCTCGGCACGCACCACATCAGCACGAGTCACGTCACAACCAATCCCAGGAGGAGCCCACAGTGGCTAAGGCGAAGTTCGAGCGGACCAAGCCGCACGTCAACATCGGCACGATCGGTCACATCGACCACGGCAAGACCACGTTGACCGCGGCGATCACCAAGGTCCTGCACGACCAGCACCCCGACCTCAACGCCGCTTCGGCGTTCGAGGACATCGACAAGGCTCCGGAGGAGCGCCAGCGCGGCATCACGATCTCGATCGCGCACGTCGAGTACCAGACCGAGGCGCGCCACTACGCGCACGTCGACTGCCCGGGTCACGCTGACTACATCAAGAACATGATCACGGGTGCCGCCCAGATGGACGGCGCGATCCTGGTCGTGGCGGCCACCGACGGCCCCATGCCGCAGACCAAGGAGCACGTCCTCCTGGCTCGCCAGGTCGGCGTCCCCGCGATCGTCGTGGCGCTGAACAAGTGCGACATGGTCGACGACGAGGAGCTCATCGAGCTCGTCGAGATGGAGGTGCGCGAGCTCCTCAGCGACTACGAGTTCCCGGGCGACGACATCCCGGTCGTCCGCGTGGCCGCTCACCCCGCCCTGCAGGGTGACGCCAAGTGGTCCGAGTCCATCGTCGAGCTGATGAACGCCGTCGACGAGGGCATCCCGACCCCCGAGCGCGAGACCGACAAGCCGTTCCTCATGCCCGTCGAGGACGTCTTCACGATCACCGGTCGCGGCACGGTCATCACCGGCCGCATCGAGCGCGGGATCGTCAAGGTCAACGAGGAGGTCGAGATCATCGGCATCCGCGAGACCGCCCAGAAGTCGACCGTCACCGGTGTCGAGATGTTCCGCAAGCTCCTCGACGAGGGCCAGGCCGGCGAGAACGTCGGGCTGCTCCTGCGCGGTACCAAGCGCGAGGACATCGAGCGCGGCATGGTCGTGATCAAGCCGGGCACGACGACCCCGCACACCAACTTCGAGGCCTCGGTCTACATCCTCTCGAAGGAGGAGGGCGGCCGTCACACGCCGTTCTTCAACAACTACCGCCCGCAGTTCTACTTCCGGACCACCGACGTCACCGGCGTCGTCACGCTGCCCGAGGGCACCGAGATGGTCATGCCGGGCGACAACACCGAGATGACGGTCGAGCTGATCCAGCCGATCGCCATGGACGAGGGTCTGCGCTTCGCCATCCGCGAGGGTGGCCGCACCGTCGGCGCCGGCCGGGTCACCAAGATCACCAAGTGACCTGACCGACCGGACCACCGGTCACACCACCGAGGCCCCCCGCCGTGAGGCGGGGGGCCTCGGTGCGTCCGGGGGCGTCGCGGGTGCGGGCCGCGGGTGCGAGAATCACGCCGTGGACGACGACCCCTACGGCCAGAACCCCTACGGCCACTACCCGCCCGGCGGGCGCTACCCCGGCGCGGCGCCCGACCACCCCCAGACGACCGTCGTCCTGGTGCTCGGCATCCTGGGGATCGTCGCCTGCCAGGTGCTCTCGCCGATCGCCTGGGTCATGGGCAACCGCGCACTGCGCGAGATCGACGGGTCGGGCGGTCGCATCGGCGGCCGCAGCAACGTCAACGCCGGACGCATCTGCGGGATCGTCGGCACCGTGATCCTGGCCCTGTCGGTGGTCGCGGTCGTGGCGGTCATCGTCGTGGCCCTCTCGGCTCCCGGGGTCTTCGACGACGACCGCGACGACCCGTACGACCCGTACGACCCGTACGAGCCCTATGAGCCGTACGACTCCTACGGCCCCTACGACGGCTGAGGTGCCCGAGTCCCGCGACCAGGACGCCCCCGCGCGCCCGCACCACAAGCTCACCGGTGACGGACGCCGCGTGCGCGAGGTGCTCACCTACAGCCGCCGCGGCAGCCGATTCACCCGGCGCCAGGCTGCGGCCTGGCAGGCGCACCACGAGCACTGGGTGGTGCCCGACGACGCCGTCGACGCCCCGGACCTCTCCTGGGCCGAGGTCTTCGGCCGGGAGGCGCCCCTGGCGGTGGAGATCGGGTCGGGGATCGGCGAGTCCACGGTGGCCCTCGCGGCCGCGCGTCCCGACGTCGACGTCCTGGCCCTCGAGGTGTGGCTTCCGGGCGTGGCCGAGACCCTGGGCCGGGTGGCCGAGGCCGGGCTGACCAACGTGCGCCTGTGCGGCGTCGACGCGGTCTGGTTGCTGGAGCACCGCGTCGCGCCGGGCACGCTCGAGGAGCTGTGGACCTTCTTCCCCGACCCGTGGCACAAGACCAAGCACCACAAGCGCCGCCTGGTGGCGCCGTCCTTCGCGGCCGTCGCCGCCGCGCGGCTGCGTCCCGGGGCCTGGTGGCGGCTGGCCACCGACTGGGCCGAGTACGCCGAGCAGATGGTCGAGGTCCTCGACGCCGAACCGCTGCTCGAGGGCGGGGTGGTCGAGCGGTGGCCCGAGCGTCCGCTCACCAAGTTCGAGCGCAAGGGGCTGGCGGCCGGCCGGGCGGCGACCGACCTGGCCTACCGCCGGCGCGACGACGCATCCGGCGACTGACCGGGCGCGGCGGAGTGGCGGACGATCGCCGTCCGCTGGCTGTTGATCGCGCGCGCCGGGGCACCGGTCGCTCCTAGGCTTGGCCGGTGAGCACGGAGGTCCTGCCCCGCAAGCGCCCGGACGGTCCGCGGGTGCACCGGGCCTGGTGGGTCGCGGCGATCACCATGGGCGCGCTGATCGCCGCCGCCGGCTTCCGGTCGTCCACCGGCGCGCTGCTCGAGCCGCTCGAGGAGGACTTCGGCTGGTCACGCGGGACGACGTCCGGCGCGGTCAGCCTCAACCTCGTCGTCTACGGGCTCACGGCGCCGTTCGCCGCGGCGCTGATGGAGCGGTTCGGCCTGCGTCGCGTCGTCGCGCTGTCGCTGCTGCTCGTCGCGGTCGGCTCGGGCCTGACGCTGGTGATGACCGAGGCGTGGCAGCTGTGGCTGCTCTGGGGGTTCGCGATCGGCGTCGGCACCGGGTCGCTGGCGCTCGTCTTCGGCGCCATCGTGGCCAACCGTTGGTTCGTGCGGCACCGCGGCGTGGTGGTCGGCATCTTCTCCGCGGCGAGCTCGACCGGCCAGCTGGTCTTCCTGCCCGCGATCGCCCACCTCGCCGACGGACCGGGGTGGCGGTGGGCGGCGGGCCTGGTCGCGCTCTTCGCGCTCCTGCTGGTCCCGCTGGTGCTGCTGCTCCTGGCCGACTCGCCGGCCGCCGTCGGCACCACGGCGTACGGCGCCGCCCCGGGGGAGCCACCGCCGTCCGCGCCGGTCGTCACCAAGGGTGCCGCCCGGGTGGCGATCGACTCGCTGCGGGAGAGCTCCCGGTCCAAGACGTTCTGGATCCTGTTCGCGACGTTCTGGATCTGCGGCTGGTCGACCAACGGCCTGATCGGGACCCACTTCATCGCGGCCTCGCACGACCACGGGCTGCCGCAGACCACCGCGGCGTCGCTGCTCGCGCTGATCGGGATCTTCGACATCATCGGCACCGTCGCCAGCGGCTGGTTGACCGACCGCGTCGACAGCCGCTACCTGCTGTTCGTCTACTACCTGCTCCGCGGGCTGTCGCTGCTCGCCGTGCCCTACCTGCTCGCCGACGTCGTGCACCCGAGCCTGTTCGTCTTTATCGTCTTCTACGGGCTCGACTGGGTCGCCACCGTGCCGCCGACGGTCGCCCTGTGCCGTGCCCACTTCGGACCCGAGCGGGCCGGGGTCGTGTTCGGGTGGGTCTTCGCCGCCCACATGGTCGGCGCCGGCGTCGCCGCCAGCTACGCCGGGCTCGTGCGCCAGAGCACCGGCGACTACTACGCCGCCTGGATGACGGCGGGCCTGCTGTGCCTCGCGGCCGCCGGGGCCGTGCTCCTGATCCCGCGGGTCCGCGAACCGGCGGTCGTGGGGGCCGCCCAGCCGACGGACTCGATGTGAGTCAGCTCTGACCGGCCAGGCGCCTGCGGACTTCGTGCTGGCGCCGGAGGCGGGCGAGGTCGCGCTCGCGGCGCGCGCCGATCACCGCGGCCAGGAAGTCCTCGGGGGTGGTGCCGGCGGGTGGCAGCGGGGCGACGTGGGCGCTGACCTCCTCGGCCAGGCGGCCGCCGACGGCGGCGCGCGAGGCCGGGTCGAGCGAGGCGGCGCGGCCGAGGTACTGACGCACGGCGAGGGCCAGGCCGGTGGGCAGCGAGGTGATGTCGGCACGCCGGGCCCAGTCGGTGAGGTGGTGCGGCACCAGCGGCGGCATCGGGAGGGAGAGCGGCACGCGGGTGCGGACGACGTACGTGCCGGCGGTGTGGTCGCCCAGCCGCTTGCCCCGGCTGCTGACCAGCATCGAGAAGAACGCCGGCACGCCGAGGAAGACGTAGATCTCCACGACACCGATGAGGGTGCGCACCAGCGCGTGCTGGAAGGAGATGGGCCCGGCGTCGTCGCGCACCGAGCGCAGGCCCAGGGCGAGCTTGCCGACCGACCGGCCGCGGGTCAGTGTCTCGAGCGCGGTCGGGGCGATCACCAGCACGACCAGGGTGACCGCGATGACGGCCGCCTGCGCGAGCGCGGGATCGGTGTCGACGGCCGCGATCGCGAAGACGATCAGCACCACGACGAGGGCGACGACGGTCACCACGACGTCGATCAGGCCGGAGGCCATCCGGGTGCCGAGGCTCGCCGGCGGGAGGTCGAGCGCGACGGCCTCGCCGGTGACGAGGTCGTCGGTGGTGATCGTCGCGAACTCGTGCCCGGCCATGGCGCCAGTCTGTCAGCGTGCCGCGCAGGGCGAGCCGATTAGGGTGGGCGCGTGGACCTCGACGCCTACGTGCTCGCGCACGCCGACGAGTGGCGGCGGCTCGAGGAGCTGGTCGGGTCGAGCCGCCTCGACGGCGCGCAGAGCGACGAGCTGGTCGAGCGTTACCAGCAGGTGGCGACCCACCTGTCGGTCGTGCGGACGTCGGCGCCCGACAGCCACCTGATCTCCTACCTGTCCTCGCTGCTGGCCCGCGCGCGGATCAAGCTGGTCGGCACCCGCACGAGCACGTGGCGGGCGTTCGGGCGGTTCTTCACCCACCGCTTCCCGGCCGCGCTCTACCGGCTGCGGTGGTGGTGGATCGCCTGCACCATCGCCAACGTCGTGGTGGCCGCGGTGATCATGCTCTGGCTGCTCGACAACCCCAACGTCGAGCAGAGCCTGCTGTCGCCCGAGGAGGTCGACCAGCTCGTCAACAGCGACTTCGAGTCCTACTACAGCGAGAACCCGGCCCAGAGCTTCGCGACCCTGGTCTGGCTCAACAACACGCGCGTTGCGGCGCTCTGCATCGCGCTGGGGGTGCTCGGGTTCCCGGTGGTCTGGCTGCTGTTCAACAACGTGCTCAACGTCGCGGTGATCGGCTCGATCATGATCCGCGCCGACCGCGGCCAGGTGTTCTTCGGCCTGATCCTGCCCCACGGCCTGCTCGAGCTGACCGCGATCTTCGTCGCCGGCGGCGTCGGGCTCCGGTTGTTCTGGTCGTGGATCGAGCCGCGCGGCCTCACCCGCGCGGCCTCCCTCGCCCGTGAGGGACGCACCGCCGTCACCGTCGCGATGGGTCTCGGTGTCGTGCTGCTCATCAGCGGCCTCATCGAGGCGTTCGTGACGCCCTCCCCGCTGCCGACCTGGGCCCGGATCGGCATCGGCGTCCTCGCCGAGGTCGTCTTCCTGGCCTACGTGTTCGTGCTCGGCCGCCGCGCGTTCCACGAGGGCGAGACCGGTGACCTCTCCGACGACCTGCTCGAGGACAAGGTCGCGACCCAGGCGTAGTCGCGCGGGCCAGTCTGCGTCAGAGCAGCCCCTGGGCCTTGAGGCTGAGGTAGTGGTCGGCCAGCGCGGGCGGCAGCTGCTCGGCGTCGGCGTCGACCACGTCGACGCCGAGGCGGGTCAACAGCTCGCCGGTACGACGGCGCCGGGCGACGGCCTGCTCGGCGGCGGCGGCGTCGTACACCTCGTCGACCGTGGTGCGGGCAGCGGCGAGCCGGTCGAGGGCGGGGTCGCGCACCGAGGCCAGGACGACGCGGTGGTGGCGGGTCAGCGTGGGCAGCACGGCGAGCAGGCCCTCCTCGACGGCGCTCGGCTCGAGCGGGGTCAGCAGCACCACGAGCGCGCGCTGCCGACCGAGGCCCTGCACCGCGCCGGCCAGCGCGTCCCAGTCGGCCTCGGCGATGACGGGCTCGAGGTCGGCCATCGCCTCCTGCAGGTCGGCCGAGACCTCGCGCGCCCCGGCCGAGCGGCGTCGGGCCCGGACGCGTCTGTCGCCGGCGACGAAGTCGATCCGGTCGCCGGCCCGGGCGGCCAGCGCGGCCAGGAGGAGGGCGGCGTCCATCGCGGAGTCGAGCCGGGGCACGTCGTCGACGCGCCCGGCCGAGGTGCGCGAGGTGTCGAGGACGAGCACGACCCGGCGGTCGCGCTCGGGCTGCCAGGTGCGGACGACGACGTTGGACGTGCGGGCAGAGGCCCGCCAGTCGATCGAGCGGACGTCGTCGCCGCGCACGTACTCGCGCAGCGAGTCGAACTCGGTGCCCTGCCCCCGCACCCGCACCGCGGAGCGACCGTCGAGGTCGCGCAGCCGGGTGAGCCGCGACGGCAGGTGCTTGCGGGAGTCGAACGGCGGGAGCGAGCGCACCGACCCCGGCACCTCGGCCGTGCGCTGGCGCGCCACCAGGCCGAGCGGGCCGGGCAGCCGCACCGTCACGCCGAGCGCGCGCAGGTCGCCGCGGCGGCGGGGGAGCAGCGGGGTCGTCAGCGCGGCGCGGTCGCCGGGGGCGAGCCGGACGCGGTGGCGGTTGGCCGTCGCCCCGGCGGTCGGCTGCCAGGAGTCGCGTACGACGCCCCGCACGGCGCGGCCGGACGTGTTGGCCACGAGCAGCACCGACGCGGTGGGGTGGCCCTGGCGCACGGTGCCGGTGGGGCGGCGCGAGACGGCGAGCGCCGACGGCGTGGGGGCGAGCAGGATATCGGCGCCGCAGAGGACCAGCACGAGCAGCAGCCACAGCCACACGGTGCCGCCGGTCGGGCGCAGCAGCACCGCGACGAAGCCCAGCAGCACCAAGAGCGGCACGCGCCCCGTGATCGCCATGGTCAGCGGGGGACCGGGACGGAACCCAGCGCCGAGGCCAGCACCTGGGCGACGTCGACGCCCTCGAGCTCGGCCTCGGGGCGCAGCCCGAGCCGGTGCACCAGGGTCGCGTGGCCCAGCGACTTGACGTCGTCGGGGGTGACGAAGTCGCGTCCCGAGAGCCACGCCCAGGCCCGCGCCGCCCGCAGCAGCGCGGTCGCGCCGCGGGGGCTGACGCCCAGGGACAGCGACGGCGACTCGCGGGTGGCGCGCGCGATGTCGACGATGTACGCCGCCACCTCGGGGCTGACCTGCACGCTGCGGACCGCCCGCTGGCCGGCCTCGACGTCGGCGCCCGAGGCGACCGCGGTGACGCCGGCGGCCCGGACGTCACGCGGGTCGAAGCCGCCCGCGTGCCGGTTGAGGATCTCGATCTCGGCGGCCCGCTCGGGGATCGGCAGCACCACCTTGAGCAGGAACCGGTCGAGCTGGGCCTCGGGGAGGGGGTAGGTGCCCTCGTACTCGACGGGGTTCTGGGTCGCGGCCACCAGGAACGGCCGCGGCAGCAGGTGCGTCACGCCGTCGACGGAGACCTGACCCTCCTCCATCGCCTCCAGCAGCGCCGACTGGGTCTTGGGCGGGGTCCGGTTGATCTCGTCGGCGAGCAGCAGGTTGGTGAAGACCGGGCCCTCGCGGAACGACAGCTCGCCGGCGTGGGAGTCGATCACCATCGACCCGGTGATGTCACCGGGCATCAGGTCGGGGGTGAACTGCACCCGACGCGTCTCGACCGACAGCGACGCCGCCAGCGTGCGCACCAGCAGCGTCTTGGCCGTGCCGGGCACGCCCTCCATCAGCACGTGCCCGCCGCACAGCATCGCGACCAGCAGGCCCGAGACCGCGGCGTCCTGGCCGACGACGGCCTTGGCGACCTCGTGGCGCACGGCGGTCAGCCGCTCCCGGGCGGCCCCGTCGTCGGCGGGCTTGCCGAGCGAGGTGTGGGTCGTGGGGGTGCTCATGTGCGGCGTACCTCTTCCTCGAGTGCGGCCAGGGCGCTGGCCAGGCTGATCAGATCACGGTCGCTGCCAGGGGTCCGGCCCCACGTGCCGAGCAGGTCGCCGACCTCGGCCTCGGCACGGCCGACGTGGCGCGCCACGTCGCGCACCAGGGTGGCCTCGTCGCTCGTCGCCCCCAGACGCATCCGCGACCTGATCCGGGCCCGGGTGGCGGCGCGCAGGATCTCGGCGGCGTGGGGGCGGTCGCCCGAGCGGCGGTAGAGCCGACCGCGGCTGCGGGTCGTCTCGATGGCCTTGACCACCACGGGCAGCGGCTCGACCGCCAGCGGGCCGAGCCGGCGTCCGCGCCAGACCATCAGCGCGATGCTGGTCAGGAACAGCAGGCCGAGGCCGGGGCCGGTCCAGTCGGGCACGAGCGACCAGAAGTCGACGCC
The DNA here is from genome assembly GCF_058559815.1 of Nocardioides sp. WJ219. Taxonomy (NCBI): domain Bacteria; kingdom Bacillati; phylum Actinomycetota; class Actinomycetes; order Propionibacteriales; family Nocardioidaceae; genus Nocardioides; species Nocardioides sp. WJ219. The sequence continues at coordinate 583,747 of NZ_JBZUJV010000001.1, forward strand.
GTCGTCGGCGACCAGGTCGTCGTACGACGCGACGTACCAGACCAGGCGCTCGTCCTGCCCCAGCAGCCGCAGTGCCACCGCGGCGTTGTCGGCGCGCAGCACCTGGTCGTTGGTGAGCAGCTGGGGTGCGCCGAGGAGGTCGAGGTCGCCGCTGGTGACGAGGGTGTCGGCGAAGCAGCCCGTGCCGGGCATGCCGCTGGCGTCGTCGACCTCGACCTCGAGGCCGTCGTAGCGCGCGTCGTCGCAGTCGGCCTCGAGGGGGTCGGCGGTGTCGACCGAGCCGGTGGGGCCGGGGCGGTCGAGCAACCGGAGCAGCTTGGACCCGGGGTCGACCAGCACGATCCGGGCACCGCCCGCGTCGCGCCGGAGCTGCTCGACGCTGCTCTCGCCGAGCCGCTCGGTGGAGGTGACCACGACGGTCGTGCCCTCGTCGGCGTCGGCGTCGGCGAGGTCGTCGGCCGACCGGACGACGTCGAGCTCGACCCCCTCGTCCTCGAGGACCCGCGCCACCGCCCGCGCCCCGTCGGCGCCGGCGTTGGCGGGGTCGTACGGCGTGTCGTTGCCGGCCTCGCTGCGGGTGAGCAGCGCCACCAGGATCGCGAGCAGCAGGAACGCCGCGACCACCAGGGCGGCGCGGTGCCGCAGCACCCAGCCCCACGGACCGCGGCGTACGGCGGGCGGGACGGTCGCGGGGGTCGCCGGCAGGACGTCGGTCATCGCGCGCTCGTCAGCTCGAGGTCGAGGTCGAGCACGGCGACGGCCTGGTCGCGCGTCGCCGGACGCTCGCCGTACATGACGGCGTCGAAGAGGTCGGCGCCGGAGGCCGTGCGGTCGCGGTGCTCGGGGTACTCCGCGGCCAGGGTGGCGGCCACCTCGTGGGCGGTGACGCCAGGGGAGTCCTCGAGACGGCCGCGCTCGACCTGGCGCCGGGCGAGCGCGCGGAACCCGTCGACGACGGCCTCGGCGTACCGGCCCTGCGCCAGCGCCTGCTCGGCGCGGCTACGCAGCTGGGCGGCGGTGACGACCTCGTCGGTCAGGACGTGGCCGGTGGTCGCGGCCCGGGCGCGCGCCGTACCGCGGGCGCGGGAGGCGAGGTAGGCCAGGCCGCCGACGAGCAGGACCGCGATCAGGGTGACGGCGAACCACGACAGCGACGGGATCCCGCGGGCACCCTCGACGCTGCCGTCGATGCGGCGGCCGATCCAGTCGAGGATCCGCTGGACGGGGTCGTCCTGGTGGTACGCCGGGTCGGCCAGTTCGCGGGCGAGCCTCTCCCGCGCCTCCTCACCGGACGGGTCGAGCGGTGGGTCGAGCCTCACCGGTCGAGGACCCCGGCCTGCCGCATCAGCTCGACGTCGTAGGCCTCCTTGCGCATCCGCTGGTCGAGGTACTGCAGGGAGGTGACGGTCGAGGAGAACGGCGCGACGAACGCCGTCGCGGCGACCTGCGCGAGCGCGCTGCCGAGGATGGTGACGAACAGGGCGAGGTCGGGGCTCACGGCCAGCGACCCGAACGTCGAGAGGATCGAGAACGGCGCGCCGAGCAGCTGACCGGCGAAGCCGGCGATGAGCATGGTGAGCAGCCCGATGCCGAGGATCCGCCAGAAGCCGCCGAGGGTCAGCCGGTAGCCGCGGCCGATGCTGGCGAGGACGCCGTGGTCCTCGAGCATCAGGGCGGGGACCGGCAGGTAGTAGACGCGGATCCAGAACCAGGCCATCAACGCGATGAACAGCGGCACCGACACCACGATCACGATGATCGCGACGACGACGTCGGCCGTCACCGCCACCAGCACGCAGGCCACCACGTAGACCGCGATGATCAACGACGTCGCCAGCCCCAGGAGCAGGGCCAGCCCGACGAGCGGCCACCGTCGGCCGCGCGTCGCCTCCCACGCCTCGCCGAGGCTGAGCCGCTTGCCGACGGCCGCCGCGGCCGTCACGTGGACCACCATGCCGGTGACCAGGATCAGCCCGAGGCTCTGCAGCACCGCCCCGAGCAGGTAGGAGCCGTAGGCGGCCACCAGCCCGACGGCGTCGCCGTCGTCGAGCCCGGAGGAGGCCGGGTCGTAGGTCAGGCCGACGGTCCAGGTCAGGACGCCGGTGATCAGGACCGGGATCGCCATCGCCACCGCCGCGACCAGCACCGCCGACCCGACCGTCGCCTTGGGGTTGAACCGGATGATCCGGAACGCGGCGTCGTAGATCTCCCCGAGGGTCAGGGGACGCAGCGGCATCGCCCCCGGCTTGTGCGCCGCCCCGAGCATCCCGCGCTGCGGCGTCCACCCCGGCGGCGGTGGCGGTGCGCCGAACCCGGGCTGGCCGGGGTGGCCGGGGTACAGCGGCGGGGGAGGAGCGCTCCACCGGGGCGCGGAGGGCTCGGCGGGCGGCGGCGCGCCGGGCGGCGGCGGGGCACCGGGGGGCGGGAAGTCCGACATGGCTCTCCGTAGCGGTCGCGGGTGGCCCATCCTGTCAGGCCGGCCAGGGGTGCCGTCCGACGACGTTCCGCGACCGGGGGACGGCGAGAGATCGGCCGGTGGGCCGAGGTCGAGATTTCACCGGTGGACCGGGGAAGTCTGAACTTCCCAGGCAATCCCCCGCGCACCCCGCAACCACCGCCGCCCGCCCGCACCCCCCGAGACCCCCGAGACCAGACCCGGGACCAGCCCGAGACCAGCCCCAGGACCCCCGGTTACCAGACAGGTCCTCGCCGAATTGGCTCCCCGCGCCGGTCTCTGACAAGATGTCCAGGTTGCTCCGGCGGGTTGCCGGGGTGCGGCAGGTCTTGACTACTGAATCGCGTCTCCAGCACGGCCCCCCAGGGTCGCGCCGTGACGTGGTCGTGGCAGCAGCCGCACCGCACCTGGAGACCCGATCAGCACACCACCAGCTTGACCAGGATCCTCCGGGACCCAGGTTCGGCAGCGATCCCGTGCGGATCGCCATGGCAGGAACATGGCGACACGCCCGACCGCGGGGGTGGGCGGGGAGCCCGCACCGACGACACAGCCATGACGCAGACGAGCGAGTAAGGACGAGCTACCTATGGCGGGACAGAAGATCCGCATCAGGCTCAAAGCCTATGACCACGAGGTGATCGACACCTCGGCGCGCAAGATCGTGGACACCGTCACCCGCACGGGTGCCAAGGTCGCCGGCCCCGTGCCGCTGCCGACCGAGAAGAACGTGTACTGCGTCATCCGCTCGCCCCACAAGTACAAGGACTCGCGCGAGCACTTCGAGATGCGTACGCACAAGCGTCTCATCGACATCATCGACCCCACGCCGAAGACCGTCGACTCGCTGATGCGGCTCGACCTGCCGGCGGGCGTCGACATCGAGATCAAGCTCTGAGGTCAGGAGAGCCATGACCACCGAACGCAACGTCAAGGGACTGCTGGGCACCAAGCTCGGCATGACCCAGCTGTGGGACGAGAACAACCGGATCGTCCCCGTCACCGTGATCGCGGCGTCCACGAACGTCGTCACCCAGGTCCGCCTGCCCGAGCCGGACGGCTACAACGCCATCCAGGTCGGCTACGGCGAGATCGAGGGCCGCAAGATCACCAAGCCGCAGGCCGGGCACTTCGACAAGGCCGGCACCACGCCGCGCCGCCACGTCGTGGAGATCCGCACCGCCGACGCCTCCACCTACACCGTGGGCCAGGAGATCGCCGCCGACACCTTTGTCGCGGGCGACGTCATCGACGTCACCGGCACCAGCAAGGGCAAGGGCTTCGCGGGCGTCATGAAGCGCCACGGGTTCCACGGTGTCGGCGCCTCGCACGGTGCCCACCGCAACCACCGCAAGCCCGGTTCGATCGGCGCCTGCGCCACGCCGGGCCGCGTCTTCAAGGGCATGCGGATGGCCGGCCACATGGGTACCGACACCGTCACCACCCAGAACGTCACCGTCCACGCCGTGGATGCCGAGAAGGGCCTGATCCTGGTCAAGGGCGCCGTGCCCGGACCCAAGGGCGGCCTCATCGTGCTCCGTTCGGCTGCGAAGAAGCAGGAGGCCTGAGATGGCTACGGTCAAGGTCGACCTCCCCGCCGAGATCTTCGACGCCAAGGTCAACGTCCCGCTGATCCACCAGGTCGTCGTCGCCCAGCGCGCCGCGGCCCGCCAGGGCACCCACTCCACCAAGACGCGCGCCGAGGTGCGCGGTGGTGGACGCAAGCCCTACAAGCAGAAGGGCACCGGCCGCGCCCGCCAGGGCTCGACCCGCGCGCCGCAGTTCGTCGGCGGCGGCGTCGTCCACGGCCCGCAGCCGCGCAGCTACGACCAGCGCACCCCCAAGAAGATGAAGGCCGCCGCCCTGCGCGGTGCCCTCTCCGACCGGGCCCGCAACGACCGCATCCACGTCGTGGACGCGCTCGTCGAGGGTGAGGCGCCCTCGACCCGCAGCGCCCTCAAGGCCCTGGCCGGGCTCGCCTCGCGCACCCGGTTCCTGGTCGTGCTCGAGCGGGCCGACGCCGTCACCTGGCTCTCGCTGCGCAACGCGCCCGAGGTCCACATCGTCGCCGTCGACCAGCTCAACACCTACGACGTCATCGACGCCGACGACGTCGTCTTCACCCGGGGCGCCTACGACGCGTTCGTGGCCCACCAGACCCGCGCCGAGCAGGCCCCGGCCGTCGGCCTCGACAAGACCGAGGAGGACGACAAGTGAGCACCATCCACAAGGACCACCGCGACGTCCTGATCGCGCCGGTGGTGTCGGAGAAGAGCTACGGCCTCCTCGACGCCAACAAGTACACCTTCCTGGTGCACCCCGACGCCAACAAGACCGAGATCAAGATCGCGGTCGAGAAGATCTTCGACGTCAAGGTCACCTCGGTGAACACGCTCAACCGTCCGGGCAAGACGCGCCGTACCCGCACCGGGACCGGCAAGCGCAAGGACACCAAGCGCGCGATCGTCAGCCTCGCCGAGGGCCACCGCATCGATATCTTCGCCGGCCCGGCGTCCTGATCGGCGAGAGGTAGAAACTCATGGCAATCCGCAAGTACAAGCCGACCACCCCGGGCCGTCGTGGCTCCTCGGTGGCCGACTTCGTCGAGATCACCCGCACGACGCCCGAGAAGTCCCTGACCCGGCCGCTGCCCAAGAAGGGCGGCCGCAACAACCAGGGCCGGATCACCACCCGGCACCAGGGCGGTGGCCACAAGCGCGCCTACCGGATCGTCGACTTCCGTCGCTACGACAAGGACGGCGTCCCGGCCAAGGTCGCCCACATCGAGTACGACCCCAACCGCACGGCCCGGATCGCGCTGCTGCACTACGCCGACGGCGAGAAGCGCTACATCATCGCGCCCAAGGACCTCACGCAGGGCACCCGGATCGAGTCCGGCCCCACGGCCGACATCAAGCCGGGCAACAACCTGCCGCTGCGCAACATCCCGGTCGGTACGACGATCCACTGCGTCGAGCTCCGCCCCGGCGGCGGCGCCAAGATCGCCCGGTCCGCCGGCATCAGCGCCCAGCTCGTCGCCCGTGAGGGCTCGCGCGCCACGCTGCGCATGCCGTCCGGTGAGATGCGCTTCGTCGACGTGCGCTGCCGCGCCACGGTCGGCGAGGTCGGCAACGCCGAGCAGTCCAACATCAACTGGGGCAAGGCCGGCCGCATGCGCTGGAAGGGCAAGCGCCCGACCGTCCGCGGTGTCGTCATGAACCCGGTCGACCACCCGCACGGCGGTGGCGAGGGGAAGACCTCCGGTGGTCGTCACCCGGTCTCCCCGTGGGGCAAGCCCGAGGGCCGCACGCGCAAGCGCAAGGCCTCCGACTCCCAGATCATCCGTCGTCGCAAGTCCGGCAAGGGTAGGAAGTAACCGAGATGCCTCGCAGCCTGAAGAAGGGCCCCTTCGTCGACGACCACCTCCAGAAGAAGGTGGACGCCGAGAACGAGAAGGGCACCCACAACGTCATCAAGACCTGGTCGCGCCGTTCCATGATCACCCCCGACTTCATCGGGCACACGGTCGCGGTCCACGACGGGCGCAAGCACGTCCCGGTCTTCGTCACCGACTCGATGGTCGGCCACAAGCTGGGCGAGTTCGCCCCGACCCGCACCTACCGCGGGCACGTCAAGGAAGACCGGAAGGGGCGTCGTCGCTGATGTCTACCACCGAGCGTCACCGCATCAGCGCCCGTCGCGATTCCCTGCTGGGCGACCAGCCGGGTGCCTTCGCGTCGGCCCGCTTCCAGCGGATCACCCCGATGAAGGCTCGCCGGGTCGTCGACCTGGTCCGCGGCCTCCCCGTCGACGACGCGCTGGCACTGCTCCAGTTCGCGCCGCAGGCCGCCTCCGAGACCGTCTACAAGGTCCTCGAGAGCGCGATCGCCAACGCCGAGACCACCGAGGGGCTCGACGCGGGCAACCTGGTCGTCTCGCAGGCGCTGGTCGACGAGGGACCCACGATGAAGCGCTGGCGCCCCCGCGCCCAGGGCCGGGCCACCCGCATCAACAAGCGGACCAGCCACATCACGCTCGTCGTGCAGCCGGCTGACGTCGCCAACGGCTCTGCCAACTCTAGGAAGGGTGCCTGATGGGCCAGAAGATCAACCCCAACGGCTTCCGCCTGGGGATCAGCACCGACCACAAGTCGCGTTGGTACGCCGACAAGCTCTACAAGAGCTACGTCGGCGAGGACGTCGCCATCCGCAAGCTGCTCTCCAAGGGCATGGAGCGCGCCGGCATCTCCAAGGTGGAGATCGAGCGCACCCGTGACCGCGTGCGGGTCGACATCCACACCGCCCGCCCCGGCATCGTCATCGGTCGCCGCGGCGCCGAGGCCGACCGCATCCGCGGCGAGCTCGAGAAGCTCACCGGCAAGCAGGTCCAGCTCAACATCCTCGAGGTGAAGGCGCCCGAGATGGACGCCCAGCTGGTCGCCCAGGGTGTCGCCGAGCAGCTCGCCGGCCGCGTGCAGTTCCGTCGCGCGATGCGCAAGGCGATGCAGACCACGATGCGCTCGGGTGCCAAGGGCATCCGGATCCAGTGCTCGGGCCGGCTCAACGGCGCCGAGATGTCGCGCACCGAGTTCTACCGCGAGGGCCGCGTCCCGCTGCACACGCTGCGTGCCGACATCGACTACGGCTTCTACGAGGCCAAGACGACCTTCGGCCGGATCGGCGTCAAGGTCTGGATCTACAAGGGCGAGGTCGCCGGCACCCGTGCCGAGCGTCAGGCCCAGGCCGCTGCCCGCGCCGGTGTCCCCGGCCGCGGCGGCAGCAACCGCCCGCAGCGCGGCGGCGAGCGCCCGAGCCGTGGCTCGCGCCCGACCCGTGGCGACCGCACCGACGCACCCAGCGAGACCGAGGCGCCCGCCGGCGGCAACACCGCCCTGGCGACGCCGTCGGCCGAGACCCCCGGTCAGGAGGGCTGACCCATGTTGATGCCTCGTCGCGTCAAGCACCGCAAGCAGCACCACCCCACCCGCCGCGGCGCCGCCAAGGGCGGCACCACCCTGGCCTTCGGTGACTTCGGGATCCAGGCGCTGGAGGGTCACTACGTGACCAACCGGCAGATCGAGTCCGCTCGTATCGCCATGACCCGGCACATCAAGCGTGGCGGCAAGGTGTGGATCAACATCTACCCCGACCGCCCGCTGACCAAGAAGCCCGCCGAGACCCGCATGGGTTCCGGCAAGGGCTCGCCCGAGTGGTGGGTCGCCAACGTCAAGCCCGGCCGCGTCATGTTCGAGCTGTCCGGTGTCACCGAGGAGGTCGCCCGCGAGGCGATGCGTCGGGCCATCCACAAGCTCCCCATGAAGTGCCGCTTCATCACCCGAGAGGCCGGTGAGTTCTGATGGCCCGCGAGACCCAGGCCCACGAGCTCGACGAGCTCAACGACATCGACCTCGAGGCCAAGCTGCGCGAGTCCAAGGAGGAGCTGTTCAACCTGCGCTTCCAGGCCGCGACCGGCCAGCTCGAGAGCCACGGCCGCTTGCGGTCGGTCAAGAAGGACATCGCCCGGATCTACACCGTGGTGCGTGAGCGCGAGCTCGGCATCCGGACCGCGCCGGGCACGAAGGACGAGGCAACCGCATGAGCACCGACAACACGGCCGGCACCACCACCGGCACCACCAACGGCACCGCGCGCAACGCCCGCAAGACCCGTGAGGGCCTGGTCGTCAGCGACAAGATGGACAAGACCGTCGTGGTCGAGGTCGAGGACCGCGTCAAGCACGCGCTCTACGGCAAGGTCATGCGCCGCACCAGCCGGCTCAAGGCCCACGACGAGAACAACGAGTGCGGCACCGGCGACCGGGTCCTGATCATGGAGACCCGTCCGCTGTCGGCCACCAAGCGTTGGCGTCTCGTCCAGGTCCTCGAGAAGGCCAAGTGACCCCTCGCCCGCGCGGCGAGATCAACCACATCGGTTCGGCAAGGCTCGACCCCCGCCCCCGGCGGAGCGGATCGAGAACCAGCTCGACAAGGAGAGAAAAGTGATTCAGCAGGAGTCGCGACTCAAGGTCGCCGACAACACGGGTGCCAAGGAGATCCTCTGCATCCGCGTGCTCGGCGGCTCGGGTCGGCGCTACGCCGGCATCGGTGACGTCATCGTGGCCACGGTCAAGGACGCCATCCCGGGCGGCAACGTCAAGAAGGGCGACGTCGTCAAGGCCGTCATCGTGCGGACCGTCAAGGAGCGCCGTCGCGCCGACGGGTCCTACATCCGCTTCGACGAGAACGCCGCCGTCATCCTCAAGGCAGACGGCGAGCCGCGCGGCACCCGCATCTTCGGCCCGGTGGGTCGCGAGCTGCGCGAGAAGCGCTTCATGAAGATCATCTCGCTCGCCCCGGAGGTGCTGTGATGGCGGACAAGAAGGCCCCCAAGGTCGACATCAAGAAGGGTGACACCGTCAAGGTGATCGCCGGCAAGGACAAGGGCGCCGAGGGCAAGGTCATCAAGGTGCTCCGCGAGGAGCAGCGCGTGATCGTCGAGGGCGTCAACCGGATCAAGCGGCACACCAAGGTCGTCAACCAGGGCGGCCGCGCCGGCAACACCGGCGGCATCATCACCACCGAGGCCCCGATCCACGTGTCCAACGTGATGCTCGTCGAGGGCGACGGTGTGACCCGCATCGGCTTCCGCCGCGAAGAGGTCACCAAGCGCCGTCCCGACGGCTCGACCTACCTCGGCACGCGCAGCGTGCGTATCTCGCGCAAGACCGGCAAGGAGATCTGATGACCACCGACACCGCCGAGGCGACCGTGGCCGAGAAGGTCACCCCGCGCCTGAAGACCCGCTACCGCGAGGAGATCGTGCCGGCGCTCGTCGCCGAGTTCGACATCGCCAACGTCATGCAGGTGCCCGGCCTGACCAAGATCGTGGTCAACATGGGTGTCGGCGAGGCCGCACGCGACTCCAAGCTCATCGACGGCGCGATCCGCGACCTCACCGCGATCACCGGCCAGAAGCCGGCCGTGACCAAGGCCCGCAAGTCCATCGCCCAGTTCAAGCTGCGCGAGGGCATGCCGATCGGCACCCACGTCACCCTGCGCGGCGACCGGATGTGGGAGTTCCTCGACCGCCTCCTGTCGATCGCCCTGCCCCGCATCCGCGACTTCCGTGGTCTCAACCCGGGCCAGTTCGACGGCAACGGCAACTACACCTTCGGCCTCAACGAGCAGGTCATGTTCCACGAGATCGACCAGGACAAGGTCGACCGCCAGCGAGGCATGGACATCACCATCGTGACGACCGCCACCGACAACGACCAGGGACGCGCGCTGCTCAAGCAGCTCGGCTTCCCCTTCAAGGAGAACTGAGCCATGGCGAAGACTGCCCTTCGAGTCAAGGCGGCCCGCAAGCCGAAGTTCGCGGTCCGGGGCTACACCCGGTGCCAGCGCTGCGGCCGTCCCAAGGCCGTCTACCGCAAGTTCGGCCTGTGCCGGATCTGCCTGCGCGAGATGGCCCACCGCGGTGAGCTGCCCGGCGTGACCAAGTCCTCCTGGTGAGCACCACCATCCACAACCGCTGAAGGTCGTCGGTCCTGCGGGACGGGCGAAACCACAGAAGAGAGAGAACAACCTTCCATGACGATGACCGACCCGATCGCAGACATGCTGACCCGTCTGCGCAACGCCAACCAGGCGTTCCACGACGACGTCTCCATGCCTTACAGCAAGCTCAAGCAGGGCGTCGCCGAGATCCTCAAGCAGGAGGGCTACATCGCCGGCTTCGAGGTGACCGACAACGAGGGCGTGGGCCAGACGCTCACCCTCACGCTCAAGTACGGCCGCAACCGCGAGCGCTCGCTCGCCGGCCTGCGCCGCATCAGCAAGCCCGGTCTGCGGGTCTACGCCAAGCACACGGGCCTGCCCAAGGTGCTCGGCGGACTCGGCGTGGCGATCATCTCGACCAGCCAGGGCCTGCTCACCGACCGCCAGGCCAACCAGAAGGGCGTGGGCGGAGAAGTCCTCGCCTACGTCTGGTGACCCGAGACCGAGACAAGGAGAACTGACAACATGTCGCGCATTGGCAAGCTCCCCGTCACGGTCCCGTCCGGGGTCGAGGTGGCGATCGACGGCCAGCTGGTGACCGTGAAGGGCCCCAAGGGGACCCTGAGCCACACCGTCGCCGAGCCCATCACGGTCGAGCGGAACGACGACGTCCTCGACGTCAAGCGTCCCGACGAGCACCGCATCAGCAAGTCGCTCCACGGCCTGAGCCGCACGCTCATCAACAACATGGTCGTCGGCGTCACCGACGGCTACGAGAAGAAGCTCGAGATCGTCGGCGTCGGCTACCGCGTGCTGTCCAAGGGGCCGACCCAGCTGGAGTTCCAGCTCGGCTACTCGCACTCGATCGTCTTCGACGCCCCTGAGGGCATCACCTTCACCGTCGACGGTCCGACCCGCCTCGGCGTGGCCGGCATCGACAAGCAGCTGGTCGGCGAGACCGCCGCCAACATCCGCAAGCTTCGCAAGCCCGAGCCGTACAAGGGCAAGGGCGTCCGGTACTCCGGCGAGCACATCCGCCGCAAGGTCGGAAAGGCTGGTAAGTAGTCCATGGCCGTCAAGATCAAGCAGCAGAAGCACGCCTCCAAGCGTCTTCAGTCGCGGCTCAAGCGCCAGGTGCGTGGCCGCAAGAAGCTGAGCGGCACCGCCGAGCGTCCGCGCCTGGTGGTCACCCGCTCCAGCAAGCACATCTTCGTCCAGGTCGTCGACGACCTGGTCGGCAAGACGCTGGCCTCGGCCTCGACCATGGAGGCCGACCTGCGCGGCCTCGAGGGTGACAAGAGCGCCAAGGCGACCCGGGTCGGTGAGCTCGTGGCCGAGCGCGCCAAGGCCCAGGGCGTCGATTCCGTGGTCTTCGACCGCGCCGGCAACAAGTACCACGGCCGGATCGCGGCCCTGGCGGACGGGGCCCGCTCCGGCGGGCTCGTGTTCTAGGCCAGCGACCAACACGAACAGGGAGTAGAGACTCATGAGTGGACCCCAGCGCGGACAGCGTGGCGGCGGCGACCGTCAGGGCCGCGGCCGCGACGGCGGTCGTGGTCAGGGCGCCGAGAAGAGCCAGTACCTCGAGCGCGTCGTCGCGATCAACCGCGTCGCCAAGGTCGTCAAGGGTGGTCGGCGCTTCAGCTTCACCGCCCTGGTGGTCGTCGGCGACGGCGACGGGATGGTCGGCGTCGGCTACGGCAAGGCCAAGGAGGTGCCCGCGGCGATCGCCAAGGGTGTCGAGGAGGCCAAGAAGGCCTTCTTCCGGGTCCCCCGGATCCAGGGCACCATCCCGCACCCCGTGCAGGGCGAGAAGGCGGCCGGCGTCGTGTTCCTGCGGCCCGCCTCGCCCGGTACCGGCGTCATCGCCGGTGGCCCGGTGCGAGCGGTCCTGGAGTGCGCCGGCATCCACGACGTGCTGAGCAAGTCGCTCGGCTCGTCCAACCAGATCAACATCGTGCACGCGACCGTCGAGGCGCTGCGGATGCTCGAGCAGCCGGAGGCCGTGGCCGCCCGCCGCGGTCTGCCCGTCGAGCACGTCGCCCCGGCGGCGCTGCTCAAGGCCCAGGCCGAGGGTCGCGTCGAGGCGGCCGAGGCCGCTGCCGCGGGGGGGAACCACTGATGGCGCAGCTCAAGGTCCAGCAGATGAAGTCCACCATCGGTCGCAAGGCCAACCAGCGCGACACCATGCGTTCGCTCGGTCTCAAGCGCATCGGTGACGTGGTCGTCAAGGAGGACCGCCCGGAGATCCGGGGCATGGTCCACACCGTCCGTCACCTGGTGACGGTCGAGGAGGTCGAGTGACATGACGCTCAAGCTGCACCACCTGCGCCCCGCACCGGGCGCCAAGAAGGCCAAGACCCGCGTCGGACGCGGCGAGGGCTCCAAGGGCAAGACCGCGGGTCGCGGCACCAAGGGCACCAAGGCCCGCTACCAGGTGTCCGTCGGCTTCGAGGGTGGCCAGACCCCGATCCACATGCGGCTCCCGAAGCTCAAGGGCTTCAAGAACCCGTTCAAGGTCGAGTTCCAGGTCGTCAACCTCGACAAGCTCGGCGCGCTCTTCCCCGAGGGCGGCGAGGTCACCGTCGACGCCCTGGTCGCCAAGGGCGCCGTTCGTGCCGGTCACCCGGTCAAGGTGCTCGGCCAGGGCACCGTCTCGGTGCCCGTCACGGTCACCGCCCAGGCGTTCTCGGCCTCGGCCAAGGAGAAGATCGAGGCCGCCGGCGGCTCGGTCACCGTCGCCTGACCCATCCGTACGTCGTGCGAAGGGGCGTTCCCGTCGAATAGGGAACGCCCCTTCGTCGCCTGTTAGGCTTCCCCAGGCCCTGTGCTCCTGCTCGGGCGTGCCCAGTCACGGCCGCCGTTCTGGGCCCTCATCTGCTGGAGAAAGAGGACACGTGCTCACCGCGTTCGCGAACGCCTTCCGAACCCCGGACCTGCGCAAGAAGCTGCTCTTCGTCCTGGCGATCATCGTGATCTTCCGTGCCGGGTCGCAGATCCCCGCCCCGGGCGTCAACGTCAGCAACGTCCAGCAGTGCCTCGACAACGGCAGCAATGATCAGGGCGTCTACCAGCTCATCAACCTGTTCTCCGGTGGCGCGCTGCTCCAGCTGACGATCTTCGCGCTGGGGATCATGCCGTACATCACCGCCAGCATCATCCTGCAGCTGCTCGTCGTGGTCATCCCACGGCTCGAGGCGCTGAAGAAGGAGGGCCAGGCAGGCCAGACCAAGATCACGCAGTACACCCGCTACCTGACGCTGGGCCTCGCGGTCCTCCAGGCCACGGGCATCGTCGCGCTGGCGCGCTCGGGCAACCTGCTGCAGTGCGAGCTGCCCCTGCTGCACGCCCAGGGCGACGGCAGCGAGGCAGGTCTGGCCACCTTCATCGTCATGGTGGTCACGATGACCGCCGGCACCGCCGTGATCATGTGGTTCGGCGAGCTGATCACCGAGCGCGGCGTCGGCAACGGCATGTCGATCCTGATCTTCTGCCAGGTCGTGGCGACCTTCCCGACCGCCCTGTGGGCCGTCGGCAAGACCCAGGGCTGGTGGACCTTCGCCGTGGTGATCGCGGTCGGCATGGTCATCGTCGCCGCCGTCATCTTCATCGAGCAGGCGCAGCGACGCATCCCGGTGCAGTACGCCCGCCGCATGGTCGGCCGCAAGATGTTCGGCGGCAGCTCGACCTACATCCCGCTCAAGGTCAACCAGGCCGGCATCATCCCGGTCATCTTCGCCTCCTCGCTGCTCTACCTGCCGGCGATGGCGGTCCAGTTCAACCAGGGCAACACCAACCCGCCGGGCTGGGTGAACCTCCTCAACGACTACTTCGTCACGGGCGACCACCCGTTCTACATGGCGACGTACTTCGCGCTGATCATCTTCTTCACCTACTTCTACGTCTCGATCACCTTCAACCCCCAAGAGGTGGCCGACAACATGAAGAAGTACGGCGGCTTCATCCCCGGGATCCGGGCGGGCAAGCCGACCGAGGACTACCTGTCCTACGTCCTGTCCCGCATCACGCTGCCCGGCGCCCTCTACCTCGGCATCATCTCCCTGATCCCGCTGATCGCGATCGTGCTGATCGACGCCAACCAGAGCTTCCCGTTCGGTGGCACGTCGATCCTGATCATGGTCGGCGTCGCGCTGGACACGGTGAAGCAGATCGAGAGCCAGCTCCAGCAGCGCAACTACGAAGGATTCCTCCGTTAATGCGCCTCATCCTGATGGGCCCTCCGGGCGCCGGCAAGGGGACCCAGGCCACCACGGTGGCCGAGCACTTCGGCATCCCCGCCATCTCCACCGGTGACATCTTCCGGGCCAACGTGTCGCAGGGCACCGAGCTCGGCCTCGAGGCCAAGCGCTTCATGGACGCCGGTGACTACGTGCCCGACGAGATCACCAACAAGATGGTGCGCAACCGCATCGACGAGCCGGACGCCGAGCCCGGCTTCCTGCTCGACGGCTACCCGCGCACGCCGGCCCAGGTCTCCGAGCTCGACGGGATGATCTCCTTCACCGGTCACAAGCTCGACGCGGCCGTGGTGCTCACCGTCGACTCCGACGAGCTGGTCGCGCGCCTGCTGCAGCGGGCCCAGACCGAGGGTCGCGCCGACGACACCGAGGACGTCATCCGCAAGCGCCAGGACCTCTACGTCGAGCAGACCGAGCCGCTGATCGACCTCTACCGCGCCCGCGGCATCCTGGTCGAGGTCGACGGGATGGGCACGGTCGACGAGGTCACCGCGCGCATCTTCGCCGCGCTCGACATCTGGCCCCAGAGCTGACCCGGTGGGGTGGCGCGACCGTGGGCTCGAGGTCAAGACCCCCGAGCAGGTCGCGGCGATGCGCCGCGCCGGGCTCGTGGTCGGGCGCACCCTCGAGCTGCTCACCGACCTCGCCCGGCCGGGCCTGACCACCGCTGAGCTCGACGCCGCCGCCGAGAAGCACATCCGCCATCTCGGCGCCGTGCCGTCGTTCCTCGGCTACCACGGCTTCACCGGCTCGATCTGCGTCTCGGTCAACGAGGAGGTCGTCCACGGCATGCCCGGGTCCCGGGTGCTCGCCGAGGGCGACCTGGTCTCGATCGACTGCGGCGCGATCGTCGCCGACGAGGCCGGGCAGGGCTGGCACGGTGACGCGGCGACGACGATCGCCCTCGGCGACGTGCCCGACGATGTCCGCGGCCTGATGACGGTCACGGAGGAGGCGATGTGGCGCGGGATCGCGGCCGCGGCCCCCGACGGCCGGGTCACCGACATCTCCCACGCCGTTGAGACCCACGTGCGGGCCACCGGCGCCTACGGGGTCGTCGAGGACTACACCGGGCATGGCATCGGTACCGAGATGCACCTGCCGCCCGACGTGCCCAACTACGGCAAGCCGGGTCGCGGCCCGCGGCTGGTGCCCGGTCTCGCGCTCGCCGTCGAACCGATGGTCACCCTCGGCAGCCCCGAGACCGACGTGCTGGCCGACGACTGGACCGTCGTCACCCGCGACGGCGCCTGGGCCGCCCACTCCGAGCACACCTTCACCCTGACCCCCGACGGCGGCACCTGGGTGCTGACCGCCCTCGACGGCGGCCGCTCGGTCCTGGAGTCGCTCGGCGTCCGCTACGGCGGCGACTGACCCCCCGCTCCGAGTGAGCGCGCGCTCACCCGTCGCATCCATGCGACGGGTCAGCGTCGGATCGGCGGTGACCCGTCGCAACGATGCGACGGGTCAGCGTCAGGCGGAGGCGCGGTCCTGCTCCTGGACCTGGGCGGCGGCGGTGCGGGCGGCGTCGTCGAGGGCCTCGGCGGCCTGACGGAGCGCGACGACGTGCAGGGCCGACCACTCGCTCTCGAAGCGGTTGCGGTCCTGGCCGACCCACTCGGTGGCGGAGAGGCCGCTGGTCAGCCGCGCCTCGAGGGCCCGGACCCGGTCGGCGACGTCGGCCATCCGGCCGGCGAGGGCCATCACGCTCTCGGTGTCCATCCCGCGGATCACGACGCCACCTCCTGCCCGGTGGCGGACGCGGCGAGGGCGCGGACCCGCTCGGTGAGGGAGTCGACCGTCTCGGCCGTGGCCCAGGCCCGTTGCGAGCCGGGACTCGAGCGCACCGACCACGACCCGAGCGGGCCGCTGAACAGCCCGGTCAGGTCGGGCCGCTCGACGGGTGTCCCGGGCTCGCGCGTCACCACGAGCACGTCGGCGCGCACGTAGGCCTGCCCGAGCCGCTCGACCAGCTCGCTCGGCGCCTCGGAGTCGGGGGCGACGGCCAGCTCGACGTCGTCGCCGGCGCCGTCGGCGGCCTCGGGGTGGACGACGGCTGCGACCAGCAGGTCGGGCAGGTCACGGGCGTGGCCGAGGGCGAACCGGTGCAGCCCGTCGGTGCCGACCTCCTCGAGCAGGACGACGTCCTCGACGACGTGGGCGTACCAGAAGTCCTGCGCCGACGACGTCGTCCGCCCGACCGCGACCACCGCCGAGGCGCTCTGGCGCAGCGTGAGCGCGGACAGGACGTCGTTGCGGACCCGCAGGTCGACGCCGACGTCGCCGGCCGCGGTGGCCTCCAGCGCCCGGGCGACGGCCTCCGGCTCGGGTGGGTCGACGATGCCGCGCGCCACCAGGCTGCGGAACGCCGTGCGTCGTACGACGTCGCGCTCGGCCGCCGGCACGGCGTCGAGCACCGGTGCCACGACGACACCCTGGCTCGGCACCAGCACGGAGACCTCCTCGTCGGTGAGGACCTCGAGCGCGATGGTCTGCACCTCGCCGGCCGGCTCGCGGGTGCCCTTGTGGTCGTCGTAGCCGATCTGCGTGCTCATGCTCCTGCTCCTGCCGGTCGTGCGCCGCCGAGCAGGCCGCGGGCCCACCCGATCGCCGACTCGTAGCCGTTGCCGATGCCCTCCCACGCGCGCCCGGCGGTGTCGCCGATCGCGGTGGTGACCCGCGACGCGGTGTCGCGGATGGTGCCCCAGTTGTCGTAGACGTAGTTGCCGGCGCTCCACACGGCGTAGCCGGCCACCGCGACGGCCGCGACCGTCGCGGTCACGGGGGCCGAGGCGACCAGCGCCGCACCGCCGAGGAGCAGGGTCGCCGCCCCGGCGGCGCCGGCCAGGCCGAAGCCCCGGGTCGCCCACCCGCGCCACCCGTCGTACCCGCCGCCGGTGAAGACGTCGACGACACCGGTCAGGGCGGTCAGCGGCAGGAAGGCGCGCCCGGCCAGCCTCCCGACCGCGGGCAGCCCCAGCTTGCCCAGGAAGCCCCCGGCCTTGGTGCCCTGCATGAAGACCTTGAGCGCCTGGGCGACCTTGACGTAGCTGAGCGTCTGCCCGAGGTGCCGCGCGTGGAGCAGCCGCAGGAAGTCGACGAGCGCCTTGGCCTTGAGGGCGGCGGTGACCGGCTTCATCAGGAAGTTCTTGATCGTGTTGGCGTCGGCGAGGAACCGCAGCAGCCCGTAGCCCGCGGCCGCACCGGCCGCCCCGCCGCTCCCGCTGGCCTGCTCCTGCTCCTGGGCGTTCTGGGAGAGCAGCCGGCCGGCGGTGGCCAGCGCGTCGCTGACGCCGACCATGCGCTCCTGGGCGAACGTGCCCCACTCGGTCTTGCAGCGCTCGGCGTCGGGCCCCTGCCAGTCGCGTGCGGCCTCGATCGAGGCGGCGAGCTGGGCGCTCAGGTCGCGCAGCTCCTGTGCGCCGTTGTCGAAGTCGGCGGCGAGCCGCTCGAGCGCCTCGACGTCGGCGCCGATGAGTCCGGCCATGGCCCCTCCTGCTGTCCCGGTCGCACGCGGCCTGCTGCGACGTGGCAGCACGCTAGGGCGGCGCCGGGCCGCGCGTCACTGCCCCGCGTGCCGGAGACTTCCGGATCGTCGCGGGTGCGTCAGTCGACGCAGTCCTCGGTGTACGGCGACGCGTCGGAGCCGCGGATCAACCGCACCTGCACGCACACCCGCCCGGGTGCCCGGACGACCACCCGTGCGTCGGTGATGCGGTCGCCCTCGCCGGTGTCGGTACGCCGCCACTCCCACGAGTCGCCGGGTCGCACGCGGTCTGCCGAGCGCCAGGTGAAGGTGACGCGGTCACCCTGCCGACGGCCCTGGACCTCGGGCGGGAGCTGGGGCCCGCCCTGCTCGACCGGCGCGGGTGTCCGGGTGGAGGAGTCGACGGCGGGCGGCGGCTCCTCCTCGCCGCCACCGCGGACGGCGAGCACCACCACCACGGCGGCCACGGCGAGCGCGCCGAGCAGCGCCCACACGACCGCCGCCGTGCGGGAGGTCCGCTCCGGCGTCCGGCCCGACGTCACCTCCGACTCGATCCGGGCCGCGCGCGGACCGGACGCCGGGATCACGGTGGCCGGCTTGACGTACGTCGCGTCCGTGTCGAGGGCGGCACCACCACCGGCACCACCACCGGCGCCGTCGTCGGCGACCACCGGTCGGTCGCCCTCGACCGCGATCGGCGTCCGCGCGTAGCCGGCCTGGCTCTCGATCCGCTGCAGCGCCCGGGCGAGCTCGATGGCCGAGCCCGGCCGGTGCTCGGGGCGCTTGGCCAGGCACTGCGCGAGCAGCGCCTCGAGGGCGGGCGGCACGTCGGGCCGGCCCGTGGGCGGGGCGGGGGAGTGCAGGATCCGCGCGGTGAGCGCCCGGGGCGTGTTGTCGCCGTGCAGGACGGCGAACGGCGACCGCCCGGTGAGCAGGTTCCAGATGGTGGCGCCGAGGGAGTAGACGTCGCTGACGACCGACCCGTTGGACCGCCCGTCGAGCAGCTCGGGCGGTGACCACGGGTAGGAGATGCGGACCTCGTCGTCGGAGCCGACCTCGTGCAGGTAGCCGGCGATTCCGAAGTCGGTCAGTGCCGGCTCGTGGTAGGTCGTCACCAGGACGTTGCTGGGCTTGATGTCGCGGTGCACGATGCCGGCCCGGTGGGCGGTCTCGACCGCGCTCGCGAGCTTGATGCCGGTGCTCACGGCGTCGGCGACGGCCATCGGCGACTGGCGGACCCGCACCCCGAGGTCGGGCGGTGGGCAGTAGCGCATCACCAGGTAGGGACGCGCGCCGTCGCGGCCCCCGGCGCCGGGCGTCATCCCGGCCGTGATCACCGAGACGATGTAGGGGTGGTCGGCCAGCGTGGCCATGGCGTTGGCCTCGGCGGCGAACAGGCCCTTCTCACGCTCGGTCAGGGCGACGTCGGGGCGCACCACCTTGACCGCCACCCGCTGCTGCGGCCACTGCTGCTCGTAGAGGAACACGTCGGCGAACCCGCCGCTGCCCAGGTGCTGCAGGAACGTGTAGCCCGGGATCTGCGGAGCCCCGCTCATCGGTCGACCTCGTAGACGATCTCGTAGCTGTCGGCCAGGTCGAGCACCTGCCCGGGTTCCCAGACGTAGGCCTCGTGGCCCCGGATCCGCTGCGGCGGCCGGCCGGCGACGCGCAGCGTCGTACCGCCGCGCGAGCCGAGGTCGGTGGCCAGCACGAGCCACCCGTCGAGCTCGATGGCCAGGTGGGAGCGCGAGACGTACGTCGCGTCGGGGGGCAGGCGCACCAGGTGCGGCCACGACGACCCACCCGGCACGGCGGCCGGCTGGCGGCCGAGGACGACGCCGCGGTCGAGCGGCACCCGCTCGCCGTCGGGCAGGTGCAGGGTGCCGAGCCGGGGACGTGGCATCCGGTGCGGCTCCTGGGCGGCGACCGGCTCGTCGCAGACCCGGCACCGCGGGCTGTAGGCGGCGGTGACGTGGCCGGCCGGGCAGTGCACGGCCAGCACCGTGTCGCTGGTCGGGTGCTGCAGGTGCGCCGCGGACGGCGGTCCGGCGTGCGGGTCGACGAGGGCCTCCGGCGGCTGCGGCGGCGCGTCCGGCGGCGGGGGACCGGCCGGGGCGACCTGCGCGGGCGTGGGGCGGTAGGTCGTGTGGCCGTCGTGGTCGGACCCACCGCCCGGGGGAGCGGGGGCCGGCGGGAGAGCCGGCGCGGCCGGCGGGGTCGGCGGGGCCGGCGGGGCCGGCGGGGCCGGCGGGGCCGACGGCCTCGCGGCCAGGAGTTCGGGCGGGATGCCGTCGATCAGCCCGGTCGCCGGCGCCGGCGTCACGCCGCGGGCGGGGGCAGCGGGAACGGCGGGTGCGGCGGCCACCGCAGGGCGCAGCCGCACCGCCGAGGCGGGGACGACCCCGCCGACCAGCGGCCGGCCGGTCTCGGCGGCGGGCTCGGAGCCGTCGAGCGTCAGCGTGTGGACGCCGTCCAACGACGTGTGGCGACCGCCGCCGCGGGCCACCGACGTCTCGGCGCCCAGGGTCAGGTCGACCAGCACCAGCGCGGCGTCGGCGCCGCACGCGGCCGTCGCGGCGGCGAGGATCGCGGCGCCGTCGGGGCGGGGCCCGGTGAGCAGCGCCCACAGGCCGGCCACCGCCTCGGGCCCGGGATCGTGGTCGAGCAGCAGCCAACGTGCTCCCGCGCCGACGACGAGACCGCCGCCGGGGGTGTACGTCGCCTGCACCCCGGCATTGTCCACCGGGGGCACCGGGTTGGCGCAGCCCGGTCGTCCGCTCGTACGCTTGCCCTCCACCAGACTTGCCACCGAGGGAGGCCTCGTGCCCTTCTCGGGGACGATCCGGCGCCACCGCGTCGCCGTCGCGTCCAACCTGGCCCTCCTGGTGGCCGCCGCCGGGATCGTCGTGGTCGCCACCCAGGCCGACGGCTACCGCAAGCACGACGCGCAGCTGCACGACGGCGGCATCTGGGTGACCAACGGCCGCGACGGCTTCCACGGGCGGATCAACAAGCCGATCGCCCAGCTCGACGGCGTCGCCTTCGCCCAGCAGGACGCCCAGCTCGACGTCGTCCAGGACGGCGCTGCGGTGCTGGGCATCAACGTCTCGGCCGGTGCGATCACCAGCATCGACCCCGGCACGGTCGAGCTGCCCGAGGGCGACACCGCGCAGCTGCCGTCGTCGGCCCAGGTACGGCTGGCGGGCGGCACCGTGGCGGTGCTCGACCCCGCCGAGGGAACCCTGTGGGCACAACGGGTCGACACCCGCCGGGGCCGGCCTCCGATCGCGCCGCTGGACTCCGAGGCCGATCCCACCGCCACCACCGCGGCCGACGCCGGGCTCGCGGTCACCACCGAGGGCGAGGTGCTGGTCGCCTCGGCCGCCGACGACGTGCTCCGCCGGTTCGCGGCCACCGACGGCGGGTTCGGCGCGCCCACCCAGGAGCCGCTCGGGGCCGACCTCGGCGCGGGCACGACGGTCACCGCCGTGGGCGACCGGGCCGTCGTCCTCGACGTCGAGTCGGGCGCGCTGCGGGTCCTCGGCGGGCCCGACGCCGACCTGCCGCCCGGGTCGCAGCTGCAGGTGCCGGGCCCCGAGGCCGACGCGGTGCTCGTCTCGACCCCCGACGCGCTGGTCTCGATCGACCTGGCCTCCGGCGAGGAGACCGAGGTGGTCGAGGGCTCCGGTCGTCCCACGCAGCCGGTCCGCCTGGGGGCGTGCTCCTACGCCGCCTGGTCCGGCGGTTTCGGGGCGGTCGCGACCGCCTGCGAGGGCGCCGACCCGCGGGTCTCCGACCTCGGCACCGAGACCACCGACCTGGTGTTCCGGGTCAACCGCGGCGAGATCGTGCTCAACGACCGCGCCAGCGGCGCGGTGTGGAACATCGACTCCGACCAGCCGACCCGCCTGGACAACTGGGACGCCTTCCAGCTCAAGCCGTCGAAGAAGGACGACGACAACGAGAACGAGAACGAGGACCAGGGCGACCGGCGTCCGCCGCAGGCCAAGGACGACGACCTCGGTGCCCGGGTCGGCCGCACCTCGGTGCTGCACCCGCTCGACAACGACACCGCTCCCGCCGGGCGGCTGCTGGCCATCGCCGGCGTCGACACCTCCGGCACCGACGCCGAGGTCACGATCAGCCCCGACGGCCAGACGGTGCAGATCGCGATGCCGGCCCAGGCCGGCCCCACGTCGTTCGACTACACCATCGACGACGGCCGCAGCGGGCTGAGCGACACCGCGACGGTCCGGGTCACCCCGCGCGGCGACGGTGCCGACGCCTCCCCCCACCTGCGCGAGGGGTTCGAGGACCGCAGCTGGATCGTGCCGTCCGGCGGCACCCTCGACATCCCGGTGCTGCCCGACTGGCGCGACAAGCAGGACGGCGACCCGCTCTCCCTCGAGTCGGCCACCGCGGTCGACGGCGACGGCACGGGCGCCGTGGCGCGCACGACGTCGGCGGGCCGGGTGCGGTTCACCGCGCCCGCACGCCCCGGCCCGGTCACCATCGAGTACGCCGTCACCGACGGCATCGGCGACCCGGTCGACTCCGAGATCCGGGTCCAGGTCCAGCGCCGCGACGACCGGCTGGCCCACCCCGGCACCGCCGAGCCCGACGTGGTCTCCGGCGAGGCCGGCAAGACCGTGACGATCCGCCCGCTGGGCAACGACCTGCCCGGCTCCGACCCCGTCAACCCGACCGCGGTCGCCGAGCTGGCCGGCAAGGTCGCCCAGGTCGGCGGCGCGGAGGTCAGGACCGACCTGGTCGACGGCACGATCAGCTTCACCGCCGAGCAGCCGCGCACCTACTTCCTCGACTACGACCTGCGCTACGGCAACGCGCCCTTCGACGCCGGCCGGATCCGGGTCGACGTCGAGGCACCGGACAAGCCCCCCAAGGCGCCGGTGGCGATGCCCGACAGCCTGACGCTGCACGGCCAGGCGGCCACGCTGGTCGACGTCGTGGCCAACGACATCGACCCGGCCGGCGGGATCCTGGTGGTGCAGGGCGCCACCGCCGACCGCGACAACCAGCTCGACGTCGCGGTCGTCGAGGGCCGGTGGCTGCGGATCGCGGCCCGCCAGGGCCAGCTCTCGCCCAACCCCCAGCTGGTCCGCTACACGATCAGCAACGGCAGCCGCACCGGCGTGCGCGGCGAGGTCGTGGTGACCTGGCGCCCGCCGCCCGCCGACAACACCCCGGTCACCGAGACCGACCGGGTCGTCGTCCGTGCCGGGGGAGCGGTGTCGGTGCCGGTCCTCGACAACGACTACAGC
Source organism: Nocardioides sp. WJ219 (assembly GCF_058559815.1). Lineage (NCBI taxonomy): Bacteria > Bacillati > Actinomycetota > Actinomycetes > Propionibacteriales > Nocardioidaceae > Nocardioides > Nocardioides sp. WJ219. The sequence continues at coordinate 606,728 of NZ_JBZUJV010000001.1, forward strand.
CCCGCCGGCGACGAGCTCGACCTGGTCGCCCACGTCCCCGACCAGGACGCCGGCGTCCTCGAGGTCCGGCCGCCCGGCGACGACGGGGAGCTGCCAACCGGACAGGCGTTCGTCACCGACCGGTTCGTGCGCTACGTCGCCCCCGAGGGGCTCGACGACGCCGAGACCTTCACGATCCGCTACCTCGCCGCCAACGCCGAGGGCGACCGCGCGCCCGGCACCCTCGAGGTGCAGGTGGTGCCCGCCGAGCGCCGCAACGAGCCGCCCGAGCCTCCGGTGCTCGAGGGGCGCGCGGTGGCCGGCGACACGATCAAGCTGCGACTGCCCGGCTCCGGGGTCGACCCCGACGGCGACCCGGTGACGCTCACGGGGATCGGCTCGGCGCCCACGCTCGGCCGGATCGTCCGCTACGGCGCGACCTCGCTGGTCTACCAGGCCTACCCCGGCAGCGTCGGCACCGACGAGTTCGGCTACACCGTCACCGACGGCCTGGGCGCGCAGGCCTCCGGCACGGTCCGGGTGGCCGTCACCGCGCCGGGCACGCCGCAGCCGCCGCTCGCCGTCGCCGACACGCTGACCACCGAGCCCGGCCGCGCGGCGCGGATCGACGTCCTCGCCAACGACCACGTGGCCGCCGGCGACCGGGTCGAGCTGGGCTTGGCCGTGCCGGTCGACGGCGTCCGCCTCGAGACGCCCCAGGGCCCGCTGGTGGTCGAGGCGCCCACGGGTGACACCCGTCGCAACGTCGAGGTCGTCTACACCGTCAGCAACGGCATCGACTCCTCCCAGGCCACCGCGACGCTGCGGCTCGCCACGCCGTACAACAACCCCCCGGTCGTCTTCGACGCCTACGGCACGCCCGCCGTCGCCGGGTCCGTCGACGCGACGGCGGTCGACGGCGGCGAGGTCGACGGCGAGGGCGACGGGTCGACCGTCACCGTCGACGTGCTCGAGACCGCCTACGACCCCGACGGCCCGCCCGAGGACCTCCGGGTCGTCGAGGTGCTGGCCCCGGCCGGGGTGAGCGCCAGCCGGTCCGGGTCGCGGGTGACCGTCGAGCGCGGCGACCAGCCCCGCGTCGTGCCGTTCCGGGTGCGTGACGCCGACGGCGGTTCCGCGACGGCCTCGATCTACGTGCCGCCGCTCGCCGGTGGGGCGCCGTACGTCGTCCCGGGTGCGGTCATCGAGGTCGACCCGGGCACCACCGAGACGGTCGACCTCACCGACTACGTCGTCGACCCGGCCGGCGGTCGGGTCGAGCTCACGCTGCAGGACCGCATCTCCGGATCGCCGGCGGCCGTCGTGCAGCCACGGATCACCGGCGAGCAGCGGTTCGAGGTCGCCGCCGCCGAGCGCTACAACGGCCCCGGCGCCGTCGTCCTTGAGGTGACCACCGGCGACTCGGTCGACGACCCCGACGGCATCGAGGCGGTGCTCTCGATCCCGGTGCAGGTCGGGGCCGACGACCCGATCCTGCGCTGCCCCACCGAGCCGGTGCGGATCGCCCAGGACCGCAGCCTCGACCTCGACATCGCGTCGCTGTGCCACGTGTGGACCCCCGACCCCGCCGACGCCGACAGCCTGTCGTTCGACGCCGACTGGGACACCTCGGTCGACGGGCTGGCGATCGTCGAGCCGCGCGGGTCCTCGATCAAGGTCAACGCCGAGGGCGGGGCCACGCCCGGCGCCCGCGCCACCCTCCTCGTCTCCTCCGGCGACAGCGACGAGGGGCGGATCGACATCGTGGTGGTCAAGGCCCCGCCGCCGTCGCTGGCGCCGATCCGCCTCGACGACATGGAGGCGGGGGAGCAGCGCACGGTCGACCTCGCGCCCTACCTGCGCGCCGGCGTGGAGAGCCCCGAGCCCACGGTGGTCTCGGTCGATCCGCTGACCGAGCTCGACGTCGAGGCCTCCTACGAGGGGTCGACGGTGCAGCTGCGCACCGGGCCCGAGGTCGACGGGCGCGCCGAGTTCGCGGTCGTGATGAGCGACGTCGCCGACTCCACGGGCCCCGAGCGTCGCGTCGAGGGACGGCTGGTGATCGAGGTGCTCGACGTGCCCGACCGTCCCGTCGCCCCGGTGCCCGGCAACGCCGTGCGCGACCAGGAGGTGCTCCTGACCTGGCCGGCACCCGAGGCCAACGGCGCACCGATCGACCGCTACGAGGTGCGCACCAACGGGACGAGGCGGACCTGCGGCAGCACCACCTGCGAGGTCGGCGGCCTGGTCAACGGCGAGCAGTACCGGTTCGAGGTGCGCGCCCACAACCGGGTCGGCTGGTCGGACTGGAGCTCCCGGTCGGCCGCGGCGGTCCCCGACGCCCGCCCCGGGCTGGTGGGTCCGATCACGATGACCAAGCGGGGCGACGGCTTCCTCACGATCCGGTGGACGCCGCCGACCAACCAGACCTCGAAGATCAAGCAGTACAACGTCTCCTGGACCGGCGGCGGCACCGACACCACCACCCGTCCCGAGCTCACGGTGCCCGGGCTCGACAACAACCAGGCCTACCGCTTCCAGGTCCAGGCCGTGAACCAGACCTTCCCCGGCTCGCCGCGGCCCTCGCAGGAGTTCCAGTCGATCGGCACCCCGGCGACGCCGCGGCCACCGGACGTCACCGAGAACCGCTCGAGCAGCGACGAGACCGTCGTGGTGGTGACCTGGGCGCCGGTCGACCCGCCCAACGGACCAGGCCCGGTGCGCTACACGGTGCTCCGCGACGGGCAGCCCCTGCCGTCGTGCACCAACATCCCGGCGACCCGGTGCGACAACGGCGGCATCCAGTACGACGGCCGCACCTACTCCTACGCCGTCCGCGCCACCAACGAGGGCGGGTCGGGCAAGACGTCGCGGCCGAGCGCGCCGGCGACGTTCACCGCGGTCGGCGACCCCGAACCCTGGGGCGACTACACCGTCACGCCGACCGGTCAGGACAACCAGGCCCGCGTGGACCTGGACGTCCCCGACGCCAACGGCGCCCGGTCGCGGGTGCGGATCTTCGTCGACACCGCCGAGGTCGACTCGTTCGAGGGGGTCGGCCGGCAGTCGCGCACCGTCGGCGTGCCGAACAACGACGGGCCGCACACCGTGACGCTCGACGTGTGCAACGAGAAGGAGCGGTGCGTGCCGTCGGGACCCAAGTCCGTCCAGACCTACGGGCCGCTCAACGACGGCCACGTCATCAGCGTCCAGCCGATCCCGAGCGACGCCGTCGTCAACGGCGTTCCCGACCCGGCCCTGGCGTGGCGCATCACGGTCGACTCCAACGGAGACCCCGCGCAGGTGCGCATCCGCAGCCGTTTCCGGGATCAGACGTTCACCACGACCAGCGTCGACGTGCAGAGCTTCGTGAGCCAGGAGCGCAACATCGGGTACTCGACGACCGAGGACGTCACGGTGACGATCACGGACGCGGCGCCCTCACGTGGCACGGGGACGCGGACGGCGTCCTACAGCACGGGCGCCGCCCCTCAGCCGGACGTCGAGGTCTACCGGCACGAGCGCTGCGGGCCGCGGGGGTCGGCCAACGCCTGCACCAACGACCCCACCGCGCAGGACTGCGTCCACGCCTCGTGCGGACGGATCGGCGTCCGCCTGAGCAACTTCACCCGGTCTGCCACCTGCCGCCTCGACAGCAACGACGGCGGCTACCGGAACACCTACGGGCCGTTCGGCGACGGGAGCCACCGCACCTCGGCCTACTTCGGGTTCCCGAACGGGTGGGTCACCGCGACGTGTGACGGCGTCACCAGTGACCGGTTCGACTGGCCGAACAGCTAGGCCCGACGACCAGGCAGGACGACCAGGCCGTACGACCAGGCCGAACAACGAGACGAAGGACCTCCGCACACGTGACGATCACCCATGAGCAGGCCGCGTGGTTCAGCTCCACGTTCGACCGGCTCACCACCAACATCGAGAAGGCGGTGCTGGGCAAGCGGCACGTCGTCCGGCTGGCGCTGACCTGCCTGCTGTCCGAGGGGCACATGCTCCTCGAGGACTTCCCCGGCACCGGCAAGACGATGCTGGCGCGGGCGCTGGCCAACACGGTGCAGGGCAGCCACGCCCGGATCCAGTTCACCCCCGACCTGCTGCCCTCCGACGTCACCGGTGTCACCGTCTACGACCAGCACCAGGGCTCCTTCGAGTTCCACCCCGGCCCGATCTTCCACACGATCGTGCTGGCCGACGAGATCAACCGCGCCTCGCCCAAGACCCAGTCGGCGCTGCTCGAGGTGATGGAGGAGGGCCGGGTGACCGTCGACGGCCACCCGCACGAGGTCGGCCGGCCGTTCATGGTCATCGCCACCCAGAACCCCATCGAGCAGGCCGGCACCTACCGCCTCCCCGAGGCCCAGCTCGACCGGTTCCTGATGAAGAGCTCGGTCGGCTACCCCGACAAGGCGGCCACCATCGAGCTGCTCGTCAACGCCAAGGTGCGCGACCGCGCCTCGCTGGTCACCCCGGTGATCACCTCCGAGACCATCGCCCAGATGAGCGGCCTGGCCGACGAGGTGTACGTCGACCCCGCCGTCATCGGCTACGTCGCCGAGCTCGCCGAGGAGTCGCGCCGCCAGCCCCACGTCAAGCTCGGGCTCTCCGCCCGCGGCTGCCTGGCGTTCATCCGGGTCGCCAAGACGTGGGCGGCCGCCGAGGGCCGCGACCACGTCGTCCCCGACGACGTCCGCATCCTCGCCGAGCCGGTGCTGTGCCACCGCATCCTGCTCGACGCCGAGGCCCAGTTCACCGGCGTCACGGTCGACACCGTCATCTCCCGGCTGCTCGACGCCGTCGCCCCGCCCACCGACCGCGTCGCTACGGCATGAGCCGGCCGGGGGCGGTGCCGAGGTGATCGAGCGGTTGCGCGCGGCCGCGGGGGTGGTCCGGCCGCTGGGCTGGCTGCTCCTGGGTCTCGGCGTGGTCGCGCTGGTGGCGGCGCGCGAGACCCACTGGCGCGAGCTGGTGGTGCTGGGCGTGACCTGCCTGGTGCTGGTCGCGCTGTGCCTGCCGTTCCTGCTCGGGCGCACCCGGGTCCGGGTCCTGGTGTCGCTCCAGCCGTCGCGCGTGGTCGCGGGCGGGTCGGTGGCCGGCGGCGTCGACGTCACCAACGTCTCGGGACGACGGATGCTGCCGACGCTGCTGGAGCTGCCGGTCGGCGCGGCGGTGCACCGCTACGGCGTACCCGCCCTCGCCGCGGGCGCCACCAACGAGGAGTCCTTCACCGTCCGCACCGACCGCCGCGGGGTGGTCGGGGTCGGGCCGGCGCTGACCCGCCGCGGCGACGCGCTCGGGCTCTTCTCGCGCGACTCGGTGTGGGCCGACCGCCAGGAGATCCTGGTCCGCCCGCCGCTGGTGCCGCTGGAGGAGATGGGCGCGGGGCTGCTGCGCGACCTCGAGGGCGTCGCGACCGACGCGATCTCGCAGAGCGACCTCGCCTTCCACACGCTGCGCGAGTACGTGCCCGGCGACGACCTGCGCCACGTGCACTGGCGCTCCTCGGCCAAGGCGATGGCCGCGGCGGGGGAGTCGCAGCTGCTGGTGCGCCAGTACCTCGACACCCGCCGCAGCCACGCCACCGTCGTCGTCGACGACGAGCCGGCGTCGTGGAGCAGCGAGGACGCCTTCGAGACCGCCATGTCGGCAGCCGCCTCCATCCTGGTGCGCGCGGTCGTCGACGAGTTCGACACGACGTTCGTGTGCGGCGCCTCGGCGTCGTCCGGCATCGACGGCAACGTCGCGCTCGACGCGGTCTGCCGTGCGGTCCCGGGATCGCACGGGCTGGTCGGCTCGGCCCGGCGGGCGCTCGACCTCGCCCCCGACACCAGCCTGCTGTTCCTGTTCAGCGGTCGGGCCGACGCCGGCGCGGGCCTGGAGTCGGTGCTGCGCGCCTCGGCCACCTTCCCGCCCGAGGTACGCCGCCTGGCCCTGCTCGTCGCCGACGGCGCCGAGCCGGGGGTGAGCGAGGTCGGCAGGCTGACCGTGCTGCGGCTCGGCGACAAGGACCAGCTGGCCGGGCTGCTGCGGTGGGCCGTGCGATGAGCCGCTGGAGGCCCACCCGCCCCGCGCTGGTCGACGCCGGGTTCCTGGTCGCGCTGTGCGTCGTCGCGCTGCTGGGACTCTCGACCACCTTCACCGGGATCGGGTTCCTGGTCGTCTCCCTGCTCGGCGTGGGCGCCGGGCTGCTGCTGACCGGTCTGGTGCGGGTGCTGCGCTGGCCGGCCATCGCCGCGGTCACCCTCGCGCTGCCGCTGTGGCTCGGCGTCGGCGCGCTGCTCGGCGGAGCGCTGGGCGACGTCCTCGACCAGGTCGTCGGCGGGTGGAAGGAGCTCCTCACCACGCTCCCGCCGGTCGAGGGCTCCGGCCTGGTGCTGGTGCTGCCCTGGACGCTGGGCCTCGTGGCGGGGTTGCTGGGCGGCCTGACCCGCGACCTCCGCTCGGGTCCGCCCTGGCTGCGCTCGGCGGTGGTGCTGCTCGCGCCGCTGCTGCTGCTGGGCGCGGTGATCCTGCTCGGGGTGACACGCCCGCAGTCGCTGTGGCTGCAGGGCGTCGCGTTCGCGGTGCTGGCCGTCGGGTGGGTCGCGGTGCGCGAGACCCGTCGGCAGCGCCCGGTCGAGGGTGACCGCGCCGGCCAGGTCCGCCGGGCGGCCACCGGTGTCGTGCTGGTCGCGGGGGCCGGGCTCCTCGCGATGCCCGTGACCTCGGCCGCGGTCGGCGGCGACGACGGCCGGGTGGTGCTGCGCACCCAGGTGCTGCCGCCGTTCGACATCGGGCAGTACCCCTCGCCGCTCGCGTCGTTCCGGCGCTACGTCGACGAGAGCCAGGGCGAGGCCGAGCCGAGCCCGCAGAACCTCTACGATGAGACCCTGCTGACCGTCGAGGGGGCACCGGCGGGCACCCGGCTGCGGATCGCCGCCCTCGACGCCTACGACGGCATCGTGTGGGGAGCGGCCGAGGACACCGACCCGGCCACCACCGCCGACGCCTACCAGCGGGTGTCGAGCACGATCGACAACCCCGTCGACGGCCCGGCCGACCGGGTCGACGTCACCGTCACCGTCGGGCCGGGCTACTCCGCCGTCTGGCTGCCGACGATCGGCGCGCTGCAGACCATGGAGTTCGCCGAGGGCGACCCGGAGTCCAAGCGCGAGTCGTGGCGCTACAACCTGGCCTCGGCCACCGCGGTGGTGCCGACCGGCGTCGAGCCCGGCGACGTCTACCGGTTCACGTCGCTGCGGCGCGACGAGGCCGACGACGTCGTCGAGCCGACCGACGCCCCCGCCACCACCGTCAACGACAACTTCTTCGCGGCGTCGTTCCTCGACACCCAGGCCACGCAGTGGTCGGCCGGGGCGTCGGAGCCGATGGAGCGCGTCCTCGCGATCGCCGACTACCTCAAGGCCGAGGGCAAGTACTCCGACGGGGTCGACCAGGCCGAGCGCATCCACCACCCCGGCCACCACGAGAAGCGGCTCGGCGACGAGTTCGCCAGTGCACCCATCCCGGTCGGCAACGACGAGCAGTACGCCGCGATCATGGCGCTGCTGGCCACCAAGGCCGGTGTGCCCGCGCGGGTCGTGATGGGTGCCGTCGTCCCCGACGACGGCGTCGTCCGCGGCGAGGACGTCTCGGCGTGGGTCGAGCTGCAGCTGGTCGACGGGACCTGGCGCACGCTGCCCACCGAGCGGTTCATGGACCTCGACCGGCCGGCCGAGCAGCCGCCGGTCGCCGAGCAGGAGATGAGCGGCACCGTCGTCCCGCCGCCGGCGCCCATCCCCCCGCCGTCCACCCTGGCCGAGCAGAACGACGCCGAGCTCGAGTCCCGCAAGGTCGACCGCGACGACGACGGCGACCCGTCCGCGTCGGGCTCGGGCTGGTGGCGCTGGGTGCTGGTCGGTGCCGGCGGACCGGCGCTGCTGGTCGCGCTCGCCGTCGGCACCATCGCCGGCCTCAAGGCGTGGCGCCGGCGCCGCCGCCGGGCCGCGGCGCGCGCGTCGGCGCGCGTCGTCGGCGGCTGGCGCGAGCTCGTCGACCACGCCCGCGACCTCGGCCAGCCGGTGCCGGTGGGGTCGGGTCTCACGCGCCGCGACCAGGCCCCGCACGTCGAGGCCCCCCACGCCGTCGACCTGGCACGCCGCGCCGACGGCCTGGTCTTCGGCCCCCGCGTCCCCGACGAGGCCGTGGCCGCGCAGTTCTGGGGGCTGGTCGACGCCGAGCGCCGCGCGATGTCCGAGTCCGTGCCGCGGCGTCGCCGGTTGCGCGCGCTCGTCGCGCTCCGGTCGTTCCGTCGCAGCTGAGGACCGGCGCCGCCGGGCGTGCTTGGTCCGCGGCGGGGCGACCGCGCCACTAGGGTGGGCGCGCCATGACTGACGACAGCCGTGCCCGCCTGGTGCTGCAGGACACCCGAGGACTGCGGGAGTTCGACCAGGACCTGGTCGTCGTGGGGCGCGAGCAGACCTGCGACGTCGTGATCAGCGACCCGCGCGCCTCACGGCACCACCTCACGTTCGAGCGCCAGGGCCAGGCCTGGTACGCCGTCGACTCCAGCTCGGGCGGCACCTACGTCGCCGGGCAGCGGGTACAGCGGGTGCCGCTGCACGCCGGCGCCACCGTGCTCGCGCTCGGCGACCCGCACGGCGAGGCGCTGCAGGCCTGGCAGGTCGTGCCGGTCCCGCCCGCCCCGCCCGCCCCGCCGACGCCGCCGACGCCGCCGGCCCTTCCGGTCCTGCCGCCGTACGTGCCCGCGCCCCCGCCGTCCGGGCAGGTCCCCACCGCCCCGCAGCACGGCGGCCCGCCGCCGTACGTGCCCCAGCCACCGCCGTCGTCGGGGCAGGCCCCGGTCGTGGCCCAGCAGGTCGTGCCGCCGGGCCAGCTCGCCCACGGCCAGACGATGGGACCCGCGCACGTCGACCCGGGCCGCTCGCTGACGATCGGCCGCGACCTCAGCAACGCCATCGTGCTCGACGACCCCCTCGTCTCGCGGTTCCACGGCCGTCTCGAGCTCGGCAGTCCCGCGGTCATCCACGACCTCGGCAGCTTCAACGGGATCTTCGTCAACGGCCAGCGGGTCAGCGGCTCGGCGCCGCTGCAGCCGGGCAGCGAGGTGATCCTCGGCAACCAGACCTTCCGCTGGGACGGCGGCCAGCTGGTCTCCTCGGCCACCCAGCACGAGTTCACGCTGTACGCCGACGGCCTCTCGGTCGTGGTCGGCGGCGGCAAGCGGCTGCTCGACAACCTCTCGTGCACCTTCGGCCCGTCGTCGCTGACGGCGGTGATCGGGCCCTCCGGCGCCGGGAAGTCGACGCTGCTCGGTGCGCTGACCGGTCTCCGGCCGGCCACCCACGGCCGCGTGATCTGGCAGGGGCACGACCTCTACGCCCACTACGACCAGCTGCGCTTCCAGATCGGGCTGGTGCCCCAGCAGGACATCCAGCACCCGCAGCTCAAGGTGCGCCAGGCGCTCGGCTACGCCGCCGAGCTGCGACTGCCTCCCGACACCGGGGCGCAGGAGCGGGCCCACCGCGTGCAGACCGTGGCCGGTCAGCTCCAGCTGCAGGAGCGGCTGGAGAACCGGATCGGCAGCCAGCTCTCGGGCGGGCAGAAGAAGCGGGTCTCGATCGCCACCGAGCTGCTCACCGCGCCGCCCCTGCTGTTCCTCGACGAGCCCACCTCGGGCCTCGACCCCGGCCTCGACCTCGAGGTGATGCGGCAGCTGCGCGGCCTCGCCGACGAGGGCCGTGTGGTGGTCGTGGTCACCCACTCGGTGCTCGCCCTCGACGTCTGCGACAACGTCATGGTGCTGGCGCCCGGCGGCCGCGTCGCCTACTTCGGCCCGCCTGCCGGCGTCCTGCAGCACTTCGGGGTCTCGAACTACCCCCAGGTCTTCGACATGCTGGAGAACCCCGACCTCTGGTCGCGGATCGCGCCCCCGCAGCAGTCGGCGGAGACCGGCCGGCTCCAGGCCGTCTCGGCGGCGGTGCCCACGGCGCCGCGGCAGTCGATCGCCAAGCAGCTCTCGACGCTCGTGCGTCGCAACACCGCCGTGGTGGTCGCCGACCGGCTGCTGCTCACCATGCTGCTCGCGCTCCCGCTGGTGCTCGGACTGCTGAGCCGGATCGTGCCCGGCGGCAACGGGCTGTCGCTCGACTCCGCCGGACGGGTCTGTCCGCCGGGCACCGAGGGGCTGCCCCGCGGCGGGTGCCAGCTCCTGCAGGGCCCGCGGGCCGGGGAGGTGGTCGACCGGATCATCGAGCCCGGAGCCGGGGGCGAGCCCACCCAGCGCCTCATCGTGCTGATCGTCGCCGCCTGCCTGATGGGCACCGCGCTGGCGATCCGCGAGCTGGTGGGGGAGCGCCCGATCTTCCGGCGCGAGTACGCCGTCGGGCTGTCCCCGGGGGTCTACTTCGCCAGCAAGATCGTCGTGCTGGGTGTCGCCGCCTTCGTGCAGGGCCTGGCGGTCACGTTCATCGCCACCGTGGGGATGCCGGGTCCCGACGGCCGGCTGGGCGGACTGCGGGTCGCGATCGTGATCGGGCTGCTGGCCACCTCGATGGTCGTCGCCGGGCTGACGCTGTCGGCGGTCGTCACCAGCAACGAGCAGACCATGCCGGCGCTGGTCGGCATGATCATGGTGCAGCTGGTGCTCTCCGGCTCGTTGTTCCAGATCCACGGGCGGGTGCTGCTCGAGCAGGTCGCCTGGCTCTCGCCCTCGCGCTGGGCCTACGCCGCGACCGCCAGCACCATGGGCCTGGACCGCATCGACGACCCGCGCTTCGCCGGGGACGCGATCATCTCCTCCGGCGCGGGCCACTTCCTGCTGGGCGTCTTCATGCTGGTGCTGCTCACCGTGCTCACCACCGCCGCCGGCTACGTCCTGGTGCGTCGCAGCGCTACCTCCGACTCGTTCTGAGCCGACCTGACCTGACCGGGGCCTGCGTCAGGGTGGGGTGAGACCCGAGCAGGCGCGGAGATCGGCGCGTTCCGCCTCGAACGCCACGGTGTCGGGCCGCGACATCGGAGCCGGGAGGCCGTCGGAGCCGATCCGTGCCGGGGCCCACTCCGCCCCGGTGACCCGCGCCCGACCGTCCGGCGAGCGCGCCGGTCGCACGGTGAGGGTCAGGACGCCGGTCGTCGACGTGTCGGCGGTCTGGGTGTACCAGGCGTAGTTGCCCAGGCCGTAGGCCACGTAGCCCTCGCCGAGGCGGCCGTCGCCCTGCAGGCGGTGGGCGTGGCTGCCGACGACGACGTCGGCGCCGGCAGCGACCAGGTCGGCCGCCAGCGAGCGCTGCCGGTCGTCGGGGCAGCGCTCACCCTGCACGCCCCAGTGCACGTGCACGACGACCACGTCGGCGGTGCGTGCGGCTCCGGCGACGGCGCGGAGCAGCCGCCGCGGCTCGATGGCGTCGGCCGTGCCGGCGCGGTCGTCGGTCGCCGCCCACTGCCCGGTCGGGTCGGCCGTGGGGTCGGTGCCGGCGACGGTGGCGCCGAGGGTGGCGACGACCGTGCCGCGCACGTCGGTGAGCGCCGGCTCGAACGCGTCGGCTGCGTCACGACCGAGACCGACGACGGCCAGCGGCGGGTCGGCGTCCGCGGCGGCGTCGATGGCGGCGAACGCGCCCGGCAGCGGGTCACGGCCGAAGTCCAGGGCGTGGTTGTTGGCCATCGTCGCCACGTCGATCCCGGCAGCGGCCAGGGCGGCGAACGCCGCCGGCGGTGCCTGGAACACGTAGCGCTTGTCCGGCTCGGGGGCGCCGCCGCTGCCCACCGACGTCTCGAGGTTGACGACCGCGACGTCGGCGGCGGCGAGCGCCGCGGTCGCCGGCGCCAGCGCGGTCACCGGGTCCTCGAGGCGGTCGCGCAGGGCTCCCTCGAAGTGCACGTCACCCGCCACCGCGATCGTCACCGGCCGCGGTGGCTCGGTCGGTGTCGCGGTCGGTGTGGGGGCGGGTGTGGTCGTGGGCGAGGGGGCGGGCTCCGACGTCGACGGTGACGGCGCCGCCGGCGCAGCGGGCTCCTCCGTCGAGCACGCGGCCAGCGCGGCGAGGGCGGTCAGCCCGGTCGCCAGGGCGACGCGCGTACGACGCGGTCCCGGGATCACGGCGCGAGCCTAGACGCGTCGGTGGAAGGTGATGTCGCCCTTGGGGTGTCGGGTGTGGTGGTAGTGGGTGTCGGCGAGCCCGAGTCACTGCCCGGGGAGAGGTCCCCTCCAGGACTTCGGACGAGCTCGGAGCCAGCGCGACCCCGAGGGGGTCGGAGGACGGGGGCACGCACTCGCCGAAGTGTCCGGAACCGAGGTGAAGCCGTTCGCCGTGCCGTCACCCCTGTCGTGCACCTGTTCGAATGATGGTGCAACGCCGTAGCGGCCGAAGAACCAGCGACGCCGCCGCCACCGCCCCTAGAGTGCTGCACCTCGCCAGAGAGAGGAGGGTGTCGCGTGGAAGGCACCGACGTCCGCCAGGCCGGGCCGGGTGACATCGAGGGGATCCAGCGCGTCGGGCTGCTGACCTGGCCGCCGGCGTACCTGCCGTTCACCTCACCCGACTACGTGCTCGACAACCTCAACCGGTGGTGGACACGAGAGGCCGTCGAGCGCTCGCTCGGCTCGACCCTGGTGGCGATCCACGACGACGCCGTCGTCGGCACCGCGACGTGGGGGACGTGGCAGGGCGAGCCTGTGATCTGGAAGCTCTACGTCGTGCCCGACCTGCACGGCACCGGTGTCGCCTCTCGCCTGATGGAGGCGGCCCTGGCGCGCGTCCCTGCCGGCCAGGACGTGCTGATCGAGTTCGTCGAGGGCAACGAACGCGCCCGGCGGTTCTACGAGCGGTACGGGTTCGGCCTCGACCACACCGAGCCGAACGACGACGGGACGACCACCGTCTGGTACCGCCTGCCGCGGGAGCGTCGCCGGCCCACCTGAGGCGCAACCCGTGCCATCGTTCGCACGTGGTCGGGAGGCAGGCGCGTGAGGTGGCGGCGCGCGCGTCCAGGCTCCTGTCCTGCGACCTCGTCGCGCTGCAGGAGCTGGGCGGTGGGGAGCACGCGACGACGGTGCTCGTCGCGAATGGCGAGTCCCGGCTCGTCGTCCGAGCGTTCCCGGCCGGGGACCGCGCGGTCGAGCACGAGGTGCAGGTCCTCGCGAGGGTGCGTCCGCTGGGCCACCGGGTCCCGCGACTCGTGGCACACGGGGACGACGACGACGGCCCCCTGGTCGTGACGACCAGGGTCGAGGGAGGACACCCGCTCACGAACGTGCCGCTGACCGTGGTCGCGACGCAGATGGCACGTGCCCTCGCCGTGATCCACGAGCAACCGGGTGACGGACTGCGGTCCGCCCCGACGCAGGCTCCCGCCGGCATGCAGCCGGTCGCGGTCGCCGCCCGCGCCGGGTGGGCGCGACTCGTCGCCGAGGAGCGGGTGCTGACCCACTACGACTACTGGTGCGGGAACGCGCTGTGGGTCGGTGACGTCCTCACCGGGGTGGTCGACTGGTCGGGCGCCCGGCACGCCCCACGCGGCGTCGACGTCGCCTGGGCGCGCCAGGACCTGGTGCTGCTGGGGTCCGCGGTGGCCGCTGACGTGCTCCTGCGCGAGTACGAAGGTGCCTCCGGCGTCCGGGTGCCCCGCATCCGCGAGTGGGACCTGGACGCGGCAGCGCAAGCCGCCGACGTCGTCGAGTCGTGGACAGCCAACTACCACGCGATCGGACGGCGCGAGCTCACGCCCGCCCTCCTCCGGCAACGGCTCGACCGGTGGGTGGACCACCTGCTGGCTGGGGGTTGACGAACGTCGTGGACCCGCCGCACCCCTCCCTGCGCGCCGGTCGATCACCGCTGGCGGAGGTGGTGTCTGCTCCCGGCGGACTGCTCGCAGGCGGCGGGGTGCGGCTGGCCGCGGGCCGACGGGCGCGTGAACACTCGGGAAAGCCGGCCGGCGACCCGGTCGGGCGCGACTACGGTCACCGTTCGTGTCGTCCCTGATCCGCCCACGCCTGCCCGCGCTGCTGCTCGGCCTGGTGCTGGTCCTGTCCCTCGTCGGCTGCTCGTCCCAGCCGGACGACGTCACCTCGGCAGGGGCTCCGGACGTCGCGGCCAGCACCCCGACGAAGGAGCCGGGCGACCGCCCCCTGCGGCGCACCCGGCCCGCCGTCCCACCGGCGACACCGGCGACACCGGCACCACCGGCACCACCGGCGACACCAGACCCCGCCGCGGTCGCACCCGCCACGACGGCCCCGCCGGAGCCGACCCCGACCGAGCCGGCCGGGTGCCGGGCAGCCGACCTCGGACCCGTGGAGGTCGCCGACACCGCGGTGATCGACGTACCGCCGGACGACCAGACGGGCAACCCGTACCGGATCGCCGCGACGTACCGGCTGACCAACGCCTCCGACCGGGCCTGCTCGGTGGGCGGGTGGATCGGCTTCACGATGGTCGGCGACGCGGGCGCGGGCGACACGACCACGGTCCTCCCGCAGGAGGTCCGTCGGCTGCCGGGCGCGACCGCCCCGGTCCAGCTCGAGCCCGGCGGGTCCACGGTCTTCGGCATCGTCGGCGCCGGCATGATCTGCCTCAGCGCTCCCCACCACCTCGACCTGCTGCTCGCGGAGGGCGACGACGTGCTCACCCACGTCCCGGACGAGCAGGAGTCGGCGCTCTGCTACGACGAGGGCATCGACCTCACGCCGCTCGGCACGCCCGCGCCGACTACGCTCCGGCGTTGAACGGCGAGTCCTTGCGCGAGAGGATCTCGCGGCGCTCCTCGGGCGTGAGCGCCTCGACCTGGGCGACGACGTCGGAGGGGTAGCCGCTGACCTCGGGCGCCGCGGCCAGGGGCACGACCGTGTGCACGACGCGGTCGTCGTAGAGGTGCATCATCGTGAACGACGTGTGGCCGTCGACGCCCGAGACGAACCGCTCGACCGGTGCCGGGTCGGCGGTGTAGCACGACGCGGAGGCCACCGAGACGGGCACGCCGGCGAAGGTCGAGTACGACGAGTAGTGGAAGTGCCCGCCCAGGATCACGCGCACGTCGGTCCCGGCGACCACCTCGGCGAGCGCCTCCTGGTCGGCGAGCTCGATCAGCTCGGCCGAGCGCAGCATCGGCAGCGGGATCGGCGGGTGGTGCATGGCCAGCACGGTGCCGTGCGGCGCCGGCGTGGCCAGCACGTCGGCGAGCCAGGCTCGCTGGGCGGGGGTCACGTCGCCGTGGTGGTAGCCCGGGACGCTGGTGTCGAGCGCGACCACCCGCAGCCCGTCGACCACCACGACGCGGTCCTGGGGCTCGTCGCTGGCCGCGCCGAACAGCGCCTGCGAGTACGCCGCCCGCTCGTCGTGGTTGCCCATCGTCCAGACCACCTCGGCGCCCATCGCGGCCGCGGCGGGCTCGACGAGCCCGCGCAGCCGGTCGTACGCCGCCGGCTCGGCCAGGTCGGCGAGGTCGCCGGTGAAGACCAGCACCTGCGGGGGCGGGTCGACGTGCCGCAGCCGCTCCAGTGCCAGGACCAGCCCCGCCTCGGGGTCGACGACGCCGTACTGCCGGGCCCCGCCGGCCAGCAGGTGGGGGTCGGAGAGGTGCGCGACGACGTGCCGGGGCGGCGGGTACTGGCCGAGCTGGACCGGGCGGGCGACGGGCATCCGCGCAGCCTAGGGCGCTGACGGCGCCGCCGTGGGAGGTCGCGACAGCTCGTGCGACCGATGCCGGGCACCGACGGCGACCCCGCCTGCGGGAGGGCCGCTCATCCGGCGGTGGTCGGCGTCAGGAGGAACACCGGGATCACCCGGGTGGTGCGCTCCTCGTACCTGGCGAAGTTGGGCCAGGTGCGGAGCATCACCTGCCACATCCGTGCCCGCTCCTCGCCCTCGACCTCGCGCCAGGTGACCTCGTGCTCGCGGGCGTCGAAGCGCACCCGGGCGGTCGTGGCGGCCCGCAGGTTGCCCACCCACATCGGCACGTCGGGTCCGCCGAAGTAGGACCCGGCGATCAGCCAGCCCCCGTCGTGGGGCACGCACAGCAGGGGCGTCGTGCGCGGGACGCCGCTCTTGCGACCCGGCACGGTGAGCGCGAGGTTGGGCAGGCCCGCGATGTCGAGGACCGTCACCCGGCCCCTCGTCGCCCGCTGCAGCCGGGTGTCGACCCAGACGACCTGCGGCAGCAGCCTCGGCATCCAGGAGAGGGCGCCGATCTTCACGGCGAGCGGAGTGAGCAGACCCATGGGCACCGATCATAGGGACGCGTGCGGCCCGGTCAGCCGACCTTGAGCACCTGGGTCCCGCCGGCGAAGTGGTCGTGCCAGGCGCGCCGGGCGACCGTGTCGTTGTTGATGCCGACCGCGATGAGGACCTGCCCGACGAGTGCCGCGGCGCCGGCGAGGAGCGGACCGAGGACCGGGACGACGTAGCCCAGCGGTGCCGCGGTGAAGATGTTGCGCCGGATCGCCTGCTCCAAGGTCGGCTTGCTGACGCCGTCGGGGCCCACCACCGTGAGCTTCATCAGCTGCTTGCCGACGGTCGCGCCGCGGGATGACTCGAGGAAGGCGTAGTAGCCCAGGCTCAGCCCGGTCAGCACGACGCCCAGCACGATCCAGAACAGCACCGAGCTGCCCTCGTCGTAGGTGCCGTCGTCGTCGAAGCCGGCCTCGGCGATGAGGATCGCGCCGAGGACGACGAAGAGGATCGCGTAGACGACGCCGAGGATGACGCCGTCGATGAGGCGGGCGAGGAACCGGTCGAGCAGCTCGCCGGGCCGGGTCTGGCCGGGGGTGTACGGCGCCGGGGTGCCGTAGCCGCCGTGCGGGGGCGGCGGGGGAGGGGTGGACATCGGGGCTCCTCGATCGGGGACGGTGGCGTCGGGGTCCGGCGAGTGCCGCCGGCCGCTGCCACCCTGCCCGCGGGCGCACCCCGCCCGACAGGTCACTTCGGGCTATTGCGCGACGGCTCGGAGGACGTACGGGCGTGGCGGCCGTCACCAGCGACCTCGGCGCGCCGGCTGGCAACAGGTGTCACACTGGGCCCGTGAGCCCGCTCGACCGCAGCTGGCGTCCCCGCGCCCGGCCGTGGGCGCGCCGGTGACCCACGAGAGCCGGCCCGACCGCTCCAGCGACCCGGCGTGGACCCTCAAGCTCACCCAGGCCCGACTCGACTCCCTCTCGCACTACCACCCGGACGGCGTCTTCTCGCTCGACCTGGAGGGCACCTTCACCGCGGTCAACGCCGAGGCGCTGCTGCAGAGCGGCGGCTACGCCGCCGAGGAGCTGCTGGGCCAGTCGTTCCTGATGCTCCTGTTCGAGGAGGACGTGCTCGAGGTGATGGGGCACTTCCAGCGGCTGCTCGACCGGCAGGCCAGCACGTTCGAGGTCCGGTTCCGCCGGGCCGACGACACGGTGGGCCAGCTCGAGATCATCGGGCTGCCGATCGTCGTCGACGACGAGGTCGTCGAGGTCTACGGCATCGCCGAGGACATCACCGAGCGACGGGAGTTCCAGCAGGCGCTCGCCGACGCCCGGGTCGCGGCGGAGGCCGCCAACGAGGCCAAGTCGGCGTTCCTGGCGACGGTCAGCCACGAGATCCGGACGCCGCTGACCAGCGTGCTCGCGGCCGCGGAGCTGCTCGCCGAGACCGGCCTGTCCGCCGAGCAGCACCAGCTGCTCGACGTGATGGAGCGCTCGGGCGAGCGTCTGCTGCGGCTGGTCGACGAGGTGCTCGACTTCTCCCGCATCGAGGCGGGGCGGGCCGGCATCACCCCCGTCCCGGTCGCGCTGGCCGAGCTCGTCGACGAGACCGTGCTGATCCTGCGTCGCGCGATCGAGGCCAAGGGGCTCGACTTCTCCTGCGAGGTCGGCGACGACCTCCCGGCGCGGCTCGTCGGAGACCCGGTGCGGATCGCGCAGGTGCTCACCAACCTGGTCGACAACGCCACCAAGTTCACCCACCAGGGACGGATCGAGGTCCGGGTCACCTCCGCGGGGCCGGTCGACGGCGACCGGCACGCGGTGCGGTTCGCCGTCACCGACACCGGCATCGGGTTGAGCGAGGAGCAGCAGGGCGCGGTCTTCGAGATGTTCCACCAGGCCGACTCCTCGGCGACCCGCGAGTACGGCGGCACCGGGCTCGGCCTGACGATCTCCCGCGAGCTGGTCTCGCTGATGGGCGGCGAGCTCGGGGTGGTCAGCGCCCCGGGACGGGGCAGCACCTTCGCGTTCGTCCTGCCCCTCGGCCTGCCGTGACGTCGCGCGGATGTCGGTGGTCTCGGGCACGATGACCCCGTGAGGTCCCTGATCGGCGACGACGGCCTGGCGCGCTGCCCCTGGGCCGGTACGTCGCCCGGCGTGATGCGCGACTACCACGACATCGAGTGGGGCCGGCGCGTGCACGGCGAGTCGGCCTACCTCGAGCGCCTGACCCTCGAGGCGTTCCAGTCGGGGCTGTCCTGGTCGACCATCCTCGCCAAGCGCGAGGCGTTCCGCGAGGTGTTCTGCGGCTTCGACGCCGACCGGGTCGCGGCCTTCGACGACGCCGACCGGGCGCGGCTGATGGGCGACGCCCGGATCGTGCGCAACCGGCTCAAGGTCGCGGCCGCGGTCACCAACGCCCGGGCCACGGTGACGCTGCGCGACGGGGTCGGTCTGGAGGCCTTCGTGCTCTCCTACGCCCCGACCGACCCCCCGGCCCACGACGACACCGACGCGATGGCCACCACCTCGGCGGAGTCGGTGGCGTTGTCCAAGGGCCTGAAGAAGCAGGGGTTCGTCTTCGTCGGGCCGACCACGATGTACGCGCTGATGGAGGCCGTCGGGCTCTTCGACCCCCACCTGGTCGGCTGCTACCGACGCGGTGACTGACCGGTAGCGTCGGTCCCCATGACGACCGCACGCCGCGTCAGCGCGGTCACCGACGACGTCCTCGGCACCCTCGACGCGGTCGGTCTCGTCGAGGCGTTGCGGGCCGGTGACGTCGGCGTACGCGAGGTCGTCGCCGCGGCGATCGCCCGGGTGGCCGCCGTCGACCGCGACCTCGGGGCGATGGCGTTCACCGCCTACGACCGGGCCCGCGTCGAGGCCCGCGACCCGCGGGGCGGCTACTTCGCCGGCGTCCCGACCGTGGTCAAGGACAACGTCGACGTGGCCGGGATGCCGACCCGCGAGGGCACCGACGCGTGGGTCGGCCGGCCGGCGCGGGCCGACGGCGACTTCGCCCGGATGTACCTCGCGACCGGGTTGGTCCCGCTCGGCAAGAGCCAGCTGTCGGAGTACGGGTTCTCCGCCGCCGCCGAGCACCCGAGGCTCGGCCCGGTGCGGTCGCCGTGGTCGCTGGACCACGTCGCCGGCGCCTCGTCGGCCGGGTCGGCGGCGCTGGTGGCCTCGGGGGCGCTGCCGATCGCGCACGCCAACGACGGCGGCGGCTCGATCCGGATCCCGGCGTCGGTCAACGGCCTGGTCGGCCTGAAGCCGACCCGCGGCCGCCTGGCCCAGGACAAGGCCCTGCGCGAGATGCCGGTGCGCATCGTCTCCGACGGCGTCCTCACGCGCTCGGTGCGCGACACCGCGGCGTTCCTGCGCGAGGCCGAGCACGTCTACCGGGCGCTCTCCCTGCCGCCCGTCGGGGACATCACCCGGCCGGGTCGCAAGCGGCTGCGCGTCGCGCTCAACACCACCGGTGCCCCCGGTGGTCCCGGTGCGTCGCCGGAGGTCGCCGCCCTGACCCTCGAGACCGCCGCGCTGCTCGAGGAGCTCGGTCACCGGGTCGAGGAGGTCGACGCGCCCGTCCCGGACGCGTTCCGCGACGACTTCCTCCTCTACTGGGCCTTCCTGGCGTTGTTCCTGGTCCGGTCCGGGCGCCGCCGGCACGGCCGCACCTGGGACCCCGCGCGGCTCGACAACCTCACCCTCGGGCTCGCCCGCCACGCCTCCCGCAACCTGCACCGGCTGCCGGGGGCCGTCCGCCGGCTCCGCAGGGCTCCAGCGGACGCTGCACGGCTCCACACGACGTACGACGTGGTGCTGACGCCGACCCTCGGCGCCGTCACCCCGCGCGTCGGTCACCTCGACCCCACGCAGCCCTACGAGACCGTCATCGAGCGCCTGGTGGAGTGGGTCTGCTTCACGCCCTGGCACAACGCCACGGGCGCCCCGGCGATCTCGCTGCCGCTGGCCACCTCGGCCGAGGGGCTGCCGGTGGGGATGATGTTCGGCGCCGACGCCGGCCACGAGTCGGTGCTGCTCGGGCTCGCCCACGAGCTCGAGGAGGCCCGCCCGTTCCCGCGCTTGTGACGCCCGTCCGGCACGCCGGGAAGCCCTCCGGGACGACCCCTGGGAGGCCGCCCCGAGCGGGGAATCGGAACCGATTTCACGGTTCCTCCGACCCCTGTGTATCGTTCTTCGTCGTTGCCCCTTTAGCTCAGTCGGCAGAGCGTCTCCATGGTAAGGAGAAGGTCTACGGTTCGATTCCGTAAAGGGGCTCCACCACTCTCAACCATGGCGGGGTAGCTCAGGTGGTTAGAGCACACGGCTCATAATCGTGGTGTCGCGGGTTCGAGTCCCGCCCCCGCTACCAGCACGACAGTCCAGCCCCATCGACCGAGGAATCACCGTGGCCAGCAAGAGCTCCGACGTTCGCCCCAAGATCACGCTCGCGTGCACCGAATGCAAGGAGCGCAACTACATCACCAAGAAGAACCGGCGCAACAACCCCGACCGGATCGAGCTGGCGAAGTTCTGCCCGCGCTGCCGCAAGCACACCGCGCACCGCGAGACCCGCTGAGTCCCGCCGACTCATCGCTCCTCGAGCCCGCCCCGCACACCGGTGGCGGGCTCGACTGCGTTAGCGTCGTGCCGGTGGACACCAGCATCGTGGGCCGCGGCTACCCCCCGGCCCCGCCCCACGAGGTCACCGAGGCGTCCGTGCGGGCCTTCGTCGAGGCCACCGGCGCCTCCTACGACGGCGGCCCGGCGCCGGCGACGTACCCGATCGTCCCGGCCTTCACCGCGATGATGGCGTTCCTCGAGGCCGAGCGGCTCGACCTCTCCCGCATCGTCCACGGCGCCCAGGAGTTCCGCCACGAGCGACCGGTCGTGCCGGGCGACGTGCTCACGGTGGCCCTGACCGTCGCCAGCCTGCGGCAGATCGGCGGCAACGACATCGTCGGCACCACCAGCGAGGTCACCGACGCCGACGGGGCGCTCGTGTGCACCGGCACGGCCACCCTGGTCCACCGGGGCGAGGCCTGATGCCCACGACGATCCCGGCGCGGACCTTCCGGGTCACCCGCGAGGCGCTGGTCGCCTACGCCGCTGCGAGCGGCGACCCCAACCCGATCCACCAGGACGAGGACGTCGCCCGCTCGGTCGGGCTGCCGGGCGTGATCGCCCACGGCATGTACACCCTCGCGCTGGCCGCCCGCTACGTCGACGAGGTCGTCGGCGCGACCGGGCACATCGAGAGCATCGCGGCCAAGTTCACCAAGCCGGTCGTCGTCCCGGCCGAGGGCGTCGACCTCGTCGTGACCGGCACGCACAAGGACGACGGCACGATCGTCGTCACCGCGACCTGCGAGGGCGTCTCCGTGCTCGGCGGGTGCAAGGTGCGCGTGCGTGCCTGACCTGCGCGACCACACCACGCTGCGCCTCGGAGGCCCGGCGCGACGGTGGGTCACCGCGACCACCGAGGACGAGCTCGTCGGGGCCGTGACGGCCGCCGACGAGGCCGGCGAGCCGGTGCTGGTGCTCGGCGGCGGCAGCAACCTCGTCGTGGCCGACGCAGGCTTCGAGGGCACCGTCGTCGAGGTCGCCACCCGCGGTGTGGTGGCCGATCACGACGGCGACGACCCGACCTGCGGGGGAGTGCTCGTCACCGTCGCGGCCGGCGAGGACTGGGACGCGCTCGTGGCCCGCACGGTCGAGCGCGGCTGGGCAGGCGTCGAGGCGCTCTCGGGCATCCCCGGCTCGGTCGGTGCCACCCCGATCCAGAACGTCGGCGCCTACGGCCAGGACGTCGCGCAGACGGTCGCCCGGGTGCGGGTCTGGGACCGGCGGCTGCGCGGGGTCCGCACCTTTGCCGCCGCCGATTGCGGCTTCGGCTACCGGCACTCGCGGTTCAAGGCCGACCCCGGCCGCCACGTCGTCCTCGACGTGACCTTCCAGCTGGCCGTGGGGTCCCTCGGTGCCCCCGTCGCCTACGTCGAGCTCGCGCGCACCCTCGGCGTCGAGCCGGGGCAGCGCGCGCCGCTCACGGAGGTCCGCGAGGCGGTCCTGGGCCTGCGGCGCGGCAAGGGCATGGTCCTCGACGCGGCCGACCACGACACCTGGAGCGCCGGCTCGTTCTTCACCAACCCGGTGCTGCCGGCCGCCGAGGTCCCCGAGGGCGCGCCCGCCTGGCCGGCCGGCGACGGCCTGGTCAAGACGAGCGCGGCCTGGCTGATCGAGCACGCCGGGCTCGGCCGCGGCTGGGCGGTCGCCCCCGACGCGCCGGCCCGCCTGTCCACCAAGCACACGCTGGCGCTGACCAACCGCGGCGCCGCCACCACCGACGACCTGCTGGCCCTGGCCCGGGCCGTGCGCGACGGCGTGCGGACGGCGTACGGCGTGACGCTGGTGCCCGAGCCGGTGCTGGTCGGCTGCGAGCTCTGACCTCGCCGGCAAGCCCTAGTAGCCGCTGCTGCCGATCGCCAGGAACGCGCCGAGGACGAAGACCACGAGGGCGATGCCGACGATCCCGAGCACGGTGCCGATGATGCCGGTGACCAGCCCGGTGGTCGCGGCCCACTCGTTGTTGTAGAGGCCGGGGCTCTGCGACATCTGCTTGCGGGCGCGCACGCCGAGCACGACCGCGAACGGACCGGTCAGGGTGCCGATCGCCGCCAGGCAGCAGACGAAGGTCAGCAGCGCGCAGACGACGCTGGTGATGCCGAGCCCCATCGCGGTGTTGGCGCCGCCGTGCGGCTGGGCGAACGGGTAGCCGGGCATCCCCGCCGGCGGGTAGGCGCCGTACGGCGAGGGCGGCGGCGGGTAGCCGCCCTGCGGCGGGTAGCCACCCTGCGGCGGGTAGCCGCCCTGGGGCGGGTAGGGCGGCTGCTGCGAGGGGAACGGCTGCGTGGGGTCGGGGGAGACGTAGGGGCTGGCCGGCTGGTCGCCGGACGGCGAGGCCGGCTTGGCCAGGAAGTCGGGGACGTCGTCGGGCGGCTGGCTCATGCGCGGATCATGTCACCGGGCTGGGCCAGCCACACGTCGATGTCTGCGAGGGCGGCCGAGCGGACGTCCTCGGGCGCGCGGGAGGCCCGCAGCGACATCCGCGCGAGCTCGGCCAGGGTCGGGTCGTCGAGGTCGTGGGCCGCGCGCATCGTGGCGTACTGGGCCGCGAGCCGGGACCCGAAGAGCAGCGGGTCGTCGGCGCCGAGGGCCACGGTGGCCCCGGCCTCGAGCAGCGTCGGCAGCGGCACCGAGGTGAGGTCGGTGTAGACGCCGAGGGCCACGTTGGAGACCGGGCAGACCTCGAGCGCCACGCCGGCGTCGACGATGCGGGCGAGCAGGTCGGGGTCCTCGGCCGACCGGACGCCGTGACCGAGTCGGTCGGCGTGCAGCTGGTCGAGGCAGGTGCGCACGTGGTCGGGCCCGCGCAGCTCGCCGCCGTGCGGGGCCAGCATCAGCCCGCCCCGCTCGGCGATCGCGAAGGCGCCGGTGAAGTCGGCGGTGCGGCCGCGGCGCTCGTCGTTGGACAGCCCGAACCCGATGACGCCACGGCCGGCGTACTGCACCGCCAGCCGCGCCAGGGTGCGGGCGTCGAGCGGGTGGCGGGTGCGGTTGGCGGCGATGATGACGCCGATCCCCAGTCCGGTCCGCTCCGAGGCGTCGCGCACGGCGTCGAGCACCAGGTCGGTGAACGCCGTGATGCCGCCGAAGCGGGCGCCGTACCCGCTCGGGTCGACCTGGATCTCCAGCCACCGCCCGCCGTCGCGGACGTCGTCCTCGGCGGCCTCCCGCACCAGCCGGCGTACGTCGTCGGGCGTGCGCAGCACCGACCGTGCGACGTCGTACAGGCGCTGGAAGCGGAACCAGCCCTTCTCGTCGGCCGCGCTCAGCTGCGGCGGCCACTCCGAGACCAGCGAGTCCGGCAGCACGATGCCGTCGCGCTCGGCCAGCTCGAGCAGCGTCCGGTGCCGCATCGAGCCGGTGAAGTGCAGGTGCAGGTGCGCCTTGGGCAGGGTGTGGAGGTCGCGCGCCATCCTCTACGCGAACAGCTTCTGCAGGCGGCTGATCCCCTCGACGATGTCGTCGTCACCGAGTGCGTAGGACAGGCGCAGGTAGCCGGGGGAGCCGAAGGCCTCGCCGGGCACCACCGCCACCTCGGCCTCCTCGAGGATGTACTCCGCCAGCTCGGCGGAGGTCTCGACGACCCGGCCGCCGTGCTCCTTGCCGAGCAGGCCCTTGACCGAGGGGTAGGCGTAGAACGCCCCGCCCGGCATGGGGCACAGCAGGCCGTCGATCTCGTTGAGCATCGCCACGATGGTCCGGCGGCGCCGGTCGAACGCCGTCCGCATCTCCTCGACGGCGGTCAGGTCGCCCTCGACGGCCGCGATCGCGGCCCGCTGGGCGACGTTGGCGACGTTGGAGGTCGCGTGGCTCTGCAGGTTGGTGGCGGCCTTGACCAGGTCCTTCGGGCCGATCATCCAGCCGACCCGCCAGCCGGTCATCGCGTAGGTCTTGGCGACGCCGTTGACCACGACGCAGTTGTCGACCAGGTCGGGGCACAGCACCGGCATCGACCCGGTCTCGGCGCCGTCGTAGACGAGGTGCTCGTAGATCTCGTCGGTGAGCACCCACAGGTCGTGCTCCTCCACCCAGGCACCGATCGCCCGGATCTCCTCGGTGGAGTAGATCGCGCCGGTGGGGTTGGACGGCGAGACGAACAGCAGCACCTTGGTCTGCTCGGTGCGCGCGGCCTCGAGCTGCTCGACGGTGACCTTGTAGTCCTGGGTCTCGTCGGCCAGCACCTCGACCGGGACGCCGCCGGCCAGCGCGATCGCCTCCGGGTAGGTCGTCCAGTACGGCGCGGGGAGGATCACCTCGTCGCCCGGGTCGAGCATCACCGCGAAGGCGGCGTAGATCGCCTGCTTGCCGCCGTTGGTGACCAGCACCTGGGCGGGGTCGACCTCCAGCCCGCTGTCGCGACGGGTCTTCTCGGCGATGGCCTTCTTGAGCTCGGGCAGGCCGCCGGCCGGGGTGTACCGGTGGTTCTTGGGGTCGCGGCACGCTGCCACGGCGGCCTCGACGATGTAGTCGGGGGTGGGGAAGTCGGGCTCACCGGCGCCGAAGCCGATGACCGGCCGTCCCTCCGCCTTGAGGGCCTTCGCCTTGGCGTCGACCTTCAGGGTGGCCGATTCGGCGATTGCTCCGACACGGCGTGAGACTCGTCTGTCGCGGGGGCTCGAGGTCATGGACTCATCGTAGGGACTGGCAGCGGGGAGCCATGCCCGACTCCGGCTCCTCGGTCCGGACGGGCTCCGGCGACCTCGCACGGTGGGCGTTTGGACGCGGCTCACCTCCGAGCCGTAGACTGCTCTCCTGGTGGATCTCCCCGATGCTTTGCCGTGCCCTCAACCGCACGGTCCGGCGGGGAGGTCGACGAAGGGCACTAGCTCAACTGGCAGAGCATCGGTCTCCAAAACCGAAGGTTGGGGGTTCAAGTCCCTCGTGCCCTGCACGGCAGCGACGACAGCAGCGACAGCAACAACGGCGCAGACAACGAAGTACGGCGAGAGGTGAGTGGCGTGTCGGACAGCAGCGCGGTCCGCGGACCGAGGGACGACAGGTCCCAGGAGCCGCGCAAGCGCACCAGCATCCCGACGTTCTACCGCCAGGTGGTCGCCGAGCTGCGCAAGGTCGTCTACCCGACGCAAGAGCAGCTGATCACCTACTTCTTCGTGGTGATGATCTTCGTCATCGTGATGATGGCGATCGTCTCCGGTCTCGACCTCGGCTTCGGAAAGCTGGCCTTCGAGGTCTTCACCGGCAGCGACGACATCTGATCGACCCCGGCGGTCGTGCCGTCTGGCCCCGCCGCCCACCCGAGCAGAAGTGATGGAGCAGGACGTGTCTGAGCAGTACGACGAGCCGATCCTCGACGAGACGGTCGACGAGACCGAGACCAGCGTGGAGACCGTCGAGCCTGGTGACCAGGTCGACCCGCCGGTCGACACCACCGAGACCGACGAGTCCGAGGCCGTCGAGGCCGCGTCGTTCGACGACGACGTCGCCGAGTCGAGCGAGGGCGCGGCCGAGGGCACCGCCCCCGTCGACGCCGACACCGACGACGACGTCGTCGCGCTCGCCGAGACCGACGAGCCGCTCGCCGACCTGGTGGAGACCGAGGGCGAGCTGGCCGACGTCGAGGCCGCCGAGGCGGTCGACGAGACGGTCGACGTGCTCGAGGCCGGCGAGGGTGACGGCGAGCCCGCCGAGGTCGTCGACGAGGACCCGCTCGAGGCCTTCCGCCGCGAGCTGTGGGCCAAGCCGGGCGACTGGTTCGTGGTGCACACCTACTCGGGAATGGAGAACCGGGTGAAGTCCAACCTGGAGAACCGCATCGTGTCCCTCAACATGGAGGACTACATCCACGAGATCGTCGTCCCCATGGCCGACATCGTGGAGATCAAGAACGGCCAGCGCCGTACCCGCAAGCGCCCCTCGCATCCCGGCTACGTCCTGGTCCGCATGGACCTCACCGACGAGTCCTGGTCGGCCGTGCGGCACACGCCGTCGGTCACCGGCTTCGTCGGCAACAGCCACCAGCCCGTACCGCTGCTGATGGACGAGGTCGAGAACATGCTGGCGCCGGCCGTCCAGGCCGCCGCCGAGGTCGCCGCCGCCGCGGCCACCAGCGCCGCCGGCGGATCCCCGACCACGCCGAAGAAGCCGATCGAGGTCGCCGACTTCTCCGAGGGCGACTCGGTCATGGTCGTCGACGGCCCGTTCGCCACGCTGCACGCGACGATCACCGAGATCAACGCCGAGGCCCAGCGCGTCAAGGCGCTCGTGGAGATCTTCGGTCGCGAGACCCCCGTCGAGCTGAGCTTCCAGCAGATCCAGCGCGTCTGAGTCGGGCGAGCCCGCTCGCAGATGCGCGGCCTCCGGGGATTTCGTACGTCCCCCGGGGAGAGACACAATGAGTTGCTGAAACACCCGTGGCAGGGGACCCGCGTCCTCGTCATGACCACACGAACAGGAAGAAGAGCATGCCTCCCAAGAAGAAGATCGCTGCCCTGGTCAAGGTGCAGCTCCAGGCCGGTGCCGCGACGCCGGCGCCGCCGGTCGGTACCGCCCTGGGTCCCCACGGCGTCAACATCATGGAGTTCTGCAAGGCGTACAACGCCCAGACCGAGTCCATGCGCGGCAACGTCATCCCCGTCGAGATCACCATCTACGAGGACCGGTCGTTCACCTTCATCACCAAGACCCCGCCGGCCGCGGAGCTGATCAAGAAGGCCGCCGGTCTGTCGAAGGGCTCCGGCGTCCCGCACAAGGAGAAGGTCGGCAAGCTGACCCAGGACCAGGTGCGCGAGATCGCCCGGACCAAGCTGCCCGACCTCAACGCCAACGACGAGGACGCCGCGATGAAGATCGTCGCCGGCACCGCCCGTTCGATGGGCGTCACCGTCGAGTGACCTGGCCCCCGGCCACCTCCACCCCCAGCGACACCTCAGCACCTGTGGCAGAGCCGCGCTGGCTCGCTGACCACACCTCGTAGAGAGAAGACCACCATGCAGCGCAGCAAGACCTACCGCGCGGCGGAAGAGACGTTCGACAAGGACGAGCTCTACGCCCCGCTGGCCGCGATCAAGATCGCCAAGGCCTCCTCGAAGAAGAAGTTCGACGAGACCCTCGACGTCGTGATGCGTCTCGGCGTCGACCCCCGCAAGGCCGACCAGATGGTGCGCGGCACCGTCAACCTGCCCCACGGGACCGGCAAGACCGCCCGCGTCCTCGTGTTCGCCAACGGTGACAAGGCCGAGGCCGCCACCGCCGCCGGTGCCGACATCGTCGGCAGCGACGACCTGATCGACAAGGTCGCCGGCGGCTGGCTCGACTTCGACGCCGTCGTGGCCACGCCCGACATGATGGGCAAGGTCGGCCGCCTCGGCCGCGTCCTGGGCCCCCGCGGCCTGATGCCCAACCCGAAGACCGGCACCGTCACCCCCGACCCGGCCAAGGCCGTCACGGACATCAAGGGCGGCAAGATCGAGTTCCGCGTCGACCGGCACGCCAACCTGCACTTCATCATCGGCAAGGCGTCCTTCAGCGAAGCCGCCCTGGCCGAGAACTACGCCGCCGCCCTCGAGGAGGTGCTGCGGCTCAAGCCGGCCAGCTCCAAGGGCCGCTACGTCCGCAAGGTCACCGTCTCCACCACGATGGGCCCCGGCATCCCGGTCGACCCGAACCGGGTGCGCAACGTCGCCTCCGAGGACGAGGGCGCTCCCGCCTGACCCAGCCCCACCCCGTACGCCGGCCCGCCCAGCCTCGCTGGGCGGGCCGGCGTCGTTCGGTGGGGGCGGCGGTGGTGCGGTGGCGGGTGGGCCGTGTCCGCACCACCCCCGCCGCCCCGCCCACCACCGCCACCACCCCCGGACCCACCCCGATTTGGGCCCACCCGGCCCCGCGCCGTACAGTCCGTACCTGAAACCAGAGACCGCCGGTTGTCGGACTGTGCATGCAGCCCGACCGAAGGTGCCGCAGGGATGCGGACGGCCCGCGCAGGATTCGGAGCAGCAGCCCTCACCCGAGGTCCACGCCCTGAGCCCCGCGCTCGGGGCGTTCGTCGTTCCTGCCGAAGCCGGGGGCGGTCTCCCCGTCCGGAAGGAGACCCATGGCGCGGGCAGACAGGCAGGCTGCCGTCGAGGAGATCGTTGAGTCCTTCAACGACGCCGACGGCGCTGTGCTGACCGAGTACCGCGGTCTCACCGTCAAGGAGCTGCAGGACCTTCGCCGCTCCCTCGGTGCGAACGCCAACTATGCCGTGGTCAAGAACACGCTGGCCAAGATCGCCGCCAACCAGGTGGGGATCACCGGGTTCGACGACCTGCTGACCGGCCCGACCGCGATCGCCTTCATCAACGGCGACGTGGTCGAGGCGGCCAAGGGCCTGCGTGACTTTGCCAAGGCCAACCCCGCCCTCGTCATCAAGGGCGGCGTTCTCGACGGCAACATCCTCGACGCGGCGGAGGTCGCCAAGCTGGCCGACCTCGAGTCGCGCGAGGTGCTCCTGGGCAAGCTGGCGGGCGCGATGCTCGCCTCGCTCTCCCAGGCCGTCTACCTCCTCAACGCGCCTCTCGCCCAGGCCGCCCGTCTCGCGGGTGCGCTGCAGGCGAAGGCCGAGGAGGACCCCTCGATCCTCGCAGGTGGTGCTGGCACGCCGGCCGCCGCCGAGGAGGCCCCGGCCACCGACGCCGCTGCCACCGAGCCCGCTGCGGAGGAGGCGTCCGACGACGCCCCCGTCGCAGAGGAGCCCGCGGCCGCAGCCGAGGAGACCGAGTCCACCGACGCCTGATCCCAGGCTCACCCACCACCTGAAACCCGGCCCGCCCGCACCTGCGTGGAGGGCCACCGAATGGAAGGAACGCCACCATGGCGAAGCTCAGCACCGACGAGCTCCTTGAGGCCTTCAAGGAGATGACCCTGATCGAGCTCTCCGAGTTCGTGAAGCAGTTCGAGGACACCTTCGGCGTCACCGCCGCCGCCCCCGTCGCCGTGGCCGCCGCCGCCGCCGGCCCGGGTGCTCCGGCCGCCGCCGAGGAGGCCGCAGCGCAGGACGAGTTCGACGTCATCCTCGAGGCTGCCGGCGAGAAGAAGATCAACGTCATCAAGGAGGTGCGCGCCCTCACCTCGCTCGGTCTCAAGGAGGCCAAGGAGCTGGTCGAGGCCGCACCCAAGGCCGTCCTGGAGAAGGCCGACAAGGCCTCCGCCGAGAAGGCCAAGGAGGCGCTCGAGGGCGCCGGCGCCACCGTCACCCTCAAGTGACCTGAGCGGCCCCGGACCAGGACGACGTCCTGGCGCCGGGTCCGCGACACCGCGAGGCGATCACCCCTTCAGGGGGTGGTCGCCTCGTTGTCGTCCGGCGCCATCACTGCAGGTGAGACCGCGTGTCACAGGTCCGTATCGGGATCTGGCGTAAACGTGACGGCAGGCACAATCCCGCGTAACCTCGCCGCCACGGGGACGTTGTTACTGACGAGTGACGTGGTGGTAGCCGCGGTCGCACGTGCCCGGACCGCTCCTAGGCGTTCGCGCCAACCAGGTCGAGAGAAGGACAGTCATGGGTGTTGAGATCAAGATCGAGAACTTGACGAAGTCGTTCGGCAAGCAGCTCATCTGGGGCGACGTCTCCCTCACTGTCCCGGCCGGCGAGATCAGCGTGATGCTCGGCCCGTCCGGCACCGGCAAGTCGGTGCTGCTCAAGACCCTCATCGGCCTGCTCAAGCCCGACCACGGCTCGGTGATCATCGAGGGCACCGACATCGCCTCGTGCCCCGAGAAGGAGCTCTACGAGATCCGCAAGCTGTTCGGCGTGCTGTTCCAGGACGGCGCCATGTTCGGCTCGATGAACCTCTACGACAACGTCGCCTTCCCGCTGCGCGAGCACACCAAGAAGTCCGAGTCCGAGGTGCGCGAGGTCGTCATGGAGAAGATGGACCTCGTCGGCCTCCTCGGCGCCGAGGACAAGCTGCCCGGCGAGATCTCCGGCGGCATGCGCAAGCGCGCCGGCCTGGCCCGCGCGCTGGTGCTCGACCCCGAGATCGTGCTCTTCGACGAGCCCGACTCCGGCCTCGACCCGGTGCGCACCGCGTTCCTCAACCAGCTGATCATCGACCTCAACACCCAGATCGACGCGACGTTCCTCATCGTCACCCACGACATCAACACCGCCCGCACGGTGCCCGACAACATCGGTCTGCTCTACCACCGGCACCTGGCGATGTTCGGCCCGCGCGAGATGCTCCTGAGCTCGGAGGAGCCGGTGGTCCGCCAGTTCCTCAACGCCCAGCGCGTCGGTCCGATCGGCATGTCGGAGGAGAAGGACGCCGACGAGCTGGCGGCCGAGTCCGGCCAGGAGCTGCCGCCGCTGCCGCCGATCCCGATGCAGCAGGAGCCCTCCAGCGGCATCCCGCGCCGCAGCCAGCGTCCCGCCGGGTCGTGGTGCGAGGAGAACGGCGTCACGCCGCCCCCCGGGTCGTTCCAGAGCACCAACGCCGGACTGGTCCCGGGGGCCTGACGACCCGATGTCATCTCTCACGTCGGCGCGCGTCCTGCGCCCGGTCGGGGCTGCGGGCGGACTCTTCGCCTTCGCCCTCGACGTGGCGCGCGGACTGTTCCGCCGACCCTTCCAGCTGCGGGAGTTCCTCCAGCAGGCGTGGTTCATCGCCTCGGTGACGATCATCCCGACCGCGTTGGTCGCCATCCCCTTCGGCGCGGTGATCGCCCTACAGGTCGGCGGCCTGATCCGGCAGTTCGGCGCGCAGTCCTTCACCGGCTCCGCCTCGGTGCTCGCGGTGATCCAGCAGGCGGCTCCGATCGGCACCGCCCTGCTCATCGCCGGAGCCGGCGGGTCGGCCATCGCCGCCGACCTCGGCGCGCGCAAGATCCGCGAAGAGCTCGACGCGATGATGGTGCTCGGCATCGACCCGATCCAGCGTCTCGTGGTGCCCCGCGTCCTGGCCTGCATCCTGGTCGCGGTGTTCCTCAACGGCCTGGTCAGCGTGGTCGGCGTCGCCGGCGGCTACGTCTTCAACGTCCTCCTCCAGGACGGCACACCGGGCGCCTACATCGCCAGCTTCACCGCGCTCGCCCAGCTGCCCGACCTCTACGTCGGCCTCCTCAAGGCGGCCGTGTTCGGGCTGATCGCCGCGATCGTGGCGTCCTACAAGGGCATGAACGCCGGCGGCGGCCCCAAGGGCGTCGGCGACGCGGTCAACGAGTCGGTCGTCATCACCTTCCTCCTCCTGTTCGTCGTCAACTTCGTCATGAGCACGATCTACCTCCAGCTCGTGCCACCGAAGACCGGTTAGGGGGGCGAGCGATGGCCAACCTCAAGGCGGTCTACCAGAAGCCGCTGACCTCCCTCGACGACCTCGGCAACCAGCTCGGGTTCTACATCCGCGCGCTCGCCGCCACCCCCCGCTCGGTCACCCGCTACCCCAAGGAGATCCTGCGGATCCTCGCCGAGGTCACCCTCGGCTCGGGGGCGCTGGCCGTCATCGGCGGCACCGTCGGGGTCATCCTCGGCATGACGTTCTTCACCGGCGCGCAGGTCGGCCTGTCCGGCTACGCCGCGCTCGACCAGCTCGGCACGTCGGTGTACGCCGGGTTCGTCTCGGCCTACTTCAACACCCGGGAGATCGCCCCCCTGGTCTCCGGCATCGCGCTGGCCGCGACGGTCGGCTGCGGCTTCACCGCCCAGCTCGGCGCCATGCGCATCTCCGAGGAGGTCGACGCCCTCGAGGTGATGGCCATCCCGTCGATGCAGTTCCTGGTCACCACCCGCATCATCGGCGGCCTGATCGCCATCGTCCCGCTCTACGTCGTCGGCCTGCTCTCCTCCTACGTCGCGAGCCGGCTGGTGGTGACCCAGTTCTACGGCCAGAGTCCAGGGGCCTACGACCACTACTTCAACGTCTTCCTCCCACCGGGAGACGTGCTGTGGTCCTTCGGCAAGGTCCTGGTCTTCTCGGTGGTCGTCATCCTCATCCACTGCTACTACGGCTACACGGCCTCGGGCGGTCCCGCGGGCGTGGGCGTGGCGGTGGGTCGTGCGGTCCGGACCAGCATCGTGGCCGTCAACGTCATCGACCTGCTGCTGTCCATGGCCATCTGGGGCACCACGACGACCGTGAGATTGGCGGGTTGAGACGGTGAAGAAGATCTTCTTCCACCCGCGGGTGCTCGGCGTCGTCTTCGTGTCGCTGCTGCTCCTGAGCGGCTACCTCACCTACGCGACGTTCACCAAGGCGTTCGCCGACTACGAGGAGGTCACGCTCGAGACCTCCTCCATCGGCCTGCAGCTGCCCAAGCGCGCCGACATCAAGATCCGCGGCGTGATCGTGGGGGAGGTCCTCGACTACGAGGCGACCGCCAGCGGCGCCGAGGTCGAGCTGGGCATCTACCCCGACCAGATCGACCAGATCCCGGCCAACGTCACCGGTTCGATCGTGCCCAAGACCCTGTTCGGCGAGAAGTACGTCTCGCTGGTCTACCCCGAGGAGCCCGCCGACGCCTCGCTGGCCGCCGGCGACCGGATCACCAAGACCAAGGTGGCCACCGAGGTCGAGAAGGTGCTCGCCGACCTCTACCCGCTGCTCCAGACGGTGCAGCCGGCCGACCTGAACATGACCCTCACGGCGCTGGCCACGGCCCTCGAGGGACGCGGTGACCAGCTCGGCGAGAACATCGAGACCCTCGACGCCTACCTCCAGCGGCTCAACCCGCGCATCCCCGAGCTGGTCGAGGACCTCCGGCTGACCTCCGACGTCGCCGAGATCTACGACGAGATCCTCCCCGAGGTCGGCGAGGTGCTCGAGAACACCGTCCTGACCACCGGCACGCTGGAGGATCGCGAGGACCGCCTGAAGGCGGTCTTCAACGACGTCGCCGCGTTCTCCGACACCGCGGGCTCCTTCCTGGCCGAGAACGAGGAGAACCTCGTCGACCTCGGGCGGCTCAGCGCCGCCACGCTGCGGGTGCTCGCGCGCTACTCCATCGAGTTCCCGTGCCTGACCGCGGGCATCGTCAACGCCGGCAAGCGGCAGGCAGAGGCCTTCCGCGACTTCACCCTCCACATCGTCCTGGAGACCCTGCCGCGCCAGCCGCGCCCGTACGACGTCAACGACCGGCCGCGGATCGCCGAGAACAGCGGGCCGAGCTGCCTCGAGCTGCCCAACCCCCCGTGGTCGCAGGCCAACCCCGTCCGACGGGTCCCCAACTTCAACGACGGCGTCGACCGCAACACGGGCAAGGGCACCTCCCGCGCGGCCACCGGCTACCTGATGCGCGACGGCAAGGGCTGGCACGGCACCACGGGCGAGTACGACCTCTACCGCGAGCTGATCGCCCCGACCCTGGGGGTCACGCCCGAGGAGGTCGGCGACCTCGGTCCGCTGCTGCTGAGCACGATGGCCCGCGGGGCGAAGGTGAGCACGCGATGAAGCTCCTCGACAAGCAGACCTCCAGCGCGCTGGTCAAGCTGGTCATCTTCATGGTGGTCACGATCATGGCCACCGGCCTGCTGGTGATCGTGATCGGCAACATCAGCTTCCAGGGCACCCGGGAGTACCGCGCCGTCTTCAGCGACGTCACCGGCGTCGTCGAGGGCGACGACGTCCGCGTCGCCGGGGTCAAGGTCGGCACCGTCAAGGGGATCGACATCGTCGAGGGGGAGGGCGAGGGCAACGGTCCCGCCAAGATGGCCGAGCTCACCTTCACCGTCGCCGACGGCACCGAGCTCACGCAGTCGACGTACGCCGCGATCCGCTACCGCAACCTGGTCGGCCAGCGCTACCTCTCGCTGAGCCAGGGCGAGGGCGAGACCGGGCTGCTGGACGAGGGGGAGACCATCCCCGAGTCCCGTACCGAGGAGGCGCTCGACCTCACCGAGCTGTTCAACGGCTTCAAGCCGCTCTTCGAGGCGCTGAACCCCGACGACGTCAACCGGCTGTCGTTCGAGGTCATACAGGTCTTCCAGGGCGAGGGCGGCACGCTCGAGGGACTGCTGCGGAGCACCGCCTCGGTGACCAGCGAGCTGGCCAGCCGCGACGCCGTCATCGGTGAGCTGCTGGAGAACCTCGACTTCGTGCTCGACCACATCGCCGACCGCGACGAGCAGCTCTCGGCGCTGATCGTGAACTTCCGCAAGCTCGTCGCCGGCCTCAAGGACGACCGCGACGCCATCCTCGACTCCTTCGACCAGGTCACGCTCCTGGCCGAGGAGACGGCCGAGCTCGTCGAGGGCGTCCGACCGCCCTTCGTCGAGGACATCAAGCAGCTGCGGCGCCTGACCAAGAACATCAACGACAACAAGCAGGAGCTCGACCGCGCGATCCAGGTGCTGCCGATCAAGCTCGAGAAGATCGGCCGCACCGCCATCTACGGCTCCTGGTTCAACTTCTACCTGTGCGACTTCAAGGGGACGGTCAAGCTGCCCGCGGGCGCCGAGGTCAAGATCCCGGAGATCGATGGCCTCGGCGGCGAGAGGTGTGATCTCGGATGACGACCCAGCCCAGGACGGAGGAGCGGCGATGAAGCCCTTCCGCGAGCGCAACCCGGTGATCATCGGCGCTGTCAGCATCGCCACCATCGTGCTGCTGCTCCTGGCCGCCTTCCGGGCCCAGGACCTGCCGCTGATCGGCGGCGGCGACACCTACTACGCGATGTTCGAGGACAGCGGCGGCCTGCAGACCGGCGACGAGGTCCGGATGGCGGGCGTCCGCATCGGCAAGGTCGACTCGATCGAGATCGACGACGGCCAGGTCAAGGTCGCCTTCAACATCGAGACCGACGAGGAGTTCGGCACCCAGACCGCGGCGGCGATCCGGGTCAAGACCCTGCTCGGCTCGATGTACCTCTCCCTCGAGCCGGCGGGCGACGACCAGCTGAAGAAGGGCGCGACGATCCCGGTCGAGCGCACCGAGGAGCCGTTCGACGTCGTCGACGCGTTCGAGGGCCTGGCCGAGACGATCGGCGACGGCACCACCGAGCAGGACATCGACACCGACCAGCTCACCGAGTCGCTCTCGGTGCTCGCCGACCTCACCCGCAACACGCCCGAGGAGTTCCGCGGGGCGCTCGCCGGCCTGTCCGACCTGTCGGAGAACCTGGCCGACCGCGACGACGAGATCAACTCGCTGCTGCAGAACCTCAAGCGGGTCTCGACCGTGCTCGACGACCGCGACCAGGACATCGTCGCGCTGATGGAGGACGCCGACGTGCTCTTCGAAGCCCTGCTCCAGCGTCGCGAGCAGCTCCACCAGCTGCTGGTCTCGACCTCGACCCTGAGCTCGGAGCTGACCGCCCTGATCCGGGAGAGCCGGGCCGACCTCAAGCCGGCGCTCACCCAGCTCGACGAGACGCTCGACGTGATCAACAAGAACGAGAACAACCTCGACAACGCGCTTCGGCTGATGGCGCCCTTCTACCGGGTCTTCGCCAACACCCTCGGCACGGGCCCGTGGTTCGACACCTACATCCAGAACTTCCCGCCCATCCCCAGCACCGGGACGGGGATCGGCTGATGGACCCCCTCAAGCGCGCGGTCGTCCCGCTCGTCATCCTGATCCTGGTCGCCGTGGCCGGCATCGTCCTGTTCCGCGGTGGCGACGACGACAAGCAGCTCACCGCCTACTTCCCGCGGACCGTCTCGCTCTACGAGGGCAGCGACGTCCGGGTGCTCGGCGTGGCCGTCGGCCGCGTCGAGAAGATCACCCCCGTCGGCACCCGGGTCAAGGTCGAGATGACCTACGACCCCGAGGTCGAGATCCCCGAGGACGCCAAGGCGGTGCTGATCTCGCCCGCCATCGTCGGCGACCGCTACGTCCAGATCACGCCGGCCTTCACCGACGGCGACCAGGCCATCGCCGACGACGCCGAGCTGACCGCCGTCGGCGCGGTGCCGCTCGAGCTCGACGAGATCTACGCCAACATCGACCGGCTCACCGTCGCCCTCGGGCCCAACGGCGCCAACTCCACCGGTGCGCTCACCGACCTGCTGGAGGTCACGGCCGACAACTTCGGCGGCCAGGGCAACCAGTTCAACCGCACGATCCAGAACTTCGGTCGGCTCAGCACCACCCTGGACAACAACAAGGAGGAGCTCTTCGGCGCGGCCGCCGAGCTCCAGAAGTTCATCACCACGCTGGCCGAGAACGACCAGACCGTGCGCGACTTCAACAGCTCGCTCGGCCGGGTGTCCTCGTTGCTCGCCGACGAGCGGCAGGAGCTGGCCGGGGCCCTGGAGAACCTCGCGGTCGCCCTCGACGAGGTCGGCACGTTCGTCCAGGACAACCGCGACGTCCTCAAGACCGACATCAAGGGCCTCAACCGGTTCGCCAAGGTGCTGGTCCGGCAGCGCGCCGCGCTCGACGAGACGCTGCGGATCGCGCCGCTGGCGCTGAACAACCTCCAGCTCACCTACAACCCCGAGGCCGGCACCCTCGACACCAACGCCAACCTCGGCAACCTCGAGCGCGAGCTGCTCGACAACCCGTCCGCGCTCCTGTGCGCCCTGGTCAGCGGCAACGACCCCGACGGCAAGCTCTGCGACCTCATCGAGGGTCTGCCCCTGCCGCGGGTGGCGACGTTCGGACCCGGGAGCGGGTCGCTCTACCAGAGCACCTACGACCCCACCCTGGGCGGCATCGTGCCGCCCGTGACGACCAAGGAGGCGGCGGCCCGGTGAAGCGTCTCCTGAGCACCGTCCTCGCGCTCGTCCTCGGCAGTGCCCTGCTGTCGGGGTGCGACTTCGACGTCTACGAGCTGCCCCTGCCCGGCGGCGCCGACACCGGCGACGACCCGATGACCGTCACGGTCCAGTTCGAGAACGTCCTCGACCTGGTGCCCCAGTCCAGCGTCAAGGTCAACGACGTCAGCGTCGGCAAGGTGACCTCGGTCGACCTCGACGGCTACACCGCCGAGGTGACCCTCGAGATCCGCAACGACACCGAGCTGCCGGCCAACGCCGTGGCGACGATCCGCCAGACCAGCCTGCTGGGGGAGAAGTTCGTCTCGCTGGCGGCTCCCGAGGCCGGTGCCGAGCAGGCGCTGCTCGCCAACGGTGCCGAGATCCCGCTCGAGCGCAGTGGCAAGAACCCCGAGGTCGAGGAGGTGCTGGGTGCGCTCAGCCTGCTGCTCAACGGCGGCGGGCTCGACAAGGTCAAGACGATCTCGACCGAGGTCAGCGCCGCGCTGGAGGGCCGCGAGGACTCCGTGCGGTCGCTGCTGACGCAGGTCGCCGACTTCATGGGCCAGCTCGACGAGAACAAGGAGGACATCGTCGCCGCGATCGAGTCCCTCAACGGGCTCGCCATCGAGGTACGCCGCCAGCAGCCCAAGATCGACCTCGCCCTCGAGCAGCTGCCCAGCGCGTTGCTGTCCATCGACCGGCAGCGTGACGACCTGGTGCGGATGCTGCAGGCGCTCGACCGGCTCGGCGACGTCGGCGTCCGGGTGATCCGCCGGACGAAGGAGGACACGATCACCACCCTGCGCCAGCTGCAGCCGACGCTCACCCAGCTGGCCAACTCCGGAGACGACCTCGTCAACTCCTTCAACACCTTCCTGACCTACCCGTTCGTGGACGAGGTCGTGGGGCGCGACCCCCAGGTGGCCCGCAACCTGCACATGGGCGACTACACCAACCTCTCCATCGACCTCGAGCTCGACCTCGCCCAGCTCCAGCTGCCCGGCATCCCGTGCACGCCGCTGGCCCAGATCCCGCAGGTCGGGCCGCTGCCCGACTTCGAGGAGCTGTGCCAGAAGGCGCAGGACGCGCTGTTCGCGTGCGCGGAGAGGTTCAACCGCCGGTGCCTGAAGGGTCTGGTGAACTCGATCTGCGAGTCCACCCCCCGCAACCCCGTCTGCGACCTGCTCGGCGGGCTGCTCGACGGCGGCCTCCTCGGCGGCCCGCGCGGCGGCGGCCAGCCCGGCCTGCCGGTCGTGCCCCAGCTCCCCCTCGGCGGGCTCGACGGCTTGCTCAACCGTCCGGCGGCCGCGGGCTCCGGCCCGAGAGCCACGGTCGGCGGTCCCACCCTGGGCGAGCTGGCCGAGACCTACGACCCTGCTCTGGTGAGCCTGTTGACCCCCGGGATGGTGCTGCGATGATCACCCGCCGGACCAAGCTGCAGCTGCTGGTCTTCGTGATCATCACGCTGCTCGGCGTCACCTACGTCGGCGCGCGCTACGCCAAGCTCGACCGCGCGGTGCGCGACGACAGCTACGAGGTCACCGCCCACTTCGCCGAGGCGGGCGGCATCTTCGCCGGCGCCGAGGTCACCTACCGAGGCACCGGCATCGGCACCGTCGACCGCCTCGAGCTCACCGAGGAGGGCGTCGACGTCGTCCTGGAGATCGACGACAAGTGGGACGACATCCCCGCCGACTCCATCGCCGAGGTCGGCAACCGCTCGGCGGTGGGGGAGCAGTTCGTCGACCTGCAGCCGCAGGTCGACGAGGGCGAGCCGCTCGACGACGGCGCCGAGATCGCCCTCGAGGACACCCGGACGCCGATCCAGACCGAGGAGCTCCTCGCCAACCTGTCCACCACGGTCGGCTCGGTCGACCAGGAGGCCCTGCGCACCACCATCGACGAGCTCGGCAAGGCCTTCCAGGGCACGGGCGACGACCTGCAGCGGATCATCGACACCGGCAACTCGTTCATCGAGGCGGCCGACGCCAACTTCGACATCACGACCAAGCTGATCGAGGACAGCAACGTCGTCCTCAACACCCAGGTCGACTCGGCCAGCGACCTGCGGACCTTCGCCGACCAGCTGGCCCTGTTCAGCGGCACGCTCGCGGGCGCCAACGACGACCTGATCGGCGTGATCGACAACGGCTCGGAGGCGGCCAACCAGCTGCGCACCTTCATCGAGGAGAACCGCGCCGAGGTCGCCTCGCTGCTCAACAACCTGGTCACGACCGGTGAGGTCGTGGTCAAGAACCTGAACGGCTTCCAGCAGTTCCTGGTGCTCTACCCCTACGTCGTCGAGGGCAGCTTCACCGTCGCGTCCAAGACGCCCGGCGGCCGCATCGACGCCCACTTCGGCCTGATCCTGAGCACCACCGAGCCCTGCCGCGCCGGCTACGAGGGCACCGACCGGCGTTCGCCCCAGGACCGGTTCACCGACCCGGGCATGAACGAGGACGCCCGGTGCACCGAGCCGCCGACCAAGACCAACGCCCGTGGCGCCCAGAACCTGCCGCCCCGCGCCGCGACCGGCTACACCGAGCCCGACCTCTACTACGACCAGGCCACCGGCGAGCTCAGCTGGCCCGACGAGGAGACCCAGGGCCGTCCGTCGCTCTACGGGTCCGGCGGTACCGTGGCTCCCCGGTCGCTCGGAGAGGAGTCGTGGAAGTGGCTGTTCCTCCAACCCATGACGGGTCAGTAGGCTCCCGCTCCCGCTCCCGCTCCGCCCTCACCGTCCTCACCGCGGTCGCCGCGGTCGTCTCCGTGGCCTGCCTGGTCGTCCTCGGCGTGCGCTACGCCGACACCTCGGGCTCGACCGGCGACCGGGTCCGGGAGGTCTTCGGCGGTGAGTCGGGTGCCGACCGGGCTGCGGAGGAAGGGTCGCGTGCGCGTGAGCAGGTGACGAGCCAGGCCAACAAGTTCGTGCTGCGGCTCAACACCTACGGTCCCTCCGACCTCGACGAGCAGAACGCGATGCCCGGCTACGTCGAGCGGGTGCGCGAGGTGATCACGCCGAAGTTCGCGGTCGACTTCGAGAAGAACGTCACCTTCGCCGAGCAGACCGTCGCCCAGGCGGGGCTCTCCCGGACCGTGGAGATCTACGCCGCCGGCACCGAGTCGCTCGACGCC
The DNA here is from genome assembly GCF_058559815.1 of Nocardioides sp. WJ219. NCBI lineage: Bacteria > Bacillati > Actinomycetota > Actinomycetes > Propionibacteriales > Nocardioidaceae > Nocardioides > Nocardioides sp. WJ219. The sequence continues at coordinate 647,287 of NZ_JBZUJV010000001.1, forward strand.
GACCTCGCGTCGGTGCTGGTCACCGGCGCGCTGCGCCAGTCCTACCCCGACCCGGACGAGGACGGCCGGATCGAGGAGGAGCCGTTGCTGTTCCGGATCCAGGTCAAGCTGGTCCGCACCGGCGGCGACTGGCTCGTCGACGACTTCGTGCCCGTCCAGGGCGAGGTGCCCGGCGAGCAGACCGACGAACCGGCGCCGACGACCACGCCGGGTGCGCAGTCCACCTCGCCGGTCGTGCAGCGCTACGCCGAGGTCGTCGCCAACCGCCGGGTCGTCATCGACGAGGCGGTCGCCGCTCTCGCGGAGTGCGGCTTCCCGGAGCCCGCGAGCCCCGTCGACCGCGCCTGCGCCCAGGCCCCGCAGGCCGTCTCCGACGCCGCGCGCACCCTGGTCCGCAGCCTGCAGGCCGCCGCCAACCCCGACGCCCAGGTCTTCGTCGGCGCCCCGCCGCCGCTCGTCGCCGAGCTGGTCCCGGCCACCCGCGGCGCCGCCGGCAACGTGGTGCGGGCCGTCTCGGGCCTCGGCGCGACGTGCGCCACCGCCGACACCGAGCCCTGCGCCGCACGGCGCGCCGCCGTGTCCGGCAGCCTGGACACGCTGGCCGCCGCCCTCGACGCGTGGGGAGCGTTGCGATGATCCCCAGCTGGTACGACGTGCTCGGCGTCGAGGAGTCGGCGACCGCCGCGGAGATCGAGGCCGCCTGGCGTGAGGCCGTCGCCGGCCTCTCCCCGACCGACCGCCGGTTCAAGCAGCGCAACCGGGCCGCCGAGGTGCTGCTCGACCCCGAGCGGCGCGCGGCGCACGACGCCGACCTCGCGGCCCAGGAGGCCGACGACGAGCCGGACGACGACGTGCCGGACGACGCCGTGGACGTCCCGGCCGCGAAGGTCGACCACGACCACGACGACGTCCCGGACGCCCCGGCACCGGCGCCGACCGTCACCCTGGACAAGCCCGCGAAGGCCGGCACCACCGACTCGGACGCCGACGCCGACGCCGACGGTGCGACCGCGGTGCCGGGGTCCGGCCGGCCCGGCCCGGTCCGGATCGGCCTCGCCGTGCTGCTCGGCCTGCTCGCCCTGGCGCTGGTGACCGCGACCGTGCTCGCCCTCGTGCTCGGTGGCGAGGAGGAGGGCGACGAGGCCGGCCTGCCCGACGAGCGCGAGATCGCCGCCGCGCAGACCGCCGCCGAGGCGGCCGTCGTCCCGGTCCTCTCCTTCGACTACCGCGACCTCGAGGCGAGCCGGGCCGCGGCGGTCTCCTTCATGACCGACGACTACGCCGAGGAGTACGAGCAGAACTTCGCCGGCTACGTCGAGGAGAACGCCCCCAACACCCAGACCATCGTCACCACCCAGGTGGTGACCTCCGGGATCGTGCGCACCGGCGCCGACCGCGTCGACGTGCTGCTCTTCGTCAACCGCCCGATCCGCAACGCCCAGCGCGACGACGTCTCCCGCGACCAGGTCACGATGCGGATGCTCGACGTCGACGGCACCTGGAAGGTCGACTGCCTGATCACCGACCCCGGCGGCGTCTGCGGCGACTAGGACGTCCCGATCGGCGCCGGGTGCTTGACCCGGGGCCGCTGGCAGTTCATCATCGACCCACGCTCGTCGTCGTGGCGCAAGCCGTCATTGTCGCGCGCCCGAGATTCGTGTATCGTGGCGCTTTGCGTCTGCCCTCAGATACGCATCTGCCTGCCCGGTGGCGATGTTGTGGTGGTCCGACGCTCTCTCGCGACTGACGTCGAAGGATCTCTCTTGGCCGCGCGCAGCACCTCTGCCACTCGCAACACCAGCACGACCGGCAACAACCGCCGCATCTCGTTCGCAAAGATCGAGGAACCACTCGAGGTTCCGCAGCTCCTCTCCCTGCAGACCGACAGCTTCGACTGGCTGGTCGGCAACGAGAAGTGGGACGCCGTCGTCGAGCGCCGCCTCGCCAACGGCGAGGACGTCTCCCGCAAGTCGGGGCTGACGGAGATCTTCGAGGAGATCTCGCCGATCGAGGACTTCTCCGAGACGATGTCGCTCTCGTTCGAGAACCCCGTCTTCTACGACCCCAAGTACTCCGTCGACGAGTGCAAGGAGAAGGACTTCACCTACTCCGCCCCGCTGTACGTCTCCGCCGAGTTCACCAACAACGACACCGGTGAGATCAAGGGCCAGACGGTCTTCATGGGTGACTTCCCCCTGATGACCCCCAAGGGCACCTTCGTCATCAACGGCACCGAGCGCGTCGTGGTCTCCCAGCTGGTCCGCAGCCCCGGCGTCTACTTCGAGCGCACCGCCGACAAGACGTCCGACAAGGACATCTACACCTCGCGGCTGATCCCCTCGCGCGGCGCCTGGCTCGAGTTCGAGATCGACAAGCGCGACCTGGTCGGCGTCCGCCTCGACCGCAAGCGCAAGCAGAACATCACCGTGCTCCTCAAGGCGCTGCAGGCCGTCGCCGAGGACACCGGCGAGGCCTACGACTACGAGGCCGTGATGGCCGAGCTGCGTCAGTTCGAGTCGATCCAGCTCACCGAGGAGAAGGACCACACCCAGGGTCCCGACGACGCGCTGCTCGACATCTACCGCAAGCTTCGTCCCGGCGAGCCGCCGACGCGCGAGGCCGCCCTGACGCTGCTGAAGAACTACTACTTCAACCCCAAGCGCTACGACCTGGCCAAGGTCGGTCGCTACAAGATCAACAAGAAGCTCGGCCTGGTCGAGGCCTTCGACCAGCAGACGCTGACCATCTCCGACGTCGTCAACGCGATCAAGTACATCGTCGCGCTGCACGACGGCCGCGAGACGGTGCCGGCCCCCGCCGGTGAGATCGAGGTCGGCCCCGACGACATCGACCACTTCGGCAACCGGCGCATGCGCACGGTCGGCGAGCTCATCCAGAACCAGCTGCGCACCGGTCTGGCCCGGATGGAGCGCGTGGTCCGCGAGCGGATGACCACCCAGGACGTCGAGGCGATCACGCCGCAGTCGCTGATCAACATCCGCCCGGTCGTGGCGGCGCTGAAGGAGTTCTTCGGCACCTCCCAGCTCTCGCAGTTCATGGACCAGACCAACCCGATCGCCGGCCTGACCCACAAGCGTCGGCTCTCCGCGCTCGGCCCGGGTGGTCTCTCCCGCGACCGCGCCGGCATGGAGGTCCGCGACGTCCACCCATCGCACTACGGCCGCATGTGCCCGATCGAGACCCCCGAGGGTCCCAACATCGGTCTGATCGGGTCGCTGGCCTCCTACGGCCGGATCAACCCGTACGGCTTCGTCGAGACGCCCTACCGCAAGGTCGAGAACGGCCGGGTCACCGACCAGATCGACTACCTCACCGCCGACGACGAGGACCGCGAGGTCATCGCGCAGGCCAACCAGATCCTCGACGAGGACGGCAAGTTCGTCGAGGAGCGGGTGCTCGTGCGCCAGCGCGACGGCGAGGTCTCCGAGATCCTGGCCGCCGAGGTCGACTACATGGACGTCTCGCCGCGGCAGATGGTCTCGGTCGCCACCGCGCTCATCCCGTTCCTCGAGCACGACGACGCCAACCGCGCGCTCATGGGCGCCAACATGCAGCGCCAGGCCGTCCCGCTGATCACCAGTGACTCCCCGCTCGTCGGCACCGGCATCGAGTACCGCGCCGCCGTCGACGCCGGTGACGTGGTCGTCGCCGACCACGCCGGCGTGGTCAAGGAGGTCTCGGCCGACCTGGTCGAGACGATGAACGACGACGGCACGTACACGACGTACAAGCTGGCGAAGTTCCGTCGCTCCAACCAGGGCACCTGCATCAACCAGCGCCCGCTGGTCCTCGAGGGTGACCGGGTCGAGGTCGGGTCGCCGATCGCCGACGGTCCGTGCACCGACAAGGCCGAGATGGCGCTGGGCACCAACCTGCTCGTCGCCTTCATGCCGTGGCAGGGCCACAACTACGAGGACGCGATCATCCTCAGCCAGCGCCTGGTGCAGGAGGACGTCCTCACCTCGATCCACATCGAGGAGCACGAGGTCGACGCCCGCGACACCAAGCTCGGGCCCGAGGAGATCACCCGCGACATCCCCAACGTCTCCGAGGAGATGCTGGCCGACCTCGACGAGCGCGGCATCATCCGCATCGGCGCCGAGGTCACCACGGGCGACATCCTGGTCGGCAAGGTCACGCCCAAGGGCGAGACCGAGCTCACCCCCGAGGAGCGGCTGCTCCGCGCGATCTTCGGCGAGAAGGCGCGCGAGGTGCGCGACACCTCGATGAAGGTCCCGCACGGCGAGTCCGGCACCGTCATCGGCGTCCGGGTCTTCGACCGCGAGGACGGCGACGAGCTGCCCCCCGGCGTCAACCAGCTGGTGCGGGTCTACGTCGCCCAGAAGCGCAAGATCTCGGTCGGCGACAAGCTCGCCGGACGCCACGGCAACAAGGGCGTCATCGCCAAGATCCTCCCGATCGAGGACATGCCGTTCATGGAGGACGGCACCCCGGTCGACGTCGTGCTCAACCCGCTCGGTGTGCCGCGCCGGATGAACATCGGCCAGATCCTCGAGCTGCACCTCGGCTGGCTGGCCAAGCAGGGCTGGGACCTCGAGCTGAGCGACCAGCCCGGCGCCGGCGACAAGGACGGCTGGAAGCAGCGGCTCATCAAGATCCACGCCGACAAGGCCGAGCCCGGCACCAAGGTCGCGACCCCGGTCTTCGACGGCGCCCGCGAGGACGAGATCACCGGCCTGCTCGGGTCGACGATCCCCAACCGCGACGGCGTCCGCCTGATCGACGGGACCGGCAAGGCCAACCTGTTCGACGGCCGCTCCGGCGAGCCGTTCAAGGACCCGGTCTCGGTGGGCTACATGTACATCCTCAAGCTCCACCACCTCGTCGACGACAAGATCCACGCGCGCTCGACCGGCCCCTACTCGATGATCACGCAGCAGCCCCTGGGCGGTAAGGCCCAGTTCGGCGGCCAGCGGTTCGGCGAGATGGAGGTCTGGGCGATGGAGGCCTACGGCGCCGCCTACGCCCTGCAGGAGCTGCTGACGATCAAGTCCGACGACGTCCCCGGGCGCGTCAAGGTCTACGAGGCCATCGTCAAGGGCGAGAACATCCCCGACTCCGGCATCCCGGAGTCGTTCAAGGTGCTCGTCAAGGAGATGCAGTCGCTCTGCCTGAACGTCGAGGTGCTCAGCCAGGACGGCTCGCAGATCGAGCTCCGGGACGCGGAGGAGGACGTCTTCCGCGCCGCCGAGGAGCTCGGCATCGACCTGTCCCGCCGCGAGCCCAGCTCGGTCGAAGAGGTCTGAGAGGTCCGGCGCCCCGGGAGGGGCGCCGGCCTCCGACCCCCCTTAATCACTTTTCTCAGTACTACGAAGGGTTGCAGCCATCGTGCTCGACGTGAACTTCTTCGACCAGCTCAAGATCGGCCTGGCCACCGCGGACGACATCCGCACGTGGAGCCACGGCGAGGTCAAGAAGCCGGAGACCATCAACTACCGCACGCTCAAGCCCGAGCGTGACGGCCTCTTCTGCGAGAAGATCTTCGGTCCCACCCGGGACTGGGAGTGCTACTGCGGCAAGTACAAGCGCGTGCGCTTCAAGGGCATCATCTGCGAGCGCTGCGGCGTCGAGGTGACCCGCTCCAAGGTGCGTCGCGAGCGGATGGGCCACATCGAGCTCGCCGCGCCCGTGACCCACATCTGGTACTTCAAGGGCGTGCCGTCGCGGCTGGGCTACCTGCTCGACCTCGCCCCGAAGGACCTGGAGAAGGTCATCTACTTCGCGGCCTACATGATCACCTCGGTCGACGAGGACGCCCGCCACCGCGACCTGACCTCCCTGGAGGCCAAGGTCCAGCAGCAGCGCGAGATGCTCGAGAAGCGTCTCGACAGCTCGATCGCCGACCGCACCAAGAAGCTCGAGGAGGACCTCGCCGCGCTCGAGGCCGAGGGCGCCAAGGCCGACCAGAAGCGCAAGGTGCGCGACGGCGCCGAGCGCGAGATGACCCAGCTGCGCAAGCGCTCGGACATCGAGACCACCCGCCTCGACGAGGTGTGGAGCACCTTCAAGTCGCTCAAGGTCCAGGACCTCATGGGTGACGAGCTGCTCTACCGCGAGCTGAAGAACTGGTTCGGCAAGTACTTCGAGGGCCACATGGGCGCCACGGCGATCCAGAAGCGCCTCGAGGGCTTCGACATCGAGGGCGAGGTCGAGTCGCTGCGCGAGACCATCGCGACCGGCAAGGGCCAGAAGAAGGTCCGCGCCCTCAAGCGCCTCAAGGTCGTCGACGCGTTCCGCAAGACCGGCAACGAGCCGCGCGGCATGGTGCTCGACGCCGTCCCGGTCATCCCGCCGGACCTGCGCCCCATGGTCCAGCTCGACGGTGGCCGCTTCGCCACCTCCGACCTGAACGACCTCTACCGCCGGGTCATCAACCGCAACAACCGGCTCAAGCGGCTGCTCGACCTCGGCGCGCCCGAGATCATCGTCAACAACGAGAAGCGGATGCTCCAGGAGGCCGTCGACTCGCTGTTCGACAACGGCCGCCGCGGTCGTCCGGTGACCGGCCCGGGCAACCGGCCGCTGAAGTCGCTGTCCGACATGCTCAAGGGCAAGCAGGGTCGCTTCCGCCAGAACCTGCTCGGCAAGCGCGTCGACTACTCCGGCCGCTCGGTCATCGTCTCGGGCCCGCAGCTCAAGCTGCACCAGTGCGGTCTGCCGAAGAACATGGCGATCGAGCTGTTCAAGCCCTTCGTGATGAAGCGGCTGGTCGACCTGTCCCACGCGCAGAACATCAAGTCCGCCAAGCGGATGGTCGAGCGCGCCGTGCGTCCCGAGGTCTGGGACGTGCTCGAGGAGGTCATCACCGAGCACCCGGTGCTGCTCAACCGGGCACCCACGCTCCACCGCCTCGGCATCCAGGCCTTCGAGCCCCAGCTGATCGAGGGCAAGGCCATCCAGATCCACCCGCTCGTCTGCACGGCGTTCAACGCCGACTTCGACGGCGACCAGATGGCGGTGCACCTGCCGCTGTCGGCCGAGGCCCAGGCCGAGGCGCGGATCCTGATGCTCTCGACCAACAACATCCTCAAGCCGTCCGACGGACGACCCGTGACCATGCCGACCCAGGACATGATCATCGGGCTGTTCTTCATGACCTCCGACCGCGACGGGGTGCCCGGCGAGGGCCGCGCGTTCTCGTCGGTGGCCGAGGCGATCATGGCGTTCGACAAGCACGAGATCGCCCTGCAGAGCCGGGTCAAGATCCGCCTCGACGACGTCGTGGCGCCGATGGACCACCCCGACCACACCGGTGACCTGGTCACGATGACCCTCGACACCACGCTGGGCCGGGCGCTGTTCAACGAGACCCTGCCGGCCGACTACCCCTTCGTGAACTACGAGGTGGGCAAGAAGGCCCTCGGCGCGATCGTCAACGACCTCGCCGAGCGCTACACCAAGGTCGAGGTCGCCGCCTCGCTCGACGCCCTCAAGGACACCGGCTTCTACTGGGCCACCCACTCCGGTGTCACGGTCTCGATCGACGACGTCGTGACCCCGGACAACAAGGCCGAGATCCTCGGCGAGTTCGAGATCAAGGCCGCCAAGATCCAGAAGCAGTTCGAGCGTGGTCTGGTCACCGACGAGGAGCGCCGCCAGGAGCTCATCGAGATCTGGACCGAGGCCTCGAACATGGTCGGGCGGGCCATGGAGGACAACTTCGAGACCCACAACCGGACCAACCCGATCTTCGTCATGGTCAACTCCGGCGCGTCCGGCAACATGAACCAGATCCGGCAGGTCGCGGCCATGCGTGGTCTGGTGGCCAACCCCAAGGGCGAGATCATCCCGCGGCCGATCAAGTCGAACTTCCGGGAGGGCCTGACCGTCCTGGAGTACTTCATCGCCACCCACGGTGCCCGCAAGGGTCTGGCCGACACCGCGCTCCGCACGGCCGACTCGGGCTACCTGACCCGTCGTCTGGTCGACGTGTCGCAGGACGTCATCATCCGCGAGGACGACTGCGGCACCGAGCGGGGCCTGCCGAAGAAGATCGGCGAGGTGCTCGAGGACGGCTCGGTGACCAAGCACGAGCACGTCGAGACCTCGGCGTACGCCCGGTCGGCGGCGTCCGAGATCACCCACCCCGAGACCGGCGAGGTGCTGGTCGAGGCGGGTGGCGACCTCGGCGACGTCAAGATCGGCGAGCTCATCGCGGCCGGCATCGCGGAGGTCAAGGTCCGCTCGGTCCTGACCTGCGACGCCAAGACCGGTACCTGCGCGAAGTGCTACGGCCGCTCGCTGGCCACCGGCAAGCTCGTCGACATCGGTGAGGCGGTCGGCATCATCGCCGCCCAGTCGATCGGTGAGCCCGGCACCCAGCTGACGATGCGTACCTTCCACACCGGTGGTTCGGCCGCGGCCGACGACATCACGCAGGGTCTGCCCCGCGTGGTCGAGGTGTTCGAGGCGCGCTCGCCCAAGGGTCTGGCGCCGATCGCCGAGGCCGCCGGCCGCGTCGAGATCGACGAGACCGACAAGGCCCGCAAGGTCCTGCTCACGCCGGACGACGGGTCGGAGGTCAAGGAGTACGTCGTCAGCCGACGCGTGCGCCTGCTGATCGCCGACGGCGACCGGGTCGAGGTGGGCCAGCAGCTCACCGTCGGCACGCCGGACCCCAAGGAGGTGCTGCGCATCCAGGGCATCCGTACCGCCCAGGAGCACCTCGTGGAGTCGGTGCAGAGCGTCTACCGCAGCCAGGGCGTGTCGATCCACGACAAGCACATCGAGATCATCGTGCGGCAGATGCTGCGGCGCGTGACCGTGCTCGAGTCGGGCGAGAGCAACCTGCTGCCGTCCGACCTCGTCGACCGGGTCCGCTTCGAGGAGGAGAACCGCCGCGTCGTCTCCGAGGGCGGCAAGCCGGCCTCGGGTCGTGCCGAGCTCATGGGCATCACCAAGGCCTCGCTCGCCACGGAGTCGTGGCTCTCGGCGGCCTCCTTCCAGGAGACCACCCGGGTGCTCACCGACGCCGCGATCCACGGTCGCTCCGACAGCCTGCGTGGCCTGAAGGAGAACGTGATCATCGGCAAGCTGATCCCGGCCGGTACCGGCCTGGAGCGCTACCGCAACATCCGGGTCGAGCCGACCGAGGAGGCCCGCGCCGCGGCGTACTCGGTCACCGGCTACGACACCTACGACTACGAGTTCGGCGCTGCCGGCACGGGTCAGGCTGTTGCCCTGGACGACTTCGACTTCGGGTCGTACCAGAACTGAGCACCTGAGCAGTCCAGGTCACGGTGACCCGTCGCACGCGTGCGACGGGTCACCGTCGTTTTTCGGGTGTCCAGGGGCGGGTGGGACACTGGGTGGGTGAGCGTGCTGACGAGGGAGACCGACGTCCTGGTGGTCGGCGCGGGCCCGGCGGGCTCGGCCGCGGCCGCGTGGTCCGCGCGGGCGGGGCTCGACACCGTGCTGGCCGACATGGCTGTCTTCCCGCGCGACAAGACCTGCGGTGACGGCCTGACGCCCCGCGCCGTCCACGAGCTCTCGCGGCTCGGCCTCGAGGACTGGCTCCGCGCGCACACCGTCAACCAGGGGCTGCGGGCGCACGGGTTCGGGCAGACGCTGCTGCTTCCGTGGCCCGGTGGCACCCTGCCCGACTGGGGGAGCGCGGTGGCCCGCACCGAGCTCGACGACCACCTGCGCACCACCGCGATCAAGAGCGGCGCGACGGCGGTCGACGGCGCCCGCGCGGTCGACGTACGCCGCGACGGCGCGCGGGTGACCGCGGTCGTGTTCAAGCAGGGCGAGGAGACCTTCGAGATCGGCTGCCGGCGCCTCGTCGTGGCCGACGGCGTCCGCTCCCCGCTCGGCAAGCTGCTCGGGCGCGAGTGGCACCGCGAGACCGTCTACGGCGTCGCCGGGCGGTCCTACGTCGCCAGCGCGATGTCCGACGACCCGTGGATCAGCAGCCACCTCGAGCTGCGCGGCCAGGACGGCGCCATCCTCTCCGGCTACGGCTGGATCTTCCCGCTGGGCAACGGCGAGGTGAACCTCGGCGTCGGCACCCTGGCCACCGCCAAGCGGCCGGCCGAGATCGCCATCAAGCCGCTCATGGACTTCTACGCCGAGGAGCGGCGCGAGGAGTTCGAGCTCGAGGGCCCGATCCGGGCCAAGACCTCGGCGCTGCTGCCGATGGGCGGGGCGGTGAGCAACGTCGCGGGCCGCAACTGGGCGCTCATCGGCGACGCCGCCGGCTGCGTCAACCCGCTCAACGGCGAGGGCATCGACTACGGCCTCGAGACCGGGCGGCTGCTGGTCGAGGTCATGCAGGAGCGCGACGAGCTCGACCTGGCCTGGCCGGCCCTGCTGCGCGACCACTACGGCGAGGCGTTCTCGATCGCCCGCCGGCTCGCGGGCCTGGTCACCGTGCCGCGGCTGCTGCCGGCCCTCGGCCCGGCCGGCATGCGCTCGGACTGGCTGATGACCCTCGCGCTGCGCTGGATGGGCAACCTGGTCACCGACGAGGACCGCGACCGCGCGGCGCGCGTGTGGCGCTGGGCCGGACGACGCTCGCTGGCGCAGGACCACCGCCCGCCGTTCGGCTAGGCCCGGGCCCCGGGCGCACGTCCGGGGACCACCCCGACGGCGGCACCCCGGTTGCATAGGGTTGGCGGCATGGCAGGCAACCGGGTGCAGCGCGTGGCGGCGTACGCCGTCATCGTGCGCGACGGGCAGATCCTGCTCAGCCGGCTGGCGCCGCGGGTCTCGCGCAGCGAGCTGTGGACGCTGCCCGGCGGCGGCCTCGACCACGGCGAGGACCCGCGTGACGCCGTGGTCCGGGAGGTGCACGAGGAGACGGGCCTCGACGTCACCGTGGGGGAGTCCGCGCGCACCTTCAGCCTGCACCTGCCCGACACCTGGCGCCGCGGTCGTCGCGTCGACGCCCACTCGTTGCGCATCGTCTACGACGGCTGGGTGCCGCTCGACTCGCCCGAGCCGCGCGTCGTGGAGGTCGACGGGTCGACGATCGAGGCGGCCTGGCGGCCGATCGCGGGGGTGCTCGACGGCACCGTCCCGACGGTCGCGATGGTCAAGGAGGCGCTCGGCACCTACCGGCCCCACCGGTGGCAGCGGGTCGCGGCGTACGCCCTGGTGCGCCGGGCCGAGCCCGACGAGCAGGTGCTGCTGACGCGCGTCTCGCCGCGCGGCTTCCACACCGGCCAGTGGTCGCTGCCGGGCGGGGGAGTGGACTTCGGGGAGGACCCCGCCGCCGGCGTGGTGCGCGAGGTCGCCGAGGAGACCGGCGCCAAGGCCACCGTCGAGCGGCTCCTCGGCACCGTCACCGACACGGTGTCCGGCACGGCGCCCAACGGGCGCGACGAGGAGGTGCAGACCGTCGGGCTGGTCTACGCCGCCACGCTGCCGCCGGGCGCGACGTTCGAGGTCGAGGTCGGTGGCACCACCGACGCGGTCGAGTGGGTGCGGGTGGCCGACGTCGAGTCGGGTGCCGTCCCGGTGGTCGACACGGTCCGGCAGGCCCTGGGACTGCGCTGAGGCGGGCTCCTACAGTGGCGTGGTGACCGAGACCGTCTTCACCTACGCAGCACCGGCGCTCAAGTTCGGGTCCGGCTCGTCCGGCGAGATCGGGCACGACCTGGCCGCGCTCGGCGCGCGGCGGGTCCTGCTGGTGACCGACCCCGGCGTCGCCGCCACCGGCCACCCCGCCCGGATCGCCGAGCAGATCGGCGCCTGCGGGCTGGAGGTCACGACGTACGACGCGGCGCGGGTCGAGCCCACCGACGAGTCGATGGCCGACGCGATCGCGTTCGCCCGCGACGCCGGGTCCTTCGACGCGATCGTGGCGGTGGGCGGCGGCTCGGCGATCGACACCGCCAAGGCGGTCAACCTGCTCTGCACCAACCCGGGCGAGCTGATGGACTACGTCAACGCCCCGGTCGGCCGGGCCCAGGCCCCGACCCGGCCGCTGCTGCCGCTGGTCGCCGTGCCCACGACCACCGGGACAGGCAGCGAGAGCACCACGATCTGCGTGCTCGACGTGCTGTCGCTGCACGTGAAGACCGGGATCAGCCACCCCCGGCTGCGGCCGACGATGGCCGTGGTCGACCCGGCCCTGACCCTCACCCAGCCGGCGACGGTGACCGCGGCGGCGGGGATGGACATCCTGTGCCACGCGCTGGAGAGCTACACCGCGCGCTGGTTCGGCGACTTCGAGGCCAAGCGACCCGAGCAGCGCGTGCCCTACTGCGGTGCCAACCCGATCGCCGACCTGTGGTCGGAGCGGGCGATGTCGCTGCTGTCCGGGTCGTTCCGGCGGGCGGTGGCCGACGGCGGCGACGTCGAGGCGCGCGAGCAGATGTCGCTCGCGGCCACCTTCGCCGGCCTCGGTTTCGGCAACGCCGGGGTGCACGTGCCGCACGCCAACGCCTACCCGATCGCCGGCCGGGTGCGCGACTACCGGCCCGCGGGCTACCCCGACGCCCCGATCGTGCCGCACGGGATGGCGGTCTCGCTGACCGCGCCCGAGGCCTTCCGCTTCACCTTCGACGCCGCCCCCGAGCGGCACCTCACCGCCGCCCGGCTGCTCGACCCGACGGTGCCGACGTCGGCGTCCGGTCCCGACGTGCTGCCGGGCGTGCTGGTGGCGCTGATGCGCGACGTCGGCATCCCCCGCGGGCTGGCGGAGGTCGGCTACGGCGAGGCCGACGTCGACGCCCTGGTCGACGGTGCGCTGCAGCAGCAGCGGCTGCTGGCCACCGCGCCCAAGGAGGTCACCGGCGACGACCTGGCCGGGGTGTTCCGGGGGTCGATGGAGCACTGGTGAGGCTCCGCGCGCTGGCGGGAGGGTCTCGAGACGGTCGTGGCCGCCCTCCTCGATCCTCGTGGGTGCGGGGGCGGCCTAGGCTGGGGAGGTGAACCCCCGCTACCGCCGCCTCGTGATCCCGGTGGCCCTGGTGGCGTTGCTGGTGATCGTGCTCGTGGCGGCCGTGCTGTGACCGCGTCGCTGGACTCCGCGCTCGCCCTGGTGCGCGAGGCGCTGCTCGATACCGACGCCCTGGTGCGCGCCGTGGCGTCGGGACGCCGGAGGACCGAGGTGCCGGCGTGGCGGCGGGTGGAGGCGAGGTACGTCGACCTGAAGGCGGGGCGACACCTGCAGGTGACGTCGTACGACGCCACGCAGGCGCACACCGTCAACCACGCGGCCGGCGACGCCGCGGCCGCCGCGGTCGACGCGCTGCTGGCCGAGCCGTTCGGCAACTGGCACGTCGAGACCGCCACCCACGTCCACCAGGTCCGGGTGACCAAGCGGGGCGAGGCGCTGGTGAGCAGCAAGGCCCGCGCCGAGACCGTGGCCGCCGAGCACGGGCACGACCGCGCCAAGGACCGGCTCCTCGCCGCCGACGACCCGCTGTGGCGGGCGCTCGGGCTGGCCGACAAGCCGAGCCGCGCCGCCAAGGTGCGCCAGGTGGAGGAGTTCCTGCGGCTGCTCGACGCCGCAGTGACCGACGCCCGGGCCACCGGGCACCTGCGCAAGCCGACCGTCGAGGACCCGTTGCGGGTCGCCGACCTCGGGTGCGGCAACGCCTACCTGACCTTTGCCGCGCAGCGCTTCCTCACCGACGTGAGGGGGATCCCGGTCGCGATGACCGGGGTCGACGTCAAGGAGCAGTCGCGCGAGCACAACACCCAGGTCGCCGCCGAGCTGGGGCTCGGGGCCACCTTCGTCGTCGGCTCGATCGCCGAGGCCGTGGTCGACCCGGCGCCGGAGGTGGTGCTGGCGCTGCACGCCTGCGACACCGCGACCGACGAGGCCCTGGCCCGGGCGGTCGGGTGGGAGGCGCCGCTGGTGCTCGCGGCGCCGTGCTGCCACCACGACGTGGCCGCGCAGCTGCGCACCGCGCCCACCCCGACGCCGTACGACGAGCTGACCCGGCACGGCATCCTGCGCGAGCGGCTCGCCGACACCCTCACCGACGGGCTGCGCGCGTCGCTGATGCGGCTCCAGGGCTACCGGGTCGACGTGGTCGAGTTCGTCGCCAGCGAGCACACCCCGCGCAACACGATGCTCCGTGCGGTGCGCACCGGGGTGGTGGCCGACGGGGTCGCGGACGACTACGAGTCCCTGGTGGGGCAGTGGGGGCTGCGGCCGCGACTGGCCGCGCTGCTGGAGCGATGAGGGCCGCCGACGTGGGTCGGGTGCTGGCCGCGGCGACGGCGCTGCCCTTCGTGGTGGGGTTCGCCACCGCCCCGGCTGCGCCGGGCGGCCGGGTCGAGCTCACGTTCAGCGACCCCGCGATCGTCGAGTCGAGCGGGCTCGTGGCGCGCGACGGGCTCGTGGTCACCACCAACGACTCCGGTGACACCGGTCGCGTCTTCACCGTGGACCGGGCCACCGGCGACACCGTCGGGGTCACGACCTGGAGCGAGGAGCCGGAGGACGTCGAGGCGCTGGCCCCGGCCGGCGACGGCGCCCGCGAGGTGTGGGTCGCCGACATCGGCGACAACCCCGAGTCGCGCGACTCGGTCACGGTGACCCGGGTGCCCGTCGGGCGGGGCGACCGCGACGTCCGTGACGCCGACCTGCCGTCGTACGAGCTGGTCTACCCCGACGGCCCCCGCGACGCCGAGACGCTCCTGGTCGACCCGAGCGGTCGCCTGGTCGTGGTGACCAAGGGGATCTTCGGCGGCGACGTGCTGCGCGCACCCCAGCGGCTCGACCCCGACAAGGCCAACCCGATGCGCTCGATCGGCACCGCCCACGCGATCGCCACCGACGGCGCGTTCTGGCCCGACGGGCGCCACCTCGTGGTCCGCGGCTACTCCACCGCGGTCGTCTACACCTGGCCGGGGCTCGACGCCGTCGACTCGTTCGCGCTGCCCGACCAGCCCCAGGGGGAGGGCATCACCGTCGACGAGGACGGCGTCGTGCTGGTCAGCACCGAGGGCGCGGGCTCCCGGGTGCTGCGGGTGCGGCTGCCGCGACCGGTCGCGGCGGCGGTCGCACCCGAACCGGAGGTCACGCCGGGACCGGAGGTCGCGCCGACGCCGGCGGCGCAGCCGGAGGTGCCTCCCGCCGACGCCGACGACGAGGCCGGTGGGCGCTCGGCCTGGCCGTTCGCCGTGGGGATCGGGTTCGGCGCGGTGGGGCTCGTGGTGCTGCTCCGCTCGCTCCGTCCACGTGGGTGAGGAAAGGCCGGTCGCCCGTCCCTAGGGTCGGGGCGTGGTCCGTCTCCGTCGCACGTCGCCCGACCAGCGGGGCTGGACGCGCCGCCGCGCCGGGAAGGGCTTCGTCTACCTCGACGACCGCGGCAACCGGCTGCCACCCGAGGACGTCGCCCGGATCAGGACGCTGGTGATCCCGCCGGCCTGGCAGGAGGTCTGGATCACGCCGTACGCCAACGGCCACCTGCAGGCCGTCGGCACCGACGACGCCGGGCGCCGCCAGTACCTCTACCACCCCGAGTGGCGGCTGAGGCGGGACGCCGAGAAGTTCGACCGGATGCTGCTCTTCGGCAAGGGCCTGGTCAAGGCCCGCGAGCGGGTGCTGGGCGACCTCGGTCGCGAGGGCATGCCCCTCGAGCGCGCCTGTGCCGCCGCCGTACGGCTGCTGGACCTCGGCTACTTCCGCATCGGCAACGACGTCTACGCCGACACCAACGGCTCCTTCGGGCTGACCACGCTCGAGCGCCGGCACGTGCGCCGCCAGCAGGACCGGCTGGTGTTCGCCTTCACCGGCAAGTCCGGCGTCGACCACCGGATCGAGATCGACGACGCCACGGTGGTCGAGGCCGTGGAGATCATGCGGCGTCGCCGGGCCAAGGACGACCCGCGGCTGATGGCCTACCAGGAGGGCCGCAGCTGGCGCTCGGTCATCCCCGACCTGGTCAACACCTACGTGCGCGAGGCCACCGGGCTCGAGGCCACCGCCAAGGACTTCCGCACCTGGCACGCCACCGTGCTGGCCGCGGCCGCGCTGGCCGAGTCCCCCGAGCCGGGCCAGACCAAGGCCTCGCGCAAGCGGGCGGTCTCCTCGGCGATGAAGCAGGTCTCGGAGTTCCTCGGCAACACCCCGACCCTGGCCCGTTCCTCCTACGTCGACCCGCGGGTGATCGAGGCCTACGAGCGCGGCCTGACGATCCGGAGGACGACGCAGCGCCGGTACGACAACCCCGACGAGCGGCAGGCGGCGCTGGAGCGGGCCACGCTCACGCTGATCAAGGCGGTGGCCCAGCGGTGACGGCGGAGGTCACGGTCGTGCAGGGCGACATCACCACCCAGGACGTCGACGCAGTCGTCAACGCCGCCAACCGGGCGATGCGCGGCGGCGGCGGCGTGGACGGCGCCATCCACCGCGCCGGCGGACCCGCGGTCCTCGAGGACTGCCGCCGCCGGTTCCCCACCGGGCTCGCCACCGGCGACGCGGGCTGGACGACGGCCGGGGCGATGCCGGCGCGCTGGGTCATCCACGTCGTGGGACCGAACCACACGCGCGGCGAGCGGGACCGGTCCCTGCTGGTCTCCTGCTACGCCCGCGCCCTGGCCGTCGCCGACGAGCTCGGGGCCCGCACCGTGGCGTTCCCCCTCGTCTCGGCCGGTGTCTACGGCTGGCCCCTCGACGACGCGATCGCGGCCGCCGTCGACACCCTGCGGACGACCCCGACCGAGGTGACCGAGGCCCGCGTCATGGCGTTCGGCCGGGCGTCGTACGACGCGGTGGCTGCGGCGTTGCGCTGACCGCTGCCCCCGATGGATCTGTCGTTGCCGTTCGATCGCGCGGGAACGACACTTCTGTGGGCCGGGGATCTGTCATTGCCGTTCGATCGCGCGGGAACGACACTTCTGTGGGCCGGGGATCTGTCGTTGCCGTTCGATCGCGCGGGAACGACACTTCTGTGGGCCGGGGATCTGTCGTTGCCGTTCGATCGCGCGGGAACGACACTTCTGTGGGCCGGGGATCTGCCATTGCCGTTCGATCGCGCGGGAACGGCGACCCGACCCGGCCCGACCCGCCCCGCCCACCAGGCCGACCGGCTCAGGTCGAGGGCGACGCCCATACCCCGCGGGTCAGAGGCGCTCGACGACGTGGTCGATGCAGCGGGTGAGCGCCGCGACGTCGGCGGGGTCGACGGCGGGGTACATCGCGATCCGGAGCTGGTTCTGGCCGAGCTTGCGGTAGGGCTCGGTGTCGACGATGCCGTTGGACCGCAGCACCGCCGCGACTGCAGCGGCGTCGACCGACTCGTCGAGGTTGATGGTGCCGATCACCAGCGAGCGGTGGTCGGGCTCGCGCACGTAGGGGTAGGCGTAGGAGGACGCCTCGGCCCAGCCGTAGAGGGTGTCGGAGGAGGCGGTGGTGCGCTCGACCATCGCGGCGAGGCCGCCCTCGCCGTTCATCCAGTCGAGCTGCTCGGCCATCAGGAAGAGCGTGGCCACCGCGGGCGTGTTGTAGGTCTGGTTCTTGGTGGAGTTGTCGATCGCGGTCGGCAGGTCGAAGAACGCCGGGACGTGCCGGTCGCTCGCCGCGATCCGGGCAGCCCGCTCGAGCGCGGCCGGCGACATGATCGCGATCCACAGGCCGCCGTCGGAGGCGAAGGACTTCTGGGGGGCGAAGTAGTAGACGTCGGACTCGGCGAGGTCGACCGGGAGGCCGCCGGCGCCGGAGGTGGCGTCGATGAGCACGAGGGCGCCGTCGGGTCCGTCGGCGGTCGTGCCGGCGGGCCGCACGACGGGCGCCATCACCGCGGTCGAGGTCTCGTTGTGGGCCCAGGCGTAGGCGTCGACGCCGTCCTCGGCGACGGCCACCGGACGCGAGCCGGGGTCGCTCGCGATGACGCTCGGCTCGTCGAGCCACGGCGCCGCCTGGGCGGCCTTGGCGAACTTGGCGGAGAACTCGCCGAACGACAGGTGCTGCGACCTGCGCTCGACCAGGCCGTGGGTGGCGACGTCCCAGAACGCCGTGGCGCCGCCGTTGCCGATCACCACCTCGTAGCCGTCGGGCACCGAGAACAGCTCGGTCAGGCCGGTCCGCACCCGCCCCACGAGGTCGCGCACGGGGGCCTGCCGGTGGGAGGTGCCCATCAGCGAGCGGCCGGTGGCGGCGAGCGCGTCGAGGTGGGCCGGCTGGATCTTCGACGGCCCGGCGCCGAACCGTCCGTCGGCGGGCAGCAGGTCGGCGGGGATCTCGATCGTCACCGTCCTAGTCTGGCAGCGCCATGAGCCAGACCCCACGACCCGTCCAGATGCACCCGCTGCGCCTGGTGCGCGTCGGCCACGGCGATCCCGACGCGCTGCGGCTCGTCGAGGAGGTCCAGGCCGAGTACGTCGCGCGCTACGGCGGCCGCGACGAGACCCCGCTCGACCCGCTGGTGTTCGAGCCGCCGGCCGGCAGCTTCTTCGTCGGCCACCTCGACGGCGAGCCGGTCGTCACCGGGGCCTGGCGGCGGGTGGCCGTCGAGGCGTTCGGCGCCACCGCCACCGCCGAGGTCAAGCGCATGTACGTCGTCCCCGCCGCCCGCGGGCTCGGCCTGGCCCGCGCGGTCCTGGCCCACCTCGAGACGACGGCCGCTGCGGCGGGCGCGGAGGCGATGGTGCTCGAGACCGGGTTGCAGCAGCCCGAGGCGATCGCGCTCTACGAGTCCTCGGGCTACACGCGCATCCCCGGCTTCGGCCACTACCGCGACTCGCCGGTCAACCGGTGCTTCGGCAAGGACCTGCGGGAGCCGCGGTGAGGCTGCCGATGAAGGCCGCCCAGGGCGTGCGCGACGGGTCGGTCACGCTCGCGTTCCGCCGCTGGCGGCGACCGGACGTCGCGCCAGGAGCGGTGTTCACCAGCTCCTCGGGCATGGTGCGCGTCGACGCCGTCGAGGTGGTCGACCCGGACCTCATCACCGACGACGAGGCGGTGCTCGCCGGCTGGCGCGACGCCGAGCGGCTGCGCGCGCGCCTGGCCGGCGACGACGAATGGCCGACGTACAAGGTGACCGTGTCGTGGGTGGGGGAGGACCCGCGGCTGGCCCTGCGGGCCAGCGCCGACCTCACCGACGACGACGTCGCCCACCTCGACCGTCGCCTGGAGCGGCTCGACCGGGCCAGCAGCCACGGCGCCTGGACGATGACCACGCTGCGGCTGGTCGAGGCGCACCCCGAGCGGCGCGCGCCCGACCTCGCCGCGATGGTCGGCCGCGAGACGGCGCCGTTCAAGATCGACGTCCGCAAGCTGAAGAACCTCGGCCTCACCCTCAGCCACCGCGTCGGCTACGAGCTCTCCCCGCGCGGTGCGGCGTACCTGGCCCGGACCACCCGCCCGGGCTGACGCGTCCGGACCGGTCAGCGGACGGCGTCGCCGACAGCCTCACCCGCCAGCTCGTGGAGGTGGTCGGCGACGAACGCGTGGAAGGGGCGGGCCGGACGACCGGTGACCCGCTCGACGCCGTCGGTGACCGTGGCGTAGACGCCGGCGCGCACCCGCTCGTAGGTGGTGACCAGCTCCCAGTGCTCGAAGCCCTCGGCGCCGGCGACGGCGTCCTCGACGGACACCTCGAGGTGCTCGACGGGGCGGCCGAGTGCCTCGGCGAGCACGGCGACCGTCGCGGGGAGGGTGAACGCCTCCGGTCCGGACAGCTCGTGGACGGTGCCGGCGAGGGCGTCGTCGAGCAGCGCGCGCTCGGCGACGGCGGCGATGTCGCGGGCGTCGATCCAGGCCAGGGCCGCGCCGCCGGTCGGGAAGGCCAGCCGGCCGGCGGCCACGTCGCGGCGCAGGTAGCGGTCGTCGGTGAAGACCTGGGCGAACCAGCCCGGGCGCAGGATCGCCCAGCTGCGGCCGCTCTCGCGCACCGCCCGCTCGACCTCCAGCGCCCAGGTGCCGGGCGCGAACGAGTCGGCGTCCTGCTCCGAGAGCTGCACGACGCGGGTGTGGGCCGGGGTGGCCCGCAGCAGGTCGGCCACCAGGGTCGGGGCGTCCTCCAGGTCGGGGCGGACGACGTAGACCGCGTCGACGCCGTCGACCGCCGCGGCCCAGCCGGCGGGGTCGTCCCAGGAGAACGCCGTCGGGCGCACCCCGGGGAGGTCGATGGAGGCCGGGTCGGAGCTGCCGCCGAGCACCTCGACGTCGTCGTGGGCGGTGAGCAGTCGGGCGAGCGGTGCGCCGGTCTTGCCGCGGACACCGGTGATCAGGACACGTGTCATGGGGGTTCTCCTCAATGCTTGAGTGACTACAGGATCGACACCATCGAAGCACCGATGCATGAGTTGATCAAGCATTTTCTGTGAGTGACTCACGTATCCTGGAGCCGTGCGCCTCGAGGACCAGCTCTACGACTTCGTCTACGCCTACGAGGCGGCGTTCGAGCGCGCCGCGCACCCCGCCGGCCTCAGCGGCGCGCAGGCCTGCGTGCTGGTGCAGCTCGGCCGGGGGAGCCGCACGATGGGCGAGCTGGCCACCGAGCTCGCCTGCGACGCCTCCAACGTCTCTCAGCTGGTCGGTCGGCTCGAGTCGCGCGGCCTGGTGACCCGCGAGCCCGACCCGCACGACCGCCGCACCCGGCGCGTCTCGGTCACCGAGGCCGGTGTCGACGTCAGCCGGGACGTCGAGGAGCGCTTCACCCTGCCGTCCGACGGCGTCGCCCGCCTCAGTGGAGCCGAGCGCGAGCAGCTGTCGGCCCTGCTGGCGAAGGCGTTCACCCCGTCCGCGGCCGAGGCGGGACAGCCCGGCTAGTCCGGCTGGTCCGACTGGTCCGGCTGGTCCAGCTGCCCGCCCAGGTACGTCGTCCGGTCGACCTGGTAGCGCACCTCGCCCTGCTCCCAGCCGGGGAGGGCGACGTCCCGGGGGCGGACCTCGGTGAGCACGTGCGCCAGGCCGAGCTTGGCCATCACGCCGCGCGAGCCGGCGTTGACGGCCATCGTCTCGGCCCAGACCCGGCCCAGGCCGACGGTGCCGAACGCGTGTGCCAGCAGCGCACGCGACCCCTCCGTCGCGTAGCCGCGGCCCCAGGCGTCGCGCCGCAACCGGTAGCCGAGCTCGGCGGCGTCGGGGTCGGTGTCGTCGGGGATCAGCGCCCACCACCCGAGGAAGGTGCCTGCGGCGTCGTGCCCGAGCCAGTAGCCGATGCCGCGCGCGTCGGCCTCGGGCCGCGTGCGCCGCGGCATCCGCGCCAGCACCTCCTCGCGCGGGGACGCGCGGCCGAGCAGGAACCGCATCACCTCGGGGTCGGAGTCGAGGTCGACGAGCAGCTCGGTGTGCTCGTGGGTGAGCGGCTCGAGGACCAGCCGCTCGGTGCGCAGGACCGGGCGGGTCAGTCGGCCCACTCGGGCTTCCAGCCGTCGACCTCGGAGGCCGGACGGGCGGACGGGCCGGTGTAGATGGCCGAGGGCCGGATCAGGCGACCGGTCTTCTTCTGCTCCAGGATGTGGGCCGACCAGCCGCCGGTGCGGGCGCAGGTGAACATCGAGGTGAACATGTTCGACGGCACCTCGGCGAAGTCGAGGACGATCGCGGCCCAGAACTCCACGTTGGTCTCGAGCACGCGGTCGGGACGCCGCTCGCGCAGCTCCTTCAGCGCCGCCTGCTCCAGGGCCTCGGCGACCTCGTAGCGGGGGGCGTCGAGCTCCTTGGCCGTCCGCCGCAGCACCCGGGCGCGCGGGTCCTCGGCGCGGTAGACGCGGTGGCCGAAGCCCATCAGCCGCTCGCCGGAGTCGAGGAGGCCCTTGACGTAGGCGGTGGCGTCGCCCTGCTCCTCGACGGCCTCGATCATCGTCAGCACACGGGCCGGGGCACCGCCGTGCAGCGGGCCGCTCATCGCGCCGATCGCGCCCGAGAAGGCCGCGGCGACGTCGGCGCCGGTGGAGGTGATCACCCGGGCGGTGAAGGTGGAGGCGTTCATGCCGTGCTCGGCGGCGCTGCTCCAGTAGGCGTCGATGGCCTTGACGTGCTTGGGGTCGGCCTCGCCCTTCCACCGGATCAGGAACTTCTCGGCCAGCGTGGCGCCCTCGTCGACGACCTTCTGCGGGACGACGGCCTGGTGCAGGCCGCGGGCCGACTGGGCGGCGTACGACAGCACCATGACGGCGACCCGGCCGAGGTCGGCCCGGGCCTGCTCGTCGGTGATGTCGTAGGTCTGGCCGAAGCCGAACGCGGGGGCCAGCATCGCCACCGCCGCCTGGACGTCGACGCGCACGTCGCCGGTGTGGACGGGCAGGTTGTAGGGCTCGGCCGGCGCGAGGCCGGGGGCGTAGGTGCCGTCGATCAGCAGGCCCCACACGTTCTCGAAGGGGACGCGCCCGACGATGTCCTCGATGTCGACGCCGCGGTAGCGCAGCGCCGAGCCTTCCTTGTCGGGCTCCGCGATCTCGGTCTCGAAAGCGACGACGCCCTCGAGCCCGTGGTGTACCTCGGTCATGCGTCGCTCCTTCACAAGCGGATGAGAGGCGTCTTCGCCCCGCGGCATTGTGCCCCACTACGTTGGGGCGCATGGGAGAGGCGCAGGACCTGGCTGCGCTGCGGCGCGAGTACGCCGCCGGCGGGCTGTCGGAGGACGACCTCACCGGTGACCCCGTCGGCATGTTCGAGCGCTGGTTCGCCGAGGCGCACGACGCCGGGCTGGCCGAGCCCAACGCGATGGTCGTGGCCACCGTCTCGCCCGAGGGCCAGCCGGCCGCGCGCACGGTGCTGCTCAAAGGCGTGGGTCCCGACGGGTTCCGGTTCTTCACCAACCAGGCGTCGCGCAAGGGCTCCGAGCTCGCCGCCCAGCCGCGGTGCGCGCTGCTGTTCCCGTGGCACCAGCTCGAGCGGCAGGTGCGGGTCGACGGCGTCGCCACGCTGTTGCCGCGCGCCGACGTCGAGGACTACTTCTCCCAGCGCCCGCGCAGCTCCCGGCTCGGGGCGTGGGCCTCGCCCCAGTCGCAGGTCGTGCCCGGGCGCGCCGCCCTCGCGGCGGCGTACGACGAGGCGGAGGCGCGGTTCGCCGGCACCGACGCCGTCCCGCCGCCGGAGCACTGGGGTGGCTACCTCGTGCGCCCCGAGGTCGTGGAGTTCTGGCAGGGCCGGCCGAACCGGCTGCACGACCGGCTCGTCTACCGGCGGGCCGGCGACGGCTGGGAGACCGTGCGGCTCGCACCGTGAGCACTCAACCCGGGTGCCCGCCGGGCCGATCACCTGGGAGAAGGGCACCGAGCCGGTGCCGCCCCCCACGTCGAACGGCTGGACCCTTGCCTCGGACATCCCTGCTCGCCGCCCTCGTGCTCGTCCTGGTCGCGACCGTGCTGGCCCCTGCCTCGGCGGCCGACCCCGGACGTCCCCGCGACGTCGACGTCGACATCCGCTCCGGTGGGCTGCCCGGGTTCACGCTGACCTGGGCCGACCCCGCCGCGGGCGCCCCGACGTCGTACGAGGTGCTCGTCGACGGCGCCGTGCGCCAGGTGGTCGCCGGCAGCGTCCGCAAGGCCCTGGTGACCGGGCTGGCGCGCGGCGGCACCTACCGGGTCGCGGTGCGCGCGGTGGCCGGCGGCCAGCGCGGCGAGGCCGTCGGGCAGTCGCTCGTGCTGACCTACGGGCCCGCCACGCCCCGGCTCGCCGCCAACCCGACCAACCCGCTCGCCGGGCTCGAGTGGGGCACCTACCTCGGCCGCGCCGACGACGCCTACGAGCCGTGGCTGCGCGCCACCGGCCCGACCAGGGCCGCGATCGGCCAGATCACCCTGCAGCCCCGGGCGAAGTGGTTCGGCCGGTGGATCGCCGACGCCGACATCGCGTCCAAGGTCGACCAGTACATCCAGGAGTCCACCCACGGTGACCCCGACGTGCTGACGCAGATGACGCTGTTCCGGATGACGCCGTGGGAGAGCGACGCCTGCAAGCGCCTGCCCACCGACGCCGAGGTGGCGTCGTACAAGCGGTACGTGACGAGCGCCGCCGGCGCGATCGGCGACGCCCGGATGGCGGTGGTGCTGCAGCCCGACGGGCCGTTCGCCCGCTGCGTCCCCGGCGGCTCGACACTGCCCTCGCGGCTGATCGCCTGGACGGCGCGGGTGCTCGGCGACCTGCCTCGCACCTCGGTCTACATCGACATGGGCTCGCCCGGCTGGTTCCGCGACGACATCGCCCAGGCCGTCCGGCTCCTGGTCAACGCCGGTGTCGCCGACGCCCGCGGCTTCGCCCTGAGCATCACCCACATGGACACCACCCGGCAGTCGGTGCGCTTCGGCGCCCGGATCGTCGCGGCGCTCGCCGCCCGCGGTATCGAGGACCGGCACTTCGTCGTCGACACCGCCGACAACGGCCGCGGGTTCTCCGGTGCCGACTTCCGCAAGGTCTATCCGCGCAGCGTCTCGATCAACCACGCCAAGATGTGCAGCACGCCGACGCAGGAGCTGTGCGTCGCGCTCGGGATCCCGCCGACCACCGACGTGGCCCACCCGCGCTGGGGGCTCCCGGCCCCGGTACGCCGCCTCGCGGCGCAGCACGTCGACGCCTACCTGTGGATCAACCGGCCGTGGCTGCAGCACCAGGTCGCGCCGTTCATGGTCAGCCACGCGGTGGCGCTGGCAGACCAGAACCCGTTCGACTGAGGCGCGACCGAGGCGCGACTGACCGGTCCGACGGAGGCCGAGTAGCCTTGGTCGTTGTGGCAGGCCCCGATTACGAATCCGAGATCAAGCAGCTCCAGGCGACGATGAGCACCATCGGCCAGGTGCTCGACCTCGACCGCATGCGCGCCGACATCGCCGACCTCGGCGAGCAGGTGGCGGCACCCGACCTGTGGGACGACCAGGCCAACGCCACCCGGGTGACCGGGCGGCTCTCCGACCTGCAGGGCCAGGTCGACCGCTTCGCCGAGCTGAGCACCCGCATCGAGGACATCGGGATCATGGTCGAGCTCGGCCTCGCCGAGGGCGACGAGGACTCGCTGGCCGACGCCGAGCGCGAGCTCGGCAAGGTCAAGAAGGCCGTGGAGAGCCTCGAGGTCCGCACCCTGCTCGCCGGTGAGTACGACGCCCGCGAGGCGCTGGTGACCATCCGGTCCGGCGCCGGGGGCGTCGACGCCGCCGACTTCGCCGAGATGCTGATGCGGATGTACATCCGCTGGGCCGAGCAGCACGACTACAAGGTCGAGGTCTACGAGACCTCCTACGCCGAGGAGGCCGGCCTGAAGTCGGCGACCTTCGCGGTGCACGCGCCGTACACCTACGGCACGCTCTCGGTCGAGGCCGGCACCCACCGGCTGGTGCGGATCAGCCCCTTCGACAACCAGGGCCGCCGCCAGACGTCGTTCGCCGCCGTCGAGGTGGTGCCGGTGCTGGAGCAGACCGACGAGATCGAGATCCCCGAGGAGGAGATCAAGACCGACGTCTTCCGCTCCGGCGGCCCGGGCGGCCAGTCGGTCAACACGACCGACTCGGCGGTGCGGCTCACGCACCTGCCCACCGGGATCGTGGTGTCCTGCCAGAACGAGAAGAGCCAGCTGCAGAACAAGGCCAGCGCGCTCGTCGTCCTCAAGGCCAAGCTGCTCGCGGCCAAGAAGGCCGAGGAGAAGGCCCACCTCGACGGCCTGCGCGGCGACGTCCAGGCCAGCTGGGGCGACCAGATGCGCAACTACGTGCTCAACCCCTACCAGATCGTCAAGGACCTCCGGACCGGCTTCGAGGTCGGCAACCCGACCTCGGTCTTCGACGGTGACCTCGACGGCTTCCTCGAGGCCGGCATCCGCTGGCGTCGCGGCAGCGAGCGCGCCGCCGAGAACTAGGGCGTGTCCCAGCCCGTCCCGAGCTGGGAGGCGGGGCCGGCGCCGGACGTGATCGGATGACGCCGTGCACCTGGTGGTCCTGTTCGGTCCTCCGGCGGTCGGCAAGATGACCGTCGGCCGCGAGGTCGCGCGGCTGACGCCGTACCGGCTGTTCCACAACCACGCGACGATCGAGCCGCTGCTGGGGATCTTCGAGTTCGGCACGCCGCCGTTCGAGCGGCTCAAGGGTGAGTTCCGCCGCCGGATCATCGAGGAGGCCCTCGCCCACGGGTTGCCGGGGCTGGTGTTCACGGTCGTCTGGGCCCTGGACAGCGCCGAGGACGCGGCGTTCGTGGAGCGGCTCGTCGCGCCCGTCGAGGCGGCCGGCGGTCGCGTCGACTTCGTCGAGCTGTGGTCGAGCCAGGCGACCCGGCTCGGCCGGGAGGGCACGCCGCTGCGGCTCGAGGTCAAGGCGTCCAAGCGCGACGTCGCGTGGGCGCGCGGCAACCTGCTCGACTGGGACGAGCGGCACCGGATGAGCACCGGTCCCGACCAGGCGTTCCCGCTCGCGGACCGCTACCCGCTCCACCGCGTGGACAACGACGACCTCACGCCGGAGGAGGCCGCGACGCGGGTCGTCGACCTGCTGGGGCTGCCGCGCTCGTCCTCGCCGTGACCCTTCCGAGGAGTCAGTGGTCGTGGCCGACCTCGGTTCCTACGTCGCCGGCGTCCTCGCCGGGCGCGACCACGACGAACTGACCCATCATCCCCTGGTCCTCGTGGCGCAGCAGGTGGCAGTGGAACATGTACGGCGAGTCGGCGTCGGCGTGGTCGCGGAACCGCATCACCAGCGACGCCTCGGTGCCCTGGGGCAGGAAGACGGTGTCCTTCCAGCCGGCCAGCTCGGGTGGCGGCGGGTGGCCGTCGTACGACTCGACGAGGAGCTGCACGTCGTGGACGTGGAAGTTGTGCGGGCCGCCGTCGGTGTTGCGGACCACCCAGCGCTCGGTGGTGTCGACCTCGACGACCTCGTCGACGCGACCCATCTCCATGTCCCGCCCGTTGATCGAGGTGCCGGAGAGCTCGAAGGTCCGGGTGCGCACGACCTCGTCGCCGAGGTCGGGCGCCGGAGCCAGCACGTCGGGGACCTCGGGCGAGGGGTCGAGGGCGTCGGCGGCGCGCAGCTGCAGCACGTCGAAGCGGTCATCGCCGCCCTGGAAGCGCCCGCCCCCACGCTGGCCGGTGCGCTCGCTGCGCAGGACGACGTCGCTGCCCGGCTCCACCGCCACGACCACCTCGGCGCGCTCGCCCGGGGAGAGCCACAGCTCGGTGAGGGGTGCCGGCGCCGGCAGCAGGCCGCCGTCGGAGGCGACCACGTCGAAGCGACGCCGGTCGGAGAGCACGAACCGGTAGGTCCGCGCGTTGGAGGCGTTGAGCAGCCGGAGCCGCACCCGCTCGGTCGTCACGTCGAGGTGGGGGGTCGGGGTGCCGTTGACCAGGATCGTGTCGCCGAGCAGACCGGTGCCCGAGAAGAGCGAGCCGGACTCGTCGAGCTCGGAGCCGTCGAACTGCTTGTCCTGCACGATCACCGGGACGTCGTCGACGCCGTAGTCGTGGGGCAGGCGCTGCTGCACCGCCGCCTCGGGGGAGCCGGGCTCCTCGTCGAGGACGAACATCCCGGCCAGGCCGCGGTGGACGTGGCGGGCGGTCTCGCCGTGCGGGTGCGGGTGGTACCAGAGCGTCGCGGCCGGCTGGTCGACCTCCCAGGAGGGGCGCCAGGTCTCACCGGGCGCGACCGGCTGGTGCGGGCCGCCGTCCATCTCGGCCGGCAGGTGCATGCCGTGCCAGTGCACGGTGGAGGTCTCGGGCAGGGAGTTGTGCACCTCGACGGCGACCCGCTCGCCGCGCGTGGCCCGGAGCGTGGGGCCGAGGTAGGCGCCGTCGAACCCCCACGTGGGGGTCGGTGCCGCGCGTCCGAGGTCGGCCTCGCCCTCCTGCATCTCCAGTGCAAAGGTGCGGACGCCGTCGACCACCCGCGACCCCGCCAGCGGCGGGATCGCCAGCGGCCGGTCGAAGTCGACGTCGCCGACGGTGTCGACGTCGGCGGTCACGTAGCTGGTCACCACCACCGTCACGAACGTCGCGACGGCCAGCACGCCGACGACCACGACCCCGAGGACCACCTTGACCCAGCGCGGGGTGCGGCGGCCGTTCACTCGACCCGCACCCGCGGCAGGGCACGGCGCAGCCACGCCGGCGACCACCAGGCGGTGCGCCCCAGCAGGGTCATCACCGACGGCACCACCAGGCAGCGGATCACCAGCGCGTCGAGCAGGACGGCCGTGCCGAGCCCGAGCCCGAACTGCTGCAGCATCCGGTCGGGGGACAGGACGAACGCCCCGAAGACCACGATCATGATGGCCGCCGCGGCGGTGATGACGCTGCCGGTGGTGGCCAGGCCCTCGCGCACCGCGGTGCGGGCGTCGCCGGTGCGGGTCCACACCTCGTGCATCCGGCTGACCAGGAACACCTCGTAGTCCATCGAGAGACCGAAGACGATCGCGAAGATCATCACCGGCACGAACGCCTCGACCGGACCGGGCGCGACGCCGAACCAGCCCCGGTCGAAGACCAGCGTGACCACGCCGAGCGAGGCCCCGATCGAGAGCAGGTTGAGGCAGGCCGCCTTGAGCGCCACCGGCACCGAGCCGAAGACGACCAGGAGCAGCAGCGCCGACAGCCCCACCACCACCAGGACGAAGACCGGGAACCGGTCGGCCACGGCGTCGGCGAAGTCGGCGGTCGCCGCGGTCTCGCCACCCAGGACGGCGCCCTCGGGCAGGTCGGCGCGCAGCCGCTCGACCAGGTCGGCGGTCGCCTCGTCCTGCGGTGCGGTGGTCGCGAACACCAGGCTGGTGGTGATCGCGCCGTCCGACGACGCCTGGGGTGGCGTGACCGAGGCGACGCCGGCGGTGCCGGTGGCCACGTCGTACGCCGCCCGGCCGGCGTCGGCCTCGCTCTCGCCCTCGGCCTCGGCGACCAGCACCAGCGGCCCGTTGGCGCCGGGCCCGAACCCGTCGGCGACGAGGTCGTAGGCCTGCCGGCTGGTCCGGTCGGGGGCGTCGTTGCCGGCGTCGGCCAGCCCGAGGTGCATCGACAGCGCGGGCACGCACAGCGCGCCCAGCACGGCCACCGCGGCCAGCAGCGCCGGCAGCGGGCGGCGGTGCACCCGGTCGGCCCAGGCCCGCCAGCGGCGTCCCGGCTCGCGGCCGCGGGCCTCGGCGCGCGCGGCGCGGCGGAGCACGCTGCGCTCGAGGCGGGCTCCGAAGAGGGTGATCAGGCACGGCAGCAGCGTGAGTGAGGCGAGCATCGTCATCAGCACGGTCAGGGTGACCGCGAGCGCCAGCCCCTCCATCGAGGCCAGGCCGAGGGTGAGCAGGCCCAGCAGGGCGATCACCACGGTCGCACCGGCGAAGAGCACCGAGCGGCCGGCGGTGTCGAGCGCCGTGTCGGCCGCCTGCGCACGCGTGGCGCCGCCGACGAGCTCGGAGCGGAAGCGGGCGAAGACCAGCAGGGCGTAGTCGATCCCGACGCCGAGGCCCACGAGCACCAGCACCGGGGGCGTGTAGTCGGGGATCGTCAGCACGTGCGAGGCCAGCGTCACCACGCCGACGGTGGTGCCGACGGCGAGCACCGCGGTGACCAGCGGCAGCGAGGCGGCGAGCAGCGAGCCGAACAGGAACAGCAGGATCACCAGCGCGGCCAGCATCCCGGCGCCCTCCGCGCCTCCGCCGCCGCCCTCCTCGACCTCGCGGACGGCGTCGCCGGTGAGCTCGACCCGGAGGCCGTCGACCTCGTCGCCCGCCGCGCCGAGGGCCGTGTCGACGATGGCCTCCTTGGCCTCCCGCGGCACGTCGCCGGTCGGCCCGTCGAGCACCACGGTGACCAGGCCCAGGGTGCCGTCGGGCGAGACGGTGCCACCGTCGGGGTCGGGCGGCTGGACGGACGCGACGTGGTCGAGCCCGCCGAGCGCGGCGACCAGCGCGTCGACGTCGTCGCCGCGGGCGGCCACGCCACCTTCTGCCTGCACGACCACGGTCACGGTGTCGCCCTGCCGGGTGGGGGCGTGCGCGGCGAGCAGGTCGGTCAGCCGCTCGGACTCGGTCCCGGGCAGGGAGAAGTCGTTGCGGTAGTCGTCACCGGCGACGCTCGCGGCGGCGAGGGTCGCGCCGAGCAGCACGAGCCACGCCACGAGGGCGGTCCAGTGGTGACGGCGGGACCAACCGGCGAGCCGGGTGAACGGCGTACGACGGGGTGGGGCGGTGGGCGGGACGGTGGCGGTCATGGGCACCTCTCGATGTGTAGACAGGCAACGCAATGGACCGTAGGTCATCTACGTGTAGGCTGTCTACATGAAGGCCGACGCGCTCCGCGGTCACCTCGACGCGATGATCCTGAGCACCCTCGAGCCGGGCCCGCTGCACGGCTACGCGATCATCGAGGCGCTGGCGGTGCGCAGCGGTGGGGCGCTCGAGCTGCCCACCGGCACCGTCTACCCCGCGCTGCGGCGGCTCGAGTCGGCCGGCTACCTCGACAGCAGCTGGTCCAGCGCGACCGGCCGCAAGCGGCGCACCTACACCCTGTCGCGCGCCGGGGTGGCCGTCCTGGCGGCCAAGCGACAGGAGTGGACGTCGTTCGCCGACGTGGTCTCCGCCGTCCTGCGGCCGTCGTGATGTCAGGGTCCTCCCCGATGCGCAGCCCCGCTCGACGCGCGACCATGGGCGTCGTGAGCACCGCGCACGAGACCTACCTGGCCCGCCTCGACGCGCGCCTGGTCGGTCCACGCCGCGCGCGGCGGAGCCTCGTGGCCGAGGCCGGGGACCACCTCGACGACGCCACGGAGGCCCTCGTCGAGGCCGGCGTCGACCACGAGACCGCGGTGGCCCGCGCGTTGGCCGACTTCGGCGAGGTCGACGACGTGGCACCGGCCTACCAGGAGGTGCTCGCGACGGCCAGCACGCGGCGGACCGCCCTGCTGCTGCTCGCGGTGATGGTGGTGCAGCCGTTCGTCTGGGACAGCGGCCTCGACCTCGGCTCGCGGGCGAAGGGCATGGCACCCGACACCTGGCTCTACGCCGCCCTCGACAGCGTGATCGAGTACGGCGGCGCGGTGGCCATCACCGGCGCCGTGCTGGCCCTGGCCGTCACCGGCGCCGGGCAGCGGTGGCTCCCGCTCGCGGCTCCGCGCGTCGCCCGCGTGACCGGCGCCTTCGCCCTCGGCTGTGCGGTCGCGTTCCCGCTCGTCGCCGCGGCGATGTCGACGATGACCGGCCCGCCGCTCGACTTCTGGCTGCTCGGCGTGGTCCTGATGGTGCTGCCGCTGTGCCTCGTCGCCCGCTCCGCACGGCGCACCCTCGCCGCCGCCTGAGCGGCCCGGCGCCGGTCCGGCTCAGGCCCGGACGGCGTCGAGGACGGCGACGCACCACCGGTCGGCCCGCTCGAGGGCCTCGTCCCGGTCGACCCCGCCGGCGATCGTGCAGGTGAGCCAGGCGTCGCCGAACAGGCCGCGGAACGACGCCTGGACCCCGCGTCGGGTCTTGCAGGCCAGGGCGACCGTCGGGTCGCCGAACGCCGGCGCCGCCGGCTGGGGGGTGCAGCCGTCCTCGGCCCGCGCGGCCGCGACCAGGTTGGTGGCCGTGCGTCGGGTGACCGGCGGGGTGAAGACCCAGGCCCGGGCCGTGGCGGTGCGCGTCGACCAGCCGCAACCGAACTCGTGGGCGATGTCCTCGACCTGACCGGTCACCTGGGCCGACTGACCGTCGGCGTACGACGTCGTGTCGGTGGGGGGTGCGCCGAGCGCGGCCTCGACCGCGACGGGGTCGACGGCGTCGCAGAACTCCGCCCGCGTCACGGCGGCCGTGAGCGTGTCGACGTCGCTCAACGGGACGACCGGGGCCGTGGTCGGCGTGGGGGAGGGGCTGCCGGCGTCGGTGGGGTCGTCGTCGCCCGACCCGCCGATGACCAACCCGCCCGCGACCAGCACGACCGTCGCGACAACGGCGAGCAGGGCGACGCGGACGGCTCGGGACACCACGTCACCGTACTGACCCGACGACCGGGATCCCCGTCGCGGTGACCGGGATCCCGGTCGCGACGACGCGGATCCCGGTCGTGACGACGCGGATCCCGGTCGTCGCGACCTGCGTCACGGTCGTCCCGGCGCCCGGACACGCCGATCCGGGTGCTGGCGCGTACTCCCGGTACCGTCGATCCGGTGATCCGCTTCGAGAAGGCCACCGTGTCCTACCCCGGACCCGGCAAGCCCGCGCTCAACCAGGTGTCGATCGACGTCGACAAGGGCGAGTTCGTGTTCCTGGTCGGGGCGTCGGGATCGGGCAAGTCCACCGCCCTCCGGCTGGTGCTGCGCGAGCTGCGTCCGACCACCGGCCGGATCTACGTCGCCGGCAAGGAGATCAACCGGCTGGCGACCTGGAAGGTGCCGCGGCTGCGTCGCCAGATCGGCACCGTGTTCCAGGACTTTCGGCTCCTGCAGACCAAGAACGTCAGCCAGAACGTCGCGTTCGCGATGCAGGCGACCGGCCGGTCGACGCGCGACATCCGCCGGACCGTCCCCGAGACGCTCGAGCTCGTCGGCCTCGCCGACAAGTCCGACCGGATGCCCGACGAGCTCTCCGGCGGTGAGCAGCAGCGGGTCGCCATCGCTCGGGCGATGGTCAACGAGCCGATGATCCTGATCGCCGACGAGCCGACCGGCAACCTCGACCCGACCACGTCGGCCGGGATCATGAAGCTGCTCGACCGGATCAACCAGACCGGCACCACCGTGCTGATGGCCACCCACGACCACGGCGTCGTCGACCAGATGCGCAAGCGCGTCGTCGAGCTCGACCACGGCGTCGTGGTGCGTGACGAGGCGACCGGCGTCTACGGCTTCCAGCACTAGCCGTCTCCCGCGCCGCACCGCTCGACCGATCTTCCCCCTCGATCCCAGGAGTACCCCGCTTCATGCAGCTGCGCCACGTCAGCACCAACCTGCGCCAGAGCCTGCGTCGCAACATGTCTATGCACGCCTCGGTGATCATCACGCTGTTCGTCTCGCTCTCGCTCGCCGGGATCGGCATCCTGCTCAACCAGCAGGCGAGCCTGACCACCAAGGTGATCGGCAACGAGCTCCAGGTGAAGGTGTACCTCTGTGCGCCGGACGACACGGACTACCCCCAGTGCACCACCGAGGTCACGGCCGAGCAGGAGGCCGCGATCCTCGACACCATCCGGTCCAACCCCGAAGTGGCTGCTGACGGGGTTGAGGTGATCTCCAAGGAGGAGGGGCTCGAGAACATCGTGGAGCTCGGGATCGTCACCGAGGACCAGCTCACCGGGACGGACCCGCTGATCACTGCGGACTACATCCCGAAGGAGATCCGGATCACGCTGGTCGACCCCGACGACTACGACGGGGTGGAGAGCGCCGTCCAGGACCTCGACGGCGTGCGCAGCATCGTGCCCGCCGAGCAGCTCGTCGGGCCGGTGTTCACCATCCTCGACGTGATCAAGTGGTCGGCCTGGGGTGCCTCGGTGACCCTGCTGGTGGCGGCGGTCATGCTCGTGACCAACACGATCCGCCTCAACGCACTGGCGCGCCGCAAGGAGATCGAGATCATGCGCCTCGTCGGCGCCTCACGGATCTTCATCGCACTCCCGTTCCTGCTCGAGGCCATGTTCAACGCCCTGATCGGCGTCGCGCTTTCCGCCGCCGGTCTGGCCGCCCTGATGAAGTTCGGCGTCATCGACGTCCTCGACGCCGAGTTCGACGCGCTGCCGTTCATCGGGTGGTCCGACTACGTCGTCGCCGTCGTCGTGATCGGGATCGCCGGACTCGTGCTGACGATCGTCCCGACACTCCTGCTGACCCGCAAATACCTCAGATTCTGACCCCGGTCGCCTACGGTCGAGGAGTTCACTTCCCCGAACGAATTGGCTTCCCCTGTGCGCTTCTTCCCCAGCGCCGCGCGCCAGCGCCTGACCGTGGCCTGTGTCGGCCTGGTCGGCGTCGCGGCTCTCGCGGTCCCGTTCGCCCAAGCAGACGAGGACGACGACCTCCGGTCGCGCCAGCGTGACGTCGAGGGCCGGATCGCCGACGCGACCTCCGACCTCGAGGAGGCGAGCCGCGCGGTCACCCGGGCGACCACCACGCTCCAGGGCACCCTCGACCGGCTCGGGGCCGCGCGCCGCGAGCTGATCGACACCCGGGCCCGCCTGGTCACCGCCCGCGAGCGCGACGAGGAGCTCCAGGCCGAGCTCGTCGTGGCCGAGCGCGAGCTCGAGGAGGCCACCGCGGCGATGGAGCGTGCCGAGGCCGCCGCGACCCACCAGCAGGACCTGGCCCGGCAGACGGCTATCTCGATCTACACCCAGGGAGACCCGCGCCTGGCGGCGATGGGCAGCGTGCTGCGCAGCGGCTCGATGGAGGAGCTGGGCACCACCCAGCTCGGCACCGAGGTCGTGACCGGTCGCCAGGAGACGGTCCTCGACGAGCTGGAGACGCTGGAGGCCGAGCTCACCGACGAGCGGGCCGAGGTCGCGCGCACCAAGGCCGCCGTCGAGGCCAAGCGCGTCGAGGCGGCCGAGCACCTCGACGACGTCCGCGCGCTGTACGCCGAGGCCGCCGCGGGCAAGACCCGCGTCCAGGGCCTGGTCGCCGAGGCCAGGTCCGACCGGCAGCGCGCCTACGCCGCCCGTGCCCGCGACCGTCAGGTGCTGCAGGCCCTGCGCGCCCGGGAGGACCGGATCCAGCAGCAGCTGCTCGCGCTGGCCCGCAGCCAGCGCGACCAGGTCGGCTTCACGGGCAGCTCCGACGGCTACCTCAGCGCGCCGACCACTGGCTCGGTGACCTCGCCGTACGGCTTCCGCACCCACCCGATCTACGGCTACTACAGCCTGCACAACGGCACCGACTACGGCACCGGCTGCGGCGCGCCGCTGTACGCCTCGGCCGGCGGCACCGTCATCGACACCTACTACGACTCGGTCTACGGCAACCGCCTCTACCTCTCGCTCGGCAAGGTCAACGGCCGCAGCCTGGTGCTCGTCTACAACCACCTGAGCGGCTACCGGGCGAGCGAGGGCGACAAGGTCGAGCGCGGCACGGTGATCGGCTACTCCGGCACGACCGGCTGGTCGACCGGGTGCCACCTGCACTTCACCGTGCTGGAGAACGGCACCGCCGTCGACCCGATGCGCTACCTGTAGGCCGCAGGGACGCCGCCCTCGGAATGGGATTGCCCTGCCTGGGATGATGGACGGATGGCCAGGGAGCAGGGGCGCAAGCTCGTCGCGCAGAACAAGAAGGCGCGGCACGACTACGCCATCGACGACGTCTACGAGGCCGGCCTGGTGCTCCAGGGCACCGAGGTGAAGTCGCTGCGCCAGGGCCGGGCCTCGCTGGTCGACGGGTTCGTCGACATCGACGGGGGAGAGGCCTGGCTGCACGGCGTCCACATCCCGGAGTACTCCCAGGGCACCTGGACCAACCACTCCGCCCGCCGCAAGCGCAAGCTGCTGCTCAACCGGGTCGAGATCGACAAGATCGAGCGCCGGGTCAGCGAGAAGGGCCTCTCGGTCGTGCCGCTCTCGCTCTACTTCCTCGACGGTCGCGCCAAGGTGGAGATCGGCGTCGGCAAGGGCAAGAAGTCGTGGGACAAGCGCCACTCCATCGCCGACCGCACCGCCAAGCGCGAGATCGAGCAGGCCGTCGGTCGACGGCTGAAGGGCATGCGTGACTGAGCCCGTCGAGCGCACCCGCGCGTCCTGGGAGCGGCTCGGGCTGCCGGGGATCATCGACGTGCACGCCCACTTCCTGCCGCCGCCCATCGAGCGGGCGGTGTGGCGGGTCTTCGACGACGCCGGCCCGCTGATCGGCCGCGAGTGGCCGATCCGCTACCGCCAGCCGGTGGAGGAGCGGGTGGCGCTGCTGCGCGCGTTCGGCGTACGCCGCTTCACCACGCTGCCCTACGCCCACAAGCCGGGCGTGGCCGGTTACCTCAACGACTGGTCGCGCGGGTTCGCCGCCGAGGTGCCCGAGGCGGTGTGGTCGGCGACGTTCTACCCCGAGCCCGGTGCCGCGACCTACGTCGGCGAGCTGGTCGAGGCCGGCGTCGAGATCTTCAAGGTCCACCAGCAGGTCGGCGGCTTCCACCTCGACGACCCGCTGCTGCTCCCGGTGTGGGACGTGCTGGCCACCTCCGGCACCCCTGTGCTGGTGCACGCCGGCTCGGGGCCGGTCGGGACGGCGTACACGGGGCCGGCGTCGATGGCGCGGCTGCTGGCTGACCACCCACGCCTGGTCGTGGTCGTCGCCCACCTCGGCGCCCCCGAGTGCCTCGACTTCGCCCGGCTCGCCGCCCGGTACGACCACGTCCACCTCGACACCTCGATGGCGATCACCCCGTTCTTCGGTGAGCCCCTCGACCCCGACGTGGTCCGGGCGCTGGCCGACCTGCGCGAACGGGTCCTGTGGGGCTCGGACTTCCCGACGCTGCCGTTCGCCTATGTCGACCAGCTCGACGCGCTGGAGGCCCTCGGCCTCGGCGACGACTGGCTGCGCGACGTCCTCTGGCACAACGCCGAGCGCCTCCTCGGCTCGGAGCGCCCGGGGCGCCCAGCGCCGACCGGAGCAGGTGGGGGACCCACCCGCTAGACTGGTGGAGCACGACAACTCAAGAGGGGCTGATCGGTTTCGACTTGGGACGTTAGTTCCAGGAGAAGCGGGTCGAGGAGCCAGCGTCATCTCGTAAACGATCGCTGGAAACCAATAACTGCCGACGCTAAGCGCAGTTCGTTCGCTCTCGCCGCCTGATCGGTGATCGAACCGTCAGACCGGGCATCCGTCTCCGTCCCGGACCCTGGCGTCATCTAGGAGACTTGCTGCTCACCTCTCGTCAGGAGGGGTGATCGGGACTCAAACCTGACTGGGCCTGACGGCGACGTGTCTGTGGGAGCGCCGGGGCCGAGAAAATCGTCATCACAGACTGCACCCGGAGAAGACCTGGTTCGACGCTCGAGGACCGGGGTTCGATTCCCCGCAGCTCCACTCTTTCGACTGAGGAGGATCCCAGGCACCTCGTGCCCGGGGTCCCCCTCCGTCGCACCACCGCGCGCTCTACGATGCGGCATGACCGTCCGCCTGGCTGCCGTCGTCGCCCTGCTGCTGACCCTGGTCGCCGCGCCCGCTCGGGCGGCCGACCCGACGTCGTTGACCCTCACCGCCCCCGCCGGGTACGCCGACACGACAGCGACGCTGACGGTGTCGTTGCGCGCCGCCGACCAGACCCCGCTCGCCGGCGCGTCCGTCGAGGTGGAGCGGCGCGTCGGCGGGTCCTGGACGCCGCTCGCCACCGTGGTCACCGACGACGCCGGGCGCGCGACGGCGGCGGCGCTCCGCTCGCGGACGCCGTCGGACAACGTCTTCCGGGCCACCTGGGCCGGCGACGACACCTCCGACCCGGCGACGACGACGCTCGCGGCGAGGCTGGTCCGCAAGCGGGGGGTGGTCGTCGTCACGGGACCCGACAGCGTGGTCGACGAGCGGGAGGTCACCCTGCGGGTCGTCTCGACCACCGGCGACGGCACCCGGGTGCCCGGCTGGGTCAGGATCCAGCAGACCGAGCCGGGGAAGCGGTGGCGCGCGTTCCGCACGGTGCGCACCGACGACCGCGGGCGCGCGACGTTCACCGTCCGGCCCCGCACCGACACCCGCTGGCGCGCAGTCACCGAGCCGTCGGCCTGGGTCACGGGCGACCGGAGCCCGGTGCACCGTGTCGACAACCGGCCGCCCGGCGTACCGGTGCGGATGCCGGCCGGTGCTCCCCGGCCGCGGGTCCGGCTGCCCGCGCAGCCGCGGGCGACGACCCGCGGCGCCGACCCGTTCGTCAGCCGCCTCACCGACCGGGTGTGGAACGACATGACCGGCCGCAGCTGGCACGACGGTTGCCCCGTCGGCCGCGCCGGGCTGAGGCTCCTGCGCATCAACTACTGGGGCTACGACGGCTACCGCTACCGCGGCGAGGTGGTCGGCGCGACCACCGCGATCGACAACTACGCCCGCGCCCTCACCGCGATGTACGACGGCCGCTACCCGATCCGCTCGATGTACCGCGTCGACCGGTTCGGCTGGTCCGACCGGCTCCAGGGCGCCGACGACCACCGCTCCATGGCGGCCGGCAACACCTCGGGCTTCAACTGCCGCTGGGTCGTCAACCGGCCCGGCGTCCGGTCGCCGCACTCCTACGGCCGATCGCTCGACGTCAACACCTGGGAGAACCCCTACCGGTCGGCGACCGGGCTGGTCCCCAACAGCTGGTGGCAGCCGCGGACGCACCCGCGGATCGCCTGGCGCTCGCGCAGCCACCCCGTGGTCCGGATCTTCCTGCGTGCCGGGTTCTCCTGGACCTACGGCAGCGGCGACAGCCAGCACTTCGACGCCCGCGACGGCAGCGGGCGGGTGGTCGCGCCGGCGGCGCGCGCCTGTGGCGGAATCTGCCACTGACGGCCACGGGGCGTTCACCGCCCGGACACCCCGGACCGATGGTGTCGGTCCATGACCCCTCGGATCCTGCGCACCGCTGCGCCCACCGCCGCCCTCCTCACGCTCTCGCTGCTCGCCCCGGCGCTCTCCGCCGAGGCCGCCCCGGCTCCCCGCGCCACCGACCGCAAGCCCGCCGCCGCCGCCAAGGCCGTCCGCCAGCTCGACGTGCCGCTCGTCTTCGCCCACCGCGGCGCCTCGGGCTACCGGCCCGAGCACACGCTGGCGGCGTACGAGCTGGCGATCCGGATGGGCGCCGACTACATCGAGCCCGACCTGGTCTCGACCAAGGACGGCGTCCTGGTGGCCCGTCACGAGAACGAGATCAGCGGCACCACCGACGTGGCCGACCACCCCGAGTTCGCCTCCCGCCGCACCACGAAGCGGATCGACGGCGCGAACATCACCGGCTGGTTCACCGAGGACTTCACCCTGCGCGAGCTCAAGACGCTGCGCGCCAAGGAGCGGCTGCCGCAGGTGCGCCCGGGCAACACCCGCTACGACGGCCGCTTCGAGGTCCCGACGTTCGCCGAGGTCCTGCGCCTGGTGCAGCGGTGGGAGAAGAAGCTCGGCACCAAGATCGGCGTCTCGCCGGAGACCAAGCACCCGACGTACTTCGACTCGATCGGGCTCTCCCTGGAGGAGCCGCTGGTCGCCACGCTGGAGCGGTTCGGCAAGGACCGCAAGAAGAGCGGCGTCGTCATCCAGTCCTTCGAGGTCTCCAACCTCAAGGACCTCGACCACCTCGTCGACGTGCCGCTGGTGCAGCTGACCGGCGCGAGCGGCGGCCCGTTCGACCTGGCGGCCAAGGGCACCACCTACGCCGAGATCGTCTCGGCCGAGGGTCTGCGCAAGGTGCGCCGGTACGCCGACTGGGTCGGCCCGGAGAAGAGCCAGGTCCTGCCGCGCAACGCGGCCGGCGCCACCACCACGCCCAGTGCCCTGGTGCGCGACGCGCACCGCGCCGGGCTCCGGGTCGTCGTCTACACGGTCCGCGACGAGAACCAGTTCATGCCGACCAACTTCCGCACCGGCACCGACCCCAACGCCAAGGGCGACGTCCGCAGCGAGATCGAGGCCTACCTCGACGCCGGGGTCGACGGCGTGTTCGCCGACTTCCCCGACTCCGGGGTCGACGCCCGCGACGGCTGGGTGGGCTGACCCAGCCCCGCCCCACGCCGCCCCGCCGCCGCGGACGCCGTCAGCGCATCGACGGCGACCCGCGCAGCGGGGCGGCGAGGGAGGCGCGCTTGGCCGGGGTGGCCAGCTGCCAGGTGCCGTAGGCGTTGAGCACGGTGTCGAAGTAGGCCATCGCCACGCCGCCGCGGTAGACGAGGTCGCGGTAGGTCTTGTCGATCCACTGCGGGTCGCGGGCGTGGCCCTCGTCGGTGTACGCCGTCTCGGCCACCCCCCACGCGACGCCCTTGGACTCGGCCCAGGTGCTGATCTTGGCGTAGTAGTCCCGGTCGAAGTCGGGCCACGAGGTGATCTTGCGGCCGTTCTTGGTCACGCCGTACTCGTTGTAGAGGTCGAAGCCGGCGACGTCGATCTCGACGCCCCGGGGCCAGATGTTGGCCAGGCTGTACTTCGCCTCGCCGAAGAACTGGTTCCAGCCGGTCATCACGACGGTGAAGGCGACGTTGGAGGCCGTCCGCCGCACCAGGGGGGCGAGCCGTTCCTGCATCGTGCGCCAGGCCTGGATGTCGCCGTCGCCCTCGGGCTCGTGGTGGAAGGCGACCCAGACCGGGCCGTTGACCCGGGAGAGCCTCTCGGCGAGGTCGCGGGTCCAGGCGTCACCGCGGCCGGCGGTCATCTCCTCCCAGGAGTACGGGAGCTTGAAGCTGATCCAGGGCAGGCGTCCGGCGGCGACGTCGCCGGTGGCGGTGCGCACCGCGTTGGCCACCTGGTCGTGGCGCCAGAAGGTGCGGCGCACGCCGAGGCGGTTGCCCACCTGGTTCTCCAGCGTGGCCGGGTCGGAGTTCGACCCGTACGTCGCGCCGAGGTAGGCGCCGCAGGACGGTAGGCCGCGGGCGTCGTGGACGCAGCCGTTGGTCAGCGTCCCGCCGCCGGCGGGCGGCGTGGTGGGGGGCTCGGTCGGGGGAGTCGGCGGGTTCGGCGTCGGCGGGGCCGGGGGCCGCGGCGGGGTGACCTCGAGGGCGACGTCGTCGACCAGCAGGTCGAGCGGGCGGGAGGTGCGGGGCGTGCGCACGACGACGCCGACCGCACTGCCGGCGCGACGGGCGCGCGTCATGACCTGCACGCGGCGCCACGTCCCGACTCGCGGCTTGATGGTCGCGGTGCGCCGCTGCACCAGGCGGTCGCCGACCATCTCGCGGACGACGAGGGTCACGGGCTGGCCGGCGCGCGCCGACCGCACCCAGGCCTGGGCGTAGACGGTGCTCCCGGCCGGCACGCGGGTGGTGCGCACCGACGTCGCCCGGACCCAGACGGCGAGGGGGCGGCCGGTGCGGACCCGCAGCGACCGCGCGCCGCTGCGGGCTGCCGCCGAGGTCGAGAGCGAGGTCCGGTGCCGCGGGGTCGCGACGAATCCGCGGACGCCGTGCTCGGCGCCGTCGTTGGCCGTCGCGAGCGACGCGAGTCCCACGGCACGGGAGGTCGGGGCGGCGGCAGCCGCGGCGGCCGTCGGAGCCGGTTGCAGCAGCCCGCCGAGGAGGAGCGCCAGGACTGCCAAGGCGGCAGCGGCGTGAACGGGAGCGGGGGGGCGTACGGAGGTGGGGGGATGCACGTGGGTCACACCGTTCTTCTCGGTAGGCGGACCGCCCCGCCGTACCCTTCGGCGGGCAAAAGTTGCGCACTTCTTGCAGATTTCCATGGGGTTACGCGGCGAGCCCGGCTTCTCGGTAGCGTCGCGGTGTGCCCGGATGTGTCTTCTGCAGCATCGTCGCGGGGACGTCGGCGGCCGACGTCGTCCTCGACGAGCCGCACCTCGTGGGGTTCCTCGACGTGCGCCCGGTCTTCAAGGGACACGTGCTGCTGGTGCCGCGCGAGCACGTCGAGACGCTGCCCGACCTGCCGGCCGAGAACCGCGACGGCTTCCTCGAGGCCGCGCAGCGGCTGGCGGTCGCGGTCAAGGACGGGCTGGGCGCCCAGGGGTCGTTCGTGGCGATGAACAACACCGTCAGCCAGTCGGTGCCACACCTGCACCTGCACGTCGTCCCGCGCACCAAGGGTGACGGCCTGCGGGGGTTCTTCTGGCCGCGCACGAGGTACGCCGACGGCGAGGCGGCGTCGTACGCCGCGCGGTTGCGCGACGCCCTGGCCTGAGCACCCGACCGCTCCTCTACCGTGGGCCCCGCACGGATCGTCCACTCGCAGAGGAGTCACCACGATGGGTCGCTACGACGGACGGGTCGCCGTCATCACCGGAGCAGCGCGAGGCATCGGCTTCGGCATCGCCACGCGCCTCGCGGAGGAGGGTGCCTCCGTCGCGGTGGTCGACCTCGACGAGGCAGCGGCCACCGACGCCGCGGACCGCCTGCCCCTGGTCGACGGTGCCCGGGCCATCGGGGTCGGCGCCGACGTCAGCAACGGCGCCGACGCCGACGCCGCGATCGCCCGGGTCGTCGACGAGCTCGGCGGCATCCACGTGCTCGTCAACAACGCCGGCATCACCCGCGACAACCTGCTGTTCAAGATGAGCGAGGACGACTGGGACCTGGTCATGGGCGTCCACCTCAAGGGCGCGTTCCTGATGACCAAGGCCGCCCAGAAGCACTTCGTGGACCAGAAGTACGGCAAGATCCTCAACCTCTCGAGCGTCTCCGCGCTCGGCAACCGCGGCCAGGCCAACTACTCCGCCGCCAAGATGGGCGTGCAGGGCTTCACCCGCACCCTCGGCATCGAGCTCGGCCCGTTCGGCGTCAACGCCAACGCGATCGCCCCCGGCTTCATCGCCACCGAGATGACCGACGCCACCGCGGCCCGGCTCAAGATGGACGTCGAGGAGTTCCGCAAGCTCAACGCCGAGGCCAACCCGGTCCGCCGCGTCGGCTTCCCCGAGGACATCGCCGCGGCCGCCGCGTTCCTGTGCAGCGACGAGGCGTCCTACGTCACCGGCCAGACCCTCTACGTCGACGGCGGCGCCAAGCTCGGCTGAGCCGCGCCGCCCGGCCACCCGACGGTGGTCGAGGAGGACGCGCACCTCGCCGGGTCTCGACTCGGGCTCGCTGGCGCTCGCCCGGCTCGACCAGCGTCAAGAGTGGTCGGGGATGCCTGCGCCGGCTCCCGACGGTGGTCGAGGAGGCCGGACACGGCCGTCTCGAGACCACGCCCGCCGGGCTCCCGGCGACACGCCCGGCCGCCTGCCGCACCGGCGGCGGACCGGCGCGCACACTGGGGCGTGTCTTAGTGCACCGACTCGGTAGACAACCGTCGCCGTCCCCCGTCCGGAAGGATCTTCCCCGTGCCCTTCCCCAGCACGCTCCGCCTCCCTGCCCTGGCGGTCGTCACCGCGACGTGCCTGGTGCTCGCCGGGTGTGGCGGTGACCCGGCAGCCGACTCCGACCAGGACACCGAGGCCGTCGACGCGCCGCGGGCCGAGGTCAGCGGCGACCCCGACACCTGGCCG
The DNA here is from genome assembly GCF_058559815.1 of Nocardioides sp. WJ219. Taxonomy (NCBI): domain Bacteria; kingdom Bacillati; phylum Actinomycetota; class Actinomycetes; order Propionibacteriales; family Nocardioidaceae; genus Nocardioides; species Nocardioides sp. WJ219. The sequence continues at coordinate 690,197 of NZ_JBZUJV010000001.1, forward strand.
CTGACCGGGCTCCCGGTCGAGCGGGGCGAGTCGGTCAAGAAGCACCCCGTGCTCGTGCTGAAGCTCGACAACACCCCGTCGAGCGCGCCCCAGCAGGGGCTGGGCAAGGCCGACCTCGTCGTGGAGGAGCTGGTCGAGGGCGGGGTCACCCGGCTCGCGGCCTTCTACTACTCCACGATCCCGGGCGACGTCGGCCCCGTCCGCTCGATGCGCGCCTCCGACATCGGCATCGTGGCGCCGGTCGACGGCACGATGGTCACCAGCGGCGCCGCCGGCGTGACCATCGACCGGCTCGACGAGGCCGGCATTGACTACGTGGCGGAGGGGTCGGCCGGGTTCTTCCGCGAGTCGTCGCGCTCGATGCCGTACAACCTCTTCACCGACCTGCGCGCGGTCGCCAAGTCTGCCGAGGGCGACGCCGGCCGGCCGGTGGACTACCTGCCGTTCGGCACCGCCGACGACCTGCCGGCCGGCCAGCCCGCGACCTCGATCGACGCGAGCTTCGGCAGCCACACGACGTCGTGGTCCTTCCGCGACGGCGGCTACGTCAACGACAACGGCTACGCCGGCGACGGCGACGAGTTCCCGGCCGACACGGTGCTGGTGCTGCGGGTGCAGGTGGGCGACGCCGGCTACACCGACCCGGCCGGCAATCCCGTCCCCGAGACCAAGCTGGTCGGCTCGGGCGAGGTCCTGCTCTTCCACGGCGGTCGCCTGGTGCGGGGGACCTGGACCAAGAAGTCGCTGGACGCGCCGCTCCGGCTGGCGACCAAGGCAGGTGCGCTCACGGTGCCCGCCGGGCACACGTGGATCGAGCTGGTCCCCGCCGACCGCGGGGACGTCGCCTTCGAGTGAGGGCCGACGGCGCTACTCCAGCGCCTCGAGCCCGGCCGGCATCTCGACGCCGGCCTCGGTGAGGGCCTGGAAGCCGGCGAGGATGAACCCGATCGCCACCTCGACGCGCTGCGCCGCGACGATCGGGTCGTCGGAGACCGCGACCGACTCCCCGGCCGAGGACATCGCACCGAAGAAGATCCGCGAGAAGGTCTGCACCATGTCCTCGTCGAGCTCCCACGACCCGGCCACCAGCACCGACCGCACGATGTCGACGACGTTGGCGAACGTCGAGCGCTCCTCCTGCTCGCGGTAGCGCTCGTAGCCGAGCACCGCGGGGCCGTCCTGCACGACGATTCGGCGGTAGCGCGGCTGCTGGACGACCTCGAGGAACGCGCGCAGCCCGCTGCGGGCCTTCTCCCACGGGTCCTGCCGGCCCCTGAGTGCCCGTTGGATCGTCAGCGCGGCGTCGTCCTCGACCCGTTCGAAGACGGCCTCGAACAGGGCCTGCTTGCCGGAGAAGTGGTGGTAGAGCGCGCCCTTGGTGACCTGGGCGCCGGCGACGATGAGGTCGAGGGAGGCGTTGGCGTAGCCGTGCTCGGTGAACAGCTCCTCGGCCACGTCGACCAGCGCCCGCTTCGTGGAGGCCGAGTACGCCGCGCGCCGGCTGGCCCCGGGCACGCCCGGGACCTTGGGCACCAGCTTGGAGACCGACGACTTGGCCATCCGCCCACCCTATGACGTGCGGCACACCGGCTCGTGGCGGCCGCCACACGCGCGCGACCGTCGACCCCGGGCTCGCCCCGGATCTGCTCAGATCCGCTCAACGGTGGGCGTCCTGCGTGACGAGGGCGACACCGCACGGTGGCCAGGATCACCGTCGCAGAGGTTTGGTTTACCGCCGGTCTGTTCCATACTCGAGGTACGTACTCGCAGTATGCGAGGACGGCCACGACCGAGGAGCTCACCATGACCTGGACGACCTTCCACTCTCGGGGCGAGATCCTGCGCACGGTCATCGCCACCGCGAACGACCGCCGCGACGGCGTCCTGCCCGTCGACGTCGACGGCGTGCCGGAGACCTTCGCCGACGACCTCGAGCTGCTCGCCACCCTGCAGCTGAAGTGGCACACCCGCCTGGCCGGGCACATCGAGCGCGAGCTCGTCAGCCAGCCGCTCGACCTGCCCCTGGCCGTCGCCACCGCGTGGGCCGCGACCCGCGAGGAGCTGCCCGGCGTCCGGCTCGTGCTCGACCGCTACCGCGCCGAGCCCGTCGACGAGGCCATGGCCTCGGCGATGGAGAAGGCGACGCGCAAGGAGCGCGCCCTGCTGGCCGTCATGGCCGGGCAGGCCGGCATCGGCGACGAGCACGCGGCCGCGCCGGTCGGCGCCCGGATCGAGGAGCGTGCCCGCGCCCTGGGCGACCCGGCGGCCGCCCCGCGCGGTCGGCGCGACGCCGAGCAGCCGTCGTTCCTCGAGCGCCTGCGCTCGGTGCTCGCCGCCTGACCGCTCCCGACCGCGGGCGGCGTGCGCCTCCCTGGGCGCTCCGCCGCCGTCTTGCGTCATGATGGAGCGATGGGGCAGGGGAGCGCGGTGGGTCCGGGCATGCTGCTGCTGGCGACGCCCGCCCTGCTCGACCCCAACTTCGCCGAGACCGTGGTGCTGATGCTCGACGTCGGCGACGAGGGGTCCCTCGGCGTCGTCCTCAACCGGCCGACGGGGCTGCCCGTCGCCGAGGTGCTCGCCGGGTGGGCCGACGTGGTCGCCGAGCCCGAGGTGCTGTTCCGCGGTGGCCCGGTCGAGACCGACGGGGCGCTGGCGGTGGCCCTGCGTCGTACCGACCCGCCGGCCGCGGGCGACGGCGTGCTCGGCCTGCGGGAGGTGGTCGACCGGCTCGCGCTGCTCGACCTCGACACCCCGGTCGAGCTGGTCAGCGACGAGCTCGACGGCCTGCGGATCTTCGCCGGCTACGCCGGCTGGGGGGCCGGGCAGCTCGAGAGCGAGATCGACGAGGGCAGCTGGTACGTCGTCCCCGGCGTCGCCCGCGACGTCTTCCGCGCCGACACCACCACGCTGTGGCGCGACGTGCTGCGCCGCCAACCCGGCGACCTGGCCATGCACTCCACGCGGCCGGCCGATCCCGACCTCAACTGACCGACGCGCCGCGGGTGAGCGCGCCCGCGGGTGCGGGTTGAGTACGCGTGCGGAGCCGTGGCCCGGCCCCGACGGCGACGGTGGGGTCATGTCCCCGTTCCTCTTCGTTGTCCGGGCCCTGGCCACCATCCACGCCGTCGTCGCCGCCCTCGGCTCGGTCGTCGGCCTCGTGGTCGTCGTCGCCGACGCGGCCGACACCTCCGACGACTGGCACGGGCTCGGCCTGGTGCTCGGCGCGATGCTGCTGGTGCTGACCCTGCCCCTGCTGGTGCTGACCGCGACCGCCGCCGCCCACCGCCGGCCCCGGGTGGCGGCGTCCTGCGGGGTCGCGGGGGCGCTGGTGGCGCTGGCGCCGGCGGCGTTCCTGGCCACCGTCGAGGGCCCGGCCCTCGGTCAGGCGGGCCTGCTGATCGTGTTGCTGCCCTCGCTCCTGCTGCTGGTGGCGGGTGTCGGTGGTCTGGTCGTGCGCACCGACGCCACCGCCTAGACTGCAGGACGTGACTCCCCCCTTCGGCTTCGGATCGAGCACCGCGACCGACACCAAGGTGCGCGAGGACGAGCGGACGGTCCCCACCGACGAGGGCGACCACGAGCGGTTCTCCCACTACGTCGAGAAGGACAAGCTCACCGAGGCGATGGTGATGGGCACCCCGGTCGTCGCCCTGTGCGGCAAGGTGTGGGTGCCGAGCCGCGCGCCGGAGAAGTTCCCGGTGTGCCCGGAGTGCAAGGACGCCTGGGAGAACATGCGGGACGACTCGGGCGACGACGAGTGAGCGGGGGGACCGACCCCGCTGACCCGCACCTGACGCCCGGCCTCACCCCGGCCTGGCCGGAGCGCGCAGCCTGGGGCACCGCGCCGTCGTTGCGCGCCTGGCAGACGGCCGCGCTCAAGGACTACCTCGAGCGGTCGCCGCGCGACTTCCTCGCGGTGGCGACGCCCGGTGCCGGCAAGACGACCTTCGCGCTCTCGGTGGCCTCCGAGCTGATCGGGCGCCGGATCGTCGACCGCGTGATCGTGGTCGCGCCGACCGAGCACCTCAAGCTCCAGTGGGCCGAGGCGGCCGCCCGCGCGGGGATCCCGCTCGACCCGACGTACTCGGCCGGCAAGGGGAAGATCTCCAGTGACTTCCTCGGCATCGCGGTCACCTACGCCGGCGTCGCGGTCAACCCGCTCGCCCTGCGCATCCGCACCGAGCGGTTCAAGACCCTCGTCATCCTCGACGAGGTGCACCACGCCGGTGACGCGCTGTCGTGGGGCGAGGGCGTCCGCGAGGCGTTCGAGCCGGCCGCGCGTCGGCTCGCGCTGACCGGGACCCCGTTCCGCTCCGACGTGAACCCGATCCCGTTCGTCACCTACGCGCCCGGCGACGACGGAATCCCGCGCTCGGTGGCCGACTACACCTACGGCTACGGTCACGCGCTCGCCGACCACGTCGTCCGGCCGGTGCTGTTCCTGGCCTACTCGGGGTCGATGTCGTGGCGCACGCGGGCCGGCGACGAGGTCGCGGCCCGGCTCGGCGAGCCGCTGACCAAGGACCTGACCAACCAGGCGCTGCGCACCGCCCTCGACCCGGCCGGGTCGTGGATCCCCACCGTGCTGGCCGCGGCCGACAAGCGCCTCAGCGAGGTACGCCGCCACGTGCCCGACGCCGGTGGCCTCGTGATCGCGACCGACCAGGAGTCCGCGCGCGCCTACGCCAAGACGCTGCGCTCGATCACCGGCGAGGCGCCGACCGTGGTGCTCTCGGACGAGAAGGCCGCGTCGAAGAAGATCACCACCTTCACCGCGAGCGACGCGCGGTGGATGGTCGCGGTGCGGATGGTCTCCGAGGGCGTCGACGTGCCCCGGCTCGCGGTGGGCGTCTTCGCGACCACGATCGCGACGCCGCTGTTCTTCGCCCAGGCGATCGGACGCTTCGTCCGCGCGCGCAACCGCGGCGAGACGGCGTCGATCTTCCTGCCGTCGGTCCCGGTCCTGCTCGGGCACGCCTCGGAGATGGAGGTCGAGCGCGACCACGTCCTCGGGCGCCGGGTCATCGACGAGAACGACATCTACGCCGCCGAGAACGACCTGCTCGCCCAGGCGCAGGCCGGTGAGTCCGCTTCCTCCGAGCTCGAGGCGCTGCCGTTCGAGGCGCTCGGGTCCGACGCCACCTTCGACCACGTGCTCTACGAGGGCGACGCCTACGGGTCGGAGGAGGAGATGGACTTCCTCGGCATCCCGGGGCTGCTCGAGCCGGCCCAGATGAAGGAGCTGCTCCAGCAGCGCCAGGCCGACAGCGCCAGGGCCCAGCGGTCACGACCGCCGGCGGCCACCGCCGCCGACACCGTCGCCGAGGTCTCCACCCACGAGCAGCTCGCGGTGCTGCGCCGCGAGCTCAACGGTCTCGTCGCCGCCTGGCACCACCGCACCGGCCAGGCGCACGGCATCACCCACGCCGCGTTGCGCAAGGAGTGCGGCGGCCCCGCCGCCGCCGTCGCCAACGCCGAGCAGCTGCGGGCCCGGATCGACCGGGTGCGCGACTGGGCCGTCCGCAAGTCCGGCTGACCGGGACCCGGGTCGCGACGACCGGGATCCGGGACGTGATGACCGGGATCCCGGTCGTGATGACCGGGACCTGGGACGTGACGAACCGTCAGGCGAGCGGACGGGCCCCCGGGCCCGGACGCGGCGCCACGTCGCGCGGGTCCTCCAGCCGGTGCCCGTCGCGGCACTCGAGCACGGCGGTCACCACCGAGCCGCAGCCGCGGTGGGCCAGCTCGACCGGGGGACCGTCGGGGTCGGCGTACCAGCGCGAGCCCCAGTCGGCGAGCGCGGCGAGGACGGGGTAGAGCTCGAAGCCCTTGGGCGTCAGGCGGTACTCGTGGCGCACACGGGCACCCTCGTCGCGGTAGGGGACGCGGTGCAGGACGTCGTGCTCGACCAGGAGCGCCAGCCGGTTGCTCAGCACCTGCTTGGGCAGCCCGCTGTGCCGCTGCATGTCGGCGAAGCGGCGCACCCCGTTGAAGACCTCGCGCAGGGTGATCAGCGCCCCCTTCTCGCCGAGCACGGTCATCGCCCGGGCCACCTGGCAGTTGGCGGTCGACCACTGGAGGGCGGGGGGAGGGGCGGTGGTCATGGTCACAGCCTAGGTCTTGTTGACAGACTCAGCCACTCGGCGGCACCCTGGGTCCATGACCCAGACCCAGGATCGCCCGGGTGTCGACCCCGCGACCATGACCGGCCTCGAGCAGCTCCTCGCGATGGCCGATGGCGACCTGCCCCCGGCCCCGATCGCCGAGACGATCGGGATGGAGAACTTCGGTGGAGAGGAGGGCGCGATCCACGTCGAGCTGGTGCCGCAGCCCCGCCACTACAACCCGCTCGGCACGGTCCACGGCGGCGTCCTCTCCACGCTGCTCGACACCGCGGCCGGCTGCTCGGTGCACTCGACCCTCGCGGTGGGGGAGGGCTACACCTCCCTCGACCTGACCGTGAAGTTCCTGCGTCCGGTGACCACCGACTCGGGCCGGCTCCGAGCCGAGGGTCGCGTGATCCACCGCGGACGGCGGACGGCGCTGGCCGAGGCGCTGCTCTTCGACGCCGCTGGTCGCCAGGTGGCGCACGCGACGTCGTCCTGCATGATCTTCGCCTGACGCGGCCGGTCCGCCGTCCCGACCGCCGGCCCGGGTCGCGCAGCAAGGGAAGGTAAGGCTAACCTTCCGACGTGCCCGCCGACCTGCCCACGCTCGCCGGTACCGACCTGACCCTCGGCTACCACGACGCGACCGTCGTCCACGGCGCGTCCGTCGAGCTGCACGCCGGCACCGTCACCGCGCTGATCGGGCCCAACGGCAGCGGCAAGTCCACGCTGCTGCGCGCCCTCGCCCGGCTGCACCGCGTGGGGGCCGGGCAGGTCACCCTCGACGACGGCAGCTCGGCCCACGACCTCGACGCCCGCTCGTTCGCCCGTCGGGTCACCATGCTCGGCCAGTCGCGGCCGCACCCGTCGGGGCTGACCGTGCGTGACGTCGTCACCTTCGGCCGCCACCCCTACCGCCGCCGCTTCGGTGGCCTCGCCGCCGACGACCGGGCCGCCATCGACTGGGCGCTGGAGGTCACCGGCACGCAGGAGATGCAGCGCCGCGCCGTCGACGAGCTCTCCGGGGGTGAGCTCCAGCGGGTCTGGCTGGCGAGCTGCCTGGCCCAGCAGACCGGTGTGCTGCTCCTCGACGAGCCGACCAACCACCTCGACCTGCGCTACCAGGTCGAGATCCTCGACCTGGTCCGCGACCTCGCCGACGACCACGACGTCGCCGTCGGCGTCGTCCTGCACGACCTCAACCACGCCTCCGGCGTGGCCGACGCCGTCGTCCTCCTCCACCGAGGACACGTCCGCGCCGCCGGGGCGCCGGCCTCGGTGTTCACCGGCGACCTCCTCACCGAGGTCTACGGGCTGCCCATCGAGACCGTCGTCGACCCCGCCACCGGGGCCGTCCGCGCCGACCCGCGAGGTCGGCACCACCACACCAGAAGGAACCGCTGAGTCATGAGACGAACCGTCACCGCCGTCGGGGCCGCCGCCCTGCTCGCCCTCACCGCGTGCGGGAGCACCGAGCCGAGCGACAGCACGAAGGACGCGCAGGAGTCGTCCGAGGCCGCGGCCAGCGGCGGCCCGATCACCCTCACCGACGCCGACGGCCGCACCGTCGAGCTGCCCGGACCGGCCGAGGACGTCGTCGTCACCGAGTGGCAGATGACCGAGGACGTGCTCGCGCTCGGCGTGACCCCGGTCGGCGTGGCCGACGTGGCCGGCTACCGCACCTGGAACGCCTCGGTGCCGCTCGACGGCGGCGACGACCTCGACGTCGGCATGCGCGGCTCGGTCAACAAGCAGGCCGTGCTCGCCAAGGATCCCGACCTCATCATCATCGAGCAGGGTCCCGACCTCGAGGCGTTCGAGGACTCCGGCGTCCCCGTGCTGGTCACCGCCGGCGCCGACGCCACCGACCCGATCGGCCAGATGAAGGAGACCTTCGAGCTCATCGCGCAGGCGCTGGGCAAGGAGGAGGAGGCCACCACGGTCCTCGAGGAGTTCGACGCCGCGCTCGAGGAGGCCACGACGGCCGTCGAGTCCGCCGCCCCCGAGACCACCCGCTTCGTCTACGCCGACGCCTACGTCGTCGGCTCGACCCTGTCGATCCGGCCGTTCGGCCAGGGTTCCTTCATGGGCGAGCTCGGCGAGGAGCTCGGCCTCGAGAACGCCTGGGAGGGCAAGGTCGACGAGCTCTACGGCCTGGGCCAGACCGACGTCGAGGGCCTCACGGCCGTCGAGGACGCGCAGCTGTTCTACACCGGCACCGAGGCCTCGCAGTGGCTCGGCGCGCTCGAGGACAACCGCCTGTGGACCGGGTCGTCGTTCGTCACCGAGGACCGGGTCACGCCGTTCCCCGAGGGCACCTGGACCTTCGGCGGCCCGCGGTCCGGCGAGCGGATCCTCGACGCCTACGTGGAGGCACTGTCCTGACCGACACCCTCGCCCGCCCGGACGCCGAGGCCCTCCTCGTCGAGGACGTCGGCGTCCGTGGCGTGCTCGGGGCCGCGGGCGCCGTCACGGTCGTGGGTACGGCGCTGGTGGCGGTCGCCGCCTGGCACCTGACCCAGGGCACCACCAGCATCGGCGCGGGCGACCTGCTCGACGTCGTCCTGGGCCGGGCCGCCGACGGCACCGCCGAGGTGCTCGTCGACTCCCGGCTGCCCCGGATGCTCGCCGGGCTCGTCGTCGGCGTGGCCCTCGGCGTGGCGGGGGCGGTGTTCCAGTCGCTGGCGCGCAACGCGCTGGCCTCGCCGGACACGCTGGCCGTCAACGCCGGCGCCGTCGCCGCCGTGACCACGGTCGCGGCCTTCGGCATCAGCGTGCCGTTCGTCGGCAACACCTTCGTCGCCTTCGGCGGCGCCCTGCTGGCGGCGGGCCTGGTGCTCCTGCTCGCCGGCGGCGGCACGGCCTCCACCACCCGGCTGATCCTGGCCGGCTCCGCGCTGGCGCTCGCCCTGGATGCCGTCGGCATCGCCCTGCTGCTCCTCTTCGACCAGGAGACCACCGGCCTGTTCGCCTGGGGTCGCGGCACGCTGTCGCAGACCGGGATGAGCGGCGTCGAGACCATGGGTCCGCTCGTCGCGGTCACCGTCGTCGGCACCCTGCTGCTCTCGCGGCGTCTCGACGTCCTCAGCCTGGGCGACGACACCGCGTCGAGCCTCGGCGTGCCGGTCCTGCCCTCGCGGGTGGTCGGCACGGTGCTCGCCGTCCTGCTGTGCGCCTGTGCGGTCAACCTGGCCGGCCCGATCGGCTTCGTCGGCCTCGCGGCACCGGCCCTGACCCGGCTGGCCGCGCGGGTGGTCCCCGCGGTCTCGCGCCACGTCGTCCTGCTGCCGCTGTCGGGGCTGGTGGGCGCCGTGCTGGTGCTGCTGACCGACGCGGCCGTGCGCGGCGTGCTGGGCGCCGAGGAGTCGCTGCGCGTGCCGACCGGCGTCTCCACCACGATGGTCGGCGCCGTGGCGCTGGTCCTGCTCGCGCGCCGGGCCCGCGACGCCGGACCCACCCGTCGCCCGGCGTCGGCCCATCCCGGGGCCCTGCACGGGCGGCTGCGGTTCGTGGTCACCGCCGTCGTGCTCGCGGTGCTGGTCCTGGTCGCGGCCGTCGTCGGGATGCTCGGCGGCTACACCTGGTTCCTCACCGGCGACGTCGTCAACTGGCTCCGCGGCGACGCCGTGCCCGTCGTCCAGTACGGCCTCGACGAGCGCGCCCCCCGCGTGGTCGCGGCGCTGCTGGCCGGCGCCGCCCTCGCCCTGGCCGGTACGACGACCCAGGCGGTCTGCCGCAACCCGCTGGCCGAGCCCAGCATCCTCGGGGTCACCGGGGGAGCGGCGGTCGGCGCGGTCATCGTGGTCACCGCGCTCGACTCCCCAAGCACCGCGCAGATCGCGCTCGCGGCCGCCGTCGGCGCGCTCACCGCCATGGTGGCCGTCTACGCGCTCACCTGGCGCGGGTCCCTCGACCCCGACCGGCTGGTGCTGGTCGGGATCGGCGTCGCCGCGTTCGGCACCAGCCTGTGCGCGCTGCTGCTCGTCTACAGCGACCCGTTCAACACCCCCGCGCTCTACACCTGGCTGTCGGGGTCGACGTACGGACGCACCTGGGGACAGGTCGTGCCGGTCGCGATCGCCCTGGTCGTCACGGTGCCCCTCGCCCTGCTGCTGCACCGCGAGCTCGACCTGCTCGCCCTCGACGACGAGACGCCGCGCCTGGTCGGCATCCGGCTCGAGCGCCTCCGGGTCGTGGCCCTCGCCGTGGCCGCGCTGCTCGCCGCGACCGCGGTCGCGGCGGCCGGCACGGTCGCCTTCGTCGGCCTGGTCGCCCCGCACGCCGCGCGGGCCCTGGTGGCCGGCCGCCACCTTCGGGTGCTGCCGGTGGCGGTGCTGCTCGGGATGCTGCTGCTCAGCGCCGCCGACACGCTCGGGCGCACGGTCATCGTGCCGGCCGAGCTGCCGGCCGGCCTGGTCGTCGCGATGGTCGGGGCGCCGTACTTCCTGTGGCTGCTCTACCGCTCGCGGGCCTGAGCCTCGACCAGGGGTAGCACCCGGTAGGGCACCTGCTCGGCGAGCGCCATCACCGTCGAGGCCCGCTGCACGCCCTCGACGGCGACCACGAGGTCGATGACCCGCTGCAGGTCGGCGTTGGAGCGCGAGACCACGCGGCACCACAGGTCGCCGGTGCCGGTGATCGTGTAGGCCTCGAGCACCTCCGGGACCGCCGCCAGCTGATCGGCGACGGACAGGTGGCCGGCCGACTGGCTGATCTCGAGGGTGAGGAACGCCGTGACCGGGAAGCCCAGCGCCTCCGGCGAGAGCTGCGGCCCCCACCCGGTGATGACCCCGGCGGCGACGAGGCGGTCGAGCCGCGCCTGCACGGTGCCGCGGGCCACGCCGAGGCGCCGCGACGCCTCGAGCACGCCCACCCGGGGCTCGGCGGCGTACAGACTGATCAGGGTGCGGTCCAGGTCGTCCATCTCCGGCCTCCCGGCTGCACAACTTGTCCAGCGCGTCGGGTCACCCTTGCACAGAATGTCGCCGGAGGACAGGCTCAGGCCATGACCCTGACCCCGGACGAGCTCAAGGCAGACCTCACCCTCGACCAGCTCAAGGAGCTCGTCGGCCTCGTGGAGTACGACGCCAGCCGCGACCCGTTCCCGGTCACCGCGATGGACTCCGTCTGCTTCGTGGTCGGCAACGCCACGCAGACCGCGACCTTCTACCAGCTGGCGCTGGGCATGGAGCTCGAGGCCTACCGCGGCCCCGAGAACGGCCACCGCGACTCCAAGTCCTACGTGCTGCGCAGCGGCAGCGCCCGGTTCGTCTTCACCGGCGGCGTCACCCCCGACAGCCCGCTGCACGAGCACCACCGCAAGCACGGCGACGGCGTCGTCGACCTCGCCCTCGAGGTGCCCGACGTCGACAAGTGCATCGACCACGCCCGCGCGGTCGGCGCCACGGTCCTCGTCGAGCCGCACGACGTCACCGACGAGCACGGCACCGTGCGCACCGCGGCGATCGCGACGTACGGCGAGACCCGCCACACCCTCGTCGACCGGAGCCGCTACACCGGCCCCTACCTGCCGGGCTACGTCGCCCGCTCGACCACGGTGACCCGCCAGCCCGGGCACCCCAAGCGGCTGTTCCAGGCCGTCGACCACTGCGTCGGCAACGTCGAGCTGGGCCGGATGGACGAGTGGGTGACGTTCTACAACAAGGTCATGGGCTTCACGAACATGGCGGAGTTCATCGGCGACGACATCGCCACCGACTACTCCGCGCTGATGAGCAAGGTCGTCGCCAGCGGCAACCACCGGGTGAAGTTCCCCCTCAACGAGCCCGCGATCGCGAAGAAGAAGTCGCAGATCGACGAGTACCTGGAGTTCTACGACGGCGCCGGCTGCCAGCACATCGCGCTGGCCACCAACGACATCCTGCGCAGCGTCGACATCCTGCGCGACAACGGCATCCAGTTCCTCGACACCCCCGACTCCTACTACGACGACCCCGAGCTGCGCGCCCGGATCGGCGAGGTGCGGGTGCCGATCGAGGAGCTGAAGAAGCGCAAGATCCTCGTCGACCGCGACGAGGACGGCTACCTCCTCCAGATCTTCACCAAGCCCATGGGCGACCGCCCGACGGTGTTCTACGAGTTCATCGAGCGGCACGGCTCGCTCGGCTTCGGCAAGGGCAACTTCAAGGCGCTGTTCGAGGCGATCGAGCGCGAGCAGGAGCTGCGCGGCAACCTCTGAGCCGCCCACCAGAGGGGTGGGTGGCGACGCCGTAGCGTCGGGGCCATGGACCTCCCCGACGACCTCGTCTCCCTGCTGCACCGCCCGAGCCCGTGCCTGGTCTCCACGACGATGCCCAACGGATCGCCGCACCTGACCCAGACCTGGGTCGACACCGACGGCGAGCACGTGGTGGTCAACACGGTCCGTGGCTTCCAGAAGCTGCGCAACGTCGAGCGCGACCCGCGGGTCGGCCTCGCCGTCCTCGACCCGGACGACCCGTTCACCTACTGGTCGCTGGACGGCGAGGTCGTCTCGACCACCGAGGACGGGGGCACCGACCACATCGAGCGGCTCGCGCAGAAGTACACCGGTGGTCCCTACGCCTGGTACGGCGGTCGCGAGCAGGTGCGCGTCGTGGTGCGGATCCGCCTCACCAAGGTACGGATGCGGCCCTGGGGCTGAGCGCCTAGATTCGGACCGTGCCGACCTACGTCGCCTTCCTCCGTGCGATCAACCTGGGCGCGAAGCGGAAGTTCCCCAAGGAGTCGATCGTCGCGGCCACCGAGGCGGCCGGCTTCACCGGCGTCGCCACGCACATCAACACCGGCAACGTGCGCCTGGAGACCCGGATGCGCTCGCGCGTCCGGATCGAGGCCGCGCTCGAGGCCGCCTACGTAGCCGACCGCGGGTTCGAGGTGCCGGCGATCGTCTACACCACCGGCGAGCTGGGTGACGTCGTGGCTGACGTCGACCGGTTCGGCGCCGGGCACGAGGGGCGGCACTACGTCTGGCTGCTCAAGCAGGAGCCCGACGCGGCGACGCGTGGCGACCTGGAGCAGCTGTCGACCGACCACGAGCAGGTCCGGTCGTCCACGCGTGCCGTGCACCTGCTCGTCGACGGCGGACTGCTCGACGCGCGCACCGTCGGGCCCATCGAACGCCAGCTGCGCGGCAGCGTCATCACCAACCGCAATGCCACTGTGCTGCGGGCGCTGGTGACGAAGTGGTGCTGAGCCCCACGACGGCCCCCGGCGCGAGTACGCCGAGGGCCGTCAGTGGGGTGGCTCGGGCTGCTACCTCCGCTGGCGGAGCACCCACGTCCGCTTGACGGTGACGGTGCCGCCGGCGGCGGCGAAGGACACCTCGCCGCTCACCTTGATGCGGCCCTGCCGGACCAGGATCTTGCGGTACGCCGGCCGGAGCCTCGACGTGAGCCCGACCGCACCGGCGCGGGTGGTCCGCGCGGTCGCCGGCACGAGCCTGGGGCCGGTCAGGCGGACGGTGCCTGCCTGGTTGACCCGGGCCACCACCGTCGCGGTGCCCCGCTTCTCGTCCCGGTCGGCGATCCGCACCGACAGCGCCGGGGCCGGGGTCGGGGGCTCGGCGATCTCGGCGACCGTGAGCGCGATCGGCTCGCTCGTGACCTGCTGGCCGGACGAGTCGGTCACGATCGCCGTCAGCGCGACCTGGGTCCCGGCCAGGTCGGCGTCCGGGGTCCAGGTGAACGTGTACGGCGCGGTGCTGGCCTCACCCACGGGCTCGCCGTCGGCGAGCAGGACGGCCGATCTCACGGCGAAGTCGTCGCCGGCCCGGACCACCGGCGCGACCGTCTCGCCGACGGCCACCTCGGTGGAGGCGATCGGGTCCACGATCGCCGCGGACGGCGCCGCGTCGCCCACCCCGCCGTACGTCGTCGGGATCCCGCCCGGCGTGGTCGAGACCCGCGAGGCCGTGGTGACCGAGCCCGAACCCGAGATCGCCTCGGCACCGGTGGTGGCGTCGGCGGGCCCGCCGGCGACCGGGGCGACCGGCCCGAAGTAGCTCGACGTGATCGCGAACGGCGCGTCGGTGCGGGGCGTGGTGCCGTCGCTGGTGGCGTTGTACGCCGCCCACCCGTTGCCCGTCAGCGAGAGACCGGAGGCGGTCAGCCCGGTCTCGGTGCCGGCGTCGGCGAGCAGGACGCCGTAGGACCGGGTCGGGTCCGGCCGGAAGTAGTTGCCGCTGATCCGGCTGCGGCGGACGAAGCCGTTGACCCCGCCGGTGTACTTGACGCCGGTCTGCGGCACCACGGCCCCCGGCTTGCCGGTCACCACGGTGTCGGTCACGTAACCGTGCTGCTCGATGCCGGTGCGGACGGTGGTGGACGCCGTACCGTCGGCACCCTTCGCGCCGTCGAACAGGATGCCGCCGGACTGGTAGCCGGTGACCAGGCTGTCGGTGACGGTCAGCTCCGTCTCGACGGTGCCGGGGCCCGTGCCCTGGACGACGCCGGTCTTGACGATCCCCCAGCCGTGCGGGTGCGCGGCCAGCTCGTCGGCGGTCGTCGCGGCCCGCATCGGCCCGACCTTGCTCTCCGAGACGCGCCCGGCGGCGCCGAAGTAGGCGATGCCGGCCTCGGCCCAGGTCGAACCCGAGGTGACCGTCACGCCGGAGATGTCGACGAACATCTCGTTGGTGTCGGTCGAGCCGAGCGACTGGCGCGACACGGTGACGACGTTGCCGCCGCCATCGCGCAAGTAGGGCCGCAGGCCCTCGAGCGAGTCGACCGACTGTGTTGGCATGATCGTGACCTTGTCGGCTCCCGCGCCCTTGATCTTCAGGGGCTTGGTGATCGTCAGGCCGTTGAGCGCCGACGTCGCGACCGGGTTGCCCGGTCCGGCGACCGGCGTCGACGACTCCTCGTAGACGCCCTCGCAGACGACGATCGTGTCCCAGGGTGCGGCGAGGTCGACGGCGTCCTGGATGGCGGTGGTGGTCGCCGCCGGGCACTGCTCCTTGTCGTCGTCGACGACCCACGTGGTGTTGGCGGCGGGGTCGGCGACCGTGTCGCCGAGGCGCACGTTGCCGGGGGAGTGGTCGTACGCCGCCAGCTCGGCGGCCGGGTCGGGGCCGTCGGTGACGGGACCGGAGCCCGCACCCTGGTCGATCGCCGTGCCGTCGGAGAGGAGCAGGGGAGTGTCGACGCCCTCCTGGAACCGCACGTCGGCGAGCTGGATCGAGCCCGAGGCCGGGGTGCCCGCCACCCCGAACCGGAGCTCCAGCGAGTCCAGGGAGCTGACGTCGACGCCCTGGGCCGCGAACTCGCCGAGCGGTACCCGGACCTGGTCGAGGACGATGTGGGTGTTGGGCGTGTTGGTGCCGGTGGACATGTGCAGCGCGTTGCCCCAGCGCTCGTCGCCGGCGTGGACCGTCGCCTCGTTGCCGTCGGTGTCGGTCAGCGCGATCACGAAGTCCTGCGTGGTGCTCGTCGGGTCGTACGACGTCGGGCCCTCCTGGGGCCAGGCGAAGTCGGGCGAGGTGCCGGTCCTCGTGCCGTCGCCCCGGGCGTCGGCACCCGGGTTGCGCAGGTCGAAGAAGTTGACGTCGGCGCCCATGGTCAGCGCCTCGAGCCCGCTCATGTCGGCCGAGGCGGCCGGGATGTCGGCGGTCAACGTCGCGGTCCGCCCTTCCTCCCACGCCAGCGCCAGCTGACGGCCGTAGGAGTGGTTGACCGGCGCGCTCTCCCGCATGCCGTTGGCCTGGCCGCCGAGGGCGTTGGCCGCCGGGAGCGGGCAGGCCTTGGCGGCGGTCGGCAGCGTGCCCTTGCCGAGCTGCGCCGGCGCGAAGTCGTCGGGCTCGGGGTTGCACCAGTCGTAGCCGCCGGCCGTGGTCCGCGGGGTCGGCGTGACGCCTCCGTCGGCGACGTACGGGTTGGCGAAGCCGGACCCGCTCAGGCTGCCGCCGAGGGCGTTGAGGCCCAGCGGGTTCTCGATCTCGGGACGGATCACGTCGACGCGCTCGGTGGCCGGCGGGAAGTAGCTCGTCGAGACGTACTCCTCGCAGCCGATCCGGGTGCCGGACACGCTGGTCGGGCAGGCCGACTCGGGGATCTGCAGGTGCGACTCGGTGTCGGACAGCTCGCCGGTCATGTACGGCTCGAACGCGCCCTCACCGCCGACGTAGCGGCGGAAGAACGACGACATCGTGGCCAGTCCGATCTTCTCCTGGTCGCCCATCCGCTCGGGGTCGCCGGAGATCTTGGTGTTGACCTCTGGGTTGTAGGTGTCGGAGTTGTCGATGACGTAGTTGCGCGCGGGGTCGGTGTAGCTGGCGGCACCGCTGAGCCGGAGGTTGTGGGGGTGCACGTTGGTGGCCGCGAACGGCGCCGAGTTGCCGCAGGCCGCGTCGTTGTTGCCCTGTCCGTCGGCGCCCCCGTCGGCGTACCAGACGGTGTTGTACCAGTTGTGGATCGCGCCGAGCTGCGAGGACTGGATGCGCGGGAACGGGTCGTCGCCCTTGACGTACTGGCTGCGCTCGTAGAAGCGCGCGCCCTGCAGGTTGGAGACGTCGCCATCGCAGAACGGCAGGATCGACAGGTACGGCGTGCCGTACGGCGCCTTGCGCTCGTAGTCGGTCGGGGCCAGCGAGATGACGCCACGCAGGGGGTAGCGCGGGCCGTCGGTGCGGATGCGGTTGTAGTCGATGAAGCTGGTGACGGCGTCACCGCCGCGGGAGTGGCCCATCAGGCCGATGCGGGTCATGTCGAGGTTGCCGCCGAGCGTCGTGCTGATGCCCGGGGTGACGCTCGGGCCTTCTGCGAGCGTGCCGGCGCCGGCGGCGCCCAGGGCGTCGAGCGCGGCGGCGATCAGCAGCCGGCGCTGGTGCATGCCCTTCCCCTTGGGGTTGTCCTGGCGCATCATCAGCTGGTCCTGCGAGAGCGAGAAGACCGTGTAGCCCCAGGTTGCGAGGTTCTCGCCGAGGTAGGCGTAGCCGGCCTCGTTGCGCTTGAACTGGGTACAGCTCGCGGTGGCGCCGTTCTGGCCCGCGTCGCACGAGCCGTGGTTGCCGTGCACCAGCACGATCAACGGCGAGGGCTCGGTCCGCTCGCCGAAGTCGGGGTGGTACAGCGCGCCGCGGACCTCCAGGGTCTCGGGGGCCGACGCCGTCCCGGTCGTCGGGAGGCCGCCGCTGGAGTCGGGCTCCTGCAGGGCTGCGGTGCCCAGCCTGACCTCCTGGATGGTCCGCGGCGTGTAGTCGCCGCGATCCATGGGGTCGGGCAGGGCGGGCTCGTCGGCCGCGGCGGCGCGCGGCGCCGCGGTCGAGGGGGTTGCTGCGCGTGCTGACGGCGTGGGCACGGTCCCGGACAGCACCAGGGCCGCGAGGAGCGGGACCAGTGCCGATCTGTGCGCGCGCGAGGTGGTGCTGACCCTCACGGGATCTCCTGTCGTGACGACCGGTCCGGATGACCGGTCGGCTCACGCTAGGAACGGGGGATCACGCGACGAGGTCGGTGTTGTGAACAGGAGTGGCGCGCTGGCGCGGCACGTTTCCGGCGCGTGACGTCACGAGGGCGCGGGCGCCGGCTCCGGCCTGCTCGCGACCCGCGGCAGGCGGCGCACGGCGGGGGAGAGCAGCACCAGGAAGCACGTGACCACGTAGAGAGCACCGCTCACCATCAGCACCTCGCCGTACCCGAACGCGATCGCGAGGGGCCCCACGGCGATCTGGCCGATCGGCATGGCGACGTACGAGCCGAGCATGTCGTAGGAGTAGACCCGCGACAGCATCTCGTCGGGCACGTTCTCCTGCATGGCGAGGTTCCAGCCCATGCCGAAGACCTCGGTGCCGGCGCCGGCGACGAACGCCGCCACCACGAGCACGAGCAGGGTCGGCTGGGCACCGAGCAGGAAGATCGGGACGCCGAGCAGCGAGATGCCGAGCATGCCCCAGAGCAGCGGTCGCTGCAGCGGGATGCGCAGCATCACCAGCGTCATCGCCAGCAGCCCGACGGCCTCGGCGGAGAGCACCAGGCCCCAGCCCTCCTCGCCGATCGTGTCCTTGGCGTGCAGCGGCCCGAGGGTGAACCAGGGCCCGGCGTGGATCGCGTTGAGCACCCCGAAGCCGAGCACCACGACCCACAGCCACTGGGTGGACCGGAAGAACGTCCAGCCCTCGCGCAGCTCGGTCCAGGTGCTGGAGGCGCCGTCCTTGCGCTCGCGGGCCGGCAGGTCGACGAAGCCGAGGAAGATCGCGCTGGCCACCCAGGTGAGGGCGTCGACCGCGAGGGCCCAGCCGGCGCCGACGCCGACGACCAGCAGGGCGCTGATCGTCGGCCCGACGATCACCAGGCCCGAGCGGACCAGCGACATCAGGGCGTTGGCGCGCTGCAGCTCCTCGCGCGGCACCAGCGACGGCATGATGCCGGCCATCGCGGGCAGGCCGGCCGCCGAGACGACGCCGTGCACCGCGCTCAGCGCGACGAGCATCCACAGCTCCGCGGCCCCGGTGATGACCAGGAAGGCGATCGCGCCCTGGGTGACTGCCGAGGTCAGGTTGGAGACCTGCAGCACGACCGTGCGCGGGAACCGGTCGGCGAGGACACCGCCCCACAGCAGCAGCACCACCATCGGGATCGTGTGCGCCGCCAGCACGAACCCCAGCGCCGCCGGGTCGTCGTCGGTGACCTCCAGCACCGCGAACGCCAGCGCCACCGACGCCATCGCGTTGCCGGCGGTGTTGACGAAGCGGGAGGCGAAGTAGAACCGGAAGTTGCGCTCGCGCAGCGGGGCGAGCGACTCGCGCCAGGTCATGCCGGGATCTCCGGGTCCGTCATCCGGAAGGCCCAGGTCGTCGCGCTGACGTGCACGGTGCCGGGCGTGCGCGGCGGACGGTTGTGCTGGTGCAGCAGCCGCGACGCCTCCTCCAGCAGGCCGCGCGCCTGGTCCCAGACCTCGGGCGCGACCCACCCCTCGAGGTCGCTGTGCAGCTGGGAGGTGCCGGGCTCGCGCAGCACCACCCGCCGCTCGAGCTCGAGCGACTGGGCGCGGGCGTACATCACCCGGTCGTCCGGCGACGCCTTCCCGGCCCGGGGGTTGTGCCCGTCGCGCTCGTGCGGGTAGCGGTAGCGCTTGGCCACGCCGCCCCGGATCTTCTCCTCGCCGGCCTCCACCAGCTCGCCCGCCTCGAGCAGCACCCGCAGGTGGTACGACGCGTTGGCGTGCGTCAGGTCGAGCTCGCGCGCCACCTCCGCCGCGCTCATCGCCGTCCCGGTCAGCAGCGAGAGCATCCGCAACCGCACCGGGTGCGCCGTCGCCCGCAACGCACTGACCTGCTCACCATCCGTCACCACTACCCCCCAAGACTCGTTGGGTAGTCATCCTGCATCGGATGGTGGGCCACTGTCAAACAGTTGTTGGGGAGCGCGGCCGGGATAGTTCGTGACGTCATCAACGTCGAACCACCAGATCGATGTTGATGACGTCACGAACTATCCCCCCTGGCCGCCTACTCGCCGCGGAAGACCGGCTTGCGGCGCTCGGAGAACGCCCGCATCCCCTCGGCGACGTCGGCGGTGCGCATCAGCACGGTCTGGCCGGTGCGCTCGCGGTCGAGGGCGGCGTCGAGGCCGGCCAGGGTGGCGGCGTTGACGGCGCGCTTGGTGGCGGCCTGGGCGAGCGGGGCGCCGGCGGCGAGGCGGCGGACCAGCGTCGCCACCAGGTCGTCGTACGACGCCGCCGGCTCGGCCGGGGCGAGGTGGGTGACCAGGCCGGAGTCGTAGGCCTCCTGCGCCGACAGCGGCTCGGCGAGCAGTCCCATCCGCATGGCCCGCGCGCGGCCGACCGCGGCGGCGACCGTGGCCGAGGCGCCGCCGTCGACCATGAACCCGATCCGCGCGAACGGCAGCAGGAACGACGCCGCGGGGTGCGCCACGATCACGTCGCAGGCCAGGGCGAGCGAGCACGAGACGCCGGCGGCGACGCCGTTGACCGCCGCGAGCACCGGCTTGTCGCACCCCACGATGCCGCGCACCAGCCGCGTCGTGAGGTCCATCGCGCGCACGTCGAACCGCTCGTGCGCCTCGGCCCCGCCGATGTCGGCGCCGGTGCCGAACGCCGCCCCCGCGCCGCCTGCGCCGGTGAGCACGACCACCCGCACGTCGTCGTCGACCGACGCCCGCTCGAGCTGCTCGGCGAGCGCCAGGCTCATCTCGGCGCTCATCGCGTTGAGCACCTCGGGCCGGTCCATCACCAGCGTCAGGACGCCGTCGCGGTGCTGCACGCCCAGGTGGGTCGACGGGTGCGTGGAGGGGGGTGCGGGGAGGTCGGCCACGAGCGCGAGTGTGCCACCATGACGAGGTGTCCACCGCTAGTCCCGTCGAGGTCGATCCCGGCCTCGCGCAGACCCCGGAGCACGACGACCTGACGGTCCTGGGGACGCCCTGGGTGACCATCGTGTGGAACGACCCGGTCAACCTGATGTCCTACGTGACCTTCGTCTTCCAGAAGCACTTCGGCTACGGCAAGAAGAAGGCGGAGAAGCTGATGATGGAGGTCCACGAGGACGGCCGGTCGGTCGTCTCGACGGGGTCGCGCGAGGAGATGGAGCGCGACGTGCAGGCCATGCACGAGTACGGCCTGTGGGCGACCCTCTCGAAGTCGGAGTAGCGGTGAGCGGAGGCTTCACCCGACACCGGCGCAGCGGCCGCGTGATCGCGACGTTCACCGGCTTCGAGGCCGACCTGCTGCGCTCGCTGGCCGGCCAGCTGGTCGAGCTGCTGCGCAACGAGGCCGCGACCGTCGACGACCGCGACCCGCTCGAGGCGCTCCTCGACTTCTCCGGCCCCACGGCCCCGCCCGAGGACCCGGTTCTCGCGCGGCTGTTCCCCACGGCGTACCCCGACGACGACGAGGCCGCCTCGGAGTTCCGCCGGTTCACCGAGGGCACCCTGCGCGACGGCAAGGCCCGGGCGGCCTCGCAGGTCGTCGACACCCTCGAGGACGGCGGGCTGCCGCCGCTGCTCGAGGAGGACGGGCTGATGATCGACGTCGAGCTCGACGAGGCCGAGGCGCTGACTTGGCTGCGCTCCTTCGCCGACATCCGGCTGGCGCTGGCGACCCGGCTCGGCGTCGAGGACGGCGACGAGGAGTACTGGTACGCCCTTCCCGACGACGACCCCCGCGCGCAGGCCCACGACATCTACGAGTGGGTCGCCTACCTGCAGGAGACGCTCGTCCGGGCGCTGCCCGTCTGACCGCCCCGGCCCCTCCGAGGCGGGCGCACGACGGGTCCTAGGCTGGACGCCGTGCTGACCATCGACCAGGCGACCTACGACGCCATCGTGGCGCACGCCAAGCGGGACCACCCCGACGAGGCGTGCGGCATCGTGGCCGGGCCCGAGGGCAGCGACCGTCCCGAGCGGCTTGTCGAGATGGTCAACGCCGCCGGCAGCCCGACGTTCTACGAGTTCGACTCCACCGAGCTGCTCGCGCTCTACAAGTCGATGTGGGACCGCGACGAGGAGCCGGTCGTCGTCTACCACTCCCACACCGCCACCGAGGCCTACCCGAGCGTCACCGACATCGGCCTGGCGAGCGAGCCGGGGGCCCACTACGTGCTCGTCAGCACCCGCGAGCACGGGAATAACGTGGGCCCGGTGGAGTTCAGGTCGTACACGATCGTCGACGGCGTGGTGACCGAGGAACAGGTCACCGTCGTCCCCGCCTTGCCTGAGCAGCACAGCCCCGAGATCTAGGAGCAGCACATGGCCATCGAGGTCCGCATCCCGACCATCCTCCGCACCTACACCGGTGGCGAGAAGGCCGTCGACGGCACCGGCGCCACGCTGAGCGCGCTGATCGACGACCTCGAGGCCAGCCACCCCGGCATCAAGGACCGCCTGGTCGAGGAGAAGAACGGCGCGCCCGAGCTGCGCCGCTTCGTCAACGTCTACATCAACGACGAGGACGTCCGGTTCATCGGCTCCCTCGGGGCCGAGCTCTCCGACGGCGACCAGGTCGTCGTGCTGCCCGCGGTCGCTGGGGGCGCGAGCTAGCTCCCGCTAGTCTCCCGCCATGACCGACCGGCGCACCTTCGTCCTGGTCGACGGCGAGAACATCGACGCCACCCTCGGGTCGTCGGTGCTCGGGCGTCGTCCGCTGCCCGAGGAACGCCCCCGCTGGGAGCGGGTGACGGCGTACATCGAGGAGCAGTGGGGCCAGCCGGTCACCGGGCTGTTCTTCCTCAACGCCAGCAACGGCACCCTGCCGACCGGGTTCGTCCAGGCCCTGCTGGCCATGGACTACCGGCCGGTGCCGCTCGCCGGGCGCGCCGACGAGAAGGTCGTCGACATCGGCATCCTGCGCACCCTCGAGGCGCTGCGCGGGATGGAGGACGTCGACGTCGTCCTCGGCAGCCACGACGCCGACTTCGCCCAGCACCTGACGGAGCTGGTCCCGACCAGCCGGGTCGGGGTGCTCGGGTTCCGCGAGTTCACCAGCACCCAGCTGGCCATCGAGGGCGTCGAGCACTTCGACCTCGAGTACGACGTCCGTGCGTTCAACGCCGAGCTCCCGCGGGTGCGGATCATCCCGCTCGAGGAGTTCGACCCGACCTACTTCCTGCGCTGATGGCCAGCCCCCGCAGAGGAGTCCGCGCCGTCCCCGGCGCACTGGCCCGCGGCCGCGAGCGGGTCACCGGCGTCTTCCAGCACCGCTACCCGACGGTGGCCGTGACCGGCATGACCGGTGCCGGCAAGACCGAGCTCGTCGACCACCTGTGCGGCCGCGCCGACCCCGAGGGCACCTCGGAGTCCGGCTCGGCGGTGATGGAGCGCCGGGTGCGCCGCGACCGCCGACTGCGCGGCTTCCGGTTCCGGGTCGTGCCGGGCGAGAACGCCGCGACCCGCCTCGGCGCCCTCGACGAGGTCTTCCACGACGACCCGGTCGACGGCGTCCTGCACGTCGTGGCCAACGGCCTCGCCACCGGTCGCCGCCTGGCCGGCACCACCGGCCCGGCCGTCGTCGACCGCGACCAGCAGCTCGAGCGCGAGCTCGAGGACTGGACCGTCACCGCCCACCGGATCGCCTCGATGGCCGTCCGCCGGGCCCACCCGACCTGGCTGGTCGTCGTGGTCACCAAGGTCGACCTCTTCGCCGACGACGTCGACGCCGTGGTGCGCTCCTACTCACCCGGCAGCGGTACGCCGTTCGGCGACCGGCTCGACGAGCTGCGCGCCCTGGCCGGGGCGGCCAAGCTGTCGATCGACGTCCTGCCGGCCTGCAGCCACCTCGACGGCGACGCCGTGTCGCCGAAGCAGCGCGACGCCTACCTCGGCGCGCTCGAGACGCGGATGGCGCAGCTGTCCGGCCACGTCTGAGCCACGTCGTACCGCCGGCGGTTCCGGACGGTCGTGGACGGTCCAGCGGGCGCCCTCGCCGGCGGGTGTCATGCTGGACGGGTGCGCTACGACAACCTGCTGGCCTCGGTCGGCAACACCCCGCTCGTCGGGCTGCCGCGGCTCTCGCCGAGCCCCGACGTCCGGCTGTGGGCCAAGCTCGAGGACCGCAACCCGACCGGCTCGATCAAGGACCGGCCCGCGATGATGATGGTCGAGGAGGCCGAGAAGGACGGGCGGCTGCGGCCCGGCTGCACCATCCTCGAGCCGACCTCGGGCAACACCGGCATCTCGCTCGCCATGGCCGCCAAGCTCAAGGGCTACCGCATCGTGTGCGTGATGCCCGAGAACACCTCCTCCGAGCGGCGCCAGCTGCTGCAGATGTGGGGCGCGGAGATCATCTCCTCACCGGCCGCGGGCGGCTCCAACGAGGCTGTCCGGGTCGCCAAGCAGGTCGCCGAGGAGCACCCCGACTGGGTGATGCTCTACCAGTACGGCAACGCCGCCAACGCCCTCGCCCACCAGCGCGGCACCGGCCCCGAGGTGCTCGCCGACCTGCCGTCGGTCACCCACTTCGTCGCCGGGCTCGGCACCACCGGCACCCTGATGGGCGTCGGCCGCTTCTTCCGGGAGGCCAAGCCCGAGGTGCGCATCGTCGCCGCCGAGCCCCGCTACGGCGAGCTGGTCTACGGGCTGCGCAACCTCGACGAGGGCTTCGTCCCCGAGCTGTACGACGCCTCGCTGATCGACGCGCGGTTCTCGGTCGGCCCGCGCGACGCCGTACGGCGCACCCGCGAGCTGCTCGAGCTCGAGGGCATCTTCGCCGGCATCTCCACCGGCGCGATCCTGCACGCCGCGCTCGGCCAGGCCGCCAAGGCCGTCAAGGCCGGGGAGCGCGCCGACATCGTCTTCGTCGTGTGCGACGGCGGCTGGAAGTACCTGTCCACCGGCGCCTACGAGGGCACCGTCGAGGAGGCCGAGGACCGGCTCGAGGGGCAGCTCTGGGCCTGACGGTCCTCAGCCGGACGTCGGCCCGGGCGTCGGGCCGGGCGTCGGGCCGGGGCCGAGCGTCGTCCGCAGCCCGCTGAACCGCGCCTGGTCGTCGAAGGAGACGGTCATCGCGTTGCCGCTGACGGGGTCGACGATCTCGGCGCTGGTGTAGGCCCCGTCCCAGGCGATCAGCCAGTCGGCCAGGACGGCGAGCCCGTGGAACGCGCGGCGGTGGTCGTCGATCGGCAGCGCCCCGAACGCGCCGGCCACCCGGGCGATCCGGTGGTCGAGCCGGGGGACGGGGAGGTCGTCGCCGTCGAGCATGAACACCGCTCGGGCGCCACCGCCGGTGGGGGCGGAGTAGTAGGGCGCGTCGCCGGTGACCTGCACCGCCACCTGGCCGACCAGGTGCGCGGCCAGCGCGATCTCGTCGGCCAGCGCCGCGCCGGACGTGCCGGGCACGTCCGGGACGAGCGGCACCTCGGGCGTCGTCAGGGTCGCGATGCCGTGCTGCCGGCCGTGCTCACGCAGGCGGACGGCGTACCCGTCGTCGAACTGCGGGTGCGACCAGCCCCACAGCATCGACCGCGGCCCGGGCGCCAGCGTGGCGACGACCGACAGGCGGGTGTCGATGCGGCGGTCGCCGGCCTCGGCGACGAACGACAGCCGCCGCTCGTGCATGTCGACCTCCCAGCGGTGCGCGCCCAGCCGTTCGTCGAGGTGGTCGGCGAGGAAGGACTGCGACAGGGCGCAGTAGAGGGAGGCCTGGTCGCTGAGGTCCTGCAGGTCGGGGAAGCGCACGTCACCTACTGTGGCCACATGCGCGTGCGCCAAACCGCTGGCGTGGTCGCCGGCACCACCACGGTCCTGCTCCTGCTCCTCGGCTGGGTCCCCGCCGCCGCTGCCTCGACTGCCTCGGCCGCGGCCGGGAAGGGCGGCGTCGTCAGCACCAGCCCGCCGGAGGTGCGCGGCGCGGCTGTCTGGGGTCGCACCCTGACCGCCGACGGTGGCCGCTGGGAGCCGGCCGAGGTCACGCTGGCCTACCGGTGGCTGCGCGACGGCGAGCGGGTCCGCGGTGCCACGGCGGCGACGTACCGGCTCGACGGCGACGACCTCGGCACCCGGATCAGCGTGCTGGTCACCGCCACCGCCACCGACGGCAGCGGCGCCGACGGCCGCGCGACCTCGGCGCCGACGGCGCGCGTCGTGCGGGCCGAGATGGTCAACCGGCGTGCCCCGCGGGTGGTGGGGGAGGCCCGGTTCGGACGGGTCCTCGACGCGCGACCCGGCCGGTGGTCGACCCAGCCCGACCGGCTGCGCTTCCGGTGGCTGCGCGGCGGCGAGCCGATCCGCGGCGCCCGGTCGCCCCGCTACGAGCTCACGCCCGCCGACGTCGGGCGCCGGCTGCGCGTCGAGGTGACGGCGCACGCCGACGGCCACCGCTCCGCGACCGCGCGCTCGACGGCCGTCTCGGTGCGGCACCGGGTCGACGTGCGGCGCACCGTGACCTACAGCGTCGTCACCAAGGGCGAGATCAGCGCGAGCGTGCGGGAGTTCCGGCGGCAGGTGCAGGAGACCTTCGCCGACCCCCGCGGCTGGCGCGGCAAGGGCGTCCGGTTCCGGCCGGTGGGTCGTGGCGGCTCCTTCACGGTCGTGCTCGCCGAGGCCAGCACCGTGCCGTCGTTCTCCAGCGGCTGCAGCAGCACGTGGAGCTGTCGCGTGGGTCGCTACGTGATCATCAACCAGACCCGTTGGCAGCACGCCTCGCCGGCCTGGAACGCCGCCCGCCGGTCGCTGCGCGACTACCGCCACATGGTGGTCAACCACGAGACCGGGCACTGGCTCGGCAAGGGGCACGCCTCGTGCCCCCGACCGGGTGCGCTCGCTCCGGTGATGCAGCAGCAGTCCAAGGGCACCCAGGGGTGCCGACTCAACCCGTGGCCGACGCTGGCCGAGCTGCGCTGACCGGTCGCCGGGTCGTCGGGTCGACGGGGCTTCCGGTCGCGACGACCGGGAGCCCGGTCGCGGCGACCGGGAGCCGGGTCACGATGACCGGGATCCGGGTCGCTGCCCGTTCCGGGACGATCCCGCATAGGCTCGGCGCGTGCGCGAGATCGTCGTCTTCAGCGGGACCGCGCACCGAAGCCTGGCCCGGGCCATGTGCGAGCACCTCGGGGTGCCGCTGTCGCCGGTCAACGTGACCCGGTTCAGCAACGACTGCCTCCAGACCCAGCTCGGCGCCAACTGCCGCCAGCGCGACGTCTACCTGGTCCAGCCCCTGTCGCCGCCGACGCAGGAGCACCTGATGGAGCTGCTGCTGATGGTCGACGCCGCCCGCGGGGCGTCGGCGGAGAAGGTCACGGCCGTCATCCCGTACTACTCCTACGCCCGCTCGGACAAGAAGGATGCCTCGCGCCTGTCGATCGGCGGCCGGCTCGTCGCCGACCTGCTCGCCACGGCCGGCGTCGACCGGGTGATCACCATGACCCTGCACGCACCGCAGGTGCACGGGTTCTTCTCGGTGCCGGTCGACCACCTGACCGCGATCGGCGTCCTGGCCGACCACTTCCAGGGCCAGGACCTCTCCGACCGGGTCGTGGTCTCGCCCGACTTCGGCAACGCCAAGGACGCCAGTCAGCTCGCCCGGCTCCTGGGGCTCCCGGTGGCGGCCGGCAGCAAGAAGCGTCTGGCCGACGACCGGGTCGTCATCGACGCCATCGTCGGCGACGTGACCGGGCGCCGGGCCATCGTGCTCGACGACGAGATCGCCACCGGTGGCTCGATCGTCGAGCTGCTCGACCGGCTGCGCGACCAGGGCTGCACCGAGGCCGCCGTCGCCTGCACCCACGGGCTGTTCACCGGCTCGGCCCTCGAGCGCCTCCGCGGCCACCCGATGATCAGCGAGATCGTCACCACCGACACCGTGCCGGCTCCGGTCGCGCCCGGCGAGTGGCCCGAGCTCGAGGTGCGCTCGGTCGCGGGGCTCCTCGCCGAGGCCGTCGCGCGGGTGCACGCCGGGGAGTCGGTCAGCAGCCTGTTCGACGGCGTCGACCCGGCCCTGGGCTCGCCGCAGCCGCGGCTCTTCGACTGACCCGTCAGTACGTCGGGACGTCGGGACGTCGGGACGTCGGGACGTCGGGACGTCGGGACGTCGGGACGTCGGGACGTCGGGACGTCGGGACGTCGGGACGTCGGGACGTCAGGACGTCAGGGCGCCGCGACGACCCGCAGTGGCCGCTTGACGCCGTACCGGCTCCCGGGCACCGGGTCGATGTCGAGCAGGTCGAGCGCGAGGTTGGCGACGTTGCCGTTGCGGACCGGCTGCTTGCCGCGCAGCGCAGGCTGCGCGGCGCCCGGCTCCCGGTAGCCGGGGTTGATGGCGTAGAGGTCGGCGTGAGCGACGCCGGCGCCCCAGACGACGAAGGGGATCCGGAAGTTGGCGCGTCGGCGCACCGCGCCGTGGGACGTGGAGCCCGGCACGCCGCCGTGGTCGGCGGTCAGCACGATCGTGAGGTCGGCCAGCTCGGGCGTGGCGTCGGCGCCGGCCAGGATCGAGCCCACGAGCCCGTCGAGCAGGCGTACGGCGTCGAGGTAGGGCCGCGACATCCAGCCGGCCCGGTGACCGGCCTTGTCGGCCGCGCCGAGGTGCAGGAAGGTGAACGCCCGGTCGCTTGCGACCAGGTCCTGGCGGGCGGCCGCGGTGACGGCGGCGTCCTGCTCCTCGCGGATCAGCAGGTGGTCGACCGCCGCCGGCCAGGAGCGCTCGAAGAGGGCGAACTTGGTCTTCGTCGAGAACAGCGCGCCGGACTTGCCGGCGCCCTGCAGCTGGGAGAAGACCGAGCCGATCCGGTGCCGTGCCGCCCGGTGGACCGTGGACGGCCGCGGCCGGTCGTCGTTCCAGGTCACGCCGTGACCGCCGTGCCGGCGGTCGATGCGCCGCCCGGTGACCATGCTGGTGTGGTTGGGCAGGGTCACCGTCTCCTCGACCTGGGTGCGCGCGTCGAGGGTGCCGGCGCCCTCGGCGAACATCCGCAGCAGGTTCGGCGCGCCCTCGGCGCCCAGCGCCTCGAGCGCGTCGGGGTTGAGGCCGTCGAGGGAGACGACCAGCACCTGCGGGTCGTCGGGCAGGGCGGCGAACACCGGCCCTGTGGCCGAGCCCGCGGCCGGGGCCGAGGTGGGGGTCGCGACGGCGGCGGTCGTGATGACCACCCCCGAGACGGCGACGGCAGCGACGAGGCGACGGAGGTCCCGGACCGAGAGCACCCGCTCACCCTATGAAGAGGAAGACCCCGGACGCAGCATCGCGCAGATCACGTGCGGGGCGACTGCGCCGAGCGGCCCGCACGCCGTACGGTTGGTTCTCGTGACCCCGCCGACGCCGACCCGGTGGCCCGACAGCCCCGGCCAGCGCGACGCACCGATCGGCATCTTCGACTCCGGCTTCGGCGGACTCACGGTGGCCCGGTCGGTCATCGACCAGCTGCCGCACGAGTCATTGCTCTACGTCGGCGACACGGCCCGGCAGCCCTACGGCCAGAAGCCGATCGGCGAGGTCCGGGAGTACGCCCTCGAGTGCCTCGACCACCTCGTCGACCAGGGCGTCAAGGCGTTGGTGATCGCGTGCAACTCCGCGAGCGCCGCCGTGCTGCGCGACGCCCGGGAGCGCTACGACGTCCCGGTCGTCGAGGTGATCTTCCCGGCCACCCGGCGCGCCGTCGCCGCCACCCACACCGGCCGTATCGGCGTCGTGTGCACCCGGGCGACCGCGGAGTCCGGCGCCTACGACGACGCGTTCGCCGCCGCGCCACAGATCACGCTGACCACCCGCGCGTGCCCGCGGTTCGTCGACTTCGTCGAGGCCGGGATCACCGGCGGCGACGAGCTGATCGCCGCCGCCCACGACTACCTCGACCCCCTGGTCGCCGAGGGCGTCGACACGCTCATCCTCGGGTGCACGCACTACCCCTTGCTCACCGGCGTCATCTCCTACGTGATGGGCGACGACGTCACGCTCGTCAGCAGCGCCGAGGAGTGCGCCAAGGACGTCTACCGGATGCTCGCCGACAGCGGCCTGATGCGCGAGACCGGCGAGCCGGCGTACCGCTTCGTGACGACGGGGTCCCCGGTCGAGTTCGAGACGATCGGACGTCGTTTCCTCGGGCCCGAGATGGTCGCGGCCAGCCAGTTCGCAGGAGGCATGGCATGAGGCTCACGGTCATCGGCTGCTCCGGCTCCTACCCCGGACCCGACTCCCCGGCGAGCTGCTACCTCCTCGAGGCCGACGTCGCCGACCCCGACGCCGCCGGCGGCACCCGGACCTGGCGGATCCTGCTCGACCTCGGCAACGGCGCCCTCGGGCCGCTGCAGCGCTACGTCGACGCGCTCAGCATCGACGCGGTGCTGCTCAGCCACCTGCACCCCGACCACTGCTGCGACCTGTGCGGCTTCTACGTGCTGCGCAAGTACCACCCCCAGGGCACCCAGCCGCGGATCCCGGTCTGGGGCCCGACCGGTGTGGGGGAGCGGATGTCGGATGCCTACGGCCTGCCCGACGGCCTCGGCATGACCGACGTGTTCGAGTTCAAGGAGTACGCCGGCGCGTTCGACCTCGGCCCGTTCTCGGTGCGGCCGGTGCCGGTCGAGCACCCGATCGAGGCCTACGGGCTGCGGATCAGCGCCGGCTCCGCGACGGTCGGCTACAGCGGCGACAGCGCCCCGTGCGCGGGCTTGGAGGAGGTCGCCGCCGACGCCGGGGTCTTCCTGTGCGAGGCGTCGTTCCGCGAGGTCGACGACAACCCGCCGGGGATCCACCTCACCGGCGTCGACGCCGGCGCCACCGCCGCGCGCGCCGGCGCCGCCCGGTTGGTGCTCACCCACGTGCCGCCGTGGTTCGACCGTCAGGGCATGCTCGCGGAGGCGCGCACGGCGTACTCCGGACCGATCGACCTGGCCGAGGTCGGCGCCACCTTCGAGGTCTGAGCCGGCCCTCGGGGTCGCGCCGCGGTGCCCGACTTCGTACGGTCGTCGCGTGACCAGTGCCTACCTGTACGCCGCCGCCCGCACCCCGTTCGGGCGCTTCGGCGGCGCGCTCGCCGACGTCCGCCCCGACGACCTGGCCGCGGCCGCGCTCTCCGGGGTCCTGGCCGGGGCACCCGACCTCGACCCGGCTCGGATCGGGGACGTCGTGTGGGGCTGCGCCAACCAGGCCGGCGAGGACAACCGCAACGTCGGGCGGATGGCGGTGCTGCTCGCCGGGCTGCCGACCAGCGTCCCGGCCGTCACGGTCAACCGGCTCTGCGGCTCTTCCCTCGACGCGGCGATGACGGCCTCGCGGCTCGTCGAGGCCGGTGACGCCGACGTCGTGGTCGCGGGTGGGGTCGAGTCGATGACCCGGGCGCCGTGGGTGCTGCCCAAGCCGTCACGGGCGTTCCCGGCCGGCAACGTGACCGCCGTGTCGACGACGCTCGGCTGGCGGCTGGTCAACGAGCGGATGCCGGCGAACTGGACGACGTCGCTGGGGGAGTGCAACGAAGCGCTGGCCGAGCGGCTCTCGATCTCGCGGGAGCGGCAGGACGAGCTCGCCGCCCGCTCGCACCGTCTCGCCGACGCCGCCTGGGAGGCCGGGCACTACGACGACCTGGTGGTGCCCGTGCCCGGCGTCGACCTCGTCCGCGACGAGGGGATCCGGCCCGGCTCGACGGCGGAGAGGCTGGCCGGGCTCGCGCCGGCGTTCCGGCCCGACGGCACGATCACCGCCGCCAACGCCTCCCCGCTCAACGACGGCGCGGCGGCCTTGCTGATCGGCGGCGCGGACGCCGACCTCGGGGTCGCGCCCCTGGCCCGGATCGCGGGTCGTGGCGCCCACGCCCTCGACCCCCAGGACTTCGGTCTCGCACCGGTCGAGGCCGCCAACCGCGCGCTGGCGCGCGCCGGGATCACCTGGTCCGACATCGGGGCCGTCGAGATCAACGAGGCCTTCGCCGTCCAGACGCTGGCCTGCCTCGACGCCTGGCCCGTCGACCCGGGTCTGGCCAACACCTGGGGAGGCGCGATCGCCATCGGCCACCCGCTCGGCGCGTCCGGGGCGCGGGTGCTCGGCACCCTCGCGCACCGGCTGCGCGAGTCCGGCGAGCGCTGGGGCGTCGCGTCGATCTGCATCGGCGTCGGGCAGGGACTGGCCGTCGTCCTCGAGAACGCCGGGTGACGGCTTCGGGGGTCGGCGGCGCGCTCACGGTGTCGGACGCGTCGCGTCGGGCAGAGTGTCGGCCATGATCACGGTCGAGGGGCTCACCCGCACCTACGGCGACTTCACCGCCGTCGACAACGTCTCCTTCGCCTGCCAGCCCGGCCGGGTCACCGGCTTCCTGGGACCCAACGGCGCCGGCAAGACCACGACGATGCGGATCCTCGTCGGCCTCACCCCGGCCACCCGCGGTCGCGCCACGATCGGCGGCCACACCTACCACCAGCTGCGCAACCCGGCCCGCCACGTGGGGGTGCTGCTCGACGCCGGCGCCCAGCACGGCGGCCGTACCGGGCGCGAGATCCTCACCCTCGGCGCGACCGCGATGGGACTGCCCAAGTCGAGGGTCGAGGAGATGCTGCACCTGGTCTCGCTCACCAACGACGAGGCGGCCCGACGGCTGCGCCACTACTCGCTCGGCATGAAGCAGCGCCTCGGCATCGCCCACGCCCTCCTCGGCGACCCGCAGGTGCTGATCCTCGACGAGCCCGCCAACGGCCTCGACCCCGCCGGCATCCGCTGGATGCGCGGACTCCTCAAGGGCTACGCCGACCGCGGCGGCACCGTCCTGCTGTCCAGCCACCTGCTGCACGAGGTGGAGCAGATCGCCGACGAGATGATCCTCATCGGCCACGGCCGGATCGTCGCCCGGGGCGACAAGAAGTCGCTGCTGGAGTCCAACCGCGGAGCTCGCGCCGTGACCACCAACGTCGTCGCCCTCGACAACGACAGGCTCGCCGCCGTGCTGCGGGACAAGGGGATCACCGTCACCTCCCTCGGCTCCGGGCTGAGCGCCGAGTGCGCGGCCGTCGACGTCGGCCGCGCCGCCGCCGAGCACCAGATCGTCCTGACCGACCTCCGTGCGGTCGAGGGCGGGCTGGAGGACCTCTTCCTCGAGCTCACCTCCTCCACCCAGCGCGAGTCGCCCGGGGGCTTCCCCGCGGGCCCGCCCCCACCGCCGGGCTTCCCGCAGCCGCCACCGGGGCAGGCACCCCCGCCCTACGGGCCGCCGCCCGGTGGCTTCCCGTCCCCGCCCGCCGGCTACCCGGGAGGTCCCCGATGAGTCACCCCGCCCCGCCGCCGTACGCCGGCCCGCCGTCGGGTCCGCCGTCCGGTCCGCCGTCCGGTCCGCCGTCCGGTCCGCCGTCGGGTCCGCCCGCGGCGCTGCCCGGCCCGACCATCGACCTCTCGGGCACCCCGGCGATCCCGATGTGGCGCCTGGTCCAGGTCGAGCTGCGCAAGTCGGTCGACACGCTCGCGAGCTTCTGGCTGGTGGTCGGGATCGCGGTCCTGGTGGTGATGGTCGAGGGGCTGTTCCTGGTCCTCGTCATCGCCCAGGACGAGGCGTCGACCCCGGGCGACTACGCCGCCCTGGCCACCTACATCACCGCGATCGCGCTCCCGGTGCTCGCGATCATGCTGGTCAGCACCGAGTGGACCCAGCGCACCGCGATGGTGACCTTCAGCATCGAGCCGCGCCGCTTCCGGGTGATGCTGGCCAAGTACCTCGTCAGCCTCCTGCTCACCCTCGCCGCCGTCGTCCTCGGCGTCCTGGTCGGGTTCCTGTGCGCACTGATCTGCGAGGCCGTCAACCCCGACCAGACCACCTGGGACTTCCAGGGCGACGTGATCGGCGGCTTCTTCGTCACCCAGGTGCTGGCGATGACGCTCGGGTTCGCGCTGGCCTGCCTGCTGCTCAACACCCCGGCGGCGATCGTGGCGTTCTTCATCTACCGGCTGCTGCCGCTGGTGGCCTTCTCGATCATCGCTGCCTACGTCGGCTGGTTCGCCGACCTGCGCCCCTACATCGACTTCGAGTACGCGAAGGGGCCGCTCTACGACCTCTCGGTCGACACCGCGGAGGAGTGGGCGCAGCTGCTGGTGTCCGGGACGATCTGGCTGGTCCTGCCGCTCGTGCTGGGCCTGATGCGGATCCTGCGCGCCGAGGTGAAGTAGGTCCCGGTCGCGACGACCCGGATCCCGGTCGCGACGACCCGGGTCCCGGTCAGTCCAACCCGGCGTCGTGCACGCAGATCGCGATCTGGACCCGGTTCGTCACCCCGAGCTTGTCGAAGAGCCGCGACACGTGCGTCTTGACCGTCGGCACCGACAGGTGCAGCTCGGCGCCGACCTCGGCGTTGGAGAGCCCCCGCCCGACCGCGAGCGCGACCTCGAGCTCGCGCTCGGTCAGGGTGGCCAGTCGCGCCTCCGCGGCCCGCGCCCGGACGTCGGTGTCGCCGTGACGCAGCTGCGCGATGAGGGTCCGGGTGACCGACGGCGACAGCATCGGGTCGCCGTCGGCAACCTTGTGGATCGCCGCGACGATCTCCGACGGCGGGGTGTCCTTGAGCAGGAACCCGTCGGCACCGACGGCCAGGGCCTCGACGACGTGGTCGTCGGCGTCGAAGGTCGTCAGCACGATCACCTTGGGCGGGTGCGGACCCTGCAGCACCGTGCGGGTCGCCTCGAGACCGTTGAGCCGCGGCATCCGGATGTCCATCAGCACGACGTCGGGCGCCAGCTCGGCGACGCGGCGTACGCCGTCGGCCCCGTCGACCGCCTCGCCGACCACCTCGAGGTCGGCCTGGCCCCCGAGCATCAGCCGCAGCGCCGAGCGGACCAGCGGGTCGTCGTCGACGAGCAGGACCCGGATCGCGCTCACGCGGCCCACGGTATCCAGCCGCGGAGCACGAACGAGCCGTCCGCCGGGCCGTGCTCGATCCGCCCGCCGCTCAGCTCGGCCCGCTCGGCCAGGCCGACCAGGCCCAGGCCGGCGCCGGGCGTCGTCGTCGGGCCGAACCCGAGGGGGTTGGTGAGCACGACGTCGATGCCGTCGTCGGGCGAGCCGTGCAGGTCGATCGAGAGCTCGGCACCGGGGGCGTGCTTGCGGGCGTTGGTGATGCCCTCCTGCACGATCCGGTACAGGGTGCGACCGGTCGCGTCCGGCACCGGCTCCGGTGCGGCCGCGACCGTGTCGTCGTACTCGACGCGCAGCCCGGTGCGCCGCGCCTCGTCGACCAGGTCGCCGAGGTCGGCGTACGTCGGTTGCGGGGTGTGCAGCAGGCCGTCGCCGTCGCGCAGCACCCCGAGGACGCCGCGCAGGTCGGTGAGCGCCTGGTTGGCGGCCTCGCGGATCACGGTGACCCCGTCGCGCAGCTCCGCGACCGACAGGTCGTCGCGGTAGCCGAGGGCCCCGGCCCGCATCGAGATCTGGGAGATCCGGTGCGCAAGCACGTCGTGCATCTCCCGGGCGATCCGGCCCCGCTCCTCGAGCCGGGACTGGTTGGCGCGCAGCTCCTGCTCGGCCTCGGCCCGCTCGGCCCGCGCCCGGAGCGTCCAGAGCAGCTCGCGGCGCGAGCCGATGTACATGCCCCACGCCAGCACCGCGGAGATGAACACGACGTTGGTGATCATCGTGACCCACCACGCCTCGGACCCCGAGGGCGGGTAGAGCTCGCTGAACACCGTCGAGGAGACGAAGTTGACGACCGCCACCACGAGCACCGGACCCCAGCGCCGCCGCGTCGCCAGCGACACGGCGGCCAGCACCGACGGCCCGGCCGCCACGGCCGAGAACGCCCCGATCGTGGCGACCGCGACGGCGATCGCGAGCGGCCACCGGCGCCGGAAGCCGACCAGCACCCACGCGGCCACGCCCAGGACGACGTCGGCCACCAGCGCGGCGTCGTGGCGGCCGTGGTCGATCGTCAACCAGACCACGAGGCTGACCAGCGCGGCCAGCACGTAGCGCCACGCGTGCCCCCACCACGTCAGGCGCGGCTGGTACTCCTCGGGGCTGGAGCGGACGACGTCGGGCACGCTGACCAGCGTAGGGACCGGGGGACCGCCCGGCATCGTCCCGCGGTCCGCCCACCTGCGACTTTGGTCGGCGACGTCGATGCGCCGGACCGATGTGCGACGGTCCGACCCGCACGAGGGTGGAGCCATGATCGAAGTCAACGGGCTCACCCGCACCTACGGCGGCTTCACCGCCGTCGACGACGTCTCCTTCACCTGCGAGCCCGGCCGCGTGACCGGGTTCCTGGGACCCAACGGCGCCGGCAAGACCACCACCATGCGCGTCATGGTGGGGCTCACGCCGCCCAGCCACGGCCGCGTCACCATCGGCGGCCACCTCTACCGCGACCTGCCCAACCCCGGACGGCACGTCGGCGTCCTGCTCGACGCCGGTGCGCAGCACGCCGGGCGCACCGGCCGCGAGATCCTCGAGCTCGGTGCCCGCACGATGGGCCTGCCCTCGAGCCGCGTCGACGAGATGCTCGCCACCGTCTCCCTCACCGACGCCGAGGCGCGGCGCCGGCTGCGCAACTACTCCCTCGGCATGAAGCAGCGTCTCGGCATCGCCCACGCCCTGCTCGGTGACCCCGAGGTGCTGATCCTCGACGAGCCGGCCAACGGCCTCGACCCGGCCGGGATCCGGTGGATGCGCGACCTGCTCAAGGGCTACGCCCGGCGTGGCGGCACCGTGCTGCTCTCGAGCCACCTGCTCAACGAGGTCGAGCTGGTCGCCGACGAGATGATCCTCATCGGGCGCGGCCGGATCGTGGCGCAGGGCGACAAGCAGTCGCTGCTCGCCCGCGACGGCAAGGTCAGCACGATCGTCGCCGCCCTCGACCGCGACGCCCTCGAGGAGGCGCTGCGCCGTGAGGGGTACGACGCCGCCTCCGACGGCGACGCGTTCCGGGTCGCCGCGACCCCGGCCGACGTCGGCCGCGCCGCCCTCGAGCACCACCTGGTCCTCACCGAGCTGCGCACCGGGGGCGCCGGCCTCGAGGACCTGTTCCTCGAGCTGACCTCCGACAGCCAGCGCGACGCCGTACCCCACCAGACCGCCCCCACCGCAGGAGCCGCAGCATGAGCACCGCACCCACCGCGACCCCACTGGCTCGCACCATCGACATCAGCAACGACGAGCCGGTGCCGTTCGGTCGGCTCGTCGCGGTCGAGACCCGCAAGGCGTTCGACACCCGTGCCGGGCGCTGGTTCACGATCTCGATCGTCGGCCTCGTCCTGGTCGCCACGGCGATCGGCGCGCTGGCGTTCCCCGAGGACGCGCAGGGCTACATCGAGATGCTCGGCCTGTCCGGCGGCATCCTGGGCTACTTCCTGCCGATCCTGATGATCCTGCTCGTCACCAGCGAGTGGACCCAGCGCACCGGCCTGGCGACGTTCACCCTCGAGCCCCGGCGCACCCGGGTGATCAAGGCCAAGATCGTCTCCGGCCTCGGCCTGGCCGTCGTCGCGCTCGTGATCGGCGCGATCATCGCGGCGTTCGGCGTGCTCCTCAGCCCGGTCAACGGCGGGGAGGCGGTCTGGGACCTCGGCGCCAACGAGGTCCAGAACTTCCTGCTCACCAGCCTGCTCGGCGTCCTGGTGGGGTTCGCGCTGGCGATGCTGCTGCGCAACTCGGCCGCGGCGATCGTCGCCTACTTCGTCTACACCTTCATCCTGCCGATCGTGGCCGGCACGCTCGGCGCCCTGATCGACGGGTTTGACGACGTCGTGCCGTGGCTGGAGTTCAACACCGCCCAGACGCCGCTGTTCACCGGCGACTACCGCGCCACCGGCGAGGAGTGGGCGCAGATCGCGGTGACCGGCACGATCTGGCTGGCCATCCCGTTCGCGATCGGTCTGTGGCGCCTGGTCAGGGCCGAGGTGAAGTAGTCAGCCCGCCGGTCGTCCCGGTGCCGGCAGCCTGTCGGCGACCGGGTACGCCGCGTCGCGCTCGTCGAGGTCGGCCCCGACGAGCTGCTCGTGCAGGCCCGGTCCACGGGCGGAGCATCGCCGTGCCCCGGTTCGGGGGTGAGGAGCACCGGTCACTAGGGTCGGCCGCATGAGCACCCGCGAGGACGGCCGCGCCGACGACGAGCTGCGCCCGGTGACCATCACCCGCGGCTGGCTCGACCACGCCGCGGGGTCGGTGCTGGTCGAGTTCGGCAAGACCCGGGTGCTGTGCGCGGCCTCGGCGTCCGAGGGCGTGCCCCGGTGGCGCAAGGGCTCCGGGCTCGGGTGGGTCACGGCCGAGTACTCGATGCTCCCGGCCTCGACCCACACCCGCTCCGACCGCGAGTCGGTCAAGGGCCGCATCGGCGGCCGCACCCACGAGATCAGCCGGCTGATCGGCCGCTCGCTGCGCGCGGTCATCGACTACCAGGCCATGGGCGAGAACACCATCCAGCTCGACTGCGACGTGCTCCAGGCCGACGGCGGCACCCGCACCGCCGCGATCACCGGCGCCTACGTCGCCCTGGTCGACGCCTGCGCCTCGCTCGGCGTGTCCGGGGCGCTGACCGGCTCGGTCGCCGCGGTCTCCGTCGGCATCATCGACGGCGTCCCGCGCCTCGACCTGCCCTACGTCGAGGACGTGCGCGCCGAGACCGACATGAACGTCGTGATGACCGGCGCCGGGTCCTACGTCGAGGTCCAGGGCACCGCCGAGCAGGCGGCGTTCGACCGCCGCGAGCTCGACGCGCTGCTGACCCTGGCCGAGAAGGGGTGCGCCGACCTCACCGAGCTGCAGCGGGTCGCGCTCGGTGCCTGAGACCGTGCCGCCGCGGCTCCACCTCGCGTCGCGCAACGCGAAGAAGATCGCGGAGATGGAGCGGATCCTCGCCGAGCACGTGCCCGGTGTGACCGTGCTCGGGCTCGACGACGTCGCGGCCTACGACGAGCCGGTCGAGGACGCCCCTACGTTCGAGGGCAACGCGCTCCTCAAGGCCCACGCCGGCGTCCGGGCGACCGGGCTGCCGACGATCGCCGACGACAGCGGCCTGTGCGTCGACGCGCTCAACGGGATGCCGGGCGTGCTCTCGGCCCGTTGGTCCGGACCGCCCAAGGACGACGACCGCAACAACCGTCTCCTGCTCGACCAGCTCGCAGACGTGCCCGACGACCGGCGTGGCGCGCACTTCACCTGCGCCGTCGCGGTCGTGCTGCCCGACGGCCGCGAGCACGTGGTCGAGGGACGCATGGACGGCACCGTGGTCCGCGAGGTCCGGGGGCAGGGCGGCTTCGGCTACGACGTGCTGTTCGTCGCCGACGCGCGACCCGGGCTGACCACCGCCGAGCTCAGCGTGGCCGACAAGGACGCGATCTCGCACCGCGGCGCTGCGCTCCGGGAACTGGCGCCGGTGCTGCCGGACCTGCTGGCCTGACCCTTCGAGCGGGTCCCGGGCCGGCGGCGGCCGGCTCTAGGACTCCCAGCTCCAGCTGTCGAGCAGTGCCTCGAAGTCGTCCTCGGACACCGCGTCGCCCTGGGCGCCGAAGGACAGGCCGATCGAGTACTGGTCGTCGTCGTGCAGGGTCAGGTAGGCGATCTGGATGATCGGGTCGCCGGCCGCGTTGACCCGGTCGTCGATCCGGACGCCGATGGCGCGCTCGCCGTCGATCGTGATCTCGTCGATCGGGGTCGGGGTCGCGTTGTCGGTGCTGGCCAGGTTGCGCTTCCAGGTGCCCTCGAGGTCCTCGAGCGACGTGGCGAGGCCGGAGGGGAGCGCCTCCACGATGACGTTGCTCTGCGCCAGCTCGATCGAGGGCCCGAGCACGACGACCGTGTCGATGGTCGGCCCGCCGAGCTCGGAGGCCTCGGAGGTCGCGTCGGTCCACGCCTCGTTGGGCAGCTCGAACGTGTAGCCGTCACCCTGCACCGTGCTCGGCCCGGGGGCAGCGTCACTGGTCGTCGGCTCGGTCGGCTCGGTCGAGTCGGTCGGCTCGGTCGGCTCGGTCGGGTCGCTGGACTCGGTCGGGTCGCTGGAGTCGGTGGCAGTCTCCGAGGGCGAGGCCTCGTCGGGCTCGTCGTCGTTCGAGGCCACGATCAGGGTGACGGTGAAGGCGGCGGCGACGAGCAGCACCGCCACCACGATCCCGATGATCAGCCCGGTGCGCTTCCTCGGCGGCTGCGGACCGCCGCCGTAGGGGTTGCCGCCGTACGGCGTGCTCCCGCCGTACCCGCCGCCGTAGCCGGCACCGCCGGGCCCCGGCTGGGCGTACGGCACGGGCTGGTGCGGGGGCTGCGGCGTGTGGGGCGGCTGCCCGAGGGGACCGTTCGGCGGGGGACTGCCCCAGGGGCTCTGCTCGCTCACGGCCCCCAGTATGGGGCCACCACCCGCGCGGTGCCGGAGAGGGGACTCGAACCCCTACGCCCTAGGGCACAGGTACCTAAAACCTGCGTGTCTGCCAGTTCCACCACTCCGGCGTGCGGGCCAGTCTGTCAGCCGGCCCGGTCGGGGGATCAGTCCAGTCCGAGGTCGCGGCGCAGCTTGGCGACGTGCCCGGTGGCCTTGACGTTGTACTGCGCCACCTCGACGCGGGCGTCGGGTCCGACGACGAACGTCGAGCGGATCACGCCCTGCACCGTCTTGCCGTACATCTGCTTCTCGCCGTACGTCGCCCACTGCTGCATCACCGTCTTGTCCGGGTCGGAGAGCAGCCGGATGGTCAGCCCCTCCTTGTCCCGGAACTTCGCCAGCTTCTCGGGCTTGTCGGGGGAGATGCCGACGACCTCGAGGCCGGCCGCGCGCAGCGAGTCGAGGGAGTCGCTGAAGTCGCAGGCCTGCTTGGTGCAGCCGGGGGTCATCGCGGCCGGGTAGAAGTACACGACGACCCGGGACCCGGTCGCGACGAGGTCGGCGAGGGACACCTCGGCGCCGGTGTCGTCGACGAGGGTGAAGCCGGGTGCGGTGTCGCCGGCGGCGAGGCGGGTGGTCTGGGTCATCGGGCTGCTCCTGGCCGGGTCGGAGGTGAGGGCAATCCGCCGGTGCGGTTGTTGCGAACTGCTTGCAGCAACCTATTGTGTCCAACGTCAGGGCGGTCCGCCGCTCGCCAACCTACTGAGGGTGGGACCGACCCATGCACGTACCCGACGGATTCCTCGACGCGCCCACCTCGGTCGTGACCGGTGTCGTGGCTGCGGCCGGCGTGGCGGTGGCGCTGCGCAAGGCCCACGCCGAGCTCGACGACCGCACCGCGCCGATGGCCGGGCTGGTCGCCGCGTTCGTCTTCGCCGGGCAGATGATGAACTTCCCCGTCGGAGCCGGCACCAGCGGGCACCTCCTCGGCGGCGCCCTGGCCGCCGTCCTGGTCGGACCCTGGACCGGCTCGCTGTGCATCAGCGTCGTGCTCATCGTCCAGTCGCTGTTCATGGCCGACGGGGGCGTCACGGCCCTGGGCACCAACATCGTGCTGATGGCGTTCGGTGGCTGCTTCCTCGGGTACGCCGCCTTCGTCGGGCTGCGCGCCGTCCTGCCCAAGCGGCTGACGTCCGTGCCGCCCGCCGCCGGCCTCGCCGCCCTGGTCTCGGTGCCGCTGGTCGCGGTGATCTTCACCGCCCTGTTCGCCGTCGGCGGCACCGCGCCGGTCGAGATCGGCGACGTGCTGGCCGCGATGGTCGGCTGGCACACCCTGATCGGGATCGGCGAGGGACTGGTGACCGGTCTCGTCGTCGCCGCGGTCGTCGCGTCCCGGCCCGACCTGGTCCAGGGCGCCCGCGGCCTGACCGGGTCCCGCCCCCTCGAGATCCGGACGGCGGCCGTCCGATGAGCCGTCGCACCTTCTTCGTCTCCGCGCTCCTGCTCGCCCTCCTCGTCGCGGGCGTCGGCAGCTACTACGCCAGCGAGCACCCCGACGGCCTCGAGTTCGTCGCCGGCGAGACCGGCTTCCTCGACTCCGCCGAGGACCCCAAGACCGGCGACAGCCCGTTCGCCGACTACGGCACCAAGGGCGTCGACGACGCCCGCCTGGGCGGCGGGATCGCCGGCGTCGCAGGCGTCCTGGTCACGCTGCTGCTCATGGGCGGTCTCGCCTACGCCGTCCGCCGCCGGGGCTCCGGTGACCGCAGCGACGCAGATGGCACCGAGGGTGCCGAGGGCACTGACGGCAGCGACGGCAGCGACGGGGACCGGACGCAGCAGCCGGCAGAGACGTCGTCCTGACGTGGGCGCCGGTCACAGCCACCGGCTGCACCACCCCGGCCACAGCGCGGTCCACCGCGCCCCGGCGCACCTCAAGCTCGTGGCACTCCTCGGGTTCGTCCTGCTGGTGGTCGCCACCCCCCGCGACTGGTACGCCGCCTTCCCGGCCTACGCGCTGGTCGTGCTCGGGGTCGTCCTCGCGGCCCGGGTGCCGGTGCTATTCGTCGTCCGGCGCATGGTCGTCGAGATCCCGTTCCTCGTCTTCGCGATCCTGATCCCGTTCGTCGCGACCGGACCACGGTTCGACGTCCTCGGCCTCAGCGTGTCCGAGCCCGGCCTCGTGGCCGCCTGGGGACTCGCCGCCAAGGGCACCATCGGGGTCCTGTCGTCCCTGACCCTCGCCGCGACCACCGCCCCCGCCGACGTCCTGGCGGGCCTGCGGCGGCTGCGGATGCCCGAGCTGCTGGTGCAGATCATGTCCTTCATGATCCGCTACCTCGACGTCGTGACCGCCGACCTCGGTCGGATGATGGTCGCCATGCGTTCTCGTGGCGTCGACCCCCGTTCACCGCGGCACTGGCCGGCGTTGGCCCGGACCCTGGGCGCGCTGTTCGTGCGCTCCTACGAGCGCGGCGAGCGCGTCCACCTCGCGATGCTCTCCCGCGGCTACGGCACCGAGCGGACTCCGTGAGCGTCCCTGTCGTCGACGTCCCGGTCCTCGACGTCCGCGGCCTGGCCTACGCCTACCCCGACGGCCACCAGGCGCTCTACGGCGTCGACCTGAGCCTCGACCGCGGCGAGCGGGTGGCGCTGCTCGGACCCAACGGGGCGGGCAAGACGACGCTGGTGCTGCACCTCAACGGGATCCTCTCCGCCGGGGCCGGTTCGGTGGCGGTCGGTGGCCTGCCGGTCGAGAAGCGCCACCTCGGCGAGATCCGACGCCGGGTGGGGATCGTCTTCCAGGACCCCGACGACCAGCTGTTCATGGGGACGGTGCGCGCCGACGTCGCCTTCGGCCCGGCCAACCTGGGGCTGCGGGGCGACGCCCTGGACCGTCGGGTGCACGAGGCGCTCGAGCAGGTCGGGATGGCCGACCACGCCGACCGGCCACCGCACCACCTCTCCTTCGGCCAGCGCCGCCGGGTCGCGGTCGCCACCGTCCTGGCGATGCAGCCGGAGGTGCTGGTCCTCGACGAGCCGTCGTCCAACCTCGACCCCGCGTCGCGGCGCGAGCTCGCCGACATCGTCCGCTCCCTCGACGTGACGGTCCTGATGGTGACCCACGACCTGCCGTACGCGCTCGAGCTGTGCCCACGCTCGGTCGTCCTCAGCGACGGGCACGTGGTTGCGGACGGTGCGACGTACGACCTGCTCACCGACGACGACCTGATGCGCGCCCACCGCCTCGAGCTGCCGTTCGGGTTCGACCCGCGCTCGGTCGACCGACGGATGCTGCCGTCCTCGGCCCGGGCTACACCGGAACGCGGCGCCTCGGATAGCCTGCGCGGGTGAGCAACGAACTGTCCGACCTCGAGCGCGAGATCGAGGAGACGCGGGAGCGCCTGGCGACCACCATCGACCAGCTCCTGCACCGCTCGCACCCCAAGACGATCGCGAGCCGCGAGGTGGCGGCGATCAAGGGTCACTACGTCGACCCGGTCACTGGCGAGCCGCGCACCGACAACATCCTCAAGACCGTGGGCGGCGTCGTCGGCACCCTCGTCGTGCTCGTCGTGCTCCGCCGCATCACCCGCTGACCCGGCACCCAGGAGTCGACGATGGCTGACAAGCAGCCGATCAAGATGCTGCACGACCGCATCCTGTGCGAGCTCGACCGCGACGCCGGCGAGCGTCGCTCCTCCGGCGGCATCGTGATCCCGGCCACCGCGGCGATGGGTGCGCGGCGGCTCGCCTGGGCGCGGGTGGCCGCGCTCGGACCGCACGCCCGCGCCGTCGAGGTCGGCGACCGGGTCCTGTTCGACCCCGACGACAAGGCCGAGGTCGAGGTGCACGGCGAGACCTACGTCGTCATGCGCGAGCGCGACGTCCACGCCGTCGCCGCCGACCGCCTCGGCGACGAGGCGGCCGGTCTCTACCTCTGAGACCCGGGGTCTCCCCGGCTCGAAGGTCCGTGTGGCCCTGTGGAAATAGCCAGGAGTCGTCCACAGGCCACTCCGCTGGAGGCGTTGTCCACAGGTGCGCCGAGCGTGGCGTGCGCCTGTCCCCGGGCCCTGGTGCGCTGACGGGCATGAGCACCCAGACCCTGCCGCAGATCAGCGGCCACGATCCCGACCCGACCCCCGACGTCGAGGACGCCGTCATGCAGGCCTCCGCCCTGCTGAGCCGGGTGGCGACCTCGTCGCTGCGTGACTACGACGGGGAGCGATGTCGACAACAGCTGCTCGCCCTCGCGACCCTGGCCAACCAGGTCGCCGAGCTCGAGCTGCGCACCCTGCACCAGTCCGAGGCGGTCCACGCCGGGCAGCAGGCCGGCGCGTCCTCCACCGCCACCTGGCTCGCGATGCAGACCGGTCGGACCCGGAAGTCCACCCATGCCAGGGCTCGCCTGGCGGCCGCCCTGAGCGCCAGCCCCGTCGTGCGGGAGGCGATGGCCCGCGGCGAGCTCCTTCCCGAGCAGGCGCAGGTGATCCTCGACGAGGTGGCCCAGCTCCCAGGTGACCGCACCGCGGCGACCGAGCGCCTCCTCGCGGAGGCCGGGCGGCGAGACGCGGCAGGCCTGCGCGTCGAGGGTCGTCGCGCCTTGCGAGCCGTGCACCCCGTACCGAGCTACGGCGGCGCGGTCTCCGGACCGCCCGCGCCCGAGTCCTCGCCGCGCCCGACGCTGGTCAGCGACGTCGGCGGGCCTGCCCCGCAGCCGCAGGCGTCCAGCGCCACCGGGGAGACGGCCACGGTGCTGGTGATCGACGACGACGTCGACGCCGCGCACGGGTGGTTCGCGGTGCCCCGCCCGGTCGCCCGTCGGCTGCGCGACGCACTGCACGACGTGCTGGGTCCCGGCGCGCCCGACCACCCGACCGCCGAGCAGCTCGGCGCCGCCTTCTGCAGGTTCGTCGACCGTGCGGTGGCCCCCGCCTCCGCCGCCTCGTCGCCCCCGAGGGCGGCCGAGGGACGCTGCGCCGTGCTGGTCCGCCGGGTGCGACAGGCCCGACGCTCGGGGGCAGGCCTCCGCCTCCGTCTTCGCGGTCGGCAGACCTTCCCGACGGCGTGATCCTCCGCACCGGGTCGAGACCTCGGTGCTCTGACGTAACTGCCGTCACACCCGTCCGTTGGACGGTCATGCGCCAGCCCCGACGC
The DNA here is from genome assembly GCF_058559815.1 of Nocardioides sp. WJ219. Classification (NCBI taxonomy): domain Bacteria; kingdom Bacillati; phylum Actinomycetota; class Actinomycetes; order Propionibacteriales; family Nocardioidaceae; genus Nocardioides; species Nocardioides sp. WJ219. The sequence goes on from NZ_JBZUJV010000001.1 coordinate 735,117, forward strand.
CCCCGACGCCTCCGACGCCTCAGCCGTACCCGCGGTCTCAGCGCCCTCGCGGCGTTCGTCCTGGTCCCGGCCCTCGTCGCCGTGCCGTCCTCGCCCACCGAGGCCGCGCCGGTGCGAGGCCCGGCGCCCGCGGTCGGCGCGCTGCCGAGCGCTGCTGCCGCACCGGCGCGAACCCCACGCCCGCGCTACGACGCCACCATCCGCTGGACCCGGCACGGGATCCCGCACGTCACGGCGAGGTCGTTCGCGTCGCTCGGGTTCGGGAGCGGCTACGCCGCCGCCGAGGCGTCGATCTGCACGCTCATGGACACCGTGGTGACCGGACGCGGCCAGCGCTCACGCTGGTTCGGTCCGCGAGGCCGCTACGACGACCACGTCTCGATGAACGGCTCCAACCTGCAGGTCGACACGCTCGTCACCGACCTGCACAACCGGCGGGTCGTCGAGAAGCTCCTGCGTGGCAGGTCCGGCCCCCAGGCCGAGACCCGCCAGATGGTCACGGGCTACGTCGCCGGCGTGAACCGCTGGCTGCGGACCCAGCGGGTGACCGATCCCGGGTGCCGCGGGGCGGGGTACCTGCGACCGAACCTGACCACCCTGGACCTCTACTACGGCGTCTACCTCGCCAACCTGCTCGCCTCGACCGGGGTCTTCGTCAAGGAGATCGCCGACGCCGCCCCGCCGACGCTGACCGATCCCGGCGTGCCCGAGCTACCGCTGCGGGCCTCCCAGGTCGACCGCGACGCGCTGCTGCGTGCCCTCGGCAAGGACCCGAGCAGCCCGTTCGGGTCGAACGCGACGGCCATCGGCGGCAACGCGTCCTCCACCGGGCGCGGGATGCTCCTGGGCAACCCGCACTTCCCGTGGCGGGGCCGCTACCGCTTCACCCAGCAGCACCTCACCATCCCCGGTCGATACGACGTCGCCGGCGCCTCGCTCATCGGGTCCCCGGCCGTCAACATCGGCTGGAACGGCCACGTGGCCTGGAGCCACACCGTCTCGACGGCGTACCGGTTCACGCCGTACGAGTACAAGCTGCTGAACGGCTCCACGACCTACCTCACCGACCGGGGGCCGCGACGGCTCGAGCGGCGGTTCGTGACCGTCAGGGTCAAGCGCCCCAACGGCACCGTGGGCACGGTCCGCGAGGACGTCTGGCGCACCAGCCAGGGTTACGTCGTCGACTCGCCCGCCACGCTCATGCCCTGGGGCCTGGCCAGCGTCTGGGCGATCCGCGACGCCAACGGTGAGCACCTGCGCACCATCGACACGTTCCTGCAGATGGGCAAGGCGACCTCGGTCCGCGACCTCCTGCGCCGCCAGGACCGCGCGGGCGGGATGCCGTGGGTCAACACCACCGCGGCCGACCGCCGCGGCGACGTGCTCTACGCCGACCACTCCGTCGTCCCGCACGTGACCAACGCGATGAAGCAGCGCTGCCTCACACCGGTCGGCCTCCTGCTCGACCAGGTCGCCGGACTCCCGGGGCTCGACGGGACCTTCGCGGGGAGCAGTTGCGCGTGGGGCGCCGACCCCGATGCGCAGCGCCCGGGGATGTTCGGTCCGCGCAACCTGCCTGCGGTCGTCCGTCGCGACTGGGTGATGAACGCCAACGACTCCTACTGGCTGCCCCACCCCGCCGCCCAGCTGGAGGGGTACGCGTCGATCATCGGGTGCGAGCGGTGTGCGCGGACGATGCGGACGCGGATGGTCTCGCAGTACGTCATCGACCGCCTCCGCGGCGGGCGCAGGGAGACCCCGGCCACCCTCACCTCGCACCAGCACGGCAACCGGCTGCGCGCGGCGGAGGTGATGCGCGTCGGCGGCGACCTGGACCAGGTGTGTGCCGCCACGGGGGAGGCCCGGGCGTGCGCGGTGCTGAAGGCGTGGGACGGCCGGTCGGACACCACCTCGGTCGGCACCCACATCTTCGAGGAGTTCATCAGCCGAGCGCCCGCCGACGGCCTGTGGACCGTGCCCTTCGACGCCGCCGACCCGCTGAACACGCCTCGGGACCTCGCCGAGACCAACCCCCAGGTGGTCGCGGCGATGCAGGCGGCGATCGACTTCCTGCGTCGGCGCAAGGTCTCCTTCGACGCGCCCTGGGGCCGGCTCCAGGTCGCCGGTGACCGGGGCGCGCCGGCCGTCCCCCTCGGCGGGGGCCTCGGCGACGCCGCCGGCAATGCCAACGCGCTGGCGTCGCGGTCGCCGGGCACCCACCGCGACCGGCTCCGGTCGATCACCTACGGCTCGTCGCACATCCAGTCGATCGCGTTCCTGCGCAAGGGCGGGCTGACCGCGCGCACGATCCTGACCTACGGCCAGGACGAGGACCCGCGCTCGCGCTACTCCGCCGACCAGACCCGTCTCTTCTCGCAGGAGAAGTGGGTCCGGTTCCCGTGGACCGACCGTGAGATCCGGCGTCAGACGGTCCGGGTCCAGCGTCTGCGCGGCTGAACCGGCTCGCCCTGGACGGCGCTCTCGCTCGCCTCACCCGTGAGCGTGTGCCCGGCGTCGCGACGCGTTGGGTAGACAGGAGGGACACCCACCAGGAGGTCCCTCATGTCCAAGCTGTCTCTCGGGCTCGCCTTCGCCGCCGGGTACGTCGTCGGCGCCCGGGCCGGTCGCGACCGCTACGAGCAGATCCGCGCCGGCGCCCAGAAGGTCGCCGAGAACCCCAAGGTCCAGGCCGCCGCCGGTGCCGCCAAGGAGAAGGCGGGCGAGGTGGCCAGCAGCGTCGCCGACACCGCCAAGGAGAAGGCCGGTGACGCCGTCGGCGCCGCCAAGGAAAAGGCTGCCGAGACCGGCGGCCCGATCAGCGCAGCACCCTGACGCACCGTCCGCGCTCGTCGCGGAGCAACGAGGGCCCGGTCCGGACGGACCGGGCCCTCGTCCGTCTCGTCGCGGCGACGTGACGAAGCGGGACCAGACGAGACCAGGAGGGCCCGGCTCAGTCGCCGGCCCGGATCCCGGTGACCAGCCAGCGGTCGTCGTCGCGGCGCAGGTCGACGACCACCTGCGCGTCCTGGCCGTCCCCGGCCACCCCGACCGTCACGGCCGCCGTGCCGCCGGACGTCGTGTCGTCGATGACCGTCACCCCGGTCAGCTCCACGGCGCCGACCTCGCCGCGCAGGCACGCCGCCACCACCGGCGGCAGGTCGGCATCCTCGGCGAGGAGGGGATCGAGTTCGTCGCAGTCGTCGTCGGCCACCGCCTGGACGACGGTCCGGGCCACGGACGACGCGGACGCCGGACGTACGGGATCCTCGTCGCGGCCGACCAGGACGACGTACGACGCGAGGTCGGCCACCGCCGAGAGCGCCAGGACGACGAGCAGCAGCGCCCGCGGCCGACCGGCCCACGGTCCACCCAGACGTCCGACCACGCGACCATCCTGACCGCGCCGCGACCCGACTGCGCCGGTGACCCCCGCAACGACGCGAGTGCCACGCGTCGGTGGTCTCCTACCGGAGCCGGTCCGGGTGGTCGAGGAGCGTCTCGGCCGTGACCCTCGCGAGCCCGACCGCCGGCGCGCCGCCGTCGCGCAGACGCACCGCCAGCGCACCCGAGACCACGAGCACCAGCGCGTCAGCCAGCTGCGGCGCCCCGGGCCCGACGACGGGCTCGGCGAGCTCGCGCAACCGCCCCCGCATGGAGTCGGAGTCCTGCTGGATCGCCGCCGCGAGGACCGGCGGGGGGTCGGCGTACTCGGCCGCGGTCCCGAGGAAGGCGCACCACCGGGCGCCCTCGGGCCGGGCCTGGAACTCCTCGAGCGCGTCGAAGACCGCGAGCAGCCGGCCCCGGTCGTCGCCGGCGCGCGCCACGGCGGCGTCCCAGACGCCCAGCCAGTCGTGGTGGCGCCGGTCGAGGGCCGCGGCGACCAGGCCCTCCTTGCTGCCGTAGGCGCGGTACAGCGTGGCGGGGGAGACGCCGGCGCGACCCAGGACCTCGTCGACCGGGGTACGGGTCACGCCGCGGGTGAAGAACAGCTCGTCCGCGGCGTCCAGGAGCTTGGTGCGGGTGCTCGCGCGGCTGGCCACCCCGTCAGCCTAGACTCAGCAAAGTGAAACGGTCGTTATCGGATTTGCGGAGGCACGACGCCGCAGTCGTCGTCGCCGGCACCAGCCTCATCGCCGGCACCTACGGACTGGTCCGCCTGGCGTACGGGCTCTTCCTCCCCGACATCGACGCGTCGCTCGACCTGGGGCCGGCGCTCGCCGGGCAGGTCTCCTCCGGTGGCTCGGTCGCCTACTGCGTGGGCGCGGTCGCAGGCCTCGTCGCACCCCACCGGCACCGCCTGCTGGTCCTCGGCGCGCTCCTGACGGCGGCCGCCGGCGCGGCCGGCATGGCCGTGGCGACGAGCACCGCCGTCTTCGTGCCGGCGGCGGTCCTCGGTTCCGCGGGCGCCGGCCTCGCCTCACCGGGTCTCGTGGCGGTGGTGGAGCGCAACGTCTCACCCGCGCGCCGGGACCGGGCGCAGGCGACGGTCAACGCCGGTACCGGCCCCGGCCTGGTGGCGGCCGGGGTGCTGGCGCTGCTGCTCCTGCCGCACTGGCGCCTCGGGTTCGCCGTCGCCGCGGTGCTCACCGCCGCGGCGGGCGTCGCCGTCCTGCTCCTCGATCGTCCCGCACCCGCACCCGATCCCGAGACGGTGCGGACGCGACCGGAGGGCGAGGCGGAGGAGGGGTTCGGCCGGTGGTCGCCCCTCGCGGTACCGGCAGCGGCGGCACTGCTGCTCGGGGCCGGGTCGGCCGTGGTGTGGACCTACGGCCGGTCCCAGCTCGTCGAGGGTGGAGCGAGCGACGTGGCCTCCACCGTGGCCTGGATCGCCCTGGGGGTCGGCGGGACGGCGACGGTCCTGACCTCGCGCCTGCTCGTCCGGCTCCGCCCGGCGACGGCCTGGTCGCTGACCGCGGCGAGCGTGACGGTCTCGATCGCCGTCCTCGGTGTCACCGGCGACTCGCTCGCGGTCGCACTGCTCGCGTGCGCGACGTTCGGATGGGCCTACGTCGCGGCGTCGTCCGCGCTCATCGCGTGGGCCGCCGAGCTTCTCCCGCGAGCCGCGGCGTCGGGCACCGCCCTCCTCTTCATCGCCCTCGTGATCGGGCAGGCAGCGGGGTCGTCGGCGGCCGGCGTGGTGGCCGAGTCGCGCGGACTCTCCTCGGCCTTCGTCGCGTCCGCCGTCGTCGCCTCCATGGCCGCGACCCTGGGCTGGCGGACCCCGCGCACCCTCAGCGTCGGACGGCGAGAGCCCGTCGGCCGGTCCGGTCGCTGAAGGACCCGGTGACGCTCAGCGTGCGCCGGCCGACCTTGGCCGAGCGGGGCACCGTGACGGTCCGGACGATGCGGCCGGCGGCGTCGGCCCGCCCCCGCGCCAGCACCCTGCCGTCCAGGCGAGCGGTGTAGGACTCGCGAGGGGCCAGCCCGGTGACGCGCAGGCCCACTGCGGCGCCGCGCTTCGCCCCGGCGGGCGTCTGGACCCGGAAGGCGGCGGCGCCGAGTCCGACCCGCACCTCGGTCGAGCTCACCTCGAGCGCTTCGTGACCGTCGCGCAGGGCGACGACGCCTGCACTGATCCGGTGCCCGAGGTCGGCGCTGGTCAGGCGGTACGTCGCCCCGCCGGCACCCTCGATGAACTGGCCGTCGCGGAACCAGCCGCGCAGGTAGCTGCTGGGGGTGGGGACCGCGTCGGTGACGCGCATCGTCAGCTCCCGGCCGACCCGAGCCGTGCCGGCCAGGCGCACCGTCGGGGCGGTGGTGAAGGTGGCGGCGCGGACCGTGACGGCGTCGGCGGTGGACGAGCCCGAGACGCCTGCGCTGGAGGCGGTGACCTCGACCGTGACCGAGCGGTGCACGTCGGTGGGCGTCAGCTCGTAGGTCGGTGAGTCGGTGCCGACCGGCTCGCCGTTGCTGCGCCACTGGTAGTGGTAGGTGTCGGGCTCGGTCGACCAGGAGCCCTTGCTCGCCGTCAGGGTCTTGCCGACCACTGGCTCGCCGCCGACGACCGGCCGCTCGAGGTCGACGAGGGTGGCGTAGGCGACGGTGACGCCGTACCGCTCGACCTGGAGGTCGGCGACTGGCTCGGTGGCGGCGGGCGGGGAGATGTCGCGGTCGAAGCTGCCCCATGAGTGCACGACGCCGTCGGCGGTGGCAGCCATCGCCCCGCGGTCGCCGACGTCGAACGCGGTGACGTCGCCGTCGACCACGGCCTGCGGGAGGTCGACGACGCCGGTGGAGTCCTGCCCCCACGCCACGAGTCCGCCGTCGTCGGTCTGGGCGAGGGCGTTGAACCGGCCCACCGCGAGCGCGACCACGGTCGACTCCGCCAGGCTGGCCGGTGCCGGACCGACGGCGCCCCAGGACACGACCCGCCCGTCGGTGCTGAGCACGGCCGCGCTGTGCAGGTCGGCGTGCACCGAGGCGACGTCGAGGTCGGAGACGGCGGCCGGGACCTCACCGAAGGAGGGCGTGTCGGATCCCCACGTGAGGACCTCGCCGTCCGCGGTCAGGGCGAGGTCCTGGTGGTCACCGGCCGCGACCTGGACGACGTCGGCGTCCTGGACCTCGGCGGACACCGTCGCGGCCGGCGCGTCCTGGCTGTCCCCGCGGCGGCCCCAGGCGGTGACGTCGCCGTCGGCATCGACGGCGAGCGCGTGCCGGTAGCCGGAGGAGACCTGCACGACGTCCTCGCCGGAGAGCGAGACGGGTACGGCCACCGCGCCGTAGTCGTAGCCGCTGGCTCGCACCTGACCGTCGAGGGCGACGGCGATGGTCTGCCAGTAGCCGGTGGCCACCTGGGTGTACGCCCCCGGAGGCAGGCTCTCGCCACCGACCTGCACCAGGCGGAGCGCGTCGGGGGTCGGTCGCGCGGTCGCGGCGGAGGCCGGTCCGCCCAGGTACAGGGCGCCGATCGTCAACGGAGCGAGTGCGACGCAGGTCAGGACATGACGAGATGACACGAGGGCTTCCTCAGGGGTCTGTGGGGAGAACGAGTTGTGGACCGTGGTGCCGCCCGTCGTCGGGGACGACGGCGGCTGACGGCCCGATCCGACCACGACGCAGACGGCCCCGGGCGCGAACGCCGGTTACCCGACCGTTCGGCCTTCCCCGACGGCGCCCTGACCACGACCGGCCTGGCCCGGGTGGGCCATCGGCTGCTGGGGGAGTCGCGAGCGGGTCCGGGTCGACGCGAGGTCCCGGCGACGACGTGCCCCGGCGCGGCGGCGGGCGCCGTGCGTCGTGTCCCTACCGTGGGGGCATGGCCTCCCCGTCGCAGCCCCAGCAGGCGCGCGTCCTGACCAACTCCCAGCGCCTGCCCGAGGGGAGGGGCGCCGTCTGGCGGCTCGACCCGACGCCGCGCGACCTCGACGCGAACCTCGTCAGCCTGCCGGCCGGGGACGGTGTGGAGGTGCACGACGGACCCGACGTCGACGTCCTGGTGCACGTCGTCGACGGCTCGGGGCAGTTGCTGACCCCGGTCGACGCGGACGACGTCCGGCTCGGACCCGGCGACGTCGCGTGGCTGCCTCGCGGGTCACGGCGCGGGTTCGCCGCCGGCCCGGACGGCCTGCGCTACCTCACCGTGCACCAGAAGCGGCAGGCGCTGCAGATCGGTCGTCCTCCCGCCTGAGTCGACCCGACGTCACCCACCTCGACCGCGTCGCTGGGGCTAGGCCGGCCCGAGCGGCTCCGGCTCCTCGAAGACCAGGAGCGTGCGGGTGGCGATGACGCCGGACATGCCCTGGATCTCGTCGAGGACGACGCGGCGCAGGTCGGCGTTGTCGGACGCACGGACGAGCAGGACGACGTCGAACTCGCCGCCGACCAGGGCGATGTGCTCGACGCCGGGGAGGGTCTGCAGCTGGTGACGGATGGTGCGCCAGTCGGCCTGGCGGACGTTGAGCGTCACGTACGCCGAGGTGCCCAGGCCGCTGAGCACGGGGTCGACGACGGCCGAGAAGCCGCGGATCACGCCGGCCGACTGGAGCCGCTCGACGCGGGCGTAGGCATTGGCGCGGGAGATGTGCAGCGACTGAGCGAGCGAGCGCATCGACATCCGGCCGTCGCGGGTGAGGGCGTCGAGGATCCGCCGATCGGTGTCGTCGAGGGTGCTGACCACGTGTCTCGTCCTTCCCGCCCGGCCCGGGCGGGCGATGGACGATCGGCAACGCCGAACGGCTGCTGACGAGACATGTTCTCGCATCTCGCCGGCCAGTGGAACCACAACGGCCGCACGAGCAGGATCACGACATGACACGCGACCCGGGTGCCCTGCTGCCGTCGGCCGTGCCGGTGATGCTGATCGATCGCCAGGGGACCGCCACCGGCCTGGCCGGCCACGACGTGCCCGACGACGCCACGCTGCTGGCGGCGTACGGCGCGCTGGTCGCGGCCCGCCGCCTCAACGACCAGGCCTACGCGCTGGTGCGCCAGGGACGGCTCGCGGTCTACCCGTCCTCGCACGGCCAGGAGGCCTGCCAGGTCGCCGCGGCGCAGGTGCTCGGCGCCGACGACTGGCTCTTCCCGACCTACCGCGACACCGCCGCCGCGGTCGCCCGCGGCGTCGACCCCGTCGAGGTGCTGGTGCTGCTCAAGGGCGACTGGCACTCGGGCTACGACCCCTACCAGGCCAAGGTCGCGCCACAGGCGACCCCGCTGGCGACCCAGCTGCTGCACGCGGTCGGGGTGGGCCACGCCGCCAGGCTGCGCGGCGAGCCCACCGTCGTGATGGCCCTGTGTGGTGACGGCGCCACCAGCGAGGGCGACTTCCACGAGGCGCTCAACTTCGCGGCGGTCTTCCAGGCGCCGGTCGTCTTCCTCGTCCAGAACAACGAGTACGCGATCTCGGTGCCGCTCGCACGCCAGTCGGTGGCGCCGTCGCTGGCCCACAAGGGCGTCGGGTACGGCGTGCCGGGCGAACGCGTCGACGGCAACGACGTCGCCGCCCTGCTGGCCGTGCTCGGCACAGCGGTCGCGCGGGCCCGCGCCGGGGAGGGCCCACAGCTCGTGGAGGCCCACACCTACCGGATGCAGGCCCACACCAACGCCGACGACGCCACCCGCTACCGCCAGGACGACGAGGTGGCGGCCTGGGTCGAGCGCGACCCGATCGTGCGCGCCGAGGCCTACCTGCGCGCCCGCGGTGCCCTGGACGACGAGCGGGCGGCGGCGTACGCCGAGGAGGCCGAGCGCATGGCCGCCCACGTGCGCAACGGGCTCAACCGCGATGTCGAACCCGTCCCCGACGACCTCTTCGACTTCGTCTACGCCCGCCGTACGCCGCAGCTGGAGGAGCAGGCCGCGCTCGTCGCCGACGAGCTCGCCCGGGACGACGCGTCGTGACCCACGAGAAGCTCACGATGGCCCAGGCCCTCAACCGGGCCCTGCGCGACGCGATGGCCGAGGACCCCTCGGTGCTCATGTTCGGCGAGGACGTCGGCCCCCTCGGGGGCGTGTTCCGGATCACCGACGGGCTCACGGCCGAGTTCGGCGACGAGCGCTGCTTCGACACCCCGCTCGCCGAGGCCGGCATCGTCGGGCTCGCCGTGGGCCTGGCGATGAACGGGATGCGGCCCGTCGTCGAGATGCAGTTCGACGCGTTCGCCTACCCGGCGTTCGAGCAGGTCGTCAGCCACGTCGCCAAGCTCCGCAACCGCACCCGCGGCGCCGTGAGCGTGCCGATGGTGATCAGGGTGCCGTACGCCGGCGGGATCGGCGGCGTGGAGCACCACTGCGACTCCTCCGAGGCCTACTACGCGCACACGCCCGGCCTCCACGTGCTGGCGCCGGCCAACGCGGCGGACGCCTACGGGCTGCTGCGCGAGGCGATCGCCTCGCCCGACCCGGTCGTCTTCCTCGAGCCCAAGAAGCTCTACTGGTCCAAGGAGGAGGTCGACCTCTCCGTTCCGGTGCCGGGCATCGGGAGCGCCGCCGTCGTGCGCGAGGGCACCGACGCCACCCTCATCGCCTATGGGCCGTCGGTGCCGACGGCGCTCGAGGCCGCTGAGGTGGCCGCCCAGGACGGGCGCAGCCTGCAGGTGGTCGACGTCCGCTCGATCGTGCCGTTCGACGACGCGACCGTGTGCGAGGCCGTGCGCTCCACCGGTCGCGCCGTCGTCGTGGCCGAGGCCGTGGGCTTCGCCAGCGTGGCGTCGGAGATCGTTGCTCGCGTCACGGAGCGATGCTTCCACTCACTCGCCGCGCCGATCCGGCGGGTGACCGGCTTCGACATCCCGTTCCCGCCACCCAAGCTGGAGCACCTCCAGCTGCCGGGTGTGGACCGCATCCTGGACGCGGTCGACGACCTCCAGTGGGAGGACTCGTGACCACCTCGACCGCGCAGGTCTTCCTGCTACCGGACCTCGGCGAGGGCCTCACCGAGGCAGAGGTCGTCGGCTGGCTGGTCGCCGTCGGCGACGAGATCGTCGTCGACCAGGCGGTCGTCGAGGTCGAGACCGCCAAGTCGCTGGTCGAGGTGCCCTCGCCGTACGCCGGACGGGTCGCCGTCCTGCACGGCGCCGCGGGCGAGACCCTCGCCGTCGGCACGCCGCTGATCACCGTCGACGCCGCGACCGGCCCCGCCGACGAGGCGGAGGTCTATCGCGAGGAGGAGAGGGCCGGCTCCGGCAACGTGCTGATCGGCTACGGCACGCCCGAGGGCGGTGGCGCGCGCCGCCGTCGTCGTCCGCGAGCAGCGGTGACCGCCCCGACGGCCGTGCCGGCCCCGGCGGCCGCGCCCACCCCAGTCCCGCCCGCCGCCGGCCGCCGCCGGCCGCCGCGGGTGGTCTCGCCGCTCGTGCGCCGGATCGCGGCGAACGCCGGCGTCGACCTGCACTCGGTCACCCCGAGCGGTCTCAACGGCATCATCGTCCGCGCCGACGTCGAGCGCGCGATCGCCGAGCAGGCCGCTCGTCCCGCCGTACCCGTCGATTCCCCGGGACCTGTCGGTCGGGTCAGCGGCGAGGGGGAGCGGGTCCCGCTCAACGGGTTCCGCAGGGCGGTCTCCGCCGCCCTCTCGCGGAGCCGGGCCGAGATCCCCGAGGCGACGGTCTGGGTCGACGTCGACGCGACCCCGCTGTGGGAGCTGCGCGAGAGCGCCCGCACCGCTGCGGACCCCGGGCCCGGGATCCTCGCCTACCTGGCCCGGTTCGTGGTGGCGGCACTGCGCGAGTACCCCGTGCTCAACTCGCGCCTCGACACCGAGCGCCAGGAGATCGTGCTCAGCGACACGATCGGGCTCGGCATCGCCGTGCAGGCCGAGCGCGGCCTGGTCGTGCCTGCCGTGCTGCGGGCGGAGACGATGACGACCAGCGACCTCGACGGCGCCATCCGGGACCTGACCGCCCGCGCCCGCGAGGGTCGCGCGACCGCGGAGGAGATGACCGGGGGGACGTTCACCCTCAACAACTACGGCGGGTTCAACGTCGACGGCAGCGCCGCGATCATCCACCACCCGCAGGTCGCGATCCTCGGGTTCGGCCGGATCATCGACCGGCCCTGGGTGGTCGACGGTCAGGTCGTGCCGCGCAAGGTCACCCAGATGTCCTTCGTGTTCGACCACCGCGTGTGCGACGGGGGGACGGCCGCCGGGTTCATGCGGCGCGTCGCCGACGCGGTCGAGAACCCAGCGGCGGCGATCGCGCGGCTCTGAGCGTGCCCCGGGACCCGGCCGACCGGGTCCCGAGGAGGTCTCAGCGGTCCCACTCCTTGGCGACGAGCGTGAGCACGTCGTAGGTGGCGACCCGGTCGCCGTCGGCGTTGGTGACGACCGCGTCCCACCGGACCTCGCCGTAGTCGGCGCCGGACCGCGGGGTGATCTGCTTGACCGTCAGCGTGACGGCGATCGAGTCGCCGGCCTTGACCGGGGTCAGGAAGCGCAGGGAGTCGACGCCGAAGTTGGCCAGGACCGGCCCCGGCGCGGGGTCGACGAACAGGCCCGCCGCGAGGGAGACCACGAGGTAGCCATGGGCCACGATGCCGCCGAAGAGGGGGTTCTGCCGGGCGGCCGCCTCGTCGGTGTGGGCGTAGAAGGTGTCGCCCGTGAACTCCGCGAAGTGCTCGATGTCCTCGAGGCTGACGGTGCGCGCGGCCGAGGCGACGGTGTCGCCGATCGCCAGCGTGGCCAGGCTCTTGCGGAACGGGTGCACCCCGTCGTCGTGCCGCTGCGAGCCGGTCGTCCACCGGCCCGTGATCGCGGTCATCATGTCCGGGGACGCCTGGATCGCGGTGCGCTGCATGTGGTGCAGGACGCCGCGGACGCCGCCCAGCTCCTCGCCGCCGCCGGCGCGCCCGGGGCCGCCGTGCACGAGGACGGGGAGCGGCGACCCGTGGCCGGTGGACTCCGCCGCGTCGTCGCGGTCGAGCACCAGCACGCGCCCGTGCCACGGCGCGACGCCGAGCACGACGGTGCGGGCGACGTCGGGGTCGTGGGTGACCAGCGAGCCGACCAGGGAGCCCCGCCCCCGGGCCGCGAGCTCGACGGCCTCGGTCACGGAGTCGTAGGTGAGCACGGTGCTGACCGGGCCGAACGGCTCGACGTCGTGCGCCTCGACCGCGCCCCTCGGCGCACGCAGCAGGACCGGCGACATGAAGGCGCCGCGCTCGGCGTCGCCGTCGACGACGTCCACGCGGTCGGGGTCGCCGAAGACGACCTCGGCCGACGCGCGCAGCTGCTGGACGGCCTTGCGCACCTCGTCGCGCTGCTCCAGCGACGCCAGGGCTCCCATGCGCACGTCCTCGTGAGCGGGGTTGCCGACCGTGGTCCTCGCCAGCCGCGCCGAGATCGCCTCGACGACCGCGTCGGCCATCGCGGCCGGCACGATCGTGCGTCGGATCGCCGTGCACTTCTGCCCGGCCTTGACCGTCATCTCGGCCACGACGCCCTTGACGAACAGGTCGAACTCCGGGTCGTCGGTCGTCACGTCAGGACCGAGGATCGAGCAGTTGAGGGAGTCGGCCTCGACCCCCAGTCGGACGCCGCCGTGCAGGACGTTGGTGTGGTTGCGCAGCATCCCCGCGGTGTGCGCCGAGCCGGTGAAGGCGACCGAGTCCTGCACGGTGAGCTCGTCGAGCAGACCGGACGCGCTGCCGGACAGCAGCTGGAGCGTGCCCTCGGGGAGGATGCCCGACGCGACGATCCGGCGTACGGCGAGCTCGGTGAGGTAGGCGGTCTGGCTGGCGGGCTTGACGATGGTCGGCAGGCCGGCGAGGAACGCCGGGGCGAGCTTCTCGAGCATGCCCCAGACGGGGAAGTTGAAGGCGTTGATCTGCACCGCGACGCCGGGGCGGGAGGTGTGGACGTGCTGGCCGACGAAGGCGCCGGTCCTGCCGAGACGCTCGAGCCCGCCGTCGAGCACGACGGTGTCGTCGGGCAGCTCGCGGACACCCTTGCTGGCGTAGCTGAAGAGCGTGCCGATGCCGCCGTCGATGTCGACCGCCGAGTCGCGCGTCGTGGCGCCGGTCCGGAACGACAGGGCGTAGAGGTCGTCCTTGTCGGCCATCAGGTGCTTGGCCAGCACCTTGAGCAGGGCGGCGCGCTCGTGGAAGGTCAGCGCGCGCAGGGCCGGACCGCCGACGGTGCGGGCGTGGGTCGTCATCTCGCCCAGGTCGAGCCCGGTCGCGGAGATCCGGGCCACCTCCTCGCCGGTCGCGGCGTCCAGCAGCGGGCTCCCCTCGTCGGTGGCGCGGTACCAGCGGCCGGCGGCGTAGGACTCCAGAAGTCTCGACACGGGCAGTCTCCATCTCTTGTCGCCGAGCCGTTGCGCCCGGCTCGGATCGTGTGCCACGCTAATACAGACCGGTCGGTCAGTAAATAGACACGAGAGGCCGCCATGTCCCACGCCTTCCTGATCGACGGTGCTCGCACGCCGATCGGCCGCTACGGCGGCGCCCTGGCCCGTGTCCGCCCCGACGACCTCGCGGCGCTCGTCGTGGCCGAGGCCGTACGCCGGGCGGGCGTCGAGCCTGGCCTCGTCGAGGAGGTCGTCCTCGGCGCCGCCAACCAGGCCGGCGAGGACAACCGCAACGTCGCGCGGATGGCGGCGCTGCTGGCCGGCCTCCCGCACACGGTGCCGGGGTTCACGGTCAACCGGCTGTGCGCGTCGGGGCTGACCTCGGTGGCGACCGCGCGGCAGCTGATCGCCGCCGGCGACGCGGACCTCGTGGTGGCAGGGGGCGTGGAGTCGATGACCCGCGCGCCGTGGGTCATGGAGAAGCCGGCCAAGGCCTTCGCCAAGCCGGGCACGGTCGTGGACACCTCGATCGGCTGGCGCCTGGTCAACCCGCGCTTCGACGCCGACACCACGCTCTCGATGCCCCAGACCGCCGAGCGGGTGGCCGAGCAGTGGGGACTGACCCGCGACGAGCTGGACACCTACGCCGTCCGCTCGCACCAGCGGGCCGTCGACGCCATCGCGGCCGGCCGCTTCGACGCGGAGATCGTGGCCGTGCCGGTGCGCACGGGCGAGGTCGGCGTCGACGAGGGTCCGCGCGCAGACACCAGCCTCGAGGCGCTGTCGGCGCTGCGCCCCGTCAACGGCCCGGGTGGACTGGTCACGGCGGGCAACTCCAGCTCGCTCAACGACGGCGCCGCCGCGGTCGTCGTGGCCAGCGAGCGGTTCGTCGAGCAGCACGGGCTGACGCCGCGGGCGCGGATCGTCGCCTCCGGCACCGCGGGCGTCCCGCCCGAGGTGATGGGCATCGGACCGGTGCCGGCCACCCGGGTCGCGCTCGAGCGGGCCGGCTGGTCCGTCGACGACCTGGACGCCGTCGAGCTCAACGAGGCTTTCGCCTCCCAGTCGCTGGCCTGCATCCGCGACCTCGGGCTCGACGAGGACGTCGTCAACGCCGACGGGGGAGCCATCGCCCTCGGTCACCCGCTCGGCGCGTCGGGCACCCGCATCCTCCTCACCCTGCTCGGCCGGCTGGAGCGCGCGGACGCGCGGCGCGGACTGGCGACCATGTGCGTGGGCGTCGGCCAGGGTGCTGCACTGCTGCTGGAGCGGCCATGAGCGTCCTCCTCGTCGAGGAGCGCGACGACCGCGTCGTCCTGCGGCTCAACCGGCCCGAGGTCCGCAACGCCATCGACCGCGAGCTGGTCGACGCCCTGCACGCCGCGTGCGCGCTGCTCGAGGAGCACCCCCGTGTCGCCCTGCTGACCGGCGAGGGCGGTTCGTTCGCGGCGGGGGCCGACATCGGGCAGCTCCGGGAGCGACGCCGCGAGGACGCCCTGCGCGGCATCAACTCCAGCGTCTTCGACCGCGTGCAGCGGCTGCCGATGCCGGTGATCGGCCTGCTCCGGGGTCACGTCCTCGGCGGCGGCGCCGAGCTCGCCTACGCCTGCGACTTCCGGATCGGCACGCCCAGCACCCGCATCGGCAACCCGGAGCCGGGGCTCGGCATCCTCGCCGCGGCCGGTGCCTCCTGGCGCCTGCGCGAGCTGGTGGGCGAGCCGCTCGCCAAGGAGGTCCTGCTCGCCGGCCGCGTGCTCGACGCGGCCGAGGCCCACGCCGTACGGCTGCTCAACGAGGTCGTCGAGCCCGACGACCTGCTGGCCGCCGGGCACCGGTGGGCCGACCGGATCGCGCGCCAGGCGCCGCTGGCCGTGCGGCTGACCAAGGCCGTCTTCCACGCGCCGCGCTCGGCCCACCCGCTGCTCGACGACGTCGCCCAGGCCGTGCTCTTCGAGACCCAGGACAAGCACGACCGGATGACGGCGTTCCTCGAACGCCGCAAGGAGAAGCCATGACCCTCCCGCACCACGTCGGCGTCTACGGCGGCGGCCGGATGGG
Organism: Nocardioides sp. WJ219; assembly: GCF_058559815.1. Lineage (NCBI taxonomy): Bacteria > Bacillati > Actinomycetota > Actinomycetes > Propionibacteriales > Nocardioidaceae > Nocardioides > Nocardioides sp. WJ219. The sequence goes on from NZ_JBZUJV010000001.1 coordinate 750,905, forward strand.
CGCGGGCATCGCCCATGCCTTCCTGGTCGCCGGCTCGGGCGTGGTGGTCGTCGAGACCGGTGACGTCACCGCGGCCGCGGCCCGCGAGCGCGTGGCCACGAGCCTCGCGCGGGCGTCGGAGCGGGGCCTGCTGAGCGAGCCGGTCGACGACCTCGTGGCCCGCCTCGAGGTCACCACCGACGCAGCCCGGCTCGTCGGCGCGGGTCTGGTCGTGGAAGCCGTGCCCGAGGACGCCGGTCTCAAGGCGACGGTGCTGGCGGTCGTCGAGCAGGCCGCCCCCGACGCGGTGCTGGCCACCAACACCAGCTCGCTGTCGCTGGACGGGCTCGCGTCCGGCCTGAGGGCGCCGGAGCGCTTCCTCGGCCTGCACTTCTTCAACCCCGTTCCCGCCAGCGACCTGGTGGAGATCGTCGTCGGTCCCCAGACCGACGCGCGCCTGGTGGCCGAGGCGCAGGGGTGGGTCGTGGCGCTCGGCAAGACCGCCATCACCGTCACCGACTCGCCCGGCTTCGCCAGCAGCCGCCTCGGCGTCGCGATCGCGCTCGAGGCGATGCGGATGCTCGAGCAGGGAGTGGCGAGCGCGGACGACATCGACACCGCCATGACGTTGGGCTACCGCCACCCGGTCGGACCGCTGCGCACCACCGACATCGTCGGTCTCGACGTACGACTCGCCATCGCCGAGCACCTCGCTCGCGAGCTCGGACCGAGGTTCGAGCCGCCCCGGGTGCTCCGCGACCTGGTCGCCGCGGGGCACCTCGGACGCAAGACCGGGCGGGGCTTCTACGCCTGGTAGCCGCTTCCTGCGGAGTGCGTCCGATGCACTTCAGGGATGCGAAGGTTGCATTTGTGCGCGTATCGGGGGACCCCTACGGTCGAGGCGGACATCCGCCCGACAGAGGAGCAACCCCATGCGACGAGTACCACTCGGCCAGTCATCGATCACCGTCAGCGAGTTCGTGTTCGGGGCCGGGTCGATCGGAGGCGTGGGCACGTCGACCGCGACGCGCGGTCGCGGCATCTCGCCGGAGGAGGGCATGGCTCGCCTCGACGAGGCCTGGGACGCCGGCATCCGGCTCATCGACACGGCCGACGCCTACGCGGGGGGGCAGAGCGAGAAGACGGTGGGCGAGTGGCTGCAGAACCGGCCGGTCGCGGAGATGCTGGTGTCGACCAAGGTCGGCCTGGTCAGCCGGCCGGACGGCACGCGCGGGTTCGACAACTCCGCCGAGCACGTCCGGCGCCAGCTCGACCAGTCCCTCGAGCGCCTGGGGAGGGTCGACCTCTTCCTCTCCCACGCTCCCGACCCGGTCACGCCCCTCGAGGAGACCGTCACCGCCTTCGCCGAGGCCCAGGACGCCGGACGGATCCAGGGCTACGGACTGAGCAACGTCAAGGCCGACCGCCTGACCGCCGTGCTCGAGGTGGCCGACCGCCTGGGTGCACCCCGGCCGGTGATCGTGGAGAACCGCCTCAACCTGCTCGACCGTGCGGACGAGGCCGAGGTGCTGCCGATCGTGATCAGCGAGGGGATCGGCTACACGCCGTTCTCGCCGCTCGCCGGCGGCGTGCTCTCCGACCGCTACCTGGACGGCGCGCCCCCCGAGGAGGGCAGCCGGATCGCGGTGGCCGGCGAGATGTACTACACCGGCTTCTACACGCCCGAGAACCTCGAGCGGGTCGCCCGGCTCCGCGCCGTCGCCACCGAGCAGGGGACCAGCGTCTCCGGGCTGGCGCTCGCCTGGCTGCGGGACCACCCGGGGGTGACCGCGCCGATCGTCGCGCCGAGCCGCGCGTCGCAGTGGGACGCGGTGCACGAGGCGGTCCGGGTCCGCCTGGACGAGGAGACCCACGAGCGCATCTCGCAGATCTTCGTCTGACGGCCTGACGGCCTGACGGCCTGACGGCCTGAGGGCCTGACGCCTGCGCCCTCAGGTCGGCCGGTCGTAGAGGTCGGCGAACGCCTCCCGGACGACCCCACGCATCCAGGCGTGCGCCTTGTCGTTGTCGTAGCGCTGGTGCCAGGCGAGGTAGAGGGGCACGGCCGGGATGTCGAGCGGGATCGGCTTGGTGCGCAGGCCGAGCAGCACGACGGTCTCGTGGCACATGTGCTGCGGTACGGCGACGACGAGGTTGCTGTGGGCGACGAAGTACAGCGCCGCCGTGCTGGTGGGGGCGGAGGCCACCACGCGGCGAGGCGACCCGAGCTCGGCGAGCCCGCCGTCGACCGGGTCGCTCAGCCGGCCCCGCCGCGAGACGATGACGTGGTCGGCGCGGGCGAACCGCCGTACGGTCATCCGGCCGCGGTAGAGCGCGTTGTCGGGTCGCATGGCGACGACCAGCTCGTCCTCGCCCAGCAGCTCGGAGCGGATCTCGGGCAGCTCCGGCTCGGTGGACTGGATCTCGAGGTCCACCGCGCCGTGGCGCAGGTCGTTGGTGTCGCCGCTCGGCTCGGCGAGCAGCCGCAGCGAGACCAGCCGCGCCTGCTGCTGCACCGAGTCCAGCAGCCTCGGGCCGATGGCGACGGTGACCGCGTCGTGACCGCGGAGGGTGAAGACCCGGTCCAGCGACGCGAGGTCGAGCTCGCGCTCCGGGGCCAGCGCTGCCCGGGCCCGCTGCACGAGGTCATGGACCTCGCCCTGGACCGCGAGGGCGTGCGGGGTCGGGGTCATCGTGCGGCCGGTGCGCACCAGGATCTGGTCCCCGGTGGCCCGGCGGATCCGGCCCAGGGTGCGGCTCATCGCGGGTGCCGAGAGGTGGAGGCGCTCGGCCGCCCCCGCCACGCTGCCCTCCTCCAGGAGGGCGTCGAGGGCGGTGAGCAGGTTCAGATCCAAGTGCACGGCGGTAAACCTAGGCGTACCAAGGATGCACTGGCAAGTCATCCCCACGCGTCCTACGTTCGTCTCCACACCCGATGAGAAGAGGAGTTCCGTGGAGATCTGGCAGCTGACGGCGACCGCCGTGGCGGGCGCCCTGCGCACGGGAGCGCTGTCCTCCGAGGAGGTGACCCGGGCCGTCCTCGATCGCGTGGACGACGTCAACCCGACGGTGAACGCCCTCGTCGAGGTGCACGCCGAGACCGCGATGGCCCGGGCCCGCCTGGCCGACGAGCAGCGCCGCAGCGGCGAGGTCCTCGGGCCGCTGCACGGCGTCCCGCTGACCACCAAGGTGAACACCGGTGTCGAGGGCCTCCCGACCACCGACGGGGTCGCGGCGTACGCCGACCACCTCGCGACCGAGACCGACCCCCAGGCCGCGAGCCTGCTCGCGGCGGGCGCGGTCCTCGTCGGGCGCACCAACTGCCCGCCCTTCGCCACCCGGTGGACCACCGAGAGCGACTTCTACGGCGCCACCCTGAACCCCTTCGACCCGGCCGTGACCCCGGGCGGGTCCAGCGGCGGTGCCGCCGCGGCCGTGGCCACCGGGATGGGCTTCCTCGCCCAGGCCAACGACATCGGCGGCTCCATCCGCTACCCCGCCGCCTGCTGCGGCGTGGTCGGCCTCCGTCCGAGCCCCGGACGCATCCCGTCGTGGGCAGGCTCGCCCTCGTTCGACCCGCCGATGTCGGTCCAGGCCTTCGTCGCGCAGGGGCCGATTGCCCGCACCGTGGCGGACCTGCGCCTGGGCCTCGCCGCCATGGAGCGCTTCGACCCGCGCGACCCCCGCGCCGTCGCCGGCGCGAGCCGCATCCCCCGCACCCCCGGCCGCCCCCGCGTCGCCGTCGTCACCGACCCCGGACCGGGCGACGTGCTCAGCGGGGCCACCGGCGCCGAGACGGCCGCCGCCACCCGGGTCGCCGCCGACTGGCTCTCCGACGCCGGGTACGACGTGGAGGAGGTGTCGCTGCCGATCCTCGGCGAGGCGTCCCGGCTCTGGTGGCAGCTCGCGCTGACGGAGTTCGCGGTCGCCCTCAAGGCCGAGGTCGCCCGCGTGGCCGAGCCCGGCTACCGCGCCTTCTTCGACCTGATGTACGACGTCTACGACCGCGAGGTCGGCACCGTCGACCTCCCGCAGTTCATCGCCGGGTGGTCGCGGCGGGGGATGCTCCAGCGCGAGCTGTCCGTCTTCATGGACCGCTACCCCCTGGTCCTGACGCCGGTCTCCGGTGAGCCGCCGTTCCCGATGGGCGCCGACGCCGAGTGCGTCGACCGGTCCGCGGAGCTGATGGGGCACCAGTGGCCGTCGATGTCGGTCGCGATGCTCGGGGTCCCCGCGCTGGGGATGCCGGCCGTCGCCAGCGACGGAGCGCCGCTGGGCGTGCAGGTCGTCGGCCGGCCGTTCGAGGAGGACGCCGTCCTGGCAGCGGGCGAGGTCATCGAGTCCCGACTCGGGGTACTCACCCCGCTCAACCCACGCCCCGGAGGTAGCTGACGTGTCCACGCACCCCAACCCGGCCCTCGAGGAGGACCGGGCGCTCCTCCCCGGCCTGGTCGCGGCCGTGCAGGAGGCCGGCCGGGCGATGGTCGCCCGCCAGCCCGGACGACCCGAGTTCGAGACCCGCGACGACGTGGTCGCCGCCATCTACGCCAACGACGACGCGTCGCTCGCCGTGCTCAGGCCGCGACTGTCCGCGCTGCGGCCCGACGCCGGCTGGGTCGACGACGAGCTGGAGGCCGGCCTCCTCCCGCCCGGGGAGTGGTGGGTCGCCGACCCCGTCGAGGGCAACATCAACCACGCGCACGGACTGCCCGACTGGGGCGTCACCGCCACCCTGGTGCGCGACAACGTCCCGGTGGTCACCGCGGTCCACCTCCCCCTCACCGACGAGACCTACACCGCCGTGCTCGGCGGGGGAGCCGACGTCGATGGCCGGCCCCTGGTCCCGTCGGCGAAGCGCGAGCTGACCGCCGCCATGGTCGGCACGGGGCAGGCGGCGCCCGGCGAGTCGCCCGAGGTCTTCGACCGCATCGGCACCTCCAGCACCCTGATGCTCGACCACGCGATGGTCCTGCGGGTCTCGGTGCCCGCGACGCTGCAGCTGATCCAGGTCGCCGCCGGCCGGATGGACGCGTTCTGGCAGTTCAGCCAGGTCCGCTCCGGCCTGCTCGCCGGGGCGCTCATCGTGGCGGAGTCGGGGGGCGTCGTCACCGACACCCGCGGCCTGCCGTGGAACCTCGGCAGCCCGGACTTCCTCGCCACCACCCCTCGTCTGCACCCCGCCGCGGTCGAGGTCCTCTCGACAGTCCCGCAGGTCAGTCCCGACCAGCGCGAGCTCACCCACAACAGGAGAACCCCATGACCAGCATCGCCATCCTCGGCTCCGGCCGCGTCTCGCACGCCCTCGCCGACGGTCTCACCGCCGCGGGCCACGACGTCCACATCGGCAGCAGGGACCCCGAGGCCTCCGCCGCCTCCTGGAAGGACTCCTCGGTCACCGTGGAGGACGTCGCCGGCGCCATCTCGGCCGCCTCGGTCGTCGTCAACGCCACCCCGGGCGACTCCTCCGTCGAGCGCCTCGGCCAGCTGGCGGCCGAGCTCGACGGCAAGGTCCTGGTCGACGTCGCCAACGCCACCGTGCGTGGCGGGGCCGGACAGCCCGGCGGGCTGCTGTACCCCACCGGCAGCCTCGCCGAGGAGCTGCAGGCGGCGCTCCCGGGCGTGCGGGTCGTCAAGACGCTCAACACGATGCTCTTCACGGTCATGGTCGCCCCCGACAGCCTGTCCGCAGCACCCACCGCCTTCCTCTCCGGCGACGACGAGTCGGCCAAGGCCGAGGTGCGGGGCCTGCTGGGCGACCTCGGCTGGCCGGAGGACCAGGTCCTGGACCTCGGTGGCGTCGCGTCGGCGCGCGGGCCCGAGGCGATGATCCTGCTGGTGCCCCACATCATGCAGGCTCGGGGGATGATGCCCTTCGCCCTCACCGTCCTGTCATGACCGAGCCGGGTCGCCGGCTCACGGCTGCTCGCGACGCCGCCCTGGCGAGCACGGACTCCCACGGCGTGTTCATCGACGTCCACGACGCCGACCGCCTGGAGTCCCTCGACGGCTCCGGCGAGCTCGCCGGCGTCCCGTTCGCGGTCAAGGACAACATCGACGTCGGGGGCACCCGGACGACGGCAGGCAGCCCGCTGTTCCGCGACCACGTGCCCGACGCCGACGCCGGCGTCGTCGCCGCGCTGCGCGAGGCCGGCGCCGTCGTCATCGGCAAGACCAACATGCACGAGCTCGCCTTCGGGATCACCTCCAACAACACCGCCTTCGGCCCCGTGCGCAACCCGGTCGATCCGACGCGGGTGGCGGGCGGCTCGAGCGGGGGGAGCGCCGCGGCGGTCGCCCTCGGCGTCGTCCCGTTCAGCCTCGGGACCGACACCGGCGGCTCCGTCGTCGTCCCCGCCGCGTTCTGCGGCGTGGTGGGGTTTCGGCCGACCACCGGCAGGTACCCGGGGGACGGGCTCGTCAACCTCTCCTGGACGCGGGACACCGTCGGCGTCCACGCCCTCGCGGTCGCGGAGGTCCAGCGGGTCGACCGCGTGATCACCCGGCAGCCCGCCGTCGCTGAACCGGGGCTGGACGGCCTCCGGCTCGGCGTGCTGCGCTCGCGGACGGACGACCTCGAGCCGGCCGTCGCGGAGGCGACCGAGGCCGCCCTCGCCACCCTCGCGCAGCACGGGGTGCAGCTGGTCGACGTGGAGGTCACCGACGACCTCGCGATCGGCGGAGGGCCGGGGCTCGCCATGGTGCTCTACGAGGCCGCCCGGTTGCTGCTCGCCCGTGCGACGGCGGTCGATCGCCGGTTCGGGACGTTCGGCGACCTGGTGCCCGAGCTGGCCTCGCCCGACGTCCGCGGCCTGGCCCAGCACATCGCCGAGCAGCCCCTCCAGCCCGCGGACTACGAGGAGGCCCGACGGGCGCGACTGCGCCTGCGCCGCACCTACGCCGAGCTGTTCGAGCAGTCCGGTGTCCAGGCGCTGCTGGCGCCGTCGGTCCCGGTGCTCGCACCCCCGGTCGGCGCCGACGACGTCATCGACCTCAACGGCCGTGAGGTCCCCGTCTTCGCGACCGTCACTCGCCACACGGCTCCCGGCACGGTCGCCGGCGTCCCGATGCTCGCCCTGCCCGTCCGCCGGTCGGCCGACAGCCTCCCCGTCGGGCTGACGATGGAGGGCGCGTTCGGCGAGGACGCCGCCCTGCTTGCGCTCGGGGCCGCCGTCGAGCGGGCCCTCGGCGCGTCCTGAGCACCACGACGACGAACGCCCCGCTCTTCGAGGAGAGCGGGGCGTTCGCGCCGGGTGCCTATCGCCCGGTGTAGACGGGCTCCCGCTCCTCGCGCATCGCCGACAAGCGCTCGGCGAAGTCCTCGGTGCCCATCAGGTCGTGCAGCGCCGGCAGCTGGGCGGCGAAGACCTGGTGGGCCGGCCCCTCGAACGCCCGTCGGCCGATCCGCAGCGTCTCGCGCACGGCCAGCGGCGGGTGCGCCGCGATGGTGGTGGCGAGCGCGACGGCCCGGTCCAGCTGGGTGCCCACGGGCACCACCTCCTGGACCAGCCCGAGCCGCAGCGCCTCGGCGGCGTCCCAGTCCTCGCCGGTGAGGATCCAGCGCATCGCGTTCCCCCAGCCCACCTCCAGCGGCATCCGGACGGTCGCGCAGCCGGCTGGCGTCGTACCCCGGCTGACCTCGCCCTGACCGAAGACGCTGTCCTCGGCGGCGACCCGGATGTCGCCGGCCAGGAGCAGCTCGTGGGCCATCGCGCCCACGCGGCCCTGGACCGCCACCACCAGCGGCTTGGACAGCCGCGTGGTGGTGCCGAAGGGGTTGACCCAGCCCGGGCCGTCCGTGCTGTACCGGCGCTCGACGAGCTCGGGGAGGAAGGCCACCGGGTCCAGACCGACACTGAAATCGTCGCCGGTGCCGGCGAGCACCACCGCGCGGGTCGCCGTGTCGTGCTCGGCCCGGTGGTACGCCGCCGCCAGGGCGGCGAACGTGGGCGGGTCGATCGCGTTCGCGTGCGCCGGTCGGTTCAGCAGCACGATGGCGACCGCGCCTCGCTGCTCGTGGTGCACGGTGGTGCTCTTCTTCACGCCGCGTGCCATGGGACCTCGTCTCGTCGATGCCGGCCGACGGTCGGCGGCCCGCCCACGCTAGGGCGGGTCAGTCAGGCACTCAACTGCATGTTCGCTAAGTCGTGACTTACCTCGACGCACTCCACGGACAATGCGTCCGGGTAACTCATCTCGTACCGAGAATGCACTGGTGTGTCGTGAGTCACGAACCTAGCCTGACCGCATGCCCACTCTCTTCCGCGGCAGGTCCCGCGCCTCCGTCGTCCCGCCAGCGCCGGCCCCTGCCTCGGTCGAGCTGACCGGGGTCAGCAAGACGTTCGACAACGGCTTCGAGGCCATCGCGAGCGCCGACCTGCACGTGGCGCCCGGTGAGTTCGTCTCCATCGTCGGGGTCAGTGGGTGCGGCAAGTCCACGCTGCTGCGCATCGCCGCCGGTCTGACGCCCGCCAGCGGGGGCGAGGTGGACGTGAGCGGGCAGCCCGTCCGTGGGCCGCACCCGGGCGTGGGACTGATGTTCCAGAGCCCGGCGCTGCTGGACTGGAGGTCGGCGCTGGAGAACGTGCTCCTCCCGCTCGGCATCCACCGCCGGGTGACCGAGGCCGACATCAGGGAGGGCATGCGGCTCCTCGGGCTGTTCGGCCTCGCGGGGTCGGAGTTCAAGTTCCCGCGGCAGCTCTCCGGGGGCATGCAGCAGCGGGTCGCCCTCGCCCGGCTCCTGATGACCGGTGCCACGGTCCGGCTCCTCGACGAGCCCTTCGGCGCCGTCGACGAGCTCACCCGCGAGCACCTGAACCTCGAGCTGCTCAAGATCCACGACGCCGACACCTCGACCACGGTGCTGGTGACGCACAGCATCACCGAGGCGGTGCTGCTCTCGGACCGGGTGGTGGTGATGACGCCGCGGCCCGGCCGTACCCGCGCGGACATCGCCGTCCCGCTCCCGCGTCCACGCACCACGGAGATGATCCGGCTGCCGGGGTTCCAGGAGATCGCCGCCGAGGTGCGTCTCGCCCTGGCCGGCCGCGACGACCCGCTGAGCGCCGCATGACCGGGCAGGGCGGTCGGGCCGCGGGGGGCAGGAGCGCCGGGAGGCTGCGATGGTCGCGGATCGTGCCCCCGGCCGTGTTCCTGGTCGTCGTGGTCACGGCCTGGGAGGTGGCCACCCGCAACGAGTGGGTCAGCGCGCTCGTGCTGCCCCGCCCGGGCGACGCCGTCAGGTCCACCTACGAGCTGTTCTCGACCGGCCTGATCTGGGAGCACCTGTGGGCGACGCTCTTCGAGACCCTCGCCGGCTTCGGGCTCGCCTCGGTGATCGCCGTCAGCCTCGCGCTCGCCGCCGGCTGGTCGCCGCTCCTGCGCAGCATGATCCAGCCCTACACGGTGGTGCTCCAGGTGATGCCGATGCTCGCGCTCGCGCCGATCATCATCTCCACCTTCGGGTTCGGGTACTCGTCCAAGATCGTGGTCGCGGGACTGATCGCCTTCTTCCCGATCTTCGTCAACACGCTGACGGGCCTGCTGATGCCGGACCCGCAGACCGAGGAGCTGTTCCGCTCGCTCGGGGCCGGCCGCGCCAAGACCTTCACCTTCGTGCTGCTGCCGACCGCCGCGCCCCTGATCTTCGCCGGGCTCCGCATCGGGCTCACCCTGGCGCTGGCCGGTGCGATCGTCGCGGAGTTCGTCTCCGCCCAGAAGGGCCTCGGACTGCTGGTCCAGCGCTTCAGCTACCAGCTGAACCTCGACGACGCCTTCGCGGTCATCTTCGTCCTCACCGCGATCGGGCTCGCCCTGTACGGCGCGGTGGCCGTGGTCGACCACCTCGTCGTGTTCTGGCGACGCGACAGCGGTCTGAACTTCCGCAGCAAGGTGCGCCGCCGTCGCTACCAGCGACGTCTCGGCCACCTCGGCGCCACCGTCGACGCCCGCGCGGGCGCGACGAGCCGCGACACCGACGAGAAGCACCCCCACCTGGAGGTAGGCGCATGAGCACATCGAGATCGACCCGAGGCATCCTCGCGACGGGACTGACCATGAGCGCGGTCGTGCTGGCCGCCTGCGGAGGCGGTGGCGGGTCGGGCGCGAGCGGGGGCGGCGACTCGGGCACCATCGTCGTGGCGAGCCCCGCTCCCCACTCGCTGTTCACCTACAACGAGGTCATCGCCCGCGAGCTCGGCTTCTACGCCGAGGAGGACCTCGAGGTCGAGCTGGTGGCGATCTCCGACGCCGTCCCCGCGGCGGCGCTGGTCGAGAACGGCAAGGTGGACGCCGCCCTGATCGCCTCCAGCGACGCCCTCGCCGCGGCGGCGCGGTCCGACGACCTGCGCCTGCCCTACGACGAGCGGACGGGCGGGACCGACTTCATCTACGGCATCGTCGTCCCCGAGGAGAGCGGGACCGAGGACCTCACCGCGCTCGAGGGCGAGAACATCGGGCTGGCCTCGCCCGACCAGGACCTGGCCCTGCTCGCCTCGGCGCTCGAGCAGGTCGGGATGAGCCTCGACGACGTCACGACCACGGTGGTCGGACCCGGCGGGCCGTCGGTCGCCCAGTCGCTGGAGTCCGGGCGGATCGCGGCGTACACCGGCACCCTCCAGGACTTCGCCGCCTTCGACGAGGCGGGGCTCGAGGTCGAGAACATCATCCCCGAGGGGCTCGAGGGCATCCCGGTCGGCGGCTACGTCAGCACCGCGGAGGCGCTCGAGGGCCAGGACCTCGTGAAGTTCCTCCGAGCGCTGGCCAAGGGCACCTACGTCGCGATCGAGCGCCCCGAGGTCGCCGAGCTGGCGACCCAGGAGGTCGCGGCCGAGCAGTGGCGGGAGCCGGAGCTGGCGACGTTCCTCCTCGAGGGCCTGGCCTCCACGCTCGCGCCGTTCGACGGCACGACGTTCGGCGAGATCAAGCAGGAGCGCTGGGCCAACGCCCAGGACCTGCTCGTCCAGGTGGGGGCGATGAGCGGCGGCGCCGACCTGGAGACGTTCCTGACCGACGAGCTGATCGAGGAGATCAACGACTGGGACCGGGAGGAGGTGCTGGCCACGGCGGACGCCTGGCTGGCGGAGAACCGGTGACCCTGACCCCGATGGACCGGGCGGTGCCGGCCGCGGACCTCGACGCCGCGGAGCGGATGACGCGCGAGGAGGTCGAGGAGCTGCAGCTCGAGCGCCTCCGGGCGACGGTCGCGCACGCCTACGACAACGTCGACCTCTACCGTCGCAAGCTCGACGCGCTCGGGCTGGTCCCGGCCGACGTCCGGACCCTGGCCGACGTGCGGCTGCTGCCGTTCACCACCAAGGACGACCTCCGCTCGACCTACCCGTTCGGGATGTTCGCGGTGCCGCGGGAGCGGGTGGCGCGCATCCACGCCTCGTCCGGGACGACGGGACGGCCCACCGTGGTGGGCTACACCGCCGCCGACCTGCAGGTCTGGGCCGGGTTGATGGCGCGGTCGCTCCGCGCCGCCGGCGTGCGGCCGGGGATGCTGGTCCACAACGCCTACGGCTACGGCCTGTTCACCGGCGGCCTCGGCGCCCACGCGGGCATCGAGGCCCTGGGTGCGACCGTGGTGCCGATCTCCGGCGGGCAGACGGCGCGCCAGGCGCAGCTCATCGGCGACTTCCGCCCGGACGTCATCCTCTGCACGCCCACCTACCTGCTCACGATCGCCGACGCGCTGGAGGAGCAGGGGGTGGACCCGCGGTCGACCAGCCTGCGCCTGGCGGTGCTGGGGGCGGAGCCGTGGACCAACGAGATGCGCCGCGAGCTCGAGGAGCGCCTCGACCTGGACGCCCTCGACATCTACGGGCTCAGCGAGGTGATGGGTCCCGGCGTCGGGATGGAGTGCCTGGAGACCAAGGACGGACCGCACCTGTGGGAGGACCACTTCCTGCCGGAGGTCGTCGACGCCGCCACCGGCGAGGTGCTGCCCGACGGCGAGGTGGGGGAGCTCGTCCTCACCAGCCTGACCAAGGAGGCGTTCCCGGTGATCCGCTACCGCACCCGCGACCTCACCCGGCTCCTGCCGGGGACGGCGCGCCCGGGCATGCGGCGGATGGAGAAGGTCACCGGGCGCAACGACGACATGATCATCCTGCGCGGCGTCAACCTCTTCCCGACCCAGGTCGAGGAGGTCGTGCTGGCGATCGAGGAGCTGGCCCCGCACTTCGTCCTGGAGCTGACCCGTCCCGGCCGGCTCGACGAGCTCATCGTCTGCGTGGAGCCGCGCCCCGGCGTGGCCGACGATGCCGCGCGGCGGGCCGCCGACCGGCTGGGTCAGCGGATCAAGGACCAGGTGGGGGTCACCGTCGGCGTGCGCCGGGAGCAGCCGGGGAGCCTACCCAGGAGCGAGGGCAAGCTGGCCCGGCTCCGCGACCTGCGGCCGGGGAGGCCCTGACCGTGGCCACCCCGGACCCGTCCACCGCCTCGCCCGTCCCGCTCACCTCGGCGACCAGGTCGTCCGCGATCGCCGCGCCACCGGGCGCGGTCGTCGACCTCCTGGCCGACCCGCGGCGCCTGCCGGAGTGGGCTCCCGCGTTTGCCCTCCGGGTCGAGGACCTCGGCGACGGGGTGTGGCGGGTCTCGACGAGGCCGGACCACGGACGACGGATCCGCGTCCGACGTTCCGACGCCCTCGGAGTCGTCGACTACCTCTCGGTGGAGCGCCCCGACCTCGGGGCGTTCCTGCGCGTCCACCCGGCCGGCGACGGCAGCCTCGTGACCTTCACGATCCTGTTTCCCGGCGACACCGACCCGACCGTCGTGCAGGAGGAGATGCACGGGGTGGAGGCCGAGCTCACCGCCCTGCGCACGGTGCTCTCCCGGTGATCGCCGGTACGCGCAGGAGGGCACCGACCAAGGGCGACGCAGCACGCGCGGGCCTGCCCGGCGCGGTGTGAGGCGCCACCCAGGGCGAGACGTTGTCGAGCTACTGCCTCTCCGCACGGCGGCGGAGCGCAGTCCGCGTGGCCGCGTGCGTGCCAGCAAGAACCGATCCGCAGAGCAGCTGACCGATGCCGATCCAGAAGAGCGGCTCCCGCACGTCCAGGTGGAGCAACGCCTGGACCACGCCTACCAGGGCGAGAAGCAACCCGACGACCACGACGGACGTCTGCATGCTCGAGGAACGTTGCTCTGCCCACCACCACGGCCGCTTCTCGCCGGTGGTCATGGGCGAAGCCTAGGTCTCGCGACCCCACTCCCTCGTCGCGGCTGCCGCGCTCAGGCCTCGGCTACGACCGTCCGTCGCGCACGAATCGGCGGGAGGGCCGCCTCCGGTGTACGGCACCACACATCGCGGGGCGCACCGGTGGCCTCACAAGACCGGGTGCTGCCCGGTCGGAGAAGTACATCCGGACCAGTGGAGGAGGTTGTCGTGATCGAGGTACTGATGACCTGTCCACGGTGCGATGCGGAGATCGCCGTGGACATGGCGTCGGCCGTCCTGCGGATGGACGTGACACCGCGCGCCGAGGCCGAGCTCTTGTGCTCGTGCCCGGCGTGCGAGCTGCCCGCCACCTGGCGGATCGTCGGAGACCTCGTCGCCAAGCTGCTGTTCGTGGGGATCGAGCCGCTGCGTCTCAGCGAGCCGTCGTTGCCGGCCGACGACGTTGCCCCGGCCCTGCCGCCTCTCACCCGCGAGGACCTGCTCGACTGGCACCTGGACCTGGGGCCGATCTGGACGGTCATCCCCTGGGAGCGCTGATCCGACGGACTGCCGGGCCCGCGCGACGGCTCGGCGAGACGTCGCGGCGTACCGGGCAGCGGGCCGCCTTCCCACCGCGGCCGCAGGGGGCGTCCTACTCGGCGCCCAGCCCGGCCGCGCAGAACCCTGACCGCCACGTGCGGTAGCGGGGCTCCCAGCCCGCGGCCCTCGCCTTGGCGTTCGACGCGCCCCGGCCGCCCGAGGGCCGGGGGGACCAGACCGTCGAGCTCGGTGCAGGTGCACCGATGGCACGCGCGTAGACGGGCAACCACTCGGTCGCCGGCGCAGGTTCGTCGTCGACGATGTTGTAGACGCCCTCGGGCCAGTCGATCGCCTGGACGGTCGCCGAGACGGCGTCGTCGACGTGCAGGAAGGAGTTGACCGTGCGGGTCGCGGGAAGGAGCCCCTCAGCCACGGCCTCGGCGACCCGGCCCCCCTCGGCGTACCAGGTGCCCGGGCCGTACCACCAGCCGTAGCGCAGGATGGTCGGAGTGGCCAGGCGTCCCGCCAGCTCCTCCATCACCGCCACAGCAGACCCTTCCTCGATCGGTTCGTCCTCCTGGGCCAGACCGTGACCGTCCTCGTAGGCCCACGCGATGCTCTGGACCACGATCCGCCCGACGCCGACCCGCTCGGCGGCCGCCACGAGATTCCTCGTGCCCTCTCTCCTGATCCGCGCAGTGGCGTGGGTGTCGAAGAAGCGGAGGTCGGACAGCTGGTGCATGACCAGGTCCGGTGCCTCCGTCGAGATCAGCTCGGTGAGGAGCTCGGCGTCGTAGACGTCGACCACGACGCCCCTGCCACCCGACCCCTCGATCTGCGCGACGTTCTCGAGCCGACGCGTCGTGGCGACGACCTCGTGCCCCGCGGCGACGAGTGCGGGCACGAGTCTCCTGCCGATGACCCCGGTGCCGCCGGCGAGGAAGATGCGCATGGGTCTCCGTTCTCGGCGCCATCGATGAGGACGGCGACCGCAGCGTGCCGGGTGGGTCACCCCTACGACCTGCCACGACCTGGGAATGTGAGGGACCGCCTCACATTCCAGTCCCGCACCCGGTCGAGAGCTCAGAGGAGGTGGACGGGTGGACGACTCAGGAGACGCAGTGGGCCCTGACGCGCGGAGGACGGACGAGGCTGAGCCGGGGGCCGACGTCCTCGCCGAGAGACGGCACCTCATCTCCTTGGCGTTCCGGATGCTCGGGACCATGGCCGAGGCCGAGGACGCGGTCCAGGAGACCTACGTCCGCTGGTACCGGCTGAGCCAGGAGGAGCGGGACGCGATCGAGGTTCCTGGCGCGTGGCTGACCCGCGTGGCCAGCCGTGTCTGCCTCAACGTCCTCAGCTCTGCGCGGTGGAGGCGAGAGACCTACGTCGGACCGTGGCTGCCAGAGCCCCTACCGGCCCACGCGGCGAACGGCTTGTCGGTCGCGGCCACCAACCCGCTCGAGCAGGTCACGCTGGACGACACGGTGAGCACGGCCCTGCTCCTCGTCCTCGAGTCCATGACCCCTGCAGAACGGGTCTCGTTCGTGCTGCACGACATCTTCGCGATGCCTTTCAACGAGATCGCCGACATCGTCGGACGGACCCCAGCGGCCTGCCGTCAGCTCGCCACCTCCGCCCGACGTCGGGTCCAGAAGGGACGCGGACGTCAGGTGACCCGTGCAGAGCACGACAGGGTCGTGACGGCGTTCGCGGCCGCCATCCGGAGCGGGGACCTCGCCGGACTGATCGCTGTACTGGACGCGGACGTCACCGCCAGGTCCGACGGGGGCGGTGTCGTCACGGCCGCGCGCAAGCCCGTGGTCGGAGCACGTCGCGTCGCGAGCTTCATCCTGAGCCTGCTGGCGAACAACCGGTACGGGACGGTCGAGCAGCAGGAGACGCCGGACGGCCTCGGCTTCGTGATGTGGGACGAGGGCCGGGTCGTCGCTGTGGCCACCCTCGAGGTCGTGGACGGCCTCATCACCGAGATCCGCACGGTCAGGAACCCGCACAAGCTCACGCTCTGGAACTGAGCCCGCGGCCCCACGACGACGGGCACCTCGACGCCGACGACGCATCGTGGGTCTCGTCCCCCCAGCAGAGCGAAGACCTCCGGGCACTCAGCCCCGGAGGTCTTCGCCTGCTGCCCACGTCGGTGCCTACGCCACGCTGTCCGCACGTGCCGGCACCGGGTCGAGTGCCGGGTCGAGTGCCGGGTCGAGTGCCGGGTCGGGCGGCCGGGTGGACGGCGCCCGAACCGGCGCGTGGAGCTCGGTGTAGCCACCGTCGGGTGCCCGCACGATCACTCCGGTCTCGAAGCCGACAGCCTCCGCCACCCGTTCGCGGTCTCGAAGGCCGAGGCACACGGCGCGCGCCACGACGAAGGCCAGCACCGGGCCCGCGACGATCGCCACCCGCAAGAAGTTGATGAGGGACTCGAACGAGAGGTGGAACTGGGTCGCGATGATGTCGACGCCCCCGGAGACGAACAGGACGCCGTAGAACACTGCGCCGGCGGCTCCTGCGCCGGTCCGCGCCGGGTTGTCCCGCGCGCGGTCCAGGACGTGGTGCTCCTCGTCGTCCCCGGAGAGCCGGCTCTCGATGAACGGGTAGACAGCGACGAGCATCAGGAAGAGGCCCACGACCGCCATGGGGACGAGCAGCGCCAGCGGCCACGTCCTGCCCCAGAGCACGACCTCCCAACCGGGTGGCACGAGCCGCAGAGCGCCATCGAGGAACCCGAGGTACCAGTCGGGCTGGCTGCCGTTCGATGCGCTGCCGCTGTCCGCGGGTCCGTAGAGCCAGATGGGAGCGATCGTCATCGTTCCGCCCATGAGCACCAGCCACCCGGCCGAGATGACGAACAGGCCACCGGAGCGCGCGGTCGCCGCTCGGAGGTTGGCCGCGTGGCTGACCTCGCCGTGATGGCGCCGCTCGGCCGCCACCTGCATGGGGCCGCGCTTGAAGGCCAGGCGCAGTCGCAGCGCGACGACGGCGACCAGGAGTCCGGGGAGCACGACCACGTGCAGCGGGTAGAGCGTCTCGACGATGTGCCCGGGGAACTCGCCGAAGAGGAGGGACGCGAGGTGAGGGCCGACGACGGGGATGCCCAGCATCATCCCGTGCATGATCCTCAGCCCCGTGCCCGACAACGAGTCGTCCGGCATCGCGTAGCCGGTCACACCTGCCGCCAGCGCGAGCACGAAGGTCGCGAACAGCAGCAGCCACATCCCCCGACGCGGCTTGCGGAAGGCGCCGGAGAAGAACGTGCTGAACAGCTGCAGCATCAAGGAAGCCGGGAGCACGAGTGCGGCCCAGTGGTGCGTCTGCCGCACCAGCAGGCCGCCGCGCACCTCGAGGCTGAGGTGGAGCGTCGAGGCATAGGCCGGCGACATCTCGGCGCCCGTCAACGGCTCGTAGCTGCCGTCGTAGGTGACGTGGGGGCCCGAGGCGTCGTAGAAGTACGCCAGGTACATCCCCGTCACCAGGAGGACCACCATCGCCGCCATGGAGATGACGCCGAACCTGTGAGCCCAGCGGTTGGGAACGACGCGTCCGCGAAGCTGCGTCGCCCACCGCTCAGGCAACATGCCTGTCACCGCGCTCCGGCCGCGGGTGGTGCTCGAGACGACCACCGCTGACGAACTCGTGCCGAGGCTGCTGGACCGAGGTCAGCGACACGATGTCGCGTCCCAGGAACAACGCGGTGAACCAAGCGGAGAAGACTCGAACCTTGCGTTCCCAGGTCGGGATGGCCAGGCCTTGGTAACCCCGGTGGATCAGCCACGCGAGGAACCCCTTGATGGCCAGGGGTCCGGCCTCGAACACTCCGGTCCCCAGTCCCAGCGTCGCGACGGTGCCGAGCGTGCGGTGTCGGTACGGCCGGGTCGCCGAGCCCCGCAGTGTCCTGGTGATGTTGCGAGCGAGCCGTTTGCCCTGACGGACAGCGTGCTGTGCGTTGGGCACCGTGTAGACGTAGGGCGGGGACGCGGTGCGTGTCAGGTCCGGTACGGCGGCGTCGTCGCCCGCAGCCCACGCGTCCACCACCGGGTGCTCGTCCGTGCCGACGCGGAGGTCGGGGCGCACGACCACCAGGCCGCGCTGGTCGACGGGCAGGTCGGTGTGCTTGGAGATGGTCGGGTTGGCGGCGGTCCCGGCTGTCCACACGATCAGGCCGGACTCGAAGCGCTCGCCCGAGGACAGGACGACGTCGCCTCCCACAGCCGAGGTGACAGTGGTCCTCAGGTGGACACGAGCGCCCCTGCGCTCGAACGACCGCACCACCCACGCGCCGGTCTTGGCGGAGACCTCGGGCAGGATGCGCTCGCTCGCCTCCACCAGGTGGAAGTTGAGCTCGTCCGGGGAGATCTCCGGGTACCTCTTCAGGGCGGCGCGCGACAGGCCCAGCAGCTCCCCGAACCCTTCGGCACCGGCGTAACCACCACCGACGAACGTGACGGTCAGTGCTCTGGTGCGTGCCGGTCCCTTCGGCATGGCCGCTGCGCGGTCGAGCGCGGTGAGGAACCCGTCCCGGATCGCGACGGCCTCCTCGACGTGCTTGAGGCCGAGAGCCGTCTCGGCGATGCCTGGCACCGGCAGCGTCCGGGTGACGGCTCCAGCCGTGACCACGATGACGTCGTACGCGAGCTCCACCTCCCGCCCGTCGTTCATCCGCGCGTGCACGGACTTGCTCCCGTGGTCGATGGACGTCGCGCGTCCACTCAGCACGGTGGTCCGCCGTAGGTGCCTGCGCAGCGACACGGCCACGTGGCGCGCCTCGATCGAGCCCGCCACGACCTCGGGCAGGAACGGCTGGTAGGTCATGTACGGACGGGGATCGAGGATGGTCACGGATGCCTCGGACCGCTTGAGGCGCTTCTCGAGGTGCCACGCGGCGTAGAAGCCGGCATAGCCGCCACCGACGATGAGGATGTGTGGAGTACGGAACACGATCGCTCCTCCTGGTCTGACTGGTCGAGATCCCGTGCGGGGTCTCACTGCTTCGACACCTCTGCGCGGCTGGATGTGATGCGTGGGCGGTGAGATGTCCGCCTCGTCACCCCGTCCGGCTCGTCGCCGGCGGAGGCAGGCGTGAGACGGCCGGGACGGACGTCCGGGTGCGGTAGGGGCCCGGTGTGCGCAACGGCAGGTCGGACACCCGCAGGCAGATCGGGTCTCACGCGCTGCAGGCGCGGCGCTCCGGGGCGCCGGGACGCCACGCGCCACCAGGACGCTCGGTCCCTCCTGGTCGGGGTGCTCCACGCGAGGAGACGCGGCGACGGTCCTGGTCGAGGATGCGTCGCAGGATGGCTCGGATCTCGCGCGGATCTGCATCGAACCGTTTGAACCGGGGCACGACGCTCGACACGAGCCAGCGCCACCGGTCGTCGTAGTCGGTGATGCGCGGATCCACCCGTCCGCTGAGGCCACGCGGGTTCGCACGGACGAGGGTGTAGAGGTAGAACGAGGTGAAGTACTCGACCGCATGCCACGGTCCACGTGTCTCGAACGTGGTGGCCGATCCGAGCGAGACGACCCGGGCGTACCTGTCGGAGAGGCGATCGAAGCGTGGTTGCACCACGACGCGCTGCTCGTGCTCGAGGAGGAGGAGATTGCCCTCCCAGACGAGGTCCCGTGCTCTTCCGCGAGCGGCCGGTGACGCCGTCGGGTCCTCCAGCACCCGGCGGCCCTGGTCGAGTGCTTCGAACCCGGCCAGCACGGGTGCGTAGCGACGCTCGTCCCGCAGGAGGGCGCGGAGCAGTCCGATCCCGTCCTCGGAGGTGACGTAGGCGAGGTGGACCCAGAACAGGTCGTCGAAGATGTCGTTGTTCGTCGCCCGGATCGTGTTCACGTCCTCCGTGAGCACCCGCCACATCCCCGGTCTGTGCGGGTGGTCCGAGGAGCCCCTGAGAGCGGTCTCGAGGTGGAGGGGAAGGAGGGCGACGCGGACGTGGTGCGACGCGATCGCCGCCATCCCGGCCCACTTGAAGCACGTGGGCAGAGCCATGTAGGCCCAGGCGTAGCACGCCGAGATCTCCCGGTTGCGGTGGGCGGCGCAGCACTCGTCCACCAGGATCCCCTCGGCCAGGGCCTTCCAGCCGGCGACCGTGCGCGGAGGACCCTGCTGGATCTGGTCGAGTGCGAGCAGGAGCCGTTCGCCGCCGAGGTCTCCCTCCGTCCACCCTCGGCGATCCCGCCCAGGAATGGCTCGCGTCCGGTCGAGGCTGCGCGCCCTGCTCACGAACCGCTGGCGGTGCTTGCGCTGCGGCAGCCTGGACGAGGGGCGTACCCCCACGGACCGAGCGGCGTCGGTCCCGGTCATCGCCGGGTTCCCCGGACCACGCAGCGGCTGTCGAACGCGTCGTACCGCGCTCTGCCCGAACTCGGCATGTGTGCCTCCTGGATGCGGTGAGGGTGAACCCCCTCAGCACCCACGACCGCCACCGGACGTCGATCGTGAGGCTGCCAGCCGGATCGCCGCCGCGGTGAGATCAGTCCCACAGCGGGCGCCTCCGCGGACCCAGGACCGTGCTGAGGACGCCCGCGTAGCGTTGGTGGCATGGACCGAGGACTCATGCTCAACGACGGGGACTGCGGCTTCTGCATGCGCGCCGCCTTGCTCGTGCCGCGCCTGGGTGTCGACGTCGACAGCTCCACCGTGCAGTCGGTCGACCTGGCGGCGCTGGGCATCGACGAGGAACGAGCGCAGGTGGAGATGCCCTACGTCCACCCCGACGGCCGCGTCGACTACGGCCACCGGGCCTACGCGGCGATCCTCCGCACCGGCCCGCTGCCGTGGCGCCTGGTCGGTCGGCTGATGACGACCTGGCCCTTCGACCCGATCGCCCGACGCGCCTACCACTGGGTCGCCGCCAACCGCACGCGACTGCCCGGCGGGACGCCCGCCTGCTCGCTCGACGCTCGCTGAGTCGTCCAGCCCCGCCGCCGCGCACCGCGCGCGGCTGCGGCTCCCGAGGAGCTCGGTCCGACGCAGACCTCACAAAACCGGGCTGTGTCTCGTCGAGGGAGCATGAACGACTCGAACCCTCATCGCATCATCATCATCGGCGGCGGCTACGCCGGGATCCTGTGCGCCAACCGGCTCGCGGGGAAGCTGAAGTCGCGAGCGCGGATCACGCTGGTCAACCCGATCGAGTCGTTCGTCGACCGGATCCGTCTCCACGAGGTCGCAGCCAGGACCGACGCCGAGCCGGCCACACGTCACTCGCTCCGCTCCCTGCTCAAGCCCGCGGTGGAGCTCCGGCTCGGCCGCGTGACGTTGATCCGACCCGACGAGCACCGGATCGACGGTGTCGACGTCGCGTCGAACGTGCCCTGGGCCGAGCGCTACGACACGCTCGTCTACGCGGTCGGCAGCGGTGTTCCCGTCACCTCGGTGCCCGGCGCAGCCGAGCACGCCCACAACATCTCCAGCCTCGAGGCAACGCACGCGCTCCGCAGCCGGCTCGCCGAGGTTCCCGACGACGCGTCCGTCCTCGTCGTCGGTGGAGGAGCAACCGCCATCGAGCTCGTCACGGAGCTCGCCGCGCTACGACCGACCCTCCGGCTCAGCGTCGTCACCTCGTCCCAGCTCGGGCCGACCCTCTCGGCGAAGGCGCGCACCTACCTCACGCAGGCTCGGGCGATGTCCCACGTGAACGTCCTCGAGCGCACCCCGGTCGTCGAGGTGACCCCGGCCGGGATCCGCACCGGCGACGGCGAGGCCATCGCCGCGGACTGCGTGGTGTGGGCCGCGTCGTTCGCGGTGCCCACGCTCGCCCGGGACAGCGGCCTCGACGTGGACCGTTCCGGCCGGCTCGTCGTCGACGAGTACCTCCAGACCACGAGATACCCGGACGTCCTCGGTGCGGGCGACGGGTGCTTCGTCGACGGACCACCCGGCGAGACCCTGCGGATGGCGTGCGCGACCGCGATCCCACAGGGCGGTCATGCTGCCGCCACGATCATCGCGGGACTCGAGGGACGCTCGCCCGACCCCTTCGGCCTCGCCTACCTCGTCCTCGCGATGAGCCTGGGGCCCGGGGACGGACTGGTGCAACGGACCCGGTTTGACGACAGCCCGACCGGCACCGTTCTCCAGGGCAGGCCTGCCGCGGTGTTCAACGAGCTGAACAACAGGTACGCGAGATCGGTGCTCGCCTGGGAGCGGACGCGCGCCGGCGCGTATCGCTGGGTCAAGCCGCCCCAGGGCTCGCGCCGCGTCGCGTGACGCGGGGAGCAGCAGGAGCGCGCGGCGACAGCGGGTCGAGGGACGTCGCACGCCGACATGTCGCCCTCCCCATGACCGGCATGCCTCATGAGACTGTCCGGCGTCATCGAGGCGCCGGTCGACCACCGGGAGATCTGTGATGTCAGGAACGACGCGGTCCTCGACGCCCACGAGGCGCCGGACTGGGACAACGGGGACGAGGGCACCAGCAGCAACCCCGCCGACCGAGGAGGAGCGTCAGCGGTCGCAGCGCTTCTACCGACAGATGCTCTTCATCCGGCGCTTCGAGGAACGTGCCCAGCGCGCCTACACGCAGGCGCTCATCGGCGGGTACTGCCACCTGAACCTCGGTGAGGAGGCCGCCATCGCAGGCCTCATGGACGAGCTCCGGCCCGAGGACTACCTGTTCACGAACTACCGCGAGCACGGGTACGCCCTGGCTCGAGGCATCGACCCGAACGCCGTGATGGCAGAGCTCTTCGGGCGCGTGGACGGGGTCTCCAGGGGCTGGGGCGGCTCGATGCACATGTTCGACGTCTCCCACCGGCTGCTCGGGGGGTACGGGATCGTCGGGGGACAGCTTCCGATCGCGACGGGAGCCGCCTTGGCGTTGCAGTACCAGGGCGCTGAGGAGATCGTGATGTGCACGATGGGCGACGGCACGGTCGCAGCCGGCGCTTTCCACGAATCCCTCAACCTGGCGAGCCTGTGGGACCTGCCCATCGTGTTCGTCATCATCAACAACGGGCTGGGGATGGGGACCCCGGTGGCCCGTTCGTCGGCTCTGCCCGACCTCTACCGCCACGGCGACGGGTATCGCATCGAGTCGGCGCGCGTGGACGGCATGAACCCCCACACGGTCGCCGCCGCGGCTGCCAGGGCGGTCGACGTCGCACGGGGTGGGCGGCCGTACCTGCTGGAAGTAGTCACCGAGCGGCTGAAGGGGCACTCCGTCGTCGACCCGGCGAAGTACCGCAGCAGCGAGGAGGTCGAGCGTCTCAAGGGCGTCGACCCCGTCCGCGCCTTCGCGGAACACCTCACGGCGACAGGGGTCCATGACCCTGGGTCCCTCGCGCAGCTCGACGCCGAGGTGCGGCGCGAGGTGGACGCAGTCGCCGCGTTCGCCGCGGCCAGCGAGCTCCCCGACGCCGGCACCCTGTTCGACCACACCTACGCCAGCCCCGTTCCCAACGACTCGCGGCTCCTGCCCGGTGACGCCCTGTACCCCGCGGCGCCCATGCCGGGAGGCGCGGCATGGCCGTCGTGACCTACCGCGAAGCACTTCGGCAGACCTTGCGCGCCGAGCTGTCACGCGACGAGAACGTCATGTTGATGGGCGAGGAGATCGGCGTGTTCGAAGGTTCGTACAAGATCACGGCGGGGCTGCTGGAGGAGTTCGGCCCTCGGCGGGTGCGGGACACCCCCATCGCGGAGGAGGGCTTCACCGGCGCCGCCATCGGGGCGGCCATGCTGGGGCTCCGTCCGGTCGTGGAGATCATGACGATCAACTTCTCGCTCCTCGCCCTCGACCAGATCGTCAACCACGCGGCCAAGATCCACGGCATGTTCGGCGGCCAGATGAGCGTGCCGATGGTGATCCGCACACCCGGTGGGGGAGGGCAGCAGCTGGGGGCGTCGCACTCGCAGAACGTCGAGCTCTACTACGCCTTCGTCCCGGGGCTCAAGGTGGTCGCACCCTCGACCCCCGCCGATGCGCGAGCGCTGTTGCTCGCTGCGATCCGGGACGACGACCCGGTCCTGTTCCTGGAGAACCTGGCGCTGTACAACACCAAGGGGGACGTGCCCGACGACCTCCCTGCCGCCACGATCGGCAAGGCGAGGGTCACTCGCCCCGGACGCGACCTGACCTTGATCGGCTACTCCCGCATGGCCATGGTCGCCCTCGAGGTCGCCGAGGAGCTGGCGGAGAGCGACGGGCTGGACATCGAGGTCGTCGACCTGCGGAGCCTCCGCCCGTTGGACCGGGAGACCGTCGTGGAGTCGGTGCGGAAGACCCATGCAGCAGTGATGCTGGAGGACGACTGGCTGACCTACGGCATCGGCGCCGAGGTCGCCGCCACGATCTCGGACGGCGCCTTCGACCACCTGGACGCGCCCGTTCGTCGCGTCGCCATGGCTGAGGTACCGCTGCCCTACTCGAAACCCCTGGAGAGTGCAGCCCTGCCCTCGCGTCAGGACGTCGTGGACGCCATCCGGGCCACGCTCGCAGCGGTGGGCCGCCGTACCAATGGAGGGGGGCCGCATGAGTGACATCACGATGCCGCGGCTGTCCGACACGATGGAGGAGGGTCTGGTCCTCAGCTGGCTCAAGCAGCCGGGGGACACCGTCGAGGCCGGCGAGGCGCTCGTCGAGATCGAGACCGACAAGGCCGTGATGGAGTTCGAGGCCTACGAGTCGGGAGTCCTGTCCAGGGTCCTGGTCGCGGAAGGCGAACGGGCTGCCATCGGCACGGTGATCGCCGAGCTCCTGGCACCGGGCGAGACGGCGCCAGCACGGGAGGAAGCGGTCGCTGACGAGGTCGCCACCGACGCCGACGAGCAGGAAGGCCACGCCCAACCCACCACGGGCCGGCCCACCACGGGCCGGCCCGCCGTTGACCGGCCTGCTCCTGACGAACCGGTGTCCGACGCCGCACCGAGTCAGCGACCGGACCGGCTCCTGGCCACCCCGCTGGTCCGCCGCCTCGCGAGGGAGCAGGGTCTCGTGCTGGACGACATCGCTGGTTCCGGTCCGGGAGGTCGCATCATCCGCGCCGACGTGATGCGCCTGCTCGACACCGATGGGCAGCCGGGCGTGGAGGCGAGCCCCGAACCCGATGCTCGAGGAGCGGCTCCGAGCGCCCCCGTCACGATCGACGTCCCCGACGGACCACCACCGCCAGGTGCCTCGCCGGGTCACGACCGGCGCGAACCTGAGGAGGTCCCGTTCGACTCCGTGCGAAGGGTCATCGCGCAGCGCCTCAGCGAGAGCTCGAGGGACGTGCCGCACTTCGTCGTCACGGTTGTCGCCGACGTCGAGGAGCTCGTGCAGATGCGGAAGGAGGTCAACGAGCGCTTGGGAGCCGCCGACCGCGAGAGGGTGAGCGTCAACGACATCCTGGTCCGCGCGTGCGCCCTGTCGCTGCGCGCGCACCCTCACGTCAACGCGAGCTTCCGGTCGGACGACGCGGCCACGATGTTCGTCCACAGGCGGGTCCACGTCGGCGTCGCCGTGGCGTCGCGGACGGGACTGGTGGTCCCCGTCATCGACGACGCAGATCGCATGACCGTGACGGAGATCGGGCGGCAGACCAGGCGCCTGGTGGCGGCGGCCGACGCGCGGAGGCTGACACCTGAGCAGATGTCGGGCGGAACCTTCACGATCAGCAACCTGGGCATGTTCGGCGTCGAACAGTTCACCGCGATCATCAATCCGCCGCAAGGCGCGATCCTGGCGGTCGGGGCGACGGTGCGGGAGCCGGTCGCGGTCGGTGACGACGTGGCCATCCGGCACCGGATGCGGCTCTCGCTCGCCTCGGACCACCGGATCATCGACGGAGCCTTGGCCGCACAGTTCTTGCAGACGCTCACGGGCCTGCTCGAGCAGCCGTGGACGATCCTGGCGTGAGCATCCACATCACATCTCGGGTCGGCGAACGGTCATGGGCGGGAGAGCACGACCGTCGAGAAGGAGACCTGCCTTGAGCAACACCGAACGTCGTCTAGCGACCACCGTGCTGGTGATCGGCACCGGCGGGTCCGGTCTCAGAGCCGCGATCGAGCTCGCCGAGGAAGGGTTCGACGTCGTCGCGGTCGGGAAGCGACACCGTCTGGACGCCCACACGGCGCTCGCCGCCGGCGGCATCAACGCGGCCCTGGGCACGATGGACCCGGAGGACTCGTGGCAGCAGCATGCGGCCGACACCATCCAGGAGAGCTACCACCTCGCACATCCGCACACCGTCGAGATCGTCGCGCGCGGCGCCGAGCAGGGGATCCGGGACCTGGAGCGGTACGGCATGACCTTTGCGCGGGAGGACGACGGCCGCATCTCGCAGCGGTTCTTCGGCGCACACAGCTGGCGCCGCACCGCCTTCGCGGGCGACTACACCGGTCTGGAGATCCAACGCACCCTGGTCGCGCGCGCCGAGCAGCTGGGCGTCTCGATCCTCGATGGCCTGTACGTGACCCGGATCCTCGTCGAGGACAACGTGGCGTTCGGCGCCTACGCGTTCGACGTCTCGACCGGCACCCGTCACGTCATCGTCGCGGATGCCGTCATCCTCGCGGCCGGCGGCCACAACCGGATCTGGCGTCGGAGCTCGTCCCGACGCGACGAGAACACCGGCGATTCCTTCCGCCTGGCGGTCGATGCCGGCGCGCGTCTCCGTGATGCGGAGCTCGTCCAGTTCCACCCCTCCGGGATCATCGAGCCGGAGAGCGTCGCGGGCACCCTGGTCTCCGAGGCCGCGCGCGGCGAGGGCGGGGTGCTGCGCAACGCGCTGGGCGAGCGCTTCATGGAGCGCTACGACCCGGAGCGGATGGAGCTCTCCACGCGCGATCGGGTCGCCCTTGCCGCCTACACCGAGATCAAGGAAGGGCGGGGCACACCCGAGGGCGGGGTGTGGCTCGACATCTCGCACCTACCGCGCGACGTCGTCATGGGCAGGCTCCCGCGGGTCTACCAGACGATGCTCGAGCTGCAGATGCTCGACGTCACGCGCGAGGCCATGCAGGTCGCGCCCACTGCGCACTACTCGATGGGTGGGGTGTGGGTCCGCCCCGGTGACCACGGCACGGACGTCGACGGCCTCTACGCCATCGGTGAGGCGGCGAGCGGACTGCACGGAGCGAACAGGCTGGGCGGCAACTCGCTCATCGAGCTCCTCGTGTACGGGCGGATCGTGGGTCAGGCTGCTGCGCAGTACGTCGCCGGGTTGGGGACCCCACGCCGTTCGCCCTCGGCGATCGACGAGGCGCGAGTGGAGGTGGACACGCTCCTGGCCGCGCAAGGTCCCGAGAACGTCCGCGCACTCCAGCGCGCCGTTCGCGACACGATGACCGAGCACGCCGGTGTCGTCCGCGACGAGGTGAGCCTGGCCAGCGGCCTGGCGCAGATCGACCGCATCGACGAGCGGGCCGCAGATCTCGGCATCCACCCGGACATCGCCGGGTTCCACGACCTCGCCCACGCCTTCGACCTGAGGTCGTCCCTGCTCGCCGCGCGCGCGACCCTGGCCTCAGCGCTCGAACGACGTGAGTCGCGCGGATGCCACCACAGGAGCGACTTTCCCGACCTCGACCCGGAGCTGCAGGTCAACCTGGTCTGGTCCCCGAGCACGGGTGTGGTGCGCGAGGCCATCCCGCCGGTGCCGGACGACATCTCCGACCGCTTCCGCGAGGTGTCCACGGCCGGCAAGCTGGTCGAGTAGCAGCGGCGTCCGGGTCGGACCTGCCCCTGACGCTCCACCTTCTTCTCCACCCCACCTCACATCCGGAGGTCGAGGGTGGTCGTAGCAGGCATCAGTCACTGTCGCGCTACCGAAGGAGCTCCATGGACACCACCATGTGTCGCGCTGTCGTCATCGGCGGGGGATACGCCGGCGTCATGGCCGCCAACCGCATGCAGGGGAGTGGGAGGGTCAGCGTCACCCTGGTCAACCCCCGTCCCAGCTTCGTCGAGCGGATCCGGCTGCACCAGCTCGTGATCGACGACGATGACGCGATCGAGGACTACGCGACCCTGCTCAACCCCGACGCCGAGCTCGTGGTCGACACAGCCGAGCGCATCCTGTCGTCGGAGCGTCGGGTCGTCCTCGTCTCCGGTACGACCCTCGAGTACGACTACCTCGTCTACGCCGTCGGCAGCACCAGCCATGTGCCCGCAGCCGTGCGTGGCGCTGCGGAGCACGCGTACCCGATCAGCGAGCTCGAGCAGGCCCAGCGGCTCAAGACCCGACTCGCGGACCTGCCGACGACGGCACCGATCGTGGTGGTCGGCGGTGGTCTGACGGGCATCGAGACCGCCTCCGAGCTCGCTGCGGCGGGGCGGAGCGTGACCTTGGTCAGCGACCAGATCGCACCGACCTTGAGCAGGCCGGGCCGCCGGTCCGTCGCCCGGCAGCTGACCAAGCTGGGGGTCACCATGGTGGAAGGGCCCGGCGCCGCCGTCGCCGCGGTCTCCGCTGACGATGTGGAGCTGGCTGACGGCACGGTGCTGGCGAGCGAGCTCACGGTGTGGGCGGCAGGGTTCAGCGTGCCCCGGCTCGCTGCGACGAGCGGACTGACCACCGACTCGCGGGGACGGCTGCTGACGGACGAGACCCTCACGAGCGTCGACGACGCCCGGATCGTCGCCACCGGTGACGCTGCGGCACCGTCCGGCATGCCGTTCAGGATGAGCTGCCAGTCAGGGCTGCCGCTGGGCGTCCACGCGGGCGACACCGTGCTGGCCCGGTGGGGGGACACGCCCGTCACCGACGTGAGCGTGCCCATGTACGCCCAGTGCATCAGCGTCGGCCGCGCCCGGGGGACGGTCCAGCTGCAGCGCAGCGACGACACTCCGCGCAACATCTACGTCGGGGGACGGGCCGGCGCCTTCATCAAGGAGCGGGTGTGCCGCCAGACCGTCCAGTGGATGCGTGGCGAGGCCCGCACGCCGGGGTCCTACACGATGCTGAAGGGGCCCGACCGGACCGGCACCGTGCCGCCGCGACCCTCCGCCGCGGCTTCCTGAGGACCGGTGCGCCAGCAACCGGCTGACGAACGGGCCGAACGGTCCGAGCGCTGGTCGGGTGCCGGTGCGGGTCAGGCAGGGACCAGCAGCTCGAGCACGAGCGCGGCGGCAGCGTCGTTCGGCAGGTCCTCGAGACGGTGCAGGCGGAACCAGGTCTCGAACGAGAGGCCCCACCGCAGGGCACTGCGCCGGGCCTCGGGCAGAGCCGGGCTGCGGACGGTCTCGAGGAGCACCGCGGAGGCGGCGTCGAGGAACGCACGGTAGGGATCCAGCGACACCTCGATGACGGGGGAGGCCGTGGCGTCGCGCAGCACGTTGGTCAGCATCGGCTCGACCGAGGCGTAGAAGTCGTAGGTCTCCCGGAAGCCGTTGCGCGCCGCGTCCTGGCCCGGCGCGGCCCAGCCGGCCGGGTCCGGGAGCGGGTGGTCTGCCCAGTACCGACCCGAGCAGGCCGCGAACAGGTCGGCGTCGTCGGGGAAGTGCCGGGTCACGGTGATCCGTTGGACCCCGGCGCGCTCGGCGATCGCCGAGATCGTCGTACGGGCCGGGCCGACCGTGCCGTGCAGGTCGATCGCGGCCTGGGTGATCCGGTCGCGGGTCGCGTCCATGTCGGCGGCGCGCTGGCGCAGCTCGTACTTGCGGTTGGCCATTTGGATGACCATAACCGATCACTGAAGTTGACGTGGCGGTCCCGGCCTCGTACCGTCATTTGAGTGATCACTACTGATCACTCAAATCGAGAGGACGACCATGACCGACGACACCCCGGCCCGGCCCAAGATCGCGATCATCTACTACAGCGCGACCGGCACGGTCCACGAGCTCGCCACCGAGTACGCCGCCGGCGCCACGGCCGTCGGCGCCGAGGTCCGCCTGCGTCGGGTGGCCGAGCTGGCTCCCGACGCCGCCATCGACACCAACCCCGCCTGGCGTGCGCACACCGACGCGATGGCCGACCAGCCCCGCGCGACGACGGAGGACGCCCTGTGGGCCGACGCCATCGTCTTCGGGACACCGACCCGCTTCGGCAACGTCGCCGCGCAGCTCAAGCAGTACATCGACACCCTCGGCGGACCGTGGGGACAGGGCCTGCTCGCCGACAAGGTCTACTCCGGGTTCACCTCCACCTCGACCGGCGGAGGCCGCGAGTCGACCCTGCTCGCGCTGTACCAGACCGTCCACCACTTCGGCGGCGTCCTCGTCACCCCCGGCTACACCGACCCGATCCAGTTCGTGACGGGCACGCCGTACGGCCCGTCCCACGTCGACGGGCAGGGCACGATCCCGCTCAGTGACGACACGCGCGACTCCACCCGGTACGCCGGCACCCGGGTCGCCCGGGTGACCCGAGACCTCCTCGGCGGCCGCGGCCTCGAGCACCGGGCCGGGTGACGCGATGACGACCACCATGCTGGCCACCACCATCGACGCCGTGGGCGCGCCGTGGCGCCTCCAGGAGGTCCCGGTGCCCACCCCCGCGCCGGGCCAGGTCCTGGTCCGGGTGCACGCCTCCGGCATCTGCGGCACCGACCCCTACATCACCGGCGGGCAGCTCGTCTTCCGCGACCTCCCGGGCGTCCCGGGGCACGAGGGCGTCGGGGAGGTCGTCGCCGTCGGCGACGGCGTCACCTCTCGGGTCCTGGGGGACCGCGTCGGGATCATCGCCCTGCAGGAGTCCTGCGGGCGGTGTGCCTGGTGCCGAGGCGGCCGATCCCTCGACTTCGTCACCGCGGCGCAGTGCGCCGGCGCCGTCCTGTCCGGCTTCAACGTCGACGGCGCGCAGGCGGAGTACGTCATCGCGGCGGCCGCGGGCACCGTGCTGCTCCCCGACGGGCTCACCTACCGCGACGCGGCGCCGATCATGTGCATCGGCTACACGGCGTGGAGCGGGATCCGCCGGGCCGACCCCGAGCCCGGCGAGCGGATCGCCGTCGTCGGGATCGGCGGCATGGGCCACCTGGCCGTGCAGTACGCGCGCGCGGCGGGGTTCGAGACGATCGCCGTGACGGCCTCCGGCGACAAGCAGGAGATCGCCACCCGGCTGGGCGCCCACCACGTCGTCGCCGACGGGGCCGAGCTGGCCGCGATGGGCGGCGCCGACGTGCTGCTCTCGACGACGAGCTCCAACCGGTCTGCGGTCGACGCGCTCCAGGGCCTGGCTCCCTACGGTCGTGCCGTGTTGATGGGCATCGCGTTCGACGAGCTCGACCTGGGCGGCATGACCCTGGCCATGATCATGAACCGGCACTCGATCCTGGGCTCGGCGCACAACGGCACCTCCTACCTCGTCGAGGCCCTCGACCTCGCCGCCTCCGGTGCCGTGACGCCGATGGTCGAGACGTTCGACGCCCAGGACGTCGCCGCGGCGTACGACCGCGCCGCGTCGGGCCAGGCCCGGTTCCGCGTCGTCGTCGAGTACTGCTGAGCGGCCGACCTCGCCGCCCCGGTCGCGCGCTGCTGCGTGCCGGCGGCACCCCCCGTGGCTCCTCGAGCCCTCGTCATGACGCAGAACAGCCTCTGACCTGCTGGCGCAGGTCAGAGGCTGTGGTGGTGGTGCGGGCACATCCGCGGTCCTGCGTCCCGCGGGGCCGGGGGACACCAACCCCGGGCCTGCCGCGTGGGTTTGTCGTCCAGCACCAACGGGTCCGGGTGCTCTCGTGGTGCACGACGAACACCCCCGCTGCCGCCGTCCCTAGCGTGACGACATGACCGCACTCGAGGACGTCGACACCTGGATCGCCACGCAGCTCCCCCTGCTGATCGAGAAGTACGACGTGCCGGCGGCCGCGGTCGCCGTGCTGGCCGAGGGCGAGGTCGTCGACCATGCCGCAGGTCTGCTGAGCCGGAGCACCGGGGTCGAGGCCACCCCCGACTCGGTGTTCCAGATCGGGTCGATCACCAAGGTGTGGACCGCAACGCTGGTGATGCAGCTGGTCGACGAGGGCCTGCTGGACCTGGAGGTGCCGGTGCGCACCTACCTGCCGGAGTTCCGGATCGCTGACGAGTCGGTGT
Source organism: Nocardioides sp. WJ219 (assembly GCF_058559815.1). Taxonomy (NCBI): domain Bacteria; kingdom Bacillati; phylum Actinomycetota; class Actinomycetes; order Propionibacteriales; family Nocardioidaceae; genus Nocardioides; species Nocardioides sp. WJ219. Next base: position 782,567 of record NZ_JBZUJV010000001.1, read on the forward strand.
CGGCGAGCGTCACGACCCGGCAGCTGCTCAAGCACACCGCCGGGTTCGAGGGCGACATCTTCACCGACACCGGCGTCGGTGACGACTGCGTCGAGAAGTACCTCGGCGTCCTTCACGACGTCCCGCAGCTGTTCCCACCGGACGAGCTCTTCTCCTACAACAACGCGGGGTACAGCGTCCTCGGACGCCTGATCGAGGTCCTGCGCGGCAAGCCGTACGACGACTGCTTGCGCGAGCACCTGATCAAGCCCCTCGGGCTCACCCACGCCGCCACCAGCCCCTACGAGGCGATCCTGTTCCGCGCTGCCGTGGGCCACCTGCAGCCCGGGCCCGGGGCTCCGGCGGAGGCGGCGCCGGTCTGGGCCATCACGCGGTCCAACAGCCCGGCCGGCTCGATGCTCGCCATGCGGCCGCGCGACCTCATCGCGTTCGCGAGGATGCACCTCGACGGCGGCACCGCCGCCGACGGCACGCGCCTGCTGCAGGAGTCGACCGTCGCAGCCATGCAGGAGAAGCAGGTGCGGCTGCCCGACCTCGGCGTGATGGGCACCCACTGGGGCCTGGGGTGGGAGCTGTACGAGACTCCCGACGGTGTCCTCGTCGGTCACGACGGCAACACCATCGGCCAGGCCGCGTTCCTCCGGATCGTGCCGGAGACGGGAGTCGCCATCGCCCTGCTCACCAACGGTGGCGACGCGTTCTCGCTCTACCGCGACATCTACTCCCACCTGCTCCCCGCCCTGGCCGACGTCGACCTGCCGGCCCTGCCGGAACCACCGGCGCACCCGGAGACGATCGACGCCTCCCGCTACGTCGGCACCTACTCGGCCGAGGTGTTCGACATCGTCGTCTCCCAGGACGAGGACGGTCGGATCTGGATGGACCTGACCCCCAGCGACATCGCCGAGGGCCTCGGGGGGAAGGCCGAGCGCAAGGAGCTCGTGCACCACGCCGGCGACAGCCTGATCCCGATCGAGGCCGACCGCGGGATGTTCATGCCGCACGCCTTCCTCGGCGACGACGGCGACGGCCACGCCCTCTTCATGCACGTCGGCCGCGCGGTCCGCCGCGCCGGCGCCTGACCCTCCACCCGTCCTGCCCCGTCCTGCCCCGTCCTGCCCGCCCCGCTCGCTCCCAGAGGACCGACCATGAAGCTCACTGCCACGTCGCTCTGGCCGATCCGAGGCGCGCTGCCACGCGATGCTCGAGCTGCGACTCCTCCCCACGTCATCCCCAGCGCCGACGGGTCTCCGGTCTCGGTGAGCGTCCCGCCCGCAGCCCGGGTCGGACCTGGCCTCGACCCCGCCGTACCGGCCTCGGCCGGGCCGGGCCAGGAGCGAGCCGGTGTCTACTCCGTGCGTGTGGTGGTCGGCAGCCGGGACCGCTCGACACTGCTGAGCCTCGCCTCGGTGCTCCATCGCCGTGCCGTGGACGTGCTCCGCGCTGAGCTCGTGTGGCTCACCCAGGACACCAGGGCCTTCGAGGCCACCATCTCGGGCACACCGCGCCAAGCTGCCAACGTCGAGCAGTCCCTCCGCGCCATGGTGATGGTGACCGAGGTGACCGTCGCGCCGGCGGGGGAAGGGACAGCGCACGCCGGGATCGTCGAAGCCACCGCCCCCCGACCGTCCTAGGCGGAGCGCTGCGCCGCGGCAGAGTGGGGTGGATCAGGCCCTGTCGACCTCGGTCCAGGGGTTCAGCGCGTGACGCGGGTGGCGGCGCTGACGGTGCGGACGGCGATGAGCTGGGTGACCAGGAGGGGCAGGCCGAGGACGACACCGCTGAGCACGGCGTACGTGCGGAGGTCGAGGACGGGAAGGCCGGACCCGAGCAGCCCGGCGCTGGCACCGGTCAGCGCAGGCAGGACGGCTGCGGTGCCGACGGCCCAAGCCGCCAGACCAGTGAGCGCAGCCTCGACACCGGTCATGGCCCGGAGCTGGCGCGCGGTGGCTCCGCTGCGGTGCAGGAGGCGGAGCTCGAGGACTCGTCCGGCGGTGAGGAGCGCGAGGGCGTTGAGCGAGCCGACGCCGACGAAGAGCAGCAGGAAGAGGGTGAGGAGCGCGGACAGGCGCTGGGCCTCGGCGTCCGGGCTGCTGGCGTCGGCAGCGTAGCGCTCCGTCGTGGTGAGACCCGTCCCGCTCGATGCGAAGGTGGCGGTCTCGTCGGCGGCGAGCAGGGCCAGGTGCACGACCGGGGTCACCTCGTGGGCCGTCAGGGTCTGCGGCCCGATCAGCAGCCCGCCGACACCGAGCCCGCGGTCGTAGACGGCGACGACCTCGAGACCGACGGTGGCAGACCCGTCGAGGCGTACGTCGATCGTGTCGCCTCGTCCGAGACCGGTGTCGAACGCGGTGTCGGCGCTGATCGCGACGGTGTCGTCACCCTGCAGGTCCTCCAGGGACCCCTGGGTGACCGCGGGGTCGAAGATGTCGGGCGCGACCTGCGGCGGCACGGCGCGCAGGAGGGTCGTGACGAACGCGAGGCTGTCCGGGAGGCCCGCGTCCTCGGGGGTACGGAACTGGGCGGGGGCGTCGGCGAGCGGGACGACCTCCCTGACGCCGGGCTCACCGGCCAAGGCGGCCAGCTGCGCCGGGTCGAGCCCGGTGGGGGAGGAGGCCACGTGCTCGGTGCCGATCGCGGCGGCCAGCTGCTCGGAGGCGGCGCGCTGCAACGTCCGCTCCAGGGCGCTCTGAGTGGTGCCGACCGCCAGCACCAGCGCGAGGGGGACGACCACGGTGGTCAGGCGGCGCGAGAAGCCGCCCAGGTTCCACAGCGCGAGCCGGGTGGCCGCTCCGGCGCGGTCGGGGACCACCTTCGCAGCGCGTCGGAAGGTCCACCCGACGAAGACCGGACCGGCCAGGGCAGCGGCAGCGATGAGCAGGAGCCCGGAGGAAGCGGCCAAGGCGGCACCGACCGTGCCGGGGACCACCAGCGGAGTCCCTGCCGCGGAGAGTCCGCCGAGCGCCGTGATCACCGCGGCGTAACGGCGTACGCGGCCGATCGGTCTGGTCTCGGCTGCGCTGTCGGTGATCGCTGCGGTCGGGGAGGCCCGGACGGTCTCCCGGGAGGCGAGGCGACCCGCCAGGAGCACGGTCGGGACCACGAGCAGGACCGAGCCCACCACAGGAACAGGGGACAGGGTCGAGGTGAAGTCCGCATCGACGACTCCTGCCCTGCGGAGGACCGGGTCGAGCCACCGGGCGACGAGGAGCCCCGGACCGGCGCCCAACGGTACGGCGACCACGCTCAGGAGGAGCAGCTCGAAGGTGATGATGCGGCGGACCTGGGCCCGGGTGGCGCCCACGGCACGGAGCAGTGCGAACTCGCGTCGCCGACGACGAAGAGCCAACGTCGTGGTGGACGCGACGACGAGCACGACGAGGAACAGGGCGGTCCCGGACAGCGAGGACGCGACGGTGACCAGGGCGCCGCCGCTGCCGGCGGGCTCCCGCAGCCCCGACTCGAACAAGACTCCGGTCATGGTGCTCAACGTCGACGCCATGGCGATGACGAGACCGGTTCCGACCGCGCCGGTCCAGCTTGCCCGCGCACCCGCAAAGGACAGGTGGCGCAGGCTGCCGGAGCCGCCGACGGGTGCCGGGGCACTCGCCGAGGTTGCGGAGCTCATCGGCCGACCGCCAGGATCCTCGCGGAGACCTGCTCGACGCTCGGCGCGACCATCTCGTCGACCACGAGGCCATCGGCCAGCACCAGCACGCGCTCAGCCGCCGCCGCGACGCGACTGTCGTGGGTGACGATGACGATGGTCTGGCCGAGGTCGCGCGCCGTGTCTCGCAGCAGCTCGAGCACCGCCGCGCCGGTGGCGGAGTCCAGGGCCCCGGTGGGCTCGTCGGCGAAGACCACGGTGGGCCGGGCGACGAGGGCCCGGGCGATGGCGACGCGCTGGGCCTGACCGCCCGAGAGCTCGCCAGGCAGCCGGTCGAGGAGGTCGCCGAGGCCGAGGCGGTCGACCACGTGCGTCGTCCAGGAGGGGTCGGCACCATGGCCGCCCAGCACCAGCGGGAGCTGGACGTTGTCGCGGATGTCGAGGTGCCCGATGAGGTTGTAGGACTGGAACACGAAGCCGACGTTGTCGCGCCGGAACCGGGTCAGCTCGTCGTCGTCGAACGTGCTGATGTCATGCCCGCCGATGACGACGTCTCCGCTCGTGGGCCGGTCGAGGCCTGCCGCGCAGTTCAGCAGCGTCGACTTGCCGGACCCCGACTGACCGATGATCGCGGTGGTCGATCCGGTCGGCAGGCTCAGGGAGATCCCGCGCAGCGCAACGGTGGCTGCTCGTCCCTCCTGGTAGGTCTTGCGGACGTCGCGCAGAGCGACCGCGGTCTCGGTCAGCGGTGCGGTGGGCATCGGAGTGCTGGTCATGTGTGGGGCTCCTGGGTGATGAGGGGTAGCGGTGGTGGGCGATGGACGGCCTGCCGGAGGCGACGGAGCCGCAGCGGGACCGGCGAAGACGCGCACCCAGCGAGGGGCCGACTCCGACGCCGTTCAGCGGGCGCTGCAGGTCACTCGCCTCTCCTCGGTCGCGCGGCCACAGCGCCCGGTCGACGTCGTCTCGCCGCCCGCGCCGTTGGTGCGCAGCAGGGCGTTCAGCTCGCCGCGCTCCACCTGGAACGAGGGGTCCGTCACGGAGGGAGAGCCGTCGGGGTCGACGGCGGGGTCGACGACGTCGATGGCAAGGCAGGCGGACATGACGGTTCCTCTTGTGTCGCGGATCCCGGGTCGAAGGGCGCTCTCGCAGCCGGGATCCTGGGGCGGAGCGCTCCCGCTCGCCCCAGAGCCGCGGGGCACTGCCGTGCCACCACGCTCGCATCGGCGGCGGCACCTTCGCGTCGGTGAGAATCCCCGAGTCCTTGCCTGTCGTCGCCGCGTCGTGGGGGAGGCGACGGTGAGGTGCCGGGCGCTTCGGCCCCTGCTGCGGTTGCCTCGTGCCCTTCAGGAGAGAACGCGCTCAGCGGTGGCCTCCAGGACGACGCGCTCGTCGCGGCGACGACCTCCCTGGGACGCAGCCCGCTGCTCGTCCGGCCGACCGGCTGGCCGGCCGACCGGAGTCGCTCGATGGATCGACGACCTCGGGGGCGATCCCGAGGATCGGGGCAGACAGTACTGACTGAGGGGTAGACAAAAGTAGGACAATGAACGACATAATGCCCCAGTCATTCGTGTGATCGTCGTCATAACCGCTGGAAGGTCGCTCCTCGTGCCTCAGAACAGCCACTCGCCCGTTGGGAGTCGCGCCAGGAGGCTCGTCGTCGGGGGCGTCCTCGCGGCCCTCGGCGGCGGGCTTCTCGCCACTGCCGCCCCGGCAGCACCCGCCAGCGCGCTGGCCGCCCCACCCGAGGGGAACGCTCCCGGCGTGACCATGCGCGTCTACCACGTGCCGTACGACCTGCAGCAGCTGTGCACCCTCAAGCAGGGACAGACGCCGAACGTCGACCTCCTCCGCTCGACCGTGAACTGGTCGACGCCGACCGACTTCGGCGACGCGGCGCGGCAGGACCGGTTCGTCACCCACGTGACGGCCGACCTCGACATCGCCACGGCCGGCAGCTACGCCTTCGAGCTGCGCAGCGACGACGGGTCCAAGCTGTCGATCGACGACCAGGTCGTCGTCGACAACGACGGCCTGCCGGCGGTCGACGTCCCCAAGACCGGCAACGTCACGCTGGCGGCGGGCAGCCACGAGCTGTTCGTGGAGCACTTCGAGCGCCGGGGCGGGCAGCGGCTCACGTTGAGCTGGCGCAAGCCGGGCGACACTGCCTTCACCGTCGTCCCGGACTCCGTGCTGTCCACCCCCGCCGAGGTCACGCGGGTGACCGCGCCGGGCAACAAGGAGTGCGAGGGCGCCCTCGACTCGCCCGGTGACGGCTTGCAGCTCGACGGGGTCAACCCGGCGTACGAGCTGGTCGACCTGCGTCCCACGGGGTTCAACCCGAAGGTGACCGGCCTGGCCTGGCAGGGCGACGACCTCCTCGTCCTCACGTGGGGCGCGAGCGGCGACGGCGCCACCCAGAACACCGAGGGCAGGCTCTACCGCCTCGCCGGCGCCAAGGCCGCCGACGGCCCGGAGGACGTCCAGCTGACCGAGCTGTACGGCGGCCTCCGCGAGCCCCAGGGGCTCGCGGTCGTGGACGTCGACGGCGACGGCGTGCAGGAGTACTACGTCTCCGAGAAGCACCAGCTCAGCCGGCTCGAGAACACCGACGCTGACGCCCAGCTGGACGTCAAGGAGTCGTTGTGGCAGGTGCCGACGAGCAACAACTTCCACGAGTTCGCCTTCGGGCTGCTGCACCGCGACGGCAAGTTCTGGCTGAACACCTCGGTGTCGATCAACCGTGGCGGCGCCACCACCGACCCGCAGCTGGCCCCCTCGTTGCCCGACGGCACGCAGACGCGTGGCAACACCGTCGCGATCGACGACACCACCGGCGCGATGGAGATCGTCGCCGGCGGCCTGCGCACGCCCAACGGCATTGGGTTCGGTCCCGAGGACGGCATGTTCGTGACCGACAACCAGGGCGCCTGGCTGCCGGCCTCCAAGCTGGTGCACGTCAAGCCCGGCCGGTTCTTCGAGCACCGCACCAACCCGGCGGGCCCGTTCCAGGACAAGACCGCCACCAAGCCGGTGCTGTGGATGCCGCAGAACGAGATCGCCAACTCGCCCAGCACGCCCGTCTCCATCCCCGGCGGCCCGTTCGTGGGTCAGATGCTCATCGGTGACGTCACCTACGGCGGCCTGCAGCGCGCCTTCCTCGAGAAGGTCGACGGCGAGTACCAGGGCGCGCTGTTCCGGGGCACCCAGGGCCTGGAGGCCGGCATCAACGAGGTGCTGATGCACGACGACGGCACCGTCATCGTCGGCGGCATCGGCGGCGGCGGCAACTGGCAGCAGGCCGGCAAGTTGTCGTACGGCCTGCAGAAGCTGGTCCCCAGTGGCGTCACGCCCTTCGACATGTTGTCGATGGAGGTCGTCGAGGGTGGCTTCGAGATCACCTACACCCACCCGGTCGGCGCCGAGACGCTCACCGACCTCGCGAGCAAGTACGTCGTCAAGCAGTGGGGCTACCGGCCGACGGCCCAGTACGGGGGCCCGAAGATCGGCGAGGAGACGCTTCGTGTCGCCTCGGCCACGGCCTCGGCGGACGGTCGCACCGTCACCCTCGCCATCGACGGGTTGCGCCCCGACCGCGTCGTGCACCTGCGCTCCCCGAGGCCCTTCAGCTCGGCGTCGGGCGAGACGCTCTACAACACCGAGGCCTGGTACACCCTCAACAGCCTCCCCGGCTACGAGCCCACGCCGGCGCCCGACGGCCTCTACGAGGCCGAGGACCAGCAGCTCCTCGGTAGCGCCCGGGTCCAGACCGAGCACGCCGGCTTCAGCGGCGGCGGCTACGTCGGTGGCTTCGCCACCGCGGGCGACGGCGTGCGCGCCGAGGTCGCGGCCGAGACGGCCGGCGCCCACACCCTGACGCTCCGCTACACCAACGGGCCCAACCCGGCCGGCGTCGAGGCCAAGCAGATGTCGCTGGTGGTCAACGGCGTCGAGCGCAAGATCGTCCTGCCGTCGACCTCGACGTGGCAGAACTACCGGACGTTCGCGCAGACCGTGGATCTCGCGCAGGGCGCCAACGTCGTCGAGCTCGCACACCGCACCGGCGACCGCGGCCACATCAACCTGGACTACCTCGAGGTGGTTCCCCGGCAGGCCGTCCGCCACGAGCTCGAGGCCGGACGGCTGTCCGGCGGAGCCCAGGCCCGGACCGAGCACCCCGGCTACTCCGGCGCCGGCTTCGTCGCCGGCTTCCGCGCTGTGGGCGCCGCTGCCGAGATCACGGTGGACGCAGCGACCGCGGGCGACCACCCGGTGCGCCTGGGCTACGCCAACGGGCCGAACCCGACCCCGGGCCAGCACAAGAGGATGACCGTCGAGGTCAACGGGGTCGCCCGGCAGATCACCTTGGTCAACACCGGCGCGTGGGCGACCTGGGGCACCTGGACCGACCAGCTGCCGCTGCGCGCGGGCCCGAACACCATCGCGTTCCGCTACGGCGCCGGCGACGACGGCAACGTCAACCTCGACTACCTCGACGTCGAGGGCGCCGCGCCGGTGACGTGCGACCCGGCCGCACCCGATGACACCTTCGAGGGCGACGAGCTCGACCGCTGCCGTTGGACGACGATCGTCAACGAGGACAAGAACGGCTATCGCGTGGCCGACGGCAAGCTCGAGATCGACGCGCAAGCCGGCGACCTCAGTGGGACGAACACCTCCGCGAAGAACATCATCCTGCAGCCGGTGCTCGGCAACGAGCCGTGGATGGCGGAGTCGACAGTCTCGATCGACGGCACCGACGACTACATCCAGGCCGGCCTGACCGTCTGGGGCAACAACAGCAACTACGGCAAGGTCACGCTCATGCGTCACCCGACCAACGGGTGGGTGGCCCTGCTCGCCCGGGTGACCGGTGGCAACCTGCAGTCCGCCACCTCCCCGATCACCGCGGGCCAGCAGACCGACGCCCGGCTGCGGATGTGGTCCGACGGCGACCTGCTGCACGGTGCGCTCTCCGTCGACGACGGCGCCACCTGGACCGAGATCGGCCGCGGCTTCCCCACCAACGGTCTGGCGAACCCGATGGTGGGCCCGGCGGCGTACAACGGCACGGGGGCCGAGACGGCGACGTTCGACGACTTCACCCTCGGTGAACCGCCGGTCGAGCCCGAGGCCTGCGAGCCGACCGTCCCGGACCAGGGCTACACGATGCTCTTCGACGGCACCCGGGCCAGCATGGCCGGCTGGGAGATGGCCGACGGCGGCACGTTCGTGCGGATGGCCGACTGCTCCGTGCGCTCGGTGGGTGCGTCCGGCCTGTGGTGGCACACCACCCCGATCAACCACGCCTACTCGCTGAAGATGGACTGGATGATGCCGGGCGACGACAACTCCGGCGTCTTCGTGGGCTTCCCCGATCCAGGGAGCAACTCCCGGCTGCCCATCACCCAGGGGCACGAGGTCCAGATCGACCCGACCGACGACCCCGACAGCACCACCGGCGCGATCTACAACTTCGCCGCGCCCGACGCCGCTGCGCGGGACGCAGTACTCAACCCGGCCGGCCAGTGGAACGGCTACGAGATCGTCGTCGAGGGAGACCGCATCCGCGTCTACCTCAACGACGTGCTGATCAACGACTACACCGACGTCGACCCCAACCGGATGAACCTGCCGTCGCACATCGGGTTGCAGACCCACGGCTTCACGGACGACGTGTACTTCCGCGACATCCAGATCAAGAACCTGGACGCGGTGGCGCCGGTCGCGTCGACGACCACCGTGTCGGTGGATCCGGACGCCATCGAGGTCGGCGAGACCGCGACGGTCACGGTCCGGGTCTCTGCCGAGGGCGCCACGCCGACCGGTGCGGTCGCGCTGAGCGACAACGGCGCGCCGGTGGGCGAGCCGGCGCAGCTCGTCGACGGAGCGGCGACGTTCGAGGTCGGGCCGTACGACGCGGCGGGCACACGTGCCCTGGTGGCGTCGTACGCCGGCAGCGAGACGGTGACGGCCAGCTCCGACACCGCGGTACTGACCGTCGAGGAGCCAGAGCCGGTCACCTCCGCCACGACCGTCTCGGTTGACCCGGACACGGTCGAGATCGGCAAGACGGCGACCGTCACGGTCACCGTCGCGGCCTCGGGCGCGACGCCGTCCGGTCAGGTCACCCTGACCGACAACGGCCAGCCCGTCGGCTCGGCGGCGACGCTGGTCGACGGGAAGGCGACCTTCCCGGTCGGTCCCTACACGGCGGCCGGCACCCGGGCCCTGGCTGCGACGTACGCCGGCAGCGCGACCGTGGCCACCAGCGCCGGCACGGCGACGCTGACGGTCGAGGAGCCGGAGCCGGTGGCCTCGACGACCACCGTCACGGTGGACCCGGCCACGGTCGAGACGGGGGAGCCCGCGACGGTCACGGTCGAGGTCGCCGCTGAGGGCCTGACCCCGCCCGGCGAGGTCACCCTGACCGACGACGGCCAGCCGGTAGGCGCCGCGGTGGCGCTCGTCGCGGGGAGGGCGACCTTCGCCGTCGGCCCCTACGACGCAGCCGGCAGCCGCGCCCTCGTGGCGACGTACGCCGGCAGCAGGTCCGTCACGGCGAGCGCCGGCACGGCGACCCTGGTCGTGGTCGACCCCGAGCCGTTGGCCCCGACCCTGACCGCGACGGCACGCCCTGCCACCGTCGAGGTCGGCCGGTCGACCAGCGTCGAGGTCACCGTCGCTGCCAAGGGCGCCACCCCGACCGGCGAGGTCACCGTCCGGGACGGCGCCACCGTGCTCGGCACCGCCACCCTGGTCAGCGGCAGTGCGACCGTCGCCACCGGACCGCTCACCACCACGGGCGCCCGCACCCTGACCGTCACCTACGCCGGTGACGACGTGGTAGCCGCCGGCGCGACGACCGTCTCGGTCGTCGTCAAGGCCAAGCCGCGACCCACGCCGGTGCTGACGGTCCGTCCACTGCTGGTGGACGCTGACAAGTCCCGCCGCACCGGCTCGGTCAAGGTCGCCTGCAAGCCCACCGGGGTCCGCTGCGTCGGCACCCTGACCCTCAAGGCCGCGGGCAAGGTCTTCGGCACGGGCAGGGTCTCGGTCGTCAGCGGCAGGACTGGCACGGTCAAGGTGACGCTGAACAAGCAGGCCCGCGCCGCGCTGGCCAAGCGGCCGAGGACCAAGGCCACGCTGAGCATCGCGCTCGACGGCGCCGGCAGGTCCAGCGCGGCAGTTACGCTCAAGCGCTGACCGGATCCACGCCACCCGGCGCGCGCCGCGCAACCGCGCGGCGCGCGCCGGCTCGGCAGGTCGAGCTCGGCAGCGCGGATCGTCCAGGACGAGCGTTCACTGTCCGCGACCGCGGCGCTCGCGGATCTCGTCGACGACATCGGAGACCATGCGCCGTGAGGCGGAGTCGAGCACGTTGCCGAACTCCAGGACCTTGGTGCGGTCCTTGACGAGCCGGTTGAGCTCGGGGTTCTCGCTCGGCACGATGATGAGGTCGAACTCAGCGAGGGTGTCATCGTCGGTCTCCCGGACCACCGATACGTTGGTGAGTCCCGAGTCGATCAACGACTGCCCGATCAGCTCGGCCTGGTGCTCGGTCGAGTACAGGATGCCGATGCGGCGATCCGGAGGAATCTCCCAGAGCCGCGTCAAGGTCCTGATGTGGGGGGCCACCACGATCGCCAGGACCTCGGGCGGCGCGTCGAGCCCCAGCGAGTGGACCAGGCGCCGGATCTCGGCGTAGTGGAAGAACGTCGTCACGACGAGGTCGACGGCGGACAGGTCGGCGCCGGTGATCGAGCCGATGATGCGCGGCTGGACGGTGGAGCCGATCGTCTCGGAGAGATCGGCAGCGAACGTCGTGGCGCGCTCCTGGTTGCACTCGACGAAGCAGACCTGGATCGCGGCCGCCTGGGCGTTCAGCGACTCGTGGTAGGCGATCTGGCGCACCTCGTCCGCAGTGAGGCCGAGGGCCAGGCACTCGCGCACGGGGCCGGCGAGCAAGGCGACCGCGCGCTCGTGGCTGGCGAGGGTGCTGCGGGCGTCCGCTGACCGCGTCACGACCATGCCGCCTCGGCCTTGTGAGGTGGCATAGCCCATGCGACGCAGCTCGGCGTAGGCGCGGGCGGTCGTGTTGCGGTTGACGCCCAAGTTGGATGCCAGGATGCGACTGCTGGGGAGGCGGTCTCCGCCCCTGAGCTCGCCGGCCTCGATGGTGAAGACGATCTGGTCGATGATCTGCCGGAAGACCGGAACACCGGACGTTTCGCTGAGCTGGATGCGCTTCACTAGCGGATCTTAGGCCAGCATGGTGTCCACGCGCGGTGGGCGCCTCCGGGTCCGCCGACGCGTGCGAAGGGTCCCCGCGCGCCGGGACACCCTGAGTCAGACGGTGACGATCACCTGGACCGCACGTCGTTGCCGGCACCGAGAAGTGCTGCCGGTGTCGCTGTGAGGTGCGTCAGCCGGGCCTCGACCTGGCGATGCAGCATCCGAGTCGGCGTCGGGGTCAGCATCTCGCTCACGAGCTCTTCCACCGTCGAACCCAGTGGCCCGTAGAGATCGTCGTAGCTACCCCAGAACCCGCCGTCCTCTGCGACCAGGATCGTCATGTACGAGCAGCCCCCGACGGGGGTGAACAGCGACTTCTCCGCCGCGCCGTAGGCCGCCGTCCAGCCCGGGTCGATCTCGTCACACGCCCGGGCACCGTCGATCCAGAGGTCGTGCCGTGCGCTGCTCGTCGGCAGCACCAACCCCGAGTGTCGGGCGAGGAACTGCTCAGCGGCTTCGCTCACGGCGAAGCCGTGTGCTTGCAGCGTGGCCACCACCTCGCCCATCGGTAGAACGCGGCTCGGAGACCAGCCTGCGGTTCTCAGGACATCGATCGGGTCCACCAGTGCGTCCTGCCGGTGTGAGTGTGTGGAGGATCGTTCGGCTCGAGCAGCAGCCCCACCAGACGGATGCATGTCCGTGCGGGATGCAGCGCGGTCGAGCGAACGCCCTGGGCCGGCGTGGACGGACGAGCTGTTCTCGTTCCCAACGGTGATGTGGCCCATGACTCGTCTCACTCCCAGAGGTCTTCAGTGGCACGCGGTTCCCGGCTGATCCGGTCCCGCCGTCGTGGCTGCTCCACCAGCGTCGTGCCGGGGACGGCACCGTCGCGTCGGTAGAAATCCCTCAGGTCCTCCTACGGTCGGCCGAGCACGTGCTCGCTGCTGCGCCCCCGATCAGCGACTGAGTCCGTCCGTGGAGCCGCAGCCCGGGCAGCAGGCCTGCTCCTCCAGCCCGTCCGGGTGAGGACCGAGAGCTCCCAGGTCGGAGCAGGGCTGGACGACGTCAAGGCCGCGACGGCAACATCAGTGACTTCTACCGATGCCGAGGTGCCAGCACCAGTGCGAGCCTGACGATCCAGGAGTCGGCAGCGGAAGGAGTTGGCGTGCTGGTCCCGACGAGGGCGCGAAGCCTAGGCCGAGCCATGCGTCTCGGGCCGGACGCGCCGCCCCCCGTCGCTCTGATGGCTTCAGCTCCGGGATCGCGCAGTACCCCCCACCCGAGCGGCACGAGGCCGCTGCCCCAGGGAGTGCGATGACCTGGAGCACGCGCGAGCTGGCCACGTTGGCGGGTACCACCGTCAACACGATCCGTCACTACCACCGGCTCGGTCTCCTGGCCGAGCCCCCGCGCCAGGCCAACGGTTACAAGCAGTACGGCGAGCGCGACCTCCTGCGGCTGCTGCAGGTCCGGCGCCTTGCCGCGCTGGGCGTCCCGCTCTCCCGGATCGGGACCATCGGCGCGGGCGGCGAAGGAGGACAGGACGCGTTGCAGGAAGTGGACGACGAGCTCGCAGCCAGCATCGAGCGTCTGCAGCAGGCGCGTGCTGACATCTCGGAGATCCTGCGCAACCCCTGAGTGCGGTGTCCCGTCAGGGGAGGTGCAGCTCCTTGAGCTGCCGGCGGGAGCTGATGCCGAGCTTCCGGAAGATGTTGCGCAGATGGGACTCGATGGTGCGCGGACTCAGGAACAGCTGCGCACCGACTTCTCTGGAGGTGGCTCCAGTGGCAACCAGACGGGCGATCAGGAGCTCGTGATCGGTGAGGGCGCTGGCGGGATGCGCGCTCCGTTTGCGCGGGTGCTCGCCGGTAGCACGCAGCTCCCGACCGGCACGCGCTGCGAAGGCGTCCGCGCCCATCTTCGTCAGCAGCTCATGGGCTGTGCGAAGTTGCTCCCGGGCGTCTTGCCGTCGACCTTCGCGGCGTAGCCACTCGCCGTAGACCAGGTGCGTCCGGGCGAGGTAGCTGACCATCTGAGAGGCCTGAAGCCGCTCGATCGCCTCTCGGTAGTGGCGCTCTGCGGACTCGCCCGTGCTGACCAGGGCGCGCGAGCGCGCCTCCAGTCCGAGCGCGAACGAGGTGCCGCTCGCGCTGGTTCGCACGCTCAGCTCGTCCAGGGCAGCCCTGGCGCTCTCCAGCCGGTCAGCTCGGACTGCTGCCTCGACGAGCTCGGGGAGGGCCAGGCCACGGCTGCTGTTCGTCAGCTCGTACGACTGCCGTGCACGCGCTGCGGCGTCGTGGGCCGCCGGGTACCTTCCCAGCCCGTTGTACAGCACCGCCAGCGCGTAGGAGGCCAGGGTGGCCTCCGCGCCGCCCTCGTTGACCCCATCGGTGCTGTCGGCGAACAGCTGAGTGGTCTCACCCTCGTGGCCGCGCCAGGCGTGCAGGAAGAGCTGGGCGAAACGCAGTGGCACAGCTCCCGTGGCTGAGGAGATGGTGCTGCCCTCTGCGGCCAGCTCGGCAGCGTGCGGAAGCTCGCCCGTCAGCACCAGCACGGCGGACAAGGCAGCGAGCGCCTGGGGCAGGGTGGCCAGCGCGCCGGCCTCGCGGGCGAGCCTGACGTTGCGCTCGGCCAGCGTGCGTGCGACATCGTCCTCGTAGAGCCCGACCGCGACCCGGGTCGCCAACGAGAGCCAGCGACGACTGCCCATCTCGCCCAACGCCTCACCGTCGACACCGCACTCGCGAAACGCTTCCAGCGCGCGCCGCACCTCCGGAACGCCCTCGACGTAGCCTCGCGTGAAGGTCGTGACCAGGCCGTCGAGCAACAGGTCGCTCGGCCGGGACGGGTCGGGGGCCCCCGGTGCCCCGAGTGCGACGGCGGCCACGTCGAGCACGCCGCCCCTGTCGCCGCCGCCGACGAACAGTGCCGCATCCAACGCGTGGAGGTACGTCTCCCGAGCCAGGCCGGCGTCCACCGGGGCGAGCGCTCCGGCGGCGTCCAGGAGCATCCACGCCACCTCGGGAGCCTGGGTCAGGTGGAAGGAGATCCGCGCGCGGAGCAGCTGGAGGCGGGCGCGCTGCAAGTCGTCCAGTGGTCCGATCTCGGCAACGGCCGCCAGCTCCCGTGCCGTCTCGGACGACCCGGCGTCGTGCTTGGCGTGCGCGGCCTCCAGCGCACGAGTGGCGCGAGCAGCCGGGTCGGGGGTGAGTCCCACTGCCTGGTGCAGGAACGCAGCGGCGGCCGCGACACCTCCGCGTGCGCGCGTCCGACCGGCGGTGCGCTCCAGGTCCGCCGCTGCTTCCTCGTCCGTTCCCCTGACCGCGTGCGCTCGGTGCCAGGCGCGCCGGTCCGGATCCTTCACGGGGTCGGTCTCCGCTGCCAGGGCCCCATGGGCTCGGCAGCGATTCGTGGGCGTAGCGGCGCGGTAGACCGCCGAACGCACGAGCGGGTGTCGGAACCGCACGCGGGTGTCGACCTCCAGGAACCCTGAGTCCTCCGCCGGCCCCAAGGCCTCGGGCGGTATCTCGAGGTGTCCGGCGGCACGCCACAGCAGCGATGCGTCTCCCGTCGGATCGGCCGCGGCGAGCAGCAGCAGCATCTGCGTGTCCCCCGAGAAGCCCGCCGAGTGGCGTCGAAAGCTGTCCTCGATGCGACGGGGAACGCTGAGCGCATCTGGCAGCTCGAATCCGCCGGCCAGCTGCAGGAGCTGCGCACTCCGGGGCAGCTCCAACAACGCCAAGGGGTTGCCGCGTGCTTCGGCAATGATCCGGTCGCGCACGAAGTCGTCCAACGGCGCGTGGACACCACTGTTCAGCAGCGCGCGGGCGTCGCTCTCGTCCAGGCCGCCCAGCTCGAGCTCGGGTGAGAGCCCGGCGAAGAGGTCGACCTCGCCTGGAGGCACCTCCCGCAGTGCGAACACCATCGCCACTCGCTCGGCCGCCAACCGCCGAGCAACGAAGGCCAGGACTTGAGCGGACGCCGTGTCCAGCCATTGCGCATCGTCGACGACGCACAACAACGGCCGTTCCTCAGCAGCCTCTGCCAGGAGGTTGAGCGTGGCCAGCCCCACCAGGAAGCCGTCGGGCGCAGGCCCACTGCGGAGGCCGAGAGCCACCCCGAGCGCGTCCTCCTGTGGTGCGGCGAGGTCTCCCGCCCTGTCGAGCAGTGACTCGCAGAGCTGGTGCAGGCCTGCGAAGGCGAACTGGTTCTCGGACTCCACCCCTGTGCACCAGAGGAGACGGAACCCCATGGTGACCGCAGTCTCCTGGGTAGAACGCAGCAGCGCGGTCTTCCCCATGCCCGCCTGCCCCCGCACCACGAGGGTGCCGCTGTTCCCGTCCCTCGCCGCGGCGAGCAGTTGCTGGACGGCCGCACGCTCTGTGCTCCGACCCAAGAGGTCCGCCACGTCACTCCTACTCCAGCCCGAGTCGGGGTGTGTCCATACAACAGGGTTCTTGTCGATGACAGTGGACCACGAATTCGCGGCCCGATGCCGAGGTCGAGTCCGATCGCTGCAGCGTCGACCACGAGCCGCTCACGGGGCGGGTCGGGCCGGGCTCGACCTCGTCCCTGCCCGGGCCGTCGACTGCGGGCGCTGGCGCGGGTCGTGGGCATCGGCGCTCCGCCCCGAGAGGCCCGCGCACACGCGCAGGCTGCTCGGCGAGGCCGCTCGGCACCACCCCAAGTGCTGTTCGGTGGACAGGACCATGCGAACCGGTGGGCGTTGACCCCTGCCGCAGCACAGGCCCGCGGTGACGCCGGGGGCTACGTCCCACACGGGGACCAACCGGCGACGCCCGCTCCTCGAGCGCGACGAAGCCCCTGCCACGCCCTCGTGGCACACGTCCTACACGTCAGCGGACCCCGTCGAAGGTGATGGTCAGCACGGCGTCGATGTACGCGAGCTCGAGGGGCAGGTCGTGGAGCATCCGATACTCGATGACTCCGTAGATGAGGTCGCCCAGCGTCGAGGAGTCGGCATCGGCGCGCACCTCTCCCCGCTCCTTCGCGTCGGTCATCCGCCTCTCGAACGTCTCGAAGTACGGCGCGACGACCTGGTCGTAGAGCGCCTGCGAGAGGTCAGGGTCGGACTGGCTGTCGGCCAGCAGCCCGCGGTATGCCGGTCCGAAGCCCGTGTTCGTGATCATGTCCACGATGCCCGAGAGCTGGTGTCGCAGGTCGGCGACGAGATCGCCCGTGTCGGGGTAACCGACCACGAGGTCGGTGCTGCGGCGCGTCGCTGCCTCCAGCACCACGGCGCCCTTCGAGGGCCACCAGCGGTAGATGGTCTGCTTGCCGACACGAGCCCGAGTCGCGATCGCCTCCATCGAGACATGGCCGTAGCCGAGCTCGCCGACCAGGGAGATGGAGGCGTCGAGGATGGCGTGCCGGGATCGTTCGTTGCGACGCGCGGGGTCGGGCGGAGGGACGGTCATGACCGTGACCCTAACAAGACGATACGAGCCGTCTTGACGCGAGACGAGCCGACTCGTATCGTTTGGTGGACGCAGGGGCCGACCACCGGAACAACGGTGATGGCTCCGTCCAGGAACGTGTAGGAGCGACGTCAGTCCAGGACGCCGGCCTACGGTCAGCAGCAGAGGAGCGGATGATGGGCTACGTCACTGTCGGCACCGAGAACTCGACGCCGGTCGAGCTGTACTACGAGGACCAGGGGAGTGGGCGGCCGGTCGTGCTGATCCACGGGTACCCGTTGGACGGCCACAGCTGGGAGTACCAGACGCGCGCCCTGCTCGCCGCCGGGCACCGGGTGATCAGCTATGACCGCCGCGGCTTCGGTCAGTCGTCGAAGGTCGGTACCGGCTATGACTACGACACCTTCGCCGCCGACCTCAGCACGTTGCTGGAGACGCTCGACGTGCGCGACGCCGTCCTGGTCGGGTTCTCCATGGGCACGGGCGAGCTGGCCCGCTACGTCGCCCGGCACGGCGCCGAGCGCGTGGCCGGGCTGGCGTTCCTCGCCGCGCTGGAACCGTTCCTGGTCGCCCGCGACGACAACCCGGAGGGCGTTCCCCAGGGCGTGTTCGACGGCATCGCGGCGGCCGCGGCCAAGGACCGCCACGCCTGGTTCAGGACCTTCTTCGCCGACTTCTACAACCTCGACGAGCTCCTCGGCGACCGGATCAGCCAGGAGGCGGTCGACGCCAGCTGGAACGTGGCGGTCACCAGCGCGCCGGTGGCGGCGTACGCCGTGGTCCCGTCCTGGATCGAGGACTTCCGCGCCGACGTGGAGGCGGTGCGGGCCAGCGGCGTACCGGCTCTCATCCTGCACGGGACGGCCGACCGGATCCTGCCGATCGACGCCACCGCCCGCCGGTTCCGTCGGCTGCTCCCCGATGCGCAGTACGTCGAGGTGGAGGGCGCCCCGCACGGGCTGCTGGGGACCCACGCCGCCGAGGTCAACGAGGCCCTGCGCACGTTCCTCGGCTCCATCGGATGACCAGACCCACGGCGCCGACCGGCCCCTTGATGCGCTCGGTCGCCGACCGTGGCGGCCCGGGGCGTGGGCTCCCGGCCACGAGGCACGGCGCGCCTCGGACCAGTCCTGACGTCCTCGTCAGCGCCGGCGTGTGGAGGTCCGCAGCAGGGACGCGGGGCACATGACGCACCGACCCCGCACGACACGCGCTGTCCCTGCGCGGGATCTGGCCCCGGACAGCTTCCCCGAGGTGATCGACGCCCTCCGCGCGATGGGTGTGGACAAGGCGCCGAGCAGCGACCCGGTAGGTCGGGACGACCCGCACGACGTCGTGGCCGCGGCAGCGGCAGTCGTCGCGGAGCCTGACGCCCCTTCCTCGTGAGTCGAGGGCACTTGCCCGCGAGGTCGCCCAATCCTCCGCCGGCTGGTCGATGCGCGACCTGGACATCGACCGCGCGTTGCCGCGAGATGCTTCGGGCTGAGGGGTGGGCCACGGACGTCGGTCAGCCGGCGTGCTGGTCGGCCGGGTAGGTGAGGTGACCGGTCTCGTCCCCTGCAGGTCGACTCGTCGTCGGCCGCGAGCGGCAGGTCGGCGCGGAGCCGCTGCCCGAGGTCTGAAGCCGGCTGGAACACGTCCTGCGGCAACTGCTCCGGGCGATCGACTACGTCAAGGTCATCAGCGACGAGGTCATCGCTCGGCTGCTCGCCGGGGACGAGCTGGCACTCGATCACGACGACGGCGGGTTCTTGGAGAAGTGCACCGAGATGGTCGAGGACCCGGACCGCGCCATCGGCGGGGCGCTGGGGACACGTGCGCGCACCGGTCAGGACCGCGACACCGTCGTGGCCCGTCACATCCGCCGGCGCCAGGTGGACGACAGGTCGACCTGCGCCACCGGCTGGACCGCCACGCTTCGGCTCGCTGGCAGCGTAGACCTCGAGTCGCTGCGCAGGGGACTTCCCTCTCCTCCTGTCCTTCGACAGCGGGTTGCGGGGCCCAGGCGCGCCCCTCCTGGCTGAAGCCCCGCGCCGATCGACAGCTGACCCGCGTCGCTCCTCGCGGAGGACGCTCCCGGCACGGACCCCCGACAGCCGTCCCGGCGGACGGCTAGATCTGGGCGGAGCCACCATCGACGCCGAGCTCGACACCGTTGACGTGGCTCGACGCATCCGACGCCAGGAACACAGCCGCCGAGGCGATCTCCGCAGGTTCGGCCAATCGGCCGAGCGGGTTCGACGCCGCGTCGGCTGCGAGTTCGTCGACGGGAACCAGGTCGACGAGAACCTGGGTCAGGGTGCCGCCGGGCGCAGGGGTCACGTCAATGCCGAGCCTGCGCTGGTTCTGGGTCCGGCGTCACGCCTCCGGCGCGGCTCGCAGCAAACGGCACCATGGACACGATCGCCGCGACCGCGAGTACCACACCGACCAGCAGCGGGGCCCGGTCACCGGACAGCTCGATCCCGACGGCACCCAGCATGGACCCCACCGCCACCCCGACCGTGATCATGGACGTGTGGATCGTGTTGACCAGCGTTCCCGACGTGCCTTCTCGATGCACGCGCGCGACCAGCGCTGGGTTCATCGTCACGCCGACGAGACCGGTGCCAAGAGCCGCCGGTACGGCCAGCCAGGCATTGGCCGTCGCGACCGCGAACACCAGCAGCAGGATCGCGTTGACACCGGTCCCGACGATCAGGACCGTGAAGGTGCGCTGCTCGGCGAACCGGCCGACGACCACGTTGCCGACGATGTTCGCAAGCCCGTAGCCCAGGAGGATCAGGGGGATGAGGCCTCCAGGGATCCCGGTCAGCTCCCGCAGGATGGGGGTGTAGTAGGAGAACGCCGCGAACGTCGCGCCCATGACGAGCATCGAGCTCAGCAGCGCCGCCCACAGCCGGCCGTTGCGCAGTGACAAGAGCTCCTCGGACAGGCGCGGGGCCGGTCCGGCGCTGGTGGAGTGTGCGGGCAGCAGTGCGGCGGAGGCCGCGGCCGCGAGGACGGCCAGGACGCCGATGCCGGCGAAGGCGCCCCGCCAACCGAGCTGTCCTCCGATCCAGGCCGACAGAGGGAGACCCAGGGTCAAGCCGATGGACATGCCCTGCAGCACGACCGCGATGGCCCTACCGCGGTACGCCGGCGACGTCGTCGCAGCCGCGACGGTCACCGCGACCCCGAAGAACGCTCCGGCCGCTGCTCCGGTCACGACACGAGCGACCAGCAGCATGCCGTAGGAGGTGGCGGTAGCCGCCATGACGTTGCCGAGCAGGAAGATGACGAACAAGACCAGGATCGCTCGACGAGGCGACGAGCGGGGCAGCGACATGGCGAGCGCGGGACCGCCCAGAGCCATCGACAGTGAGAACACGGTGACCAGGTAGCCGAGGGCAGGGATGCCGACGCCGAGGTCTTCGTCGATCTCGGGCATCAGTCCCGAGATGGCGAAGTCGCTGGTCACCATGGCGAAGATCCCCATCGCCAAGGCATAGATGTGGCGCGGCACGCGTCTCCTCGGGTGTGGGACTTGGACGTTGGTAGCGAGCCGCTCGGTCACCGCGCGGTTGCGGGGTTGAATCGCGAGTACTCCTGCAGCTGCCACCGCAGGGGGCTCGCGTGGTCGATCTGGACGAGCGCCTCGATGTCGAACTCGACGACCCGGAGCGCTCCGGGGTAGGGGCGGGCGGACTCGGGGTCCCAGTCGATGCGAGCCCTTCCGGTGAGCTGCAGCGTGTGGCCCCTCTCCCAGTCGACGAACAGCAGGCCGCTGGCTGGATTCAGGTGCACGTTGCCCAAGGTCATGTAGAACTGGTTGCCCGTGTAGTCGGGCCAGCGGAGGCGGCCGGGGCTGCTCACGGTGACGAACCCGGGCATGCCTCCGCGGCTCGAGACATCGGCTCCATGGCCCGGGGACCGGCTGGCGATGAAGAAGGTGTCGGCCTGCCGGATCCACTCGGCTTGCTGCGGGGTGAGGACCGTTGCCCGCTGGGCGTGCCCCGGCTCGGCGGTGTCGTCGATGTCCGAGACCGTGCGGGTCTGGAGGTACTTCGGGCAGTTGCCGAGCACCTGTTCGGTGTTGACCACGAGCCGGTCCTCGTCCCGCACGGCCACTCCGTTGACCCGGATGCGCCGACGGGTCTGCGGCTGCAGCGCGAGGATCCCGATGTCGCTCGCGGTCTCGAAGGTGTCGTGCAGGGGGTCGCCCGGAGCGGGGACGCGGTCGATCACCACGGTGCGGTCGTCCACCGCGGCGACGAAGCCCGGTCGTCCGGACAACATGCTCGCCCACATCGCTCCACGACCATCCGCAGCCCCGACGACCAGCATGTGCTGGTCCTGCAGGAACCGGGCGAACGCGCCAGGGATGCGCGCGTCGAACATCGGCGACCCCCACCCGGGGCCCCCTTCGCCTGCGCGCTGCTGAACGGCCTGCTCGCCGTCGTGGGTCGAGTTCATCGGCCGGACCCCTGGTCTGCCTCGTCGGTCCTCGACGAACCCGTCAGCAGTGCTGGGAGCGACCTGAGGACGCGGTCGAACTCCGACGGGTCGCCCAGCACGCGAGAGACGACCAGCGCGCCCTCGATGTTCACCAGTGCCGCGCGTGCGCGCTGGTCCGCGTCGGCGTCGCTGGCTCCGGACCGGGTCGCCACCAGCGCCATGGCGCCTATCCAGCGGTGAGCGAGGGCCGAGGCCTGCGCCTTCACCTCAGCAGGTGCTCCCTCGAGCGTCATCGTGTCCAGCACGCAGCTCATCCGCCCGTTCGTGTAGGCGGAGGCGACGCGTCGAGCCATCTCCGCCACTGCTTCGGCGGGCGGCTCGATCTCCGCCAGCGGGTCGAGCACCTCGGCGAACGTGCTGTCGACGTCGGCCAGGACGGCCGAGGCCATCGCCGGCTTCCCGCCCGGGAACCGGTGGTACAGGCTCGCTCGTTGGAGCCCGGCGGCGTCCGACAGGGCACTCAAGGACGCGCCGGCGTATCCCTGGGCGCGGAACACCCCGGCCAGGCTCGCAAGAAGGGCGGGGTCGGCGACGGACGTTGATCGACTCATGCCGCGAGATTACCGAACGTTCGGTAAAACGTCAACGTCGCCGTCCAGTGCCGGGGACTGTGACGACGCACTCGCGGGTGCGGCGACTCGTGGACCGCGTCCCCGGGGCCAACGACGCGAGGAGGCCGCCACGACGAACGGGCACGTCACTCGTGGTCGTGGACGTGGTGCGCGGTCGCGGCCGACCCGTCACGCAGCGGCGTGGTCTCGCGCTCGATACGTTCGGTCATCGCGGCGCGCCGATCCAGGGCATCCTGACCGACGGGCAGGTGCAGGGGCAGCCTCTCGCCAGCGGCGACCTGGTAGATGAACGCCGCGCCCTTGACCGGGTCGCCGAGCTGGGTGTGGTTGGCTTCGCCCACCCAGTCGAGGGTGAGGTGCGCCGGGGTGCCGTCGTAGGCGGCGATGAGGACGTCGGGCAGCTGCACGGAGGACGCGTCGAGGAAGTCGGTGCGGAACACACCGGGTTCGACGACCATGCTCTGGATGCCGAAAGGCTCCAGCTCGGCCGCGAGTGCCTCGCTGATACCGGCGACGGCGAACTTGGACGCTGAGTACATGCTCACCCCCGGTTCACCCTCGAAACCGGATCGGGACCCGATGTGGACGAGCTTGCCGTGCCCGGCGGCGCGCATGACTGGCAGAACGGCGCGAGTGGTGTTGATCAGTCCGAACACGTTCACGTCGAACAGCGAGCGCGCTTCCGCATCGGTGATCTCCTCGAGCGCGCCGAGCAGACCGCGGCCCGCGTTGTTCACGAGCACGTCGATAGTGCCGAAGCGCTTGACGACCTCCGCGACAGCGGAGGCGACCTGAGCCTCGTCCGTCACATCGAGCCGAACGGGAAGAACGTTCTCGTGATCGCGGACCTCCTCCGGCAAGTTCTCGGGGCGACGTGCGGCGAGAGCGACCTGCTCGCCCGCCGCCAGGGCGGCGCGAGCGATCTCGAGGCCGAGCCCGCGGGCGGCGCCGGTGATCATCCAGACAGACATGAACGGTGGTTCCTTTCGGGAGGTTGCGCCGCAAGGTGCGACCCGTTCATCGTCTGCACGGGAGAGAGCAGGGAGAAGGCCCAAGGTTTCCTGGGACAGATTGGGCACCCCTCGTCCCTCGTGGCGCGAGCCGGCGGCTGGAAGACTGGGGGGATGTCCGTTGAGCTCGAGCCGCGCCTCGCCGACTTCCTGCGTGCGGCACGTGCTCGGCTCACTCCCGAGCAGGCCGGTATCGCCGACGTCGGTCGACGTCGCGTGGAGGGACTTCGTCGTGAAGAGCTCTCGACGCTGGCCGGCGTGAGCGTCGACTACTACACCCGCCTCGAGCAGGGACGCAGCCGGAGCGCTTCCCCTGAGGTCCTCGATGCCATCGCCGAAGCGCTGGGACTCGACGACGTCGAACGCGCGCACCTGCACGCGATCGCCAGGCCAGCTCCCGCTGCTCGACGACGACGTCCTGTGAGACCGCAGCGGCTCGCCTCGGCGACGCAAGCCCTGCTCGACACCTTCGAGGCCGCGCTCCGGCCAGCGTTCGTGCTCGGGCGCAGGCTGGACGTCCTCGGCCAGAACCGGCTGGCCGCCCTGCTCATCGCCGATTTTGCCAACATGACTGCTGCCGACCGCAATCAAGCGAGGTTCGTGTTCCTCGACCCCCATGCCCGGGAGCTCTACGTCGACTGGGACCAGGTCGCTGCAGACACGGCGGCGATGCTCCGGATGGACGCAGGGCGACACCCTGACGACCCCGCGCTGGGTCGGCTCGTCGGAGACTTGTCCATCCAGAGTCCCGACTTCCGGCGCCTGTGGGCCCGCAACCGCGTGCACCAGCGCAGCATCGGCAGCAAGAGATATCACCACCCGCTCGTCGGCGACCTCACCATCACGTACCAGGCGCTCACGCCCGGCGACGACTCCGACCAGACGATCATGGTCTACGACGCCGAGCCGGGAAGCAGCTCCGCGCACGCCCTCCAGCTACTCGCGGCAAAGATCCCTCAACATCCTGCAGGTGAAGTGATGGAGCGAGCTCGCGTGGCGCCTGGGGACTCCTTCTAGCGATCTGACCGCTCGCCAGATCGTCCGGATCCGCCGGATGGAGCGAAGCGAGAGCCGAGCAGCGCGACGGGTGAGGTCTGGCCGCGCCGGTGCGTCTCAGTCGAGTCGCTCGCGCAACTCGCCTGCGACACGGGCGAGCGCTGCGCCCAGCTGCCGTTGTTGAGGTCGGGTCAGGGGAGCGAACACCAGCTCCTTGACCATGTCGACATGTGCGGGGGCGCTGTCCACGACCTTCTGGAGGCCGGCCTCGGTCAGCGTGGCAAAGGTGTACCGGCCGTTGTCGGGGTCGGGGTGTCGTGTCACCCAACCCTGGTGCTCGAAGCGCGTCATCATCTTGGAGAGTCGGGGTTGGGTGCTGTTCGCCTGGGTGGCCAGCTCGCCGAGCCGCATCGAGTGCGACTCGGTCATCGAGAGTCGTGCCAGGACGCTGTACTCGAAGTTCGAGATGCCGGCATCGCGCTGCAGCTGACGGTCGAGCAACGCGGGAAGCGCGATGACCACGGTGAGCAGCTCCTGCCACGTCTCCTGCTGCTCCTCATCGAGCCAGCGGTCGGGGCTCGTCATGGTCGGCACCGTACTTGATCGGGGAGTCGCGGCGGCTCGGTCAGCCACGCTCCTCGGCGATGCCGTTGCCGCCGTCGACGACGAGGCACTGGCCGGTGACGTAGGACGCCCCCGGCGAGCACAGGAACGCGATGGCGGCCGCGACCTCGTCGGGCGTGGCACTGCGCCCGACTGGGGTGTGCTCGCCCTGGGCCACCTCGAACGCCGCCTGGCTGCCCGTCGCGATCCAGCCCGGTGCCACCGCGTTCGACGTGATGCCCTCGGCCGCGTGGTCCACCGCGACCGAGCGGGCCAGGCCGAGCATCCCGGCCTTCGCCGCGCCGTAGGCCGCCGTGTCCCGCATCGCCATCACCGCACCCGTCACCGAGGAGACCATGACCACCCTGCCCCAGCCCCGCTCCCGCATCCCGGGCAGGACCGCACGGGTCACCAGGAACGCGGTGTCGAGGTTGCGCATCAGCGACTGCCGCCACTGGTCGTGGCTGAGGTCCGCGACCGAGCCGTACTCGCTCCCAGCCGATGCGACGGCGGCGGCCGGCCCGCTGACGCTCGTCATGCCGGCGTTGTTGACCAGGACATCCGGGGGCCCCAGGGCGCCCGCCACCGTAGCGATCGCCTCCTGCGCCTGGACCTCGTCGGTGAGGTCTGCGACGACGCCGATCGCGCGGATGCCGAGCTCCTCGAGCTCGGCAGCCCGCTCGTGGACCCGACGGGTGGTGGCAGCCACCGCGACGTCCGCGCCGTGCGCGCCGAGCAGTCGGGCGGTGGCGAAGCCGATGCCGTCCGGCGAACCGGCGCCCGTGACTAGTGCGACCCGGCCGGCGAGGCTCAGGTGTGGGGGCAGCATGCGTGAATCCTCACGGCCCGGACGGTGCCAGGTCAACGACGGCTGCACCTCGGGATCTCGGCATGATCATGGGGCGCCGGCCAGCAGTGCTGCCGCTGCGCGCACCAGCGCGAGGTTGCCCGTGGCCCCGGTGTCGTCGGGCAGGACGTGGATGTCCTCGAGGCCGGTCCTGATCCCGTGACCGCGCGCGATCGCCTGCCGTAGCACGGGCCACGACGCCGGACCCATCCCGTGGTGGACCTGCTCGAGCCGCACGCCTGCCCGCACCAGGACGGCCTCCATCGCCACCGCGTGGTCGCACGCCTCCACGGGATCGGGCTCCATGGGCTCGACCACGATGCGACGGAACCGCTCGACACCGCCTCGACCCACCAGGATCTCGGCGTCGGCGACGGTGAACACACAGGCCTCCACTCCGACACCGCGCCCGGACAGCAGCTCGGTCAGCTCGACGATCCCCGCCTCGCCCTGGTTGGCCGGGACCAGGTCGGGGAGCACCGTCCATCCCGAGACGGTGGCGAGACGCCGGCGTGGGTCCGGCTCGATCTGGGCGAAGGTCGTCATCGAGATCGGAACGCCCGGGCATCGCGCGCGGACCGCCTCGATGGCCCGGGTGACGGCCGGCTCGGCCAAGGTCTCGACGCCCTCGTCGTCGTACGCGTGCAGGTGCAGCAGGTTGGCGCCGGCCGCCACGCAGGCGGCCGCGTCGGCGGCGATCTCCTCAGCGGTCAGCGGCATCGCAGGGTGGACCGTGCCGCCGTTGAGCGCGACCTGGAACGTTCGGCTGGTGGTGGGATCAGTCTCGGGTGGGGCCACCCGGCCATTGTCGCCGCAGTGGCGTCGTCCGCGGGACGGTGCTGCACCTACTAAAGGACCGGTCTGCTTCCGGCTCAGGTCCGATGCGCCACCGCGACGGCGTCGCGACGATGACAGGCATGAGTCACGTCCATCCGCCACCCGGCCGCACCGTGGACCGGACGTCGGGTCGGGTGCGCGCCGGGGCGATGACGGCATGGGTCGCCGCAGTCGGCACCTGGTCGGCCACCATCGGCATCCCGAACGACGCGATCACGGTCCTGATCGCCGCGTGGCTCGGCACGATCGCCTGGAACGCCCAGGCACCGTGGCGACACCACCTGGGGTTCCTGCGTGACTGGTCCCTCCCGGCGGCTCTGCTGACGGCGTACTTCTTCAGCCGGGGATGGATCGACGAGTTCGACATCACGGTGCACTGGACGATGCCCATCGAGGCCGATCGTTGGCTGTTCGGCGGAACGACCCCGACCGAGCACCTCCAACGCGCATGGTGCGGCGACCCGTGCCGCCTCGAGTCACCGACGCAGTGGTTCGAGGTGGGCCTCACGACCGTCTATGCGACGCACTTCCTGGTGGGTCTCGTCCTGGCCGTGCTGCTCTGGGCGACCGACCGCACCGAGTGGCTGGCGTGGATGCGTCGCTACATCGGACTCAACTTCGCCGGGCTGATGATCTACATCGGCTACCCGATGGCGCCGCCCTGGCTCGCCTCGGAGGAGGGCTACCTCGGACCGGTCGAGCGGTTGACCTCCCGTGGTTGGGGCGAGCTCGGCATCGAGCGCGCCAACGTCGTCCTCCACGGGGTCGGCAACCCGGTCGCCGCGATGCCGTCGCTGCACGCCGGGACGGCCGTGCTGGTCACGCTGTACGGCATCAGCAGGCTTCGGAGCAGGTACCGGTGGCTCCTCCTCCTGTACCCCGCCGCCATGTGCGTCGCACTGGTCTACTTCGGCGAGCACTACGTGATCGACCTGGTGGCCGGCGGACTCCTCGCGGCCCTCGTCATGGGGGTTGCGTCGGCGTGGGAGCGACGGCGTCCTCGACGCGCGGGCGCGGGCCGGGGCGAGGTGCACCCCCAGGTCCAGGCGGACGCGGCCATCGCCAGCACCGCCGCGACCAGCACCGTCCCTGCTCGCGAGAGCGACTACGTCCTGGAGGACTCCCCATGAGCCACCCGCCACGAACGCCGGCCCCGCACGAGACGCGAGGACGCCCCAGCAGCCCGAGCCCGGAGGCCGCCCGGGTGACGCTGCCGACGGGACGCAACGTCGGCGCTCGGTCGGTGATCCGACAGATGCGCCAGCTGGCGCGCGACCTGCCCGACCGTGTCGACGTCGTGGTCCTCACGGTGGGTTCGGTCGAGGCCCTGACGGTCGACTTCCTGACGGGGGTGGCCATCAGCCGCCGGATCCTCGCTGCCCGAGGCCGCCGCCTCGTGCTGAGCGTCCCGGGAGGCCCCACCACCGCGGGTGCTGCCGCCCTCCTCGACACGATGCCGTTCGTCCTGGACCGAGCTGACCGGCAGCGGAAGCGACGTCACGCGTAGCGTTCGGCCTCGAGCAGGCGCAGCCACACCTCGTTCATCGTGGGGTAGGCGGGGACGGCGTGCCACAGCCGGTCGAGCGGCACTTCGCCGACGATGGCGATGGTCGCGGCGTGGAGCATCTCCGAGACGTCCTGGCCGACGAACGTCATCCCCACGATGACCCGGCGTTCGGTGTCGACGACGGCCCGGACGGCGCCGGCGTAGCCGTCCGAGTGCACCGCCGCGCCGGCGACGGCGCCGAGGTCGTGGTCGAGGACGCGGACGGGGAGGCCCGCACTCGCGGCGGCCGCGGACGTCAGACCGATCGTCGCGACCTCCGGTTCCGTGAACACGACGGAGGGCACGTGGGCGTGGTCGGCCGTCGCGGCGTGGTCGCTCCACGGCTCAGGGCGCGAGGATCGGTCGGACGCGAGCGTGCCGGTGGCGCGAGCCGCGATCGCGAGGCCCGCCGCGCGCGCCTGGTACTTGCCCTGATGGGTGAGGAGCGCGCGACCGTTGACGTCGCCGACCGCGTAGAGCCAGTCACCGGGGACGCCGATGACGCGCATCGAGTCGTCGACCCGGAGGTCGGTCGGTGAGACGCCGACGTCCTCGAGGCCGAGTCCTGTGGACACGGCCCGACGACCCGTGGCCACGATGATCTCGTCGACGACGACCGGTTCGAGGTCGTCCCCGATCGTGAGGTGGACGCGTCCGTCCTCGGCGCGCGTCACGCTCGACGGCGATGCGGTCACGAAGCGGACGCCCGATTCCTCGAGGCTCGCGCGGACGCGGTCGGAGGCGAGGTCCTCGAGCGCGCTGAGGAATCTGCTGCGGAGGATCACGGTGACCTCAGCCCCGAGGGAGCCGTAGATCGTGGCAAGCTCGGCCGCCGCGACGCCGCCACCCAGGATCGCGACCGAACCGGGCACCTGCGTGACCGAGGTCGCCTCGCGGCTCGTCCACGGCTTCGCGTCCACGAGTCCCTCGATCGGAGGGATGGCGGGCAGGGAGCCGGTGCAGACGGCGACGGCGTGCGTCGCGGTGAGACGCCGGGTCGCGCCGTCGGCCTGCGTCACGTCGACGGTCCGCTCGCCGACGATCCGGCCGTGGCCGCGCACGAGGTCGATGCCGGCGCTGTCGAGCCAGGTGACCTGGCCCTCGTCGTTCCAGGCGCTCGTGAACCCGGTGCGTCGCTCGAGCACGGCCGCGACGTCGAGGTCGCCCGTGACCGCAGCGCTCGCGCCGGCGACGCGCTGGGCGGCGAGGCGCACGGTCGCGGGTCGCAGGAGCGCCTTGGACGGCATGCAGGCCCAGTAGGAGCACTCGCCGCCGACGAGCTCGGCCTCGACGATGACGGTCCTGAGTCCGCTCTTGGTGGCGTAGTCGGCGACGTTCTCACCCACCGCGCCGGCTCCGATGACGATGAGGTCCCAGGTGTCGGTGCTGTGGTCGGTCATCGTTGGCTCCTGCCCGTTGCGCGTGAACGATGTCGGTGAGCCACGCGCCGTGCTCCGGGGCGCGGACTCGAGGTCGGCGTGGACGTTCTCCGGATGAGGCTCACGTTCCCGCGTCCACACCCTCGACGAGCACGGCCCGGTAGGTCGCGCCCGCGAGACGGTCCTGCACCACCTCCTGGTACTGCTCGCCGTGGTACCAGGCCCTCGCCGCCGCCACGTCCGGGAACTGCAGGACGACGACGCCCTCGATGGGAGGCCCCTCCAGTACCTCGTGCGGGCCGTAGTCGACGAGGGCCTGCACGTCGTGGCCGGCGAACGTGCTGTCGGCGCGTTCGGCGTAGCGGTCGAGGGCCTGCTGGTCGTGGGTGGCGTCGCGCTGGAACACGATGTAGGCACTCATGCCTGGGGTCCTCCGTCGTGGGTCGTGGGCGGGTTGAGCAGTCGCGCATCCTCGTGCGCGGGTGCGACGTCCGGCGCCGCACCGACACCTGCTGCTACTTGATCTCGGCTCGCATGACCCGGAACCAACCGGCGACGAACGGGATGACGATCCAGATCAGGGCCGTCAGGCCGATGCGGGCCAGCTGCTCGGTGGACACGGTGAAGTCACCGTTCATCAGCGGACTCTGCGCGGTCTGCAGGTCCAGCCAGGGGGCGACGTCCTCGAGAGCGGGGACCGAGGTGAAGATGATCGAGGATGCGGTCGGGAGCACGAAGAACGCCACCACAGCCGCCGGAGTGTTGAGCAGGATCAAGCCATAGGCCATGCCTTGCAGGATCGCCAGGAGCTGGAGCGCGAGGAACAGTGCCAGGGTCGCGACGGTGACGTCGTCGAAGCCGTCGCGTTGGCCTCCGGCTGCGGTGGCCGCTGCGGCGACGGCGACGGCCCCCACGAAGGCGACGAGGGCGAGCAGCAGGGCAGCGACGATCTTGGCGCCGACCACCTGGGTCCGTGACGGTGCGAGCGCAAAGGTGACCAGAGCGGTGCGCTGGCTCCACTCACTGGTGATCAGCAGGATGCCGAGGACCGGTAGCAGGAAGCCCTGGGGGCTCGCGGCGAACCCGATGAAGTCCGCGAACGTCTTGTCCCCGTCGTCGGCGATCGCGAAGTACAAGGTGATGGCGGCCGCGGTCAGCGCCAGGACCGCGGCGACGAGCCATCGGCCCGCCCGGGTGTTGACGCTCTTGCGCAGCTCGACGGACACCAGCCGCGAGAACCTGATCGGTGGTGTCGACGTGAAGTCGAGTCGCGGCATCGGCTGGTCGGTGTCGATCGTCATCAGCTCGCTCCCTGCGAGGTCGGGACGGCGGCGAGCGAGAGAGGTGAGCTCTCGCCCTCACGTTGGGTTGACGACGTGAGCTCGAGGAACAGGTCCTCGAGGCCCTTGGCGCCGCTGCGGAGGTCGGTCAGGATCACCGAGTGCTGCACCGAGACACGGCTGACGTCGGCGGTGCTGGCCTCCACGCGCAGTCCGGCGCCTTCGGGCCGTGACTCGTAGCCCTCCCTCCGGAGGGCCGCGGCGAGCTCGTGGTTGTCCTTTGCGGTGACCAGCGCGCTCTCGGTGGTGTCGAAGGACCCCAGGCTCTCCTTGTCCCCCTGGGCCACGATCCTTCCGTGACCGATGAGGATCAGCTCGTCGGCGACGAGCTCGACCTCGTGGAGGAGGTGGCTGGACAGCAGGACGGTGCCACCGCGACGCGCGTAGCCCTTGAGCAGGTCGCGCATCCACCTGATGCCGGCTGGGTCGAGGCCGTTGGCGGGCTCGTCGAGGATCAGGACCTCCGGGTCGCCGAGCAGCGCGTGGGCGATCCCGAGCCGTTGCTTCATCCCGAGCGAGTAGTTGCGCAGCTTCCGCTTCGCCTCGGAGTCGGTGAGCGAGACCATGTCGAGCATCTCGTCGACCCGTGAGCCGGCCAGCCCCATCGTCCTGGCGCCGACGGTGAGGATCTCGCGTCCGGTGCGCCCCGCGTGCTGGGCGCTCGCGTCGAGGAGCACCCCGACGTGGCGGCCCGGGTTGACGATGTCGTGGTAGTCGTAGCCGCCGATGGTGGCCTTGCCACGGCTCGGCGACGTGAGTCCGACCATGATGCGCATGGTGGTCGTCTTGCCGGCGCCGTTGGGCCCCAGGAAGCCGGTGACGCGCCCGGGGCGGCACCTGAAGCTGACGTCGTCGACGGCGGTGTACCTGCCGTACGAACGAGTGAGTCCTGATACTTCGATCATGTGCTCCAGCGTGGGGCGGTACGCGGCAGTGAGCATCTGACAAGTGGCCGCACCTCTCCGGTCCTTTGGTAGGGGAGACCGACGACCTCGGGTTGATGCGCTGGCCACGTCGGGGGTGCCAGTCTTCAAGGCGTGCGGGAGGCGACGAGTCGGGCTGAGGCGTGGAACCCGTGGGCTCCGTGAGTGGCGAGGCCCCCACGCGTGTCCTCATCGTCGAGGACGACGGCATCGTCCGGTCCGGGCTGCGGATGATGCTGGGCGGTCACCACGACCTCGAGGTCGTGGGCGAGGCCGTCGACGGACGTGAGGCCGTGGAACAGGTCGACCGGCTCAACCCTGACGTGGTGCTGATGGACATCCGGATGCCGCGCATGGACGGCCTCCGCGCGACCCGTGTCGTGATGTCCCGCCCCTACCCCCCGCGGATCATCGTGCTCACCACGTTCAACGCCGACGCCTATGTCGTCGAGGCCCTCGGTGCCGGCGCAGACGGCTTCCTCCTGAAGGACACCCCTCCGCCGGAGATCGTCACGGCCATCCGCCGCGTGGCGAACGGCGAGCCGATGCTGTCCCCGTCGGTGGTCCGCACCCTGCTCTCGCGGCTGCGGGACAAGGGTGACGACGGCCGGGCGCGCCAGGCAGGGCAGCGGCTCGCCACTCTCACCCCGCGCGAGAGGGACGTCGCCGTCGCCGTCGGTCGCGGCCTGAGCAACACCGACATCGCTGCGGAGCTGCACCTGTCCGTGACGACGGTGAAGGGTCACATCGCCCAGCTCTTCAGCAAGCTCGCCGTCACGAACCGCGTCCAGGTCGCCATCTGCGTCCACGACGCAGGCATGACCTGAGTGGCGACCTAGCGCATCCCGGCGAGGGTCACCGTCAGCACGGCGTCGACGTGGGCGGGCTCGATGGGCATCAGGTGGATCAGTCGGTACTCGATGACGCCGTAGAGCAGATCACGCAACGTCGACACGTCGGCGTCCGCGCGGACCTCCCCGCGTTGCTGTGCCAGGGCGAGACGCTCGCCGAACGCGTTCATGTTGGGTTCGATGATCTGCTCGGAGAGAGCCGCCAACAGGCTGACGTCGGACTGCCCGGCGGCGATGAGGCCGCGATATGCGGGCCCGAAGCCAGTGGTCGAGATCAGGTCCACGATGCCGAAGAAGTGGGTCCTCAGGTCGGCATCGATGTCTCCCGTGTCGGGAAAGACGACCACGGGGTCGAGGCTGCGGGTGGCGGCTTCGAGCACGATCAGTCCCTTGGTCGGCCACCAGCGGTAGATCGTCTGCTTCCCGACGCGAGCCTGGCTGGCGATCGCCTCGATCGACACGTTGTCGTACCCGAGCTCGCCGACGAGAGCGATGGAGGCGTCGAGGATGGCGTGACGGGCTCGCTCGCTGCGCCGACTGGGATCCGGTGTCTTGGCAGGCATGCGCGCAGCCTACCCAACGAGACGGATCGTCTTGACGCGAGACGGCACGACTCGTATTGTTCGTGCGGAGCCCCCGCCACGTCGAGGCGATGTGCTCCACCCGTCTCGTACGCGTGGTGACGAGCTGTCTCCGTGACGCCAGGTGCCTGGAGGTCGGAGCCGAGGGACACGCGACAGAAAGCGATGTGGACTGGTCATGCCCATGTTCCTGGAGATGTTGACGATGTTGGTGTTGTCCGTGACGGTCAGCGCCCTGCTCGTCACGGGCGTGGCCTACCTGGCCACCTCCGAGGAGAGGAAGCGGTTCGGGAAGCCGTCACCGACGTGCCGACGGCGCGGCAGGACCACGTCGCTGCGCGACGCCGCCAGCCGTCGTCGGCGATCGCCCCAGCACACGCACCCTCAGTCACGGCATGGCTGACGGGCCTGCGCAGCATGCCCACGAACGCCCCAGGCCCATGCGTGCCGAGTACCTCGAGGCCGGCCCGGGCTGACCCGGACACCATCGTCTGCTCGGCCGGACGCTGCCTGTCCGCGACGCCGACCCATCGCCACCAGCCACCTGCCCACCAGTACGACACACCCGTCCGAGGAGACCCGCCATGACCGTTCGACTCAGCCACCCCGAGGGCCTGCTGCAGCAGTCCGACTACGCGCCGGTCGCGTCGGCGACGGGTTCCAGGATCGTCCTCCTCGCCGGACAGCTGGCGGTCGACCCCGAGGGACAGCCCACCTCGACAGACCTGGCCGGGCAGGTCCACGACGCGCTCGGCAACATCGCCACAGGAGTTGGCGGCGCCGGAGGCGGCGTCACCGACGTCGCCAGGCTCACCTGCTACGTCGTCGGCTGGACCCAAGAGATGGCGCCCAGCCTCTTCGAGGGCCTGGCACGCGCTCAGGGGTCCTACGGCTACAGCACACCGCTGCCGCCCCTCACCGTCATCGGCGTCCAGGCCCTCTGGGTGCCGGAGCTCCTCGTCGAGATCGAGGCGACGGCCGTCCTGGCATGAGCGCTCTCGCTGCCGTGTGCGGAGAGGTGGTGGCGAGCTGGGACCAGCTCGCGCAGATCAGGTGCGTGCTGGTCGTCCTGCTGCTTGCAGCCACCGCCCCCATGGGGGCGGTGAAGCGGGAGCAGCTCACCGATGCAGGGGCTCGTGCCCGCGCCGCCGCCGATCCCACGACTCGAGCGGACCAGTCGGTAGGTCGCTCATGGCGTCCACGGCATCCACGCGCGCACCACGAACTCCCGGCCCTCGCGGGCGTGCTCGAGCCGACCACCGCTCAGCTCGGCCCGCTCGGTGAGGCCGATCAGCCCGAGGCCTGATCCGGGGGTGGCCGAGCCGGCGAACCCCAGCGCGTTGCGCATCACGATCGCGACGCCGACGTCGGGCGCCCCGGTCACGTCGATCTCCAGATCGGCGCCGGGAGCGTGCTTGGTCGCGTTGGTCAGCCCCTCCTGCACGATCCGGTACATCGTGCGACCCAACGCGTCGGGCACGGCGGCCGGCCCGAGACCGTCGGCGTAGGCGATGCGCATCCCTGCCCGGCGCGCGTCCTCGACCAGGTCGACGAGGTCGACGTACGTCGGCTGCGGCGTGCGTCGAGGCTCGTCGACGTCGTCGCGCAACACCCCGAGCACGCCACGCAGGTCGGTCAGGGCCAGGTGCGCCGATTCGCGGATGATCCCGGCGCTGTCGCGCATCTCCTCGCGGCTCAGGTCGCTGCGGTAGTTGAGGGCACCGGCTCGGACCGATATCTGCGAGATCCGGTGAGCGAGGACGTCGTGCATCTCGCGGGCGATGCGGCTGCGCTCCTCCAGGCGGGACTGGGCGGCGCGCAGGTCCCGCTCGTCCTCGGCGGTCTGCGCCCGACGCTGCAGGTTCCACAGGAGCTCGCGCCTCGATCCGACGTACATGCCCCACGCCAGTACCGCAGCGGTGAACACGGTGTTCAACGCCGCGGTGAGCCATCTCGGGTCGGTCTGGGTCGAGGGGTTGAGCGCCACGAAGGTCTCCCCTCCGACGACGCTGAGCAGGCCGATGGGCAGGACCTGGTGCCAGCGTCGTCCCGTGGCGAGGGAGGCCATGGCGAGGATCGAGGGCCCGGCGGCGAGGGAGCTGAGGGCAGCCAGCGTCACCGTGGCAGCCGCGACGGCCAGTGGCTGTCGTCGTCGTACTAGTACAAGTCCTAGCGCGAGGATCCCGAGGGCCACGTCGGTGGTGCGCTCGAACGCCGATCGGTACGTGAGGACGGCCACCCACGCAGCGATGCTGAAGCTGAACGCCGCCAGCAGACGCCAGGCGTGGTCCCGTCGCCTCAGCGGCGCCTGGGACGACTCACCCAGCCCGCTCGAGTCCAGCACGCCACGACGGTACGCCGCGCCCGCGCGGTGCCGCATCGGTCCGAGGTCGCCCACCACCCCTGCTAAAGGACCTCCCCAGGGGTGCTCGGAGGTCGCCCGTCGCGTCCGGATCGGCATGCTGCCCCGCCCGCTAGTTGACTTGCCCAGGCAACTGAGTCACTCTCATGAGAGTTGCCTAGGCAACTGACCTTCGACGAGAGGGTGCCACACCACAACCCGAGGAGAGCACGTGAGAGCGATTCGTTACCACCAGTTCGGCGGCGTCGACGTCCTGCGCGAGGAGGAGGTGGACAAGCCGGTCCCGGGGCCGGGCGAGGTGCTCGTGCTGGTGGCGGCCACCTCGTTCAACCCGGTCGACGACCACATCAGGCTCGGGGTGCTCGCCGAGGTGATCCCTACTGCCCTTCCGATCACCCCCGGGCTGGACCTGGCCGGCACGGTGGCCGCGATCGGTGCCGGCGTCAGCGGATGGCGGGTCGGGGACCCGGTCGTCGCGATGTTCCCCCTCGACGCGCACGGTGGCGCGGCCGAGTACGCGGTCGTCGCGGCTGATCTCGTGGCTGGAGCGCCCCGCAGTGTTCCGCTCGTCGATGCCGCGGCGCTTCCGCTCACCGGGCTGGCCGCGCGCCAGGCAGCCGTCGAGCTCGCCGGCATCACCGCGGGGCAGACGGTGCTGGTCAACGGCGCCGGGGGAGCCGTGGGAAGCATGGTGGTCCAGATGGCCGTGGACGCCGGCGCCACCGTCACCGCTGTCGATCAGCTGCAGCACGCCGACCGCCTGCGCGCCTACGGGGCGACGCAGGTGTTCGGGCCCCTCGATCTCGCAGCCGGGCCCGAGGCGGTCGGTGGCCCGTTCGACGTGGTCGTCAACCATGTCCGGCTGGCACCGGAGGACCTGCCGGGGCTGACCAGGTACGTGGCGGACGGTGGCATCGCGGTGAGCTCTGCGGGGCCGATCCCGGCCGACGAGGAACGGTCCGTGCGCGCCGCGGGCGTGTGGGTCGTCCCCGACGGGGCTCACCTGGCTGACGTCGTGACCCGCATCGACGAAGGACGGCTGCAGGTCCACGTGGTCGACCGCCGACCGCTGCAGGACCTGCCGGCGGTCCACGCTGACGCAGGCAACGGCGGACTGCTCGGCAAGACGGTCATCGTGCTCGGCTGATCGACCAGCTCCTCGGACCGCTCGGGCCGCCGGGCGATCTCGATCGGGACAGGTCAGCTGCCGGAGGTCGGCGGTAGGTCCAGCATGGCCTGCAAGGTGCGGTGCAGGTGGGAGCGGTCGCGTGCGCCGACCCGGTCGAGCCTGCTCTCGAGCTCGGCGGCGAGGTCGCGGCGGGCCTGCGCCAGCGCGGTGCCGCCCCTTGGTGGAGGAACTCGGACCCCTGAGGGTCGCATCGCCAACGGCCCACGGTGCGGCTCTCGACCGAGAGTCGCACCGTGGACCCCGACGGGTCGCCGGGCCTAGCGGCCGGTCTTGCGTCGGAACGCCCGCCACGTCATGGCGCGGGTGTCCGGATCATCGATCACCCCGGGCTTCAGGCGGTGGATCGCCTGGTTGTGGGGTGCCGTCTTGACGATCTCGGGGTCGGAGTACGCCTCGTCGGAGATCTGCTGCATCACCGCGACCCACAGGTCCAGCGCCTCCTTGCCGTACATCTCGCCCGACTCGGGCGTGAACGGCTCGGGGACCAGCCACGGTTCGTGGCTGGTCCACGCGGGGTCCACGCCGAAGTCGGCCATGCGGTTCTGCACGTCGTGGATGTCGACGCCGGTCTCCTCCTTGAGCGTCTGCACGCTGTAGCGGGTCATCTCCATCCGCGGCGACGTCTGGTCGGGGTGCGAGCGAGTGATCCCGCGGATCGCGAGCAGCCCCTTCTCCATGTAGTTGTTGCCGAGGACGGACAGGTCCGACGCCTGCGCGATCTGCTCGGCACCCATCGAGCGCACCCACGCATAGGCCTTCAGGACGACCGGGACGTTGCCCCAGAACTCGCGGATCTTGCCGCTGCTCTGCGGGCGGTCGTAGTCGAGGTGGTAGCGCTCACCGTCGTGTGCGGCGAGCGGCGACGGCAGGAACGGCGCTACCTCGGCCGAGCAGCCGTATGCACCGACGGCCGGGCCGCCGACGCCGCTCTTGGGCGCACCGAACGTCTTGTGCAGCATGAACATGCAGGCGTCGAAGCCGATCTCGCGCGGGCGGATCTTCGACATGGTCCCGTTGAAGTTGGCGCTGTCGTAGAAGCACAGGCCGCCCGCCTCGTGGACGATCCGCACCCACTCCTTCATCTCGGGGTTGTAGACGCCCATGTCGTCGGGGTTGCCCACCATCAGTCCGGCCGTACGGTCCGAGACCGCGGCCTTCAGCGCGTCGAGGGACGGGTAGCCGTTCTCGTCGAGCATCAGCGTGATGACCTTGAACCCGGCCGCAGCCGCGGTTGCGGCGTTGCACGGGTGGGTCTGGATCGTCGTGATGATCTCGTCGCGCTGCTCGAGCTCGCCGCGAGACGCGTGGTACGCACGGACCACGGCACAGTTCGTGAAGGCCGCCTCGGCGCCGCCGCCGGCCTGGAACACGAACTGGTCCATCCCCGACATCTCCCGCAGGACGAGGTCCGCGTTGTGCACGATCTCCAGCGTGCCCTGCATCGTGTCCTCGTGCTGGTACGGGTGCACCTCCGTCACCTCGGGCCGCCACGCGATCTCCTCGTTGACCTGCGGGTTGTACTTCATGGTGCAGGTACCGAAGAGGCTGACGCCCATCATGCCGAGCGTCTGCTGGGACAGGCGCAGGTAGTGGTAGAGGACCTCCGGCTCCGACAGCTCCGGCAGGGCCGCGGGCTCCTGACGGCGTACGGCCGCGGGGATGAGGTCCGCGACCGGTCCGACCCGGGACTCGATCTCCTCCCCGACGTCGGAGAAGAGCACTCCTCGACGACCGGGGTACCCCATCTCCATGATGATCGGCTCGTTCCACACCGGCGCCTGGTACTGCTGGGGCTGCGTGCTCATCGCGTGACGACCTTCCTGATGGCGCCGACGAGGCGCTCGATGTCGGACTGGGTGTGGATCTCGGTGACGCAGTAGAGGGCGCTCTGCCCCAGCTCGGGGAAGTCCGCCGACAGGTCCTTGCCACCGAAGATGGCGACGTCTCGGAGGGCTTCGTTGATGGCGTCGACGCTCGTGCCGGTCTTGTCGAAGTTGACGACGAACTCCTTGAAGAACCCCTGCGGGAAGGTGACGCTCACTCCGTCGATCTCCGACAGCAGCTGCGCGGCGTAGTGCGCGCGCTGCAAGATCTGCCCGCCGATCTCCTCGAAGCCCTTCGGGCCCATCATCGCCATGTAGGTGGTGGCGGCGATGGCCCACATGTAGACGGAGTGGCCGGTCCAGTCGTTGCCCTCGTCGCGCAGTCCGTAGGAGGACTGCTCGAACAGGCCCAGCCCGAACCCGTACTCACCCTCCTGGAGCGTCTCGCCGATGCTGAGCAGCAGGGTCGGGTACTGGTGGGCGTAGCGGTCCTCGTCGCGGGAGGCGATGAACCCGCCCACGCCCCCGCCGGTGTGCATGTGCACGCCGAGCGGCTGGATCGTGCCGACGACCATGTCCGCACCGAGGTCGACCGGCGAGGCGAGCACACCCAGTGAGATCGGGTCGACCCCCACGATGGTCTCGGCGCCGGCCGACCGCGCGATGGCGGCGATCTCGGCGCCCTGGTGCTCGATGACGCCGAAGTAGGACGGTGTCTCGAAGTAGACCGCGGCCGTCTGCTCGCCCACCGCGGCGCGGAGGTCGTCCAGGTCGATCAGGCCGGTGACCGGGTCGTAGTCGACCAGACGGACCGCGATGTGGCTCGCCATCTCGACGGGCTCGCAGTAGTTGCGGATGACCGAGAGTCGCTCGGGGTCGATCGCACGCACGACGGCGACCTCGTTGCGGCCCGTCATGCGGGCGGCCATGCGCATGGCGTGCCCCGCAGCAGAGCCCCAGCTGCGCACCGGCAGGCCGACGAGGTCGAGCTCGACCAGCTCGCCGAGCTGGCTGCAGAACTCGAACCAGGCCTGGTTGCGGCCGTGGTCCGAGCTGGGCTCCCCGAAGACCGAGGTGAGGAACTCGTTGCGACGAACGACTTCGTCGCACGCGGCGGGGACGTGGTGCTGCCACGCGCCGGCCCCGAGGAAGTTCAGGTTCTGCTCGCAGGTGCGGTTCCTCGCCAGGATCCCGACGAGGTGGCGCTTGAGCTCGGCCTCGCTGAGCGCGGGGGGGAGGTCCAGCGGACGCGTGCTCCGGTGGTCCTGGGGGATCTGGGAGAACAGCTCCTCGATGCTGTCGACGCCGATCGCCTCGAGCATCTCTTGCTGGATGGCCGGTACGGAGTTGGCCATGTACGGATGTGCGGTGGGTCCCCTCACGGGAGGTCTCCTTCGGTTGTAGGTGGTGGGAGGTCGTCAGGTGCTGATCCGGAACACCGTGCTGCGGTCGTCGCCGGTCACGATCCGGATGTAGCCACTGAGCTGCGCGTCGAGCTCGTCGTCGCCGGTGTCGACGCGCAGCACGGCGTCGTCCAGGGCGGCGAGCTTCTCGACCGAGGAGATGACGATGATCCGGTCGCGGCCTGCTCGGCGGATGACGGCTGCACTGAGCTGCTGGTTGCCGCGGCCGAACAGGCTGCCCTGCCCACCCAGCACGCCGACGACGAGGTAGGTCTCGTGCTCGGCCGCGAGCCGCAGCAAGGACCGCTCGTCGAGGTCGAGGCCGACCGACTCGCCGTCGAGGACCGCATCGACGCCGAGCAGGGTGGACGGCACGCCGAGTGCGTCGGTGACGCGCCTCGTCGTCGTCCCGGGTCCCATCAGGTACAGGCACCCGGGTCGCATGCGCGCGGCCACCTGCCGGGTGGCTGCCGCCAGCGAGCCGTCCTCGCCGGCCTGCCCGCCGGACTTCGCGTTCTGCGCGAGGTGCCGTTCGTACGGACTCCGGGCGTACCCGTAGAGCTGCGCGGAGATCCGGTCCTCGCGGAAGGCCACCTCGTCGAGGTCCATGACCTCGGCCTCGCGGAGCAGCGCCCTGGGACTGCCCTGGAGGAAGAGGGCCGCCAGGTGGCCGGCGTTCCTCGGGCTGGTGCCGAAGACCGCCGAGTGCATCTTGACGCCGGCCGGGACGCCGAGCAGCGGGACCCGGTCGCCGACGGCACCCAGCACGTCGCGTGCCGTGCCGTCGCCACCCACGAACAGGATGAGGTCGACGGATCGGGACGCCATCGTCTCGGCCAGCGCCCGGGTGTCGACCGGGGACGACGCGCCCGGCCCACGTCGATGGACCACGAGCGGGTCGAGTCCGGCTTCGCGCGCCAGCACCTCGCCCAGCTCACCCGACCCGGTGACGACGCGAAGGGGTGTCCCCGACTCCGCGAGGCGCGTCAGTGCGATGCGTGCGCGGCCCTGGGCCTGAGGTGTCGCGCCGCGCCGCCGCGCCTCCTGCAGGACGTCCGGACCGTCGGTGCCCTTGAGTCCCACCGATCCGCCCATGCCCGCGACGGGATTGACGATGAGGCCGAGAGTGGGTCCCTCATCCGTGCCCGTCGTGGCAGGACTGGCCATGGTCGCGCTCTCCCTGTCGAGGACGTGGTGGTCGTCGACGGGCCGGCGCACGGCGGCGAGGTCGCTCGAGTCGAGACCGGGGGGCTCGGCAGCGACGGCCGCGGTGACGAGCGCCGGGTCGATGCTCGGCAGCACGCTCATGCTCACCAGCCCCTGTCGGCGAGCCGGTGCGGTTCGGGGATGTCGTCGACGTTGATGCCGACCATGGCCTCACCCAGACCACGGGAGGCGCTGGCGACGACGTCCGGGTCGTCGTGGAACGTGGTGGCCTTGACGATGGCCGCGGCCCGCTGGGACGGGTTGCCGGACTTGAAGATGCCCGATCCCACGAACACACCCTCGGAGCCGAGCTGCATGACCAGTGCTGCATCGGCCGGGGTCGCGATGCCGCCGGCGGTGAACAGCACGACGGGAAGCCTGCCGAGCCGGGCGATCTCGT
The DNA here is from genome assembly GCF_058559815.1 of Nocardioides sp. WJ219. NCBI lineage: Bacteria > Bacillati > Actinomycetota > Actinomycetes > Propionibacteriales > Nocardioidaceae > Nocardioides > Nocardioides sp. WJ219. The sequence goes on from NZ_JBZUJV010000001.1 coordinate 824,215, forward strand.
TGACCAGCTCGTACGGCGCCTGCAGCTCCTTCGCAGCGACCCACAGCTCGTCCTCGCGCAGCGCCTGGAGCTGACGGATCTGCCCGGTGATGGCTCGGATGTGCGTCACGGCGTTCGACACGTCGCCCGTCCCGGCCTCGCCCTTGGAGCGGATGAAGGCAGCACCCTCGGTGATCCGACGCAACGCCTCGCCGAGGTTGGTGGCACCGCACACGAACGGGACGTCGAAGTTCCACTTGTCGATGTGGTTGGCGTAGTCGGCCGGCGTCAAGACCTCGGACTCGTCGATGTAGTCCACCCCGAGGCTCTGCAGGACCTGGGCCTCGGCGAAGTGACCGATGCGGGCCTTGGCCATGACGGGGATCGCGACGGCCTCGATGATGCCGTCGATCAGGTCGGGGTCACTCGACCGCGCCACGCCGCCCTGTGAGCGGATGTCAGCCGGGACCCGCTCGAGAGCCATCACGGCGACCGCGCCAGCGTCCTCGGCGATCTTCGCCTGCTCGGCGTTGACGACGTCCATGATGACGCCCCCCTTGAGCATGTCCGCCATGCCGCGCTTGACGCGCGACGTGCCGGAGGCGACCGGGGGGTGGGCGCCACCGACCGCCCACGCCGTTCCATCTCGTGACCCCGAGCCGTTCGGTCTGGTGTCGTCCTGCAGCATCTGGGTGGACCCCTCTTCCTCGACGTGGACGTCGGCGAGCTCGCGGACGGACCCCGGGACCGCGGCCTCGCTGACCGGATGGCCGGACGCGATCGGGTTCGCCTCTTCTCGGGCGGGCTCGTCGGTCGAGACGACCTCGCGGCCCGACCCGAGCCACACGGGGCAGGTGCAGCACTCGGTCTCGACTGGACTTTCCAATGCTCGGACGATACGAGTCGGTCCGTCTCGTGTCAAGACGCTTCGTCTCGCCACAAGGCGTCGCGTCTCGTCACGAGTCGCCTCGAGGTCCGGCAGTGAACCCCTCGCGCCTCGGTCTCGTACATCGTCGACGAACCAGTCAGGACTGCCGGTGAGACTGCCGCGACCGGAGCGCCATTCCCGGGCTCGCCGCGAGAGGCGACGGCTCGAGGTGGGTCAACGCCCTCGTCCCGGGGCAGCCCCTCGGCCGCACCTGACCGGCGAAGTAGCCCCCCGACGATCCACTGCTGCCTCGTCGTTCTCGTTGATCAAACCAAGACCCATCCCGTCATCTAGTCCACACTCGAGGAGTCTCCACATGCAGGTTCAACCCCCTTCCGTCCCGTCCTCCAGGCACGGCGGGCGGCGTCTCCGATGGGCGGTTTCGGCCTCTGTCGGTGCGATGCTGGCCACCGGCCTGGTGACCGTCCCGGCCGCCCACACGGCCGATGCTCCGACACCGCCTCAGGCGGTGACCACGTCCACCACGACGACGTCCACGCATCCCCTGCAGGGGCGCCTCGACCACCTGGTGAGCGACCTGGGGTTCGTCGGTGCGACCGGCTCGGTCCGCGGCTCGTGGGGTGGCTCCAAGAACTTCGCCGCCGGTCTCGCCGACACCGCGACCGGTCGGACCGCCCAGCCCAGCGCCCAGGTCCGGATCGGCAGCAGCACCAAGCCCATGACGGCCACGGTCGTGCTGCAGCTGGTCCAGGAGGGCAAGGTCGCCCTCGATGCCCCCGTCGAGACCTACCTGCCCGGCCTGCTGCGTGGTGAGGGCATCGACGGCCGCACCATCACCATCCGTCAGCTCCTGCAGCAGACCAGCGGGCTGCCGGACTACGACCATCTCATCCTCGCCGGGGACTTCTTCGCGGCCATCAAGAAGTACTACGCGCCGCTCTCCCTCGTCCGGACCGCCCTCACCCAGCCGGCCACCGGGACCCCCGGGGCCGCCTTCTCCTACTCCAACACCAACTACGTCGTCGCCGGCCTCGTGGCGGAGAAGGCGTCCGGCCGTCCGATCCACCGGCTGATCACCGAGCGGATCATCAAGCCGCTGGGCCTCGCGCGCACCTACTGGCCGGCGCCGCGCGACCGGAGCATGCCCGCCGACGCCCTCCACGGCTACTACGGCGGCGTCGACGTGACCGAGATCGACCCGTCCTGGGGTTGGGCGGCCGGCCAGCTGATCTCCACGCCCCGCGACGTCAACAACTTCTTCGCGGGCCTGCTCGGCGGGAGGCTGCTCGGCCGAGCGATGCTCGCCGAGATGAAGAAGACGGTGCCGTCCGGCGTCACCCAGATCGGCGGTGACCGCTACGGTCTGGGCATCGTGCGCCTCACGACCTCGTGCGGCGTCGAGGCCTGGGGCCACGGCGGTGACGTCCCGGGCTACCACATCCGTCACGCCACCGCCGTCGATGGACGCTCCGCTGCCATCGCGGTCAACAGCGCCGCGACGGATCCTGCTCAGATCCTCCAGGTGGAGCGGGACGTCGACGCGGCACTCTGCCACTGACCTGGTTCCCGGTCGGCGTCGCGCCCCGACGGACGGCGCCGACCGGGCGCGACGACGGCCCCGGTGGTCAGGTGCGCGAGCACCGTCCGCCGGGGCCGACCTGCGTCCGCGGTGGGTGAGAGCGATCGACCGTCGCTCTACTCCTCTGGAGGCAGCGCACCGCGTCGGCGCAGCTCGATGAGCGCGTAGTGGCGTCGAGACTTGACGGTGCCAGCCGGCACCCCCAGCTCTCCAGCAGTCTCTTTCTCCCCGAGGCCGACCAGGTAGGTCCACACCAGTACCTCGCGATGCGCGGGTGAGAGCCCGGAGAGCAGTGAGACGACCTCGTCACGTCGCTCGATGGAATCGGCGTGGTCGAGCTGTCGTGCACCCGAGGTCGAGCGGCTGGGGAGAGGACTTGCCCCATCGCCAGGCCGACGAGGACGCGCCGAGCAGCCGCGTCCGCCCGGCTCGTCCCACAGACCGTGATCGTGGGATGTCAGCACCTCGTGCCGAGACACGGCGCTCCGAAGCCGGTCGAGGGCCATGTTGCGGGCCACAGTCAGGAGCCAGCCGCGTACCGACCCGCCGTCGGCGGAGAGCCGAGACCGGTGCTGCCACGCCCTCAGCATCGTCTCCTGGACGACGTCCTCGGACGCATGGTGGTCCTTGAGGATCGTGCGGACATATGCGAGGACCGACATGGCGTGGTCGGCCACCAAGTCCTCGATGAGGGCAGGAGCGGACCGGCCCGCAGCCGGGCAGGGACCAGGCATGAACATTCCTCCCGAGAGGCGTCGCTGCAGCAGCTGGCGCGCCGTGTCGTGCGCGTCGTCGAGGTTGCGTCCCCCACGGAGGAGTGGCGCACCAGGAAACATGTCTCGGCCGCGTCGGCCGTGAGCTCTCCACGTCAACGGTCGTGGTCTCGACGCCGGACGCAGGTTCGAGCCCTCAATCGTTCAGGACCGCTACGGCGATGACGGTTCCGATGATGGTGGTCACGATGGAACCGATGCCGACGTACAAGCCGAAGGGCCTGTCGCCTCGGCCGTAGGCGAGGAAGCCGAAGAAGGCTCCCATGGGGCCGATGATGAAAGGAGCCACGAGGAGTGCCACGAAGCCGAGCACGGCGCCGGCCATGCTCAGGCGGCGATTCAGTACCTGTGGGTCGGTGCCTGGTTGATCCATCGATCTCTCCTTGGGTCGGCGAGGGGCCCCGTGAGTCGTCACGTGCCCACCGCTGGGCGGCGTTGCGTCGGTCGCGAGGTACCTGACGGGTCATGCAGGGAAGTGCTCGGCGATGAGACATGCCGACCGTGTGGCATCGACCTCGACCGACCGGCACGCCGATGTCCTACGACGGAGCCGAGGTGCGGTACGCCGGTGGTTCGTGCCCATGTGGAGCATCATCCAGATCGTGGAAGGCGGGCACATCGGACGAGAGGGCGCCGGGGGTCGGGCTTTGGTAGGGGGGCGGACCGTACGGATGAAGGGGGCTCGCGGACGCCCTGACGTCGTGGACGGGCCGGCACCTCGCTCGCCGGAACGATGGACACCTACGCAGGCGACCGACGCGAGACCACGAGGACGTAGAGCCTTCTCGTCCTTGCTCATCGCGGCCGGCGGGGCGTGATCGGCAAGCGGTCCGCACGGACGAGGGGCGAGTGGAAGGAGCAACCTGGCCTGAGACGACAACAGCCTCCGACCTGGGTGACCAGGTCGGAGGCTGTGGTGGTACGGCATCAGGGACTCGAACCCCGAACCCGCTGAGTAGGCCAAGCCGTTTCACGCCGAATCACTGATGATCACCAATCCGTGTCAACCAAGCCTGAAACTGCGTCATCCCGGCGGCTGGGCATCACCCGAGATCACGTCTGGGCATGCTGAATTAGGGGAGTAAACGGGGAGTATCGAGAGCCGGGTTGCCGCCCATCTGGCGGTCAGCCGGGCGGAGCCCGCTACGCGGCATGAGCGTGCACTCTTGCGGCAAGATGTGGGCATGGCCCTCACCGCCCCGGAGTTCGTCTCCCGACTTTCGTTGGGGGTGCCCGAGTCCTCGACTACCTTGCGGGAGTACCTCGACGAGCAAGAGGGTGAACTGCTCCTGCACCTGCTGATCGCAGACCTACGTCGGCTGGCGCTCGCCTGGTTCGAAGAAGGTAGGGCCGACGCGCTCGTTCGTCTCCTTGGCGTGTTGGAAGCGGCGCTGCGCGAGGGCGACGAGTACGTCGGAAACGCCATCGCCGTGTCGTTTGTCGAAGACCTCGCCTGGTGGGAAGCGGACATGCAGCCGCTCATCACGACCCTGCCAGGCGAGTTGGCGAACGAGGTCGAGCGGCAGCGGCACGCCAGCAAGTGACCCATCCGCCCATCGGCACGAGCGGGCGATCGGCTCGCGACAGTCGTCGGCTGAGCGGAGTCTTTGGGACCCATTCACGGTCGTCATCGCGGCCATCCGTGTGGCCCGGATCGCGCGCAGCGCGGCTACTAGAGACTCGACTGCAGGATCGGGGTCTGGCCAGACTGCGGTCTAGGTGACTGGCTGGGTGGCTCTCTGTGCGGCTGCCCACCGGGTGTTGGTGTGGCTCTTCCATGGTCTGCGACCGG